>ONDP01000057.1 GCA_900316645.1 uncultured Prevotellaceae bacterium
ATTTGTTACTATTATTTTGCTATCTATCTGCTTGATAATCAGCAATGCACAAAATGCGACATATGCTACACCGCTTTTCTGCGTCAGAACGGAAGTGCTTCCTCTTCTGCATTAGTTTCTTTCTCTACAGGCAGGTCACCAACTATAGAATCAAGGCAGATACCAAATTTTTCACGAATCATCTGATAATCAAAACAGAGTGGGCGGTCTTGCTGATAAACGGTTTTGTACTTGTTCTCTTTCTCAACATACTCCTGAATGGGCTGACCATTGGCATTGAACTGCTTGAAACGCTCTGGCGAGAACGAAATGCCAAAATACTCAGGCGAGTTTTGGAGGTAGTGAAGGATTGACTCAGAAGGCAACATTCGCTCATCAATCTGGCGACCTAACTGGCGATAGGTGGTCAGCATGCTATTTTTGCGTATCATAAGAATTTCCTTCGGCGCACTGAAGTCTATAGTGTTTTTTGCCTCATAGGTTTTAATTGTCGTCTTTGTTTTGATAACATAGTCCTGACCGTTGACAAAACTTCCTTTCTGTTGGGCACTACTGATGATGTCCCAAAAGCCTGCAACTTCATCTGTTCTTGAAATCAGTTCATTCTGGCGGATGGCTCCTTTGGCACAGATGCCCAGAAGTTCTTCGTAACAGAATGGGCAATCTATCTCTGTTTCAATTGTCAGGAATGCCGAAAGTGAAAAGAGCCAGTTCTTTTCGATGCGATCATTGATTTTGTATGCAGCAGTACGGGAATGTAAGTCAATTCTTGCCTTCTGCCATGCTTTGTCGAAGTCGGCAATGAATGTAGGGCGTAATTTGAGAATTTCCAATGTAATACGAGTGGCTCCCATCTGTCGGTATTGCATCAAGTCGGAGAACTTATCGCGTTCTTCCAGTGTGTGATGCTGTTTCTCATAGGTCAGGAATATAAGACGGGAGAACAAAGCGATGTCTGCCGTAGGAATTTCCTGTCCTGTCAGTATTATGCAGGAATCTACGTGCGATATGTCGATACCATTTTTGTATTCATCGATATGGACAAGCATGTTACTCACGCTGGCTACAGCATCAGCCAAGGCTGGAACAGTTGCCGTCTCAATATTCAGCGGCTCGTTGCCAGTCATGAAGAACGACATCAACGTTTCTGCCAGTTCAGTCTTACCAGAACCTTTCGGGCCGAAGATATTCAATAGAGGCAGACATGCTGTCTTGTCCATGACTATATCACGAAAGAGCGTAGCGATGTAGAAGCCGATCCCAACTTTTGCATTATCCCCGAATACATCGATAATCTTGGCAAAATAGTCGTGCAATGAGATGTTGGAGCAGGAAAGATGGCAATACTTTTTCTCATTGGTATATAATACTGTTGAGTTCTTATAGAGCTGAGACATGGCGGGAAGGTAATAATTGCCAGAAGCCAAGCGAACTATTCCAAGTTCGTCCACCGGTTTCCAGATGCCTTTTTCCAGCGCACCATTACAGAAGCAGAAGAAGCCCTGCGATTGCCAGCCAAGTTGTTTCACTTCCACAGCTGTCTCTGTAACTCTAGCGAGATATCGTTGTAGTTGTATCAGAGCGTCCTCACCTGCCAGCCAAGTGTAGTTGCCGATACCCAACAACTTTTTGCGGAATGCCCTTGCCGAGGTCATCGCGTCCATATCCAACTCTATTATTTCCCCATTTTTGTCTGTGACATCGTTTACGATTTCAAATAATCGAACAGGCCGGATGTCGTCTTTAATATGGAACAGCGGTTTCAATGTGAAGTTCGACCACTGTACTTCGTCACCCTGTACTTCGTCACCGTTCTTGTTGAAACCATAATAGCAACCGTGTTGAACAGTAAAGCCGAAAGAGCGAAGCATATCTATGCCACCTTCCTTGTTTTTCTCGGAGAGACGTTTCTGTTGGCGCATCTTGGCAGCGTTGAAAGCCTGTCGCCAGATGGTCTTATTACCATCAATCTTCGCCAGTTGGGTGATGTAACGCTCCAAGACGGTATCATCCTTGATACATAGGAGCAGATTACAGGCTTCATCGATGACCTTCTGCTTTTCTTCTGTAGTACCGTTTTTATCGAACTTCTTCTCGAAAGCCCATAACAGGAATTCTCTTTCTTCCAATTTGTTGAGATCGGACTTGTCGCAGAAGAACTCGTCAGGGTCAATCTTCTTTGGCCGTTCTATGGTGAGGTCGTTGGGTATCTCTTTGACACTGACGGTAAAACCCTGCTGCATAGCAAGGGCTCCGTTACGTATAACGTTACAAAAGCCTGCACCGAGTTCTTCCCCGTCTTTCGGAATATCTG
>ONDP01000054.1 GCA_900316645.1 uncultured Prevotellaceae bacterium
CGTCGGTTTTTCACCCGTTTGTCCAAACAACCATTTGGCATTTTGGTAGAGTATCATCTTGCGCAGAGGTGCCAGGTCGGGCTCTTTCGAGAGATAGTCCTTCATTCTTGCCAGACTCTGTGTGAGCACCTGCGGAGCGACGTATGGATAGTCGGAACCATAAAGCAGATGGTCAGGTGTGGTGATGGTGAGCAGCATACGGATAACCTCGGGCGAGTGTGCACCGGCAAGGTCGTAGTAGAGGGTGCGGAGGTTGGCTTCATAGTCAATCTCGCCCACCATCTTGTTGGCCTGCATCACGGGCGTCAGCGACTTCATGCGGGGAATAGCCAAAGGTAGATAGGCGCCGCAATGGGGAACCACCACCTTGATGCGCGGGTGGTTTCTGAGAGATATTCCTGCATAGCCAGCGGTGTCTGCTGCATTACCTGCTGATTCACGGGTTCTGGGCGATGGGGATGCAGAATCACCACAGCCTTTCGTTCGTTCAACACCGAAAAGAGCGTGTCGAGTTCGGGTGCGCCAAGATACTGCCCATCAATGTTTGTTGCCAATTTGATACCATCAGCCTTCAGTACGTCAAGTGCGTACTTCGCCTCTTCGATGGCTTTCGATACATCGGGCAGGGGTAGGGCAGCACAGAACAGGAATCGTCCGGGGTGTTCCTTCTTGATGCGGGCGGCAGCCTCGTTGGTTTGTCTCACCATCTCAGCCGATGATGGCTGTGGTGCTGCCAACGTCAACACCGATGTCTGCACACCTGCCTCGTCCATCCATCTGAGATGATTGTCCACATCGTACTTCGGCAAGGGGAATCCCTCGTCCATCAGTCGCCCCTCGCTTTCGAGAGCCGACACAAACTCAGGAGTGATGAGGTGCGAGTGCACATCAATCACACCCTGAGCGAAACCGTTTGCTGTTATCATAAGACTCAGCAATAAAGCTTTAATTCTCAATTCTCAATTTTCGATTAATTACAGGCTTTCCTTCAGCACTTTTACTACCTCGTCGCGATTCAGAATGTAGTAACCACCCTGACAGATGGGACAGGCATCAGCCATTCCCTCAATCAGTTCTGGTTTGGCACCGCAGTCGGTGATGTTCATCGCCAATCCCAATTCGCGCATCCACTGCTCCATCGTCTCCAGACCTTCCATCGCAACCTGCTCGTCGGTCTTAACATCGGCAGAAACGCCCCATACGTTCATGGCCAGACGCTTGAACTTCTGTACGGCATCAGGCGACTTGCTGATGAGCAGACGATAGTAGGCTCCGCTGACGGCAGCGAGCGTATGACCATGGGTGGCATCGGTAAAGGCAGCAACAGCCTGACCCAGCATGTGCACCATCCAGTCGGTGGCCTTAGCGCGGTCGATGAGCGTGTTGAGTGCCCAGGTGGCTGTCCACATGATGTTCGAGCGAGCCTCGTAATCCTCTGGGTTCACGTTAGCCTTGCGACTGCTGACGATGAGCGAGCGCATGAGGCCCTCTGCGATATAGTCGCTGGTGTTGTCGTCTGTGCCCGAGAGATACTGCTCCAGAATATGACTCATGATGTCGTAGATGCCAGCCACCATCTGATACTTGGGAACGGTGAAGGTGAAGCGAGGGTTGAGAATGGAGAAATCTGGGTTGCGGAAGTTATAGAACAACTTGCGGTTTTCCGTGTGACTGGAGATAACCGAACAGCTGTCCATCTCAGAGCCTGTGCCAGCCATTGTCAGCACACAACCCACAGGAATCCAACGGCAGGTCATCGGTTGCCAGTTCTTGAAGTAATACTCCCAAGGGTCACCATCGTACCAAGCACTACCTGCTACGGCCTTACAATAGTCAACGGTAGAGCCACCGCCCACGCCAAGGATGAAATCCACATTCTCCTGGCGAGCCGTATGGGCACCTTCCAGCACTTTTTCAATAGTAGGATTGGGCATCACACCCGCCATCTCTACCACCTCGCAGCCAGCCTTCTTCAGCTCAGTCATCACCTGATCGTAGATGCCGTTGCGCTTGATGCTACCACCACCATAGCAGAGCATAATTTTCTTGCCATAGTTCTTCAGTTCTTCACTCAGTTTGCTTAAAGAATCCTCACCAAAGTGCAACTTCGTAGGATTGTGGAATGTAAAATTGCCTAACATGTTTTTATCGTTTTAAAGTTTCTGGGTGCAAAGGTACACATTATATATTATATAGCTATTACACAAATTGGCTGACAATATACCAATTTCGCAGAAAGTACTTAAAAAACGTAAAAAACATACCATTATTAGACTATTTTGCGTATCTTTGCAACCGACATGAGGAATATTCTGAAGGTTGACAATCCTAACGACTATGCTCGTTTTGTGGATGCACCAGTGTTGCACCCATTAATCAGCATCATTCATTATGACGAGTTGGCGCCCTTCCGTCATAGCCTGAACAACTATGGCGTCTATGGGTTGTTTATTCAGCGACAGTTTCCTTTTAATCTCTCCTACGGCATGCGGAAACTGCAGGTGAGCGATGGTTCCATCATTGCAGTCGAGCCAGGACAGATAGGCGGATTGGAAGACAATGGCGAGCGTATCTCTTTGTGTGGTTGGGTATTGCTGTGGTCGCCTGAACTGTTGCACGGCACTGAACTGGAACGCCAGATAGACCGCTATCAGTTCTTCTCGTATTTCTTTGAT
>ONDP01000050.1 GCA_900316645.1 uncultured Prevotellaceae bacterium
CCATAAGACTGAACGCCACTTGACGGGCACCATCATCGACGAGAACCGCCAGCCCGTGCCCTACGCCAATGTTTACCTGCTTCATCCATCAGACTCGACCGTCATCGGTGGAGGCGTGAGCAACGAGGCTGGCGTCTTTGTCATCCCCTACGAGCAGCCTACCGTTCTTGTCCGTATCTCATACGTGGGCTACAAGACTATATACAAACTATGTAGTAACTCAGACCTCGGAACAATACGGATGCAGCCTGACAGTTACAAGTTGAACGGTGTGGAAGTAAAAGGTTCCCGTCCGTTGGTAAGAATCAAGGATGATGCCTTGCTGACAACTATAGAGGGAACCTACCTCTCGAAGATGGGTACAGGTAATGACGTCCTTGCCCATATCCCTGGTGTAATTCGCAATGGCAACATGCACAACCAGAGCGAACTTGACCAATTGAGCAGCGATCAAATCAAGGACGTGGAGGTAGTGATGACTCCAGGAGCCAAATACGATGCCACCGTCAAGGCCGTCATCCGCATCAAGACCATTCGTCCCGTCGGCGAGGGTTTCAGTTTCAACAGTCGCACGGTAGCGGGCGTGAACCACTACGTCTATGGATTGGAGGAACTGAACCTGAACTACCGCACGGGTGGACTTGACATCTTCGGTATGGCCGAATACGAGAACCGCCGTAGCCGTCAGACCAATGACAGCCGACAGGACACCTACCTGCAAAGCCACTATCAGCAGAACAGCATGATGCACTACTACAACAAGAACCAGATGCTGGCCGGGAAACTCGGATTCAACTATAT
Organism: uncultured Prevotellaceae bacterium; assembly: GCA_900316645.1. Taxonomy (GTDB): domain Bacteria; phylum Bacteroidota; class Bacteroidia; order Bacteroidales; family Bacteroidaceae; genus Prevotella. Next base: position 802 of record ONDP01000050.1, read on the forward strand.
GCTGAACGACAAACATTCCATCGGCATGACCTACACCGTGACCTCGCGCCCCAACAGTCAGACGAGCGACTACTTCACAACCATGCTCATTGACAAACAGACTGACGACCAGATTACAGGCTGTGGCAAAGTGGACGGCGACGACTTGCAGCACATCATCAGCGGCTACTACGCTGGGCAGACAGGCAAATGGTCGCTCGATGCCAATGCTGATGTGCTACTACAAAAGCAGAATTCCGACAATCTGACCTTTGAAGATGCCATGCAGGGCGACGACCGCACCATAACCACCCGCAACGACGTGAAGAACCGCCTCTATGCTGCCAAGTTCGTGGCTGGTCATCCGCTCTGGAAAGGCAATATCGAAATCGGTGCCGAGGGCAGTTACGTTCACCGTACTGACGTGTTCGGCAACGTGGAAAACATCATCAATGCCAGCGACACGAAGATTGAAGAGAACAGCACGGCGGCTTTCGTCCAACTGATGCAGCGGCTGAACAAACTGACGCTCATTGCCGGACTGCGCTACGAATATCTCGACAGTCGTTACTACGAAAGCGGCGTGAAGATGGGCGACGAAAGCCGTACCTACAGCGACCTCTTCCCCTCGTTGATGCTCATGTATCCCCTGAAGAATGTGCGGGCCCGACTCTCGTATTCGCGCAACATCAACCGCCCGGCATTCAGCCAACTCAGCGGCAACGTCAAGTACATCAACCGCTACACCTACGAGAGCGGCAACCCCTATCTGAAGCCGTCGTACCGCGACAACCTCTCACTGGCACTCAACTACAAGTGGCTGACGGGAATGATTGACTATGCCCGCGTCCACGACTATATCATCACCTCCTATTCATCCTACAAGGACGATCCGACCATCGCCCTGCTGCGTAAGGACAATGCCCGTGGCTACGACAACCTTTCCCTGATGGTATCGGTTGCACCCACCTTCGGCAAGTACCATCCCCAACTGATGCTGGCCACGCAGATGCAGAACCTCGAAGTGCAATACCGTGGCGAGACCAAAAAGATGAATAGTCCGATGTCCATCGTCCGTTTCAACAATGCCATCAATCTGCCCTTCGACTCGTGGCTCAATGCCGATTTCTCATGGCGTTCGGCTGGCGATACCGAGAACATACACCTCGCTCAGTCGTGGCAGTTCGACATCAGCCTCTACAAAGCATTCTGGAATGACCGTCTTACCGTCAAACTGGCCTGCACCGACCTCTTCGGCAGCATCCGCCAGAAAGCAACCATCTATAGCGACATCCGCGAAATCTATCTTGACAAGCGTCTCGACACCCGCAATCTCGAACTCACTGTGCGCTACAACTTCAATCCTGCCCGCTCGAAGTACAAAGGTACGGGTGCCGGTAATGCAGAGAAGAACCGACTGTAGCATGGCTCTCATACATTAACATGGACTACATTTTTATATGGTTACATTTTTGTTATATTGCTCAATGACAAGAACTTATCTGATTGAAATATCTCCATTTTACGGGACTGGTATTCCACGTCAGGCATATTCTTTGTAACTTTGCACGCGTAAAACAGCTGATGATGAAGCAAGTAATATTATCGTTGATACTCATGTTAGCATGTCTGTCGTGCTCCAAGGACGATGCTGTCTTGGAACAGCTTGATAGCATTCTAAATGATTATCAGCTATATATTACCCAAAAGAATGAGAATCTGAATGAACTGAAGGAGAAACTTAGCAAGTCTGAATCGGAAGAAGAAAAGTACAATACAAGTATGAATCTGTACCGAGCCTATCAGGACTTCTCACTTGACTCAGCACTTGTCTATATCAAGCAGTCGTTAGAACTGGCTGATAAACTTGGCGAGCAGGAACGCATTATTGATACCCATCTCAGCCTTGCCTTCCTCTATAACTATGTGGGCATGCACTATGAGGCATTGGAGATATTCAAGGAGCAAGATGTGACAGGGCACTCCGACTGGTTGCGGAGAAGTCATTTCTATCTGGGTACGAATGTGTATAGGAACTTATCCTTATACACTGTCGATAAAAAACAGAAGGCTTATTACCAACATCAGATGGAAATTTGCCGCGATTCAGCTATTGCCTATGCACCCGACGATGTTATTCTGCGGGCAGAGCGTTTAGAAGACCAGGGAAAAATACAGCAGGCAATAGCATTGCTTTCAGACAATCTGCCAGACGGTCTTACTACCCATGAGGCAGGATTGAGATACTTTATTCTTTCTGAGATGTACGAGAAACAACATCAGAACGGCGCTCAGGTAAAATATCTTGCACTGTCATCAATAGCCGGCATCAAAAATGCCGTGCGCGAGTACATCGCGCTACGCAAGCTGGCCGTTCTGCTGTATGAGCAAGGGGACATAGACAGAGCTTACACCTACATTCACCGTTGTATCGATGATGCCAAAGCCTGTAATGCGCGGATGAGGATGGTAGAAACGTCAACTTTCCTCTCTGTCATTGATTCTGCCGTAGTGAAGCAAAAACAAGATACAAGAAACGCCGCCATCTGGGCCGCAGTCGTCATCAGTCTGTTGTTACTATTGCTGGCTTTTGCGCTGATAGTGCTGCGCAGAAAGATACGAATGTTGCAGCACTCGGAGAATACCCAAAAGGATTTGAACAGTCAACTAAGCGATGCCAATAAAATCAAGGAAGAGTATATCACAAGGTTCATGCATCTCTGCCTTGACTACATCAATAAAATGGAGAACTATCGTGCCAACCTGAACAAAGTAGCCCGGAAACGCAATTTCGACGAGTTGTATGATACTATCCAGTCCACACGGTACATTAACAAGGAAGTAAATGAGTTTTACAACAGTTTTGACGAGGCTTTCCTTCACATCTACCCGAATTTCCTGAAAGATTTCAATGCTCTGTTACGTCCGGAGGCACAGGTAACGTTAAAGAAGAATGAGCGCCTAAACACAGAACTGCGCATTTATGCCCTGCTGAAGCTCGGCATATCCGACGGTACGAAAGTCCAGGAGTTTCTACGCTGTTCATCCTCCACGGTATATAATTACCGAACCAATATGCGAAACAAGGCTATCAACCGCGATTCTTTCGAGCAGGATGTGCTTGCCATCAAGTAGCCAAAAACGACCATCTCCCTCCATACATACTACATTTTTTCTTTTCACCGCAAATCACATCTTTCAAATTTTCAGCACGTTGCGGTTTCTTGAAGTCTCCAATCTTTCTCCATGTCGTTGCCTCTTATATTAAATAGGAGTAACTTTGCCGACAAATAACATTTTCAATTAGAGTTAATTTGAGTTATGCCAGTGTACCGATGCGGCATCAGGCACCAACGGCTAAGGCAACTACTACAGACGCGAGTCAGCAAGCCTACACATGGCGTTGGCCAAAGGAATAGAAATGTTTACCTGCTTCATCAAAACAAAGATAGACATTGACCTGCGGAGATACCTTTTTTTTATTTATTATATAATTAACAATTTAAAACGAAGTATGATGAAACAGGTACATTTGAAAATGCCTCTGAGGATGTTGGCCGCACTGTTCGGCTTGATCCTTTCAGCGAGTGCCCTGGGCCAGCAGATTACGGTCAAGGGGCATGTTGTGGATGCTACCGGAGAAGGCGTCATCGGTGCTACCGTCCGAGTGAACGGAACAGGTGGGACGGTGACCGACTTCGACGGAAACTTTACGTTACAGGCGAATCAGGGCGACCGACTGACCGTCTCGTATGTGGGCTACAAGGATGCTACGGCTGTTATCGGCTATGGTCGTGTGAAGAAGAACGACCTGACGGGTAGCGTGACTGCCCTCGGTGCAGACAAGCTGGTGAAAGGTGCCGTCACCTCGGCCACGGATATGCTCGTAGGTCAGGCGGCTGGTGTCAGTGTGATTACCGACGGCGGTGCCCCTGGTGGTGGCGCAACTATCCGCATCCGTGGCGGTTCGTCGATGTCGGCCTCTAACAATCCGCTGGTCGTGATTGACGGAGTGCCCGTTGACGATGGCGACATAAGCGGTATGCGCAATCCGCTGGCAACCGTTCACCCCAACGACATCGAGACCTTTACGATCCTGAAGGATGCCTCGGCTACGGCCATCTATGGTAGCCGTGCCTCAAATGGTGTAATCATCATCACTACAAAGAAAGGTCAGGCTGGCAAGGTGAAGGTGGGTTACAGTGGAAACGTG
>ONDP01000049.1 GCA_900316645.1 uncultured Prevotellaceae bacterium
GTCAGTTCTGCGCCTGCCATCAGCAGCTTATATATATTACTCATATCTCTGTATGTTTATATCGTTTGCAAATTTATAAAATTGCAAGTTTGCAAACAAATATTTTCAGTTAAAAATATACAAAACCATTCTTTTCCCTTCTGTTGTTACTCTAACTGCTCGATGATGTTGCTCAGGAGGAACTTCACTCTGTCCTCTTCATCGGGATGCTCCCTAATGAAGTCGTTGATGGATTTCACCTCGTCGGCAATAGAGCCAACAACCCTGATGGCCTTCGACTGTGCCTTTTCTGTGTATGGCTTCTTTGGCCTTCCTGCGTGTTTGGGGTTTCTCTCTTCAGGATCCTCTATCTCGGCCAACTCTCGTTGTCTGGTGGTGTATGCTGACAGTCGCTTGACACTCTTGTCGGCATCAATCATCTTCTGGTACTCTGCCTTCGTGTCATTCGTGCCATCCTCATATCCGTCATCATATCCTTCTTGGTATCTTTCATCGGAAGGGTTCTCTCTTTCCTCGTCCCAGAAACCAAGCATTTCTCCTTGCCGATCCGGACGGTGGTCACCACTCATGAAGCGCAAGACCGCATCAGATGTTTTAACCTTCTCTGTTGTCAATGTACCAATAATACGCATCCCTGCGAGTGTGCGACACCTCGACAGGGCAACGTACAGCTGGCCTTCTGCGAAGATGCTGCTGATATCAACATTTACACGGTCGTATGTCTGCCCCTGCGACTTGTGGATTGTAATCGCCCATGCCAGACGGACAGGATACTGCTCAAAGGTTCCTCGCTCCACGGTGCCTAACTTCGTGCCTCCGTCTTTCGTCCTGGTTATTTCGTAATCAAGGAACGTCCACTTGTTGGGCTTAACCTCGACGGGCTTCCCTTCCTTCCCTTCTATCCTGACAGTCAGAATGTCGTTGTTTACGTCAGCAACGGTTGCAAAGGTTCCGTTAACCCAACGACCATCAGGATCGTTGTTCAACATCACGACCCTGGCACCGATACAGAGAGCCATTTCGCGCTCAGTTGGAAACTCTGCAGGCTCGACAGTGCCGCCGATGGTGGCCGTGAACTTGTAAATCTTTGCACCCTGTTTTACCAGGTTCCTCATTTGTGCCTGGTTCTTATCGTCGGCTTCCCGATTGGTTCCGCAAACGGTAAGGGCTGTGGGGTCAGCTGGTTTGTCCGTTTGGAACAGGGAAAAGTCTGGGTGTCCGGCTCTGATGTTATCGAGGGCAGACACGAAAGCTTTGTCTTTCTGTCTCATTGATGTCTGAAGCTCCATGGTGTGCAGCTCCAGCATCGTCCACATTTCGGACTCAAAGGCAAAGAGTTTGTTTCCGTAGATCTGAGAAAATGCGCTGCTGTCCTGACTCGGCAGAACAGGAGGCAACTGGTAGAAGTCGCCAACGAAAAGCAACTGTTTCTTCGGCTTGAAGTAGAGCAGCGTCTTTGCCACATATTCAAAGACGTCAATCCTGCACATGGATATTTCGTCGATGATGATGACATCAGCTTTGGCGATGGTCTCCAACTTTTTCTTCTCATAGCAACGCTCGCCCTTCTGAAGAATCCTCGCCGGAACTTTGAATACTCTGTGAATGGTGCTGCCTCCGATGTTGAGTGAAGCAATACCTGTAGGCGCACATATCAAGACAGACTTATTGTTCCTTTTGCAATAGTCTATGATATACCTGGTAAGGAAGCTCTTTCCAGAACCACCCTTACCACACAAGAAGATGTTAGCACCCTTCTTGAAAGAATAGAACACTTTTTCCTGTTCCTCGTTCAGTTCTTCAACTTTCTTCTTTGCCATAGTCAATGATGTTTTCTTGGGTGCAAAGATACAAAAATATAATTGCGTACGCAAAATTAAGAAGTTAATAATTTATAATTGCGTACACAAATTATAATTAAATCGGGTTTCCTCCGAGAAAATGGGGATATCCTCCGAGATAATCCAAGAAAACTCACTTTTTTCGGAATTTATTTGGAGATATCAAGGAAAAAGCGTATTTTTGCACCGAAAGTGGAAAATAAAACATAGTGATAACATACGCCCCCCGATGGATGCGCCGACAACGGAGGCGCACTCCCTGCAGAAAAAAGAGTCTTGGCGGCAGGCGGTAAAAAGTGGAAAATAAAACATAGTGATAACATACGCCCCCCGATGGGTCGAGCCGACAACGGAGGCTCGCATCCTGGGGTAAAACCAAAAATATCGCGAGTATGGAGAACGTGTACAACCTCACCGCTGAGGACATAGCGGAACTTGGTTTGGAGTCGGTTGACCCATCCGCCATCGACTGCACAGAGCTGGCAGAGTACAGAGCAAAGAGTCGGTTTATCAACACCCAGCATGACTTCGATGTCAGCCGGGTTTACCTGCGTGACTTCATTGGTGAAATCTTCGAACGCCCCATGAACGGTGAGGCGAACTTTGAGCCGTTCGAGGAACGGATGTGCGACTCCTACCGCAAGTGGGCAGACGAACGCAACAACGGACTGCCTCACGACTACAGCGAGAACCAGTTCACCTACAACCCCATCGTGTTCTATAAATCGCCTCGATCCAAGAAGGGGTCGCAGAAGGCTGATGGCACCGATACAACCGATCGCAATACGCACAAGATCATCTTGAAGAGAGACTGGGAAACCGACAGTTGGCTGGAGCATCGCTACTTTGCGCTCACCTCCCCCATCACCTACGTCGGCAACCGTAGTACCAACAAGAACGCACGGATGTTGTATGCATTTGCCATCGACCTTGACGATGTTGGGCCTGAGCAGATCCAGGTGCTGTGGAATGGGTTCCTGCGACCACTTGATCATGCTCCTTTTACTGGTCTCGGTTTGACACTCATTCCAGTGCCAAATCTGATAGTAAGCAGCGGCCATGGACTGCACCTGTACTACATCATGCGTACCCCGATGGCTCTTTACGGCCATAACGTTGGTTTGTTGCAGCAGCTCATAGCACTGCTTTACGACCTGGTGTTTTACCCTTCCAAGGACGGCAAAGGTGGTACGAGCCGTGTGGAGAAGTTGAAGTGTCACGGCATCTACCACTCCTTCAGGTTGCCCGAGACCCGTACCAAGCCATTGTGCAAGGATATGGAAACGAAGAAGACTGTCGGCATGGGTGCCTGCATCGAGGCTTGGAAATTCAACGATCGCGATTTTTGGACTCTCAGTGAACTCGCCCAATACTTCATTGGTAACAAGAGATTGAGCAAGATCTTCTCGACGAAAGTTCTGATGGAGCTTGAACGTGGTGGTCGTGCTCACAACCCACTTCGTATGACACGTGCCCAGGCTCTTAAAAAATACGGAAAGCTTCTGGCACCGGGCGAGAAGAAGAAACACTGGATTACAGACAGGTCGCTTTATGACGGCTGGCTTGAGCGTCTGCGTAATCCAGCTGAGGGAGGTGTGAAGTACGGCCATCGTTTTTACTGCGTCCTTAATCTTGTGGCCTGCGCTATGAAATGCAATGTTCCTTACGAAGAGGTCAAGCGTGACGCTATGGATCTTATTCCGACACTTAATGCGCTTTCTCCTGATGCTTCGAAGGAATTTACCGATGCCGATGTGGTAAAGGCCTTGAAATCTTACGGGAACGAAGATCTTATTCGATGGAGGCTTGAAATGATTTCCGGCATGACGGGCATAGAGCTTAAGCGTGTGAAGCGCAACAAACGCAAGCTGAACGTGCATTTGGGCGTTTGTAGGGCTACAAGAGACGTTCTTTGTGCAGAACGGGGTGAAGCCTGGGACGCTCATAATGGACGCAAGCATGAAACCGTTGAGAACAGCAAGAATGCTGTCATGATACTTAAATGGCGTGAAGAGCATCCTGACAGCCACAACAAGTCTGAATGTGCAAGAGATCTTGGACTTACCCGTCCAACAGTCAGGAAGTGGTGGAATCTGCTCGATGAGCCAGGAACAAACGAACGCGCGAGCCAGGAGCCTGCTTTTACATCGTTTGAGGATATGAAGCGGTGGATGGCTGAGAACCTGGAGCCAGTCCGTCCTCAGTATCAGATGGAGTTGACAGCTGATGAAATGATGTCGGCTCTGACTAATCCGGATGACCCAAATTATCATAAGATACACAGGGAGGTGGTGAAGAAGGAATGAGACTTATACGAGGGAGATTTCTTGTCCGCCATTGGCTGAAATCTCCTTGGCGGTTATACCATCTGCACCGTCTCGTTCCTCAACGTCTGGCTGGCGGCTCTAAGGAGCAACCGCCTGTAACCACTCCCTGAAGGTCGCTCTGTTGTACTGACGTTATGGGGTCTCATGCGCCGTCCCCCATCCCCCTTGCTGTTAATTCCGTTAACATTCAAAGTAAAGGCAGAATGTTAATGAAATTAACGAAAGCGGTATCGAACAGTCTGCGTCCGTCGATGTTATCAACATCGCCTGGTCCTGTCTGCTCTCCATTGTTTAACGTGTTTGCAAATTTGCAAGTTTGCAAATAAATAAATTTGCAGATTTGCAGATTTACAAAGCACGGATGACCCGAAGTTCACCACCCGTCATCCGCTCCACCTGTCACATACTTCGGCAAGAGGGAGGATGACAGGCACCTCCCACATGCTGAAGTATGCACCAGGCTCCACTGCTGCCAGCTGATGCACTTCGTGAACTTCCCACACGTATCAGCCTGCGCAGTCCGCTCAATTCCAGAATTACCAAAATTTTCTGGCGAAATATTTGGTAATTCCGAAATTTTCACTACCTTTGCAGTCAGAAACGCGCGTGAAGTAGGCAAGATGTCTTTTGTGATGCAGTTACGAGGCTACCCCATGTCAGGGAGACCCCGACACCCCCTCCGGCATCGGCTTTGTTTCGCAAATCTGCAAATTTGCAAACAGCCTCGCCCACGCTCTAAATTTGAAGTTGAACTTAAAATTTCTCGCTATGTTCGCAAACGTGCAACCTACCCGTTCGCTCAAATCCTCCCTCTACTATGATCGCGCCCTGCGCCATCCAGAGAAGGGAGGCAAGGTCATCATGGCGAATGGCGTAGGACTTAACATGAGTCCTACAGCCCAACTTGCCATGCTGGAAGCATACGTCAATCCGAAATTTAAGGTCAAGGCTTACAGTGTTGTCATCAGCCATAGTGATGAAGATAACGAACGCCTTAAAGACCCTAAATTTCGTGAGCTGATGCTTCACGAGTTTGTGAATGAATGTAAAAATAGAGGCATCGATTTAGACAACATTCCCTATATCATTCCTGAGCATACCAACACTGATAATGACCATTATCACATGCTCATGTTGATAAACGACTTCAAAGGTGAACGCATCAATACCCAGTACCTCGGCAAACGAATGGCCAAGGCTGCAGTCGATGTTTCTAAGAAATATGGACTGCACTATCCTGAGGGGTGGGATAGACGCGAAGAGAGAAAGCTGAAGCACCAGGCATCAGGTGCCACTACCGAAGAGGAAGGTAGGAAGAGGAAGCCTCGCACAAGAACCGCCAACACTACTAAGCCAGTTGTTCCATCTGTCAAGGTTGGTCTGAGTGAAGAGGAACAGAAAAAGTTGAACGACCGCATCCGGAGGCAGAGGGCCATCCAGGAAGCACAAAAGAGAAAAGAAGATGAAGCAAAACGACAAGCCGAAAGGGACGCCAAGGAAAGAACTAAAGTTCAGAAACAGGAAGCCGAAAGAGGAAAAAAGAACGGCCAGGGTAACGATAAGCCTGAAGCCGAGCGAGAAAACAAGCCTCGCTTCAAGCGCTAAGGACTATCACATGACGTTGGGTGATCTGATATATTATATAGTTACAGACCGCCCCGTCAAAGTGCTGGTTCCAGAACATACAGAGGCATTGAGGCTTATCGCCACGATGTCTAACAACATCAACCAGCTGGCACATGATGCCAATGCTGCAATACTGTTTGGACAGAATATACCAGAGACAACGATTAATGCCTTAAACGATGTCCTGGCACGACTGGAGGATATATTAATTAAAGAATCAGGCTATGGGGAAATACAGTGAGAATCCAATAGACAATATCCAAGGCTATCTCAACAATATTGAGATGGTGCTGGCGAGGATGGAAGCACAGCAGAAAGAACATGCTGCAGCTCCATCACAGTCTGCTGATAACTCAGAGCTGGAGTCCATGAAGGATGAACTGTCATCCATCAGGACGGCCATCGATGAAATCCGAAAGGATAATGGTCTTGTCTCTGCCTCCATGAAGACCGTTGCCGAAGCCATCGGAACAGTACCGACGGAAGAGGAAAGGAAGAGGCAGCATCAGGAAGATCTGCAGTATGTCATTGACAATACAAGGAAACATGTGACTGTTGACCTGGATTCTTCGACCAAGGCGCAGCTCAACAACATATCAGGTGGCATCTGTAACTTTGAGAATGCTGTTAAGAATGCCGGAGAATCTGTCGGAAAACAGATAGACCAAAAGGCAAACAAGTTGTCAGAGCCTTTAGATAGAATAGCCAGCGACTTTGAAAAGAGAATCGGGAGAGTCGTGGAAAAGAAAGCGGAACAGGCATCAAACGATATTACGTCATCTATGGTCGAAAACTGGTTCTGGCGGACAATTGCCCTGGTAAGCCTGATTGCGTTTTGCTTAACTTGGTTGTTCCCTAAAATTAGAGAAATCGACTTCCCTAATGGTGCAGAAGGTTTCTTCTATACTGTTGTCGGAATTATTATTATAATCTTCATTCTTTACGGTATTTACCGATTGGGAAAGATGAATGGACATAGTTATTATTAGAATCTATTTTAGTAGGGATTAAAAGCTGTGAGGTATGATGACGAATAAAGAAAAGTTTGATTACATCATTGACCAGATGGTCGTGATGGGCGAGACAGGTCATATGAAGACGCTGCCTTATCTGAACGTGAACAACTTCGCAAGAGAGATCATCGAGGATGAAGGTATCACTCCTGGAGAGTTGACAGACCGCATCAAACAAGGCTTGCTCGATGCTGGTATCAAAGATAAGTTCGACGAGAAAACCGTCGAGCTGTTGATGGGTAATGCGGAAACTCTCCGCAATATCACGGACTATACCCAAAAGGAACCAGTTGAAACAGTGACTGTCGAGGAACCTGAAGAACAGGAAGTGACAGTCAGCAGGTCAAAGGGTAGGGGTATATGATGCAACTGTGAAATGTTTGCAGATTTATAGATTTGCAAATTTGCAAAACGACATAGTTATGAAGTTTGGGTTATTCTAAACTTCTTCAGGTACTTCTGACTGTGGAATGTCCTCGTCTCTTTGTTTCAGGAGTCCCTGCTCTTGAAGTTCTTGCAGATTGAAGCCAAGTTCAGCCACATATTCCTGTACGACTTTTACGTCGACGGTGTCTGCGTCGGACTTGTCGTAGATGATAAGAAAGTGGACTTTCCCTTCTGCTTCAGACACATAGTAAGTTAACGTAATCACACGGGCACCGCCAGACTTTCCTTTCCCCTTGGACTCTATGGTCATCCTGACCTTCCTTATGCCAGGCACAAGTTCTGAACCCTGAAAGGGATTCTTTATGATGCTGTCCTTGAAATCTTCAAGGTCCTTCATAAAACTCTTGTATCGCTTCTTCAGAACCTTGGCTCCCTTGGAGAACTCCGTGGTGAAATCAATCATCCAGTTCATTGACAAGTTCCTCCCAGGTCATCAGATTCTTCTTACCTTCCATAGACTCCTTTACCTCCATGAGGGCATTACGCAGCTCTTGGGGTAGGTCTCTCTTGTTCACCACCACGTCATCCTCTGTGATTGGAACGACCTTCCAGCTGCCGTATCTCGCCTTTACGACAACATCCTCACCCTTTTGGGCTAATCCGTAATACTTGGCCAGGTTGGCCCTGTAATCTCTTCCTGTTACTACTACCATAATCGTAAATTTTAGTATCTGGGTGCAAAGGTACAAAATAAAATTGAAAAGTGTACCATTTTGGCACACTTTTTTTATTAGAGGCGTTGTGAAACAGTTTAAAACCCTGAAAGCCAGTCATATACAAGGCCTTTACAGAATGCCCTTGACATCGAACGCCACGCATAGTATATTGTGGGAAACAACAATAAACACAAAAAAGATGAACAAGACGAACTTAATTAACAGCATTTATAAAATGTGGGTAGCCATTAATTGGATAGCGACATGGTATCTGGAACATCAGATGATAATATCTTTAGTTGTAGACATTATAGAAATGATACTTTGGTGACAATATCGGCGAAACGGTACCATCGTAGCGCTTGAATCGGTACCACCGTAGCGCACGTATCGGTACCACCATAGCACTCCAACCGGTACCAGCGTAGCGCACCAATCGGTACCGCTGTAGCGCTCGAATCGGTACCAAAAGTTCATTTCGGTTCTGCCATTGAAGTTAAATTACTATCTTTGCCGAAGGAAATACAAAACCTTTAGCGAGATATGGCAAACCAAAATGTAACAATGAGCAAGTTAAAAAGAGCATTTCAAATGCTGGCGGCAAGCATCCCACACCGCGAGCGTACTTGCCAAGTACAAGAAGGCGGCTGACGAAAGAAATCTGTCGTATGCAGATGGAGGCCGCATGAACGAGGTCGACCTTGAGTCGTTCCTCAAGTCAACAAGACCCGAATCAGCACCATCTGATGCCAGAATTGTCCTCGATGGTCTGATTCCTGATTATGTGTCAGATCTGGCCCATAACCGCTATCTGACCATACAGCATCTCCATGAGAACTATAAGCGTGAACATCCCGACGGCTATGGTTACACCCAGTTCAAGAAAGCTATCCGTGACTATCAGTATGCCCACAACTTGAGTTTTCATAACACCTATATGCCTGGTGAAGAGATGCAGATTGACTTTGCTGGTGATGCCTTGTGGCTAACAGACCCTCTGACAGGCGAAATCACAAGTGTAGTGGTGTTAGTCTGCACGCTTCCTTTCAGTGGAATGGCTTATGCAAAGGCGCTTCCTGACGCCTCTATGGAGTATTTCTTTGGTGGACTATCTGATGCCTTTAGCTATTTTGGAGGGACAGTGCGCAGAGCCAAAAGTGACAACATGAAGCAATGGGTAAAGAAGAACGACCGTTACGAACCTGTATTCACTGACGCAGCGCTAGAATGGGCTGCATACTACGACACAACGCTTGAGGCCTGTCGCGTAAGGAAACCTCGCGATAAAGGCTCTGTAGAGGGTGCAGTCAGGAAAATCTACAACGCTATCTATGCGCCTCTTCACGATGAGGTTATAAACGACTTGAACAGCATGAATAGTCGTATTTCTGAACTGCTGGACGACTTTAACTCAAAGCCATCTAAAGTTACAGGCAGAAGTCGTTTTGACATTTTTGAGGAAGAAGAGAAACCATCTCTTGGAGAACTGCCTGATACTCCTTTCCGTTTCCGATATCGCAAAGAAGTCAAGCTGTCAGGTAACTATCATGTACAAGTGGCAGGCCGTAAATATAGCGTGCCATATCAGTATGTAGGACAACATCTTACCGTCGTATGGGATATCGACACTGTGGAGGTCTACGCTGGCAATACACGTATCAGTACGCACGACCGTAATGGCATCAAGGATCCCTTTACCCATGATGAAGATATGCCTCCCGAGCATCTGGAATATATGCGTACAAAGGCGTGCAATGCAGCCTACTTCCTGGAAAAGTCGGAAGAAATCGGGCCTTATACAAGACAGGCTATGGAGGCGATTCTTAAGCGTAGCAGGCATGTTGAGCAGAATTATGGCTCATGTCATGGCGTACTCAGTCTGAATCGCAGATATGGCAGTATAAGACTTGAGAATGCTTGCAAAAGGCTTGCTGGATATAGGTCTGTCAACTATACGATGATAAAGAATATCCTGGAGAAGAACCTCGACATGGCAGGCGATCAGGAACCTGTATCACAGATGCCCCAGAACGACTACGTAAGGGGAGCAGAAGCATTTAATATCTAACACAAAATTATAATTATGAACTCACAAGAAACCGTTATACAACTCAGAGAACTCAAACTCAAGGGCATGGCAGATGCTTTTGAGTCAATCCTCAGTCTGCCAGTACAGAACCGCCCAGCAATGGAAGCAACTATAGCCAGGCTGGCAGAGGCAGAAGCTCAGGACAGAAGGAACCGGAAGACAGAAATGTATCTAAAGACAAGTCGCCTGAGATATACTGCACTGATAGAGGACGTTATCTGCGGTACGGACCGCAACTTTACGAAGGATGATCTTGCAGCACTTGCAGACTGTTCCTTTATACGGCGCCACGAGAACTTGCTCATACAGGGCAAGTGTGGATGTGGCAAATCTTTTATTGCCTGTGCATTAGGGCGCCAGGCTTGTATGTTAGGATACAGGACGGCCTACCTTAATATGAACAGTTTTGTAGAGAAGGTGGCACTCAGCAAGCTTGATGGTACCTTCCTGAAAATGATTACTTCACTTGAGCGTAACGACCTGCTTATACTCGATGACTTCGGACTGCAACCAATGGACACCAACACACGTCTGGTCATGCTGCAGATTTTGGAAGAGAGGTATGAGAGAAAGTCCGTTATCATCGTCTCTCAGCTACCTATAAATAAATGGTATGACTACATCGGAGATCCCACTCTGGCCGATGCCATCATGGACAGATTGGTGTCAAATGCGAATAAAATTGAATTAAAAGGTGATTCTATCATGGTACCGTTTGCAGCGATACGGACGGTACCGATTGCAGCGCTAGCATGGTACCGATTACAGTGTTACACTTGGTACCGATACAGCGATATCAGCACTTTGGCTATATGACAAATGGGTTATATAAGTAAAGACCGTGCCGGCTGTAAAGTCGGTACGGTGAACTTATAGTAATAAGAAATATAGGTTATGACTTTAGCTGGTGAATTATCTAATTTCTTCTACAGAAGAAAATTGATTCCAAAACTCAATATTCTTGTATATATTGACTGTTCCACTGGGTACATACAATGTTGCGTTCTTAAATGTATAACTGGAGAATACTGTTGGATCAATTTTAAAAGGCTTTGTAATCTTTGAAATCACTTCCGAAATATTGCTCTTATAGAAAGCAAAAGCCTCAATTTTTGTTACGCTGCTGGGAATAGTGACTGATACCAGTCCAGTTTCCATAAAAGCATAACTTTGAATGCTCGTCACACTATTAGGTATTGTAACAGATGCCAGACTACTGCATCCTTTAAAAGAACTATCTCCTATAGTAGTTACTTTTTCTGGAATAGAGATGGAAGTTAAGCTGGAACATCCTGAAAAAGTGTACCTACCTATGTATGTGATATCGGCTGGAATAGCAAAGGATGAAAGGCTGGTACAACCCTCAAAGGTGCGATCGCCAATACTTGTCAAATTGCTGGGTATCGTAACGGATGTCAGGTTAATGCAATAGGAAAACAGTTTATCTCCTATGTATGTCACACTATTTGGAATTGTGATAGATGTCAGACCTTTGCAACCATAAAAAACTTCTGGTCCTATTTCTGTTACGCTATTTGGAATTGTTATGGATGTCAGGCCTGTGCATTCTTGAAAGGCTGCTTGTCCTATTCCTGTTACACTATTTGGGATAGAGACAGATGTTAAACCAGAACAGAATGCAAAAGCACTATACCCAATAAAGGTCACACTGTTAGGAATGGTTATTGAGGTTAGTTTCTGGCAGCGGGCAAAAGCTCCCATTCCGATGCTTGTCACATTGAATGTACGTCCATTATATTTTAATCTGGAAATTATCTTTGCTGAACTGAAAGAAGAATTTTTATCATAACCAGAAACGGTTAAGTTTCCTTCTGAGATGGAGTATTTTATATCGTCGATATAGAAGTTTGTATCGTCGATTTTCGAGAAACGATGCCCGTCAGAAGCTTTCCCATTGCTGTCAACATTAACGGTCTCACCATCAAAATAGGTTTCATTACCACCACTATTGTTATCATCGTCGCTACCACACGAAATAAACCCAATACCCATATATGTCACCATTAAGATGACTGTCAGTTGAAATATGTTTTTTTTTCGTAGTTGTTTCATGCTATTGTATAAATCCTTGAAACGGCAGAGCATACTGTCCATTGCCATACGCCGTGCATGGTAATGCTCGATATCTTTATCGTTCCATTCCAGTATTGTTTCACCCAATA
>ONDP01000048.1 GCA_900316645.1 uncultured Prevotellaceae bacterium
AGCCTGGAACGATCCGATCATACCGAGCACAGTACCGAACAGAGCGGTCAGGGTACCCAGAGATACGATGGTTGCAACCATTGGCATGTTCATCTGAAGAGTAGGCATCTCCAGCTGGGTAGCCTCCTCGTGAGCCTGCTGAATCTTAGCGATCTTAGCGGCCTTCTTCAGAGTGTCGTCACCCTCAACGGTCTGATACATGCTGATTGAAGCCTTTACTACGTTAGCTACTGAACCCTGCATCTTGTCGCAGAGAGCGTCAGCTTCAGCAAACTTCTGAGACTTGATGAGATCCTTCACCTGAGCAGTGAACTTAGCGAGGTTGATCTTACCAGAAGCAGTCTTGATAGCGAAGTAGCGCTCGATGCCGAGGCAGATAACAGTGAACAACAGAGTCAGGATAAGACCTACTACGAAACCTCCTTTATAAACAGTACCTAACAGGTTAGCTGGGTGTCCGCTGCGGTCGCCACCAACGAAGTTGTCGGGGTTACCCATTACAAAATACCAAACGCCGTAACCTGCGATTGCACAGATAACGAGGATGATCCACGCGTCTTTCATTCCTGTGAAGCCCGAGCTCTTCTTTGCGGGGGCTGCTTTTTGTGTAGTTGCCATAATTTTGAAAGTTTAAATTTTAGTTATTAAAAAATTAAGTTTATAATGTTTATATCTTTCTGATTTATTGTCATTTGCCTTGTTTTAGGTGTGACGCAACGCTTTTTCGTAGCGCCTACCAATTGGCAAAGATAACAATTTACGGCATTTAAACCGCCTATTTAAGAACTTTTAACTTGATATTCCTCAAATTTTATTTCAGCTGAGCTAATACCTCCTTGATTCTGCTCATTGCTTCGACAATGTTTTCGTCGCTGGTGGCATAACTCATGCGGAAGCAGTCGGGGTCGCCAAAGGCATCGCCTCCGACGGTGGCCACATGTCCTTTCTCCAGCAGATAGAGGGCCAGGTCGGTGCTGTTGTTCACTGCATAGCCGTCGACACCCTTCTTGCCATAGAAGCTGCTGCACTTGGGGAACAGGTAGAAGGCGCCCTCGGGAACGTTGACTTCCAGTCCGGGAATCTCCTTGGCCAGTTTCACAATCAGGTCGCGGCGGCGCTCGAAGGCCTTGCGCATCTCTTCCACGCACTCCTGACTGGAGGTGTAGGCAAATTCGGCAGCCTTCTGGCTCACGGAGCACGGACCACTGGTGTATTGCCCCTGCAGTTTGTTGCATCCCTTGACAATCCACTCGGGTGCTGCAATGTATCCGATGCGCCATCCCGTCATGGCGTAAGCCTTGCTCACACCGTTTACGATGATGGAGCGCTCCTTCATGCCCTCAAACTGGGCGATGCTCTCGTGCTTGCCTACATAATTAATGTGCTCGTAGATTTCATCTGCGAGAACATACAAATCCTCGTGGCGCTTGATGACGTTGGCCAGTCCTTCCAGCTCGGCTTTGTTATACACGCTGCCGGTAGGGTTGCTGGGCGAACAGAGGATAATCAGACGCGTCTTCGGTGTGATGGCTTTCTCCAATTGCTCGGGAGTCATCTTGAAGTTCTGCTCGAAACCGGCTTCCACTATTACGGGGTTACCGCCTGCCAGCAGCACCATCTGAGGGTAGCTCACCCAATAGGGGGCAGGGATAATCACCTCGTCGCCTGGGTTAATCAGTGCCATCACCGTGTTGCACACACTCTGCTTGGCTCCGTTCGATACCAATATCTCCGAAGGCTGGTAGTGCAGGTGGTTCTCGCGCTCCAGTTTGCGGGCTATAGCCTGACGCAGGTCGGGATAGCCGGGAACGGGTGAATATCGCGAGTAGTTCTCGTCGATAGCCAGTTTCGCCGCCTGTTTGATGTGGTCGGGTGTATTGAAATCAGGTTCTCCGACGCTCATGTTGATGACGTCGATACCTTGAGCTTTCATTTCAGAACTCTTCTGTGACATAGCCAGCGTGGCAGAAGGTGCCAGACGCTGCAAACGGTCAGATAATTGTGCCATAAACTATTGTTAGTATTTTATTATGGGTGCAAAAGTACAAAAAAGATGTGAAAAGAGGAAAGTGAAAAGAGAATTATTTGCCTACCCACTTCATTTTTTATTTCTTTTTCACAATTCATTAGTCGTTTGGGAGATTGGTCGTTTGGTCGTTTGGGAGATTGGTCGTTTTTCACTTCTTCACTATGAACTATGTCCACTTCTCACTTCCTTGTGCTCCCTTCCTCCCCTCCCTTTTTGGGGAGGGGTTGGGGGAGAGGCTTTTATTTCAAATGCAACGTATGTCCCATACGGTTTTTCTTCGTCTCCAGGTAGCGCAGGTTGTAGGGATTGGGTGTCACCTCGATGGGCACGTTCTCCACAATCTCCAGTCCGTAGGCTTCCAGTCCCACGCGCTTCACGGGGTTGTTGGTCAGCAGTCGCATTTTGTGGACACCCAGGTGGCGCAGCATCTGGGCACCGCATCCGTAGTCGCGCTCATCGGGCTTGAAACCCAGGTGTACGTTGGCGTCCACTGTGTCGAGTCCCTGTTCCTGCAGTTTGTAGGCGGCTATCTTGTTCATCAGTCCGATGCCGCGTCCTTCCTGCTGCATGTAGATAATTACGCCCTTGCCTTCCTTCTCGATGGTCTGCATGGCCTTGTGCAGCTGTTCGCCGCAGTCGCAGCGCTTCGAACTGAGGATGTCGCCCGTCATACATGAAGAATGTACGCGAACGAGCAGCGGTTCGTCTTCCTTCCATTCGCCCTTGATGAGCGCCAGGTGTTCCAGTCCGTTGCTCACCTGTCGGAACGGAATCAGTTTGAAGTGTCCGTAGTCCGTAGGCAGGTCGGCCTCTTCGCCCACCTCGATGAGCGATTCCTTCTTCAGGCGGTAGGCTATCATATCCTTGATGGTAATGATTTTCAGCTGGTGTTGCTGTGCGAACGCCATCAGCTGTGGCATGCGAGCCATAGTGCCGTCGTCGTTCATAATCTCCATCAGTGCTCCGACGGGGTAGAGGCCCGACAGTTTGCAGAGGTCGATGGCAGCCTCGGTATGTCCGCTACGGCGCAGCACACCGTTGTCCTGGGCATAGAGCGGATTCACGTGTCCGGGGCGTCCGAAGGTCTGGGGCGTCGATGTGGGGTCTGCCAGTGCCTTGATGGTAGCCGCACGGTCGTGTGCAGACACACCGGTGGTGCATCCTTCTATCTTGTCGATGGTCACGGTGAATGGCGTTCCCAGCAGCGACGTATTGTCCTGCACCTGGTGTGGCAGGTCCAGTTCCTTGCTGCGACTGATGGTGATGGGCGCACAGAGCAGTCCTCGGGCGTTCTTCAGCATGAAGTTCACCATCTCGGGTGTGATTTTCTCAGCAGCACAGATGAGGTCGCCTTCGTTTTCACGATCCTCGTCGTCCACAACAATCACAAATTTCCCTTCGCGGAAATCCTCCAACGCCTCTTCGATGGTATTCAGTTTAAAATTCTCCATATTCTCATATTAAGTAGTTACACATTATTTATTATTAATAGCCTTCAGCAGTTCCGTGATGAACGGTGTGCGCTCCAGCTCTTCCAGTGTCACGGGCATCTGCGGATAGGTGGTAGCAATGTGCTTCACCATCTGCTCGTTGGTCTGAGTGATGGTGTGCAGATCCTTACGCAGACGCAGACGGAAGCGACACATTCTGATATAGAAGAACGCACCCAGGGGCAGTATCAGTCCCGACAGCACGTTGAGCCACTTCTGACGGAACGGGCGCGTATGGGCGTGTGTTGCCACGACAGGGTAGTGGTTCAGCAGTGTGAGCACCGTTCTGTCTTTGGTGTTCGACAGGTCTTCGATGGTCTCCTCCAGTTCGTCGTTGATGCGACGTATCGTCTGGTCGTCGCCCGGACGGAAGAATACCTTGATGGGGTTAGGCAGATGCAACAACTGGTGTTCGGCACTGTAGGCGGCAATGTCCTGATTGATGCGCAACAAGTGGTAGGCATCGGCACCATAGATAGGATCCTCGATAATCACCTCCTTCATGGCTATGTGGCGCTTGCCGCGAATGCCCAACATGTTGAACAGCACCTGCTTGTAAACGTCGATGTTGAACACTACCGAGTCGTTGTTGGCCTTATAGGTGAAGAATATGGCGATAGGTGTCAGCACACAGGTGCCCAGCAGTTTTCCGAACCATACTGTCCAGATGTCCTCGCGCGCCATTCTCATACCCGTGTTCTCCAGAATATAGTAGATGATGAACACCAGCACCGATATAATCACCGGCACACCCAGTCCGCCCTTTCTGATAATGGCTCCCAGCGGTGCTCCGATGAAGAAGAATATCAAGCACGACAGCGACAGCGTCACCTTGTTGATGGCCTCCATCATGTGAGCACGGTCGTTGCTGTTCAGCGCACTGGAGTAGTCGCCCTTGAATTCCAAGTCCGATGAAACCACCTGGGCCTCGTTGACAGCCGTCTTCATCACGCGCTGCTTAGCCTCCGGAGGCAGTTTGCTAAATACCGAGTCGAAGTTCACAACGTCCTTTGCGACTTCCTCCACCACCTTCAGCGAGTCCTGTTTGCTAATATGGGGTATCATGAATGACGACATCTTTGCCTCGTTATAGAACTGATGGCCCACCGAGTCGTTGAATTCGCGGATAGAGTCCAGGTCGTGCAATATCTTGCCCATACCCTTCGAGCGGGCGTCGCTGGCTATCCATCCTGCTTCCTGCATGTTGAAGTCGCCGTCGAAGTCGAGCACGATGCGCTTGTGCGAGAATGTCTCCCTTCTGTAGGGCACGTTAGCCGACCCCGCCACATCCTGCGAGCGCATATTCTCAAACCACTCACCGCTATAGAGCGTCAGCAACAGGTGTTTCTTCTCCTCTGTTGTCTGCATGCGTCCCGAGTCGGCAAGAATCACGGCTGCATCCTCGTAACCGCCGTTCATGCGATAAATCATGATGCCGTACAACATACCCGTGTTCATGTCCTTCTTCTGCACATACAGGTTCGAACCGCTGATGCCGTCATAGAAAATACCCTCGGGAATCTCCACTTCGGGATTCTTCTGTTGCATCGATATCAGCAGTTGTCGGAAAGATATGAACGATTTCGGACCTATCACCTCTTGGAAATAGAACGAGATGCCCGAAACAATGATGACGATGATTATCAGGGCGCGCATCGACTGCAGTACAGATATTCCTGCTGCCTTGATGGCTGTCAGCTCAGAACTCTCACCCATGTTTCCGTAGGCTATCAGCGAACTCAACAGGATAGCCAGCGGGAATGCCTGTGGCATCAGCATCAGTCCCATATACCAGAAGAACTGAGCCATCACCTCCAGTGACAGTCCCTTACCAATCAGTTCGTCCACATAGCGCCATAGGAACTGCATCATCAGCACAAACTGGCAGATGAAGAACGTTCCGATGAACAGCAGTCCGAACTGCTTCGTAACAAATATGTCTAATTTCTTAACTCGAAACATGTTTCGTGCTGCAAAGGTACGAATTAGTGAGAAGAAAACCAAATATAATTTGGATTTTCTCGAACGTGAGTACCTTCGGCCGCCAGGCCAAAGGTAGTGCAAAATTTCGATTTAGCGAAGAGAAAACGAATTAATTTGTTTTCTTGAGCGAGAGAAATTTATCTAAATCGAGAGAAAAACCAAAGGAAATGAATATTTTCTATTCCAATTATCTCTGCAAATATTGTAATCTTGTCTTTCTGGGCTTTTTTTCTTGCACGTTTTTCGCTTTTTCAATATATTTGTGGTCGAAACCCAACATAAAAAGGTTCTTCTTTAATTTAGTTGAAAGATCGTAATTTTTGACAATTTAGCTGACTACAATTCGGAGACAAGATTCACACCATCATTTGGCTCGAGTCAATTTGCCATTTGGCCCGAATCAATTCATCGTTTGGCTCGAGTCAATATTATGAGGGGTCTTGGTACATGTTTATGAACTT
>ONDP01000020.1 GCA_900316645.1 uncultured Prevotellaceae bacterium
TAAGGATTGAAGCTAAGTTCTACAGAATTGGAGACAACACTATTCAGGCGTACACCATTCTCCAAGATAAATGCATTAATACGCAGAAAAGCAGTTTGTTCTGCAGGAACTTCACTTTCTTTCCATTTCATCACCTGTACCAGTGCTTTATCTAAGTCTTTAGACAGAAGTGTATAAGTACACTTGGTCGTAGTACGAGCGATAGCTGCATAATCAGCAACTGTCTCCCCCGATTCATCGGCTGCAGCTTCATCAGCAGAAACTGTAAACGAGTTGGTTGGTGATACCTGTATTTCATAAGTCACCGGTAGGGGTGCATTATCTGCTGTGTATTGAGGCTGAGACCATGACAATTGCAATTCGCTAGTCGCCTCCAAATCAACAGTTTCATTGGCAAATGCTGGCATATTCAACGCAAATCCTGTGGGCTGTTTAAGCGATGGATTTGAGCCGTTATCGTCCGAGCAAGCTGTGAATAAGCTGGTGATGCCGATAAGCAGTGCACCAAGCAATAGTTTATTCTTCATATTGCGTTTCTTATTATTCGATTTAACAATTAATTATCTATCTCAGTATATCCATCTATCTGAGTCAGGTTAGAGTTCGCCATAACTTCTGATGAAGGAATGGGATATACATTAAGGTATTTCTCGAAAGGAGCACCTGTATAATCATCATTTCCTCCCTTACCTTCCCAACCATATGTTACACCGACACCACCAAAGTAGTTGTAGCGAATCAGATCAGGACGGCGAATACCCTCAAAATACATCTCACGGGCACGCTCATCGAGCACGTCGTCAAGTGTGTAGCTGCTACGGGTAGCGGCATGAGCACGGGTGCGGATAGCGTCCATATAGGTCTTAGCCTTGCCGGCATCACCCGTATGGAGGGCTGCCTCGGCAGCATTCAGATATGCCTCTGCTACACGAAGCAAGAAGAAATCGATATCAACATTCTCATTGTCGTGTGGCGTTCCTCCATTAGAGTAGTTATTATTCCATTTAGGAGTAACGATACCACTTGTAAAGGCATCATTGGGATAAACTGACAAAGTATGGCCCTTACCCCAGAAAATTGCACGGTCATCGGTACTCATTGCACGAATTTCCTCAGCAGTCTTGCCTACATAGGAAGCTGGATTACTGGTGAATTTCTCAATCAACTGAGGACGACAACGCATACCTGCCCAAAAATTCTGAGTGGTGGCTGCATCTAAACCTGTAACGGTAGCCATATCGGGACTCCACATAGCACCAACGAAGAACATCGAACCACCCCATGCACGGGTCACCTTACCATCCTGAAGTAATGGGAAGATAGCTTCGCAAGAAGAACCATTTGAACCATTGTCACCCATGAAGAGCAAGTCATACGGTGTAAGGCCATTGGCTTTAGCTTCAGCAGACATCTTGCTGTCATCGAAGAGTGAGTAGCCTGAATTAATAGCCTTTTCAGCATACGACAGAGCCTCTGACCAGTATGGGTTGTTCTGACCGTCGTTATTTAGATATGTACCGG
This sequence comes from uncultured Prevotellaceae bacterium, assembly GCA_900316645.1. Taxonomy (GTDB): domain Bacteria; phylum Bacteroidota; class Bacteroidia; order Bacteroidales; family Bacteroidaceae; genus Prevotella. Next base: position 1,522 of record ONDP01000020.1, read on the forward strand.
CATTTAGATATACACGACTTAACATCAACCAAGCAGCAGCCTTGTCAACACGGCCATAGTTGGCATCACTATCGGTCTTTGGTTGAGGATCCATCAAGTTGACCTCAGCTTCCTTCAACTCGTTTACCACCCAATTGAACAAGAATTCACGACCCAGTGCCAGCAATTCTGCGCGAGAGTAAGCACCATCTTCCTGAAATTTCTCATTGTAAGAGTGAGCCTGTTTAGGCATCTCAGTAGATATAGCAGGTATGAAAGAAGGATCGCCAAAGAGGTCAAGTAACTGATAATAGAGGTATGCACGAATGAAGCGAACTTCTGCCAGCTTAACTTGATCATCTTGTGCAGCAGGAAGTTCAATATAGTGGTTACAGTAGCTAACATCCATAATCAAACGATAATACAGATAACGAATAGCATCACTGCTTGGCTTTGGAGCATTGAGACCATAGTCTTCCAATCCGCCATCCGTCCACCAGCAAATACCCTCGTCGGTAGAAAGCACATTAGCGTTATAGATATTACGCAAAAGGGTTGACTTACCTGCATTATCTACATTAAAATCAGCATTACCATCCATTCCCTCTAAAATCAGACAAGAGTAGCATTTGCTGTAAAGTGCTGTCATGTCGGGCTCTGCCTGAACAGTCGGGTCAATATTACCTTTGTCCAAGTCGGCCATACATGAGGTCAGACTAGCAGCTATCATCAAGGCTGCTGCTGGAACCATTGCTTTGAATTTATTGAGTTTCATATTGCGTTCATAAATTTAGTTATGTGATTAGAAGTTGAGGTTAAGTCCCACCAAGAATGTGCGACTGCGTGGATAAACGCTACCTTCGAAACCTGACACCTGTTCTGGATCAAGACCCTTATATTTGGTGATGGTAAACACGTTAGAGCATGAGGCATAAATACGTCCTGACAGTCCATGATAAGCTGCGGACTTAAACAACTCCTCAAAGTTGTAGCCTAATGTAATGTTATCACATTTCAAGAACGAAGCATTCTGAACAAAATAGTCAGAAAGTGGATAGTCATAAGAAGTCCATCTCAGCGCAGCTACATTAGGAGTAGTATTCTCATAGAATCCCTTTGAAGCCTGGTAACGTACTGCTGTGTTCATACGACTCTCAATCAAGTCGTTATAAACATAGTTACCCAAAGAGAATCGGAGGTTAGTTCCTAAATCCCAGTTCTTGTAGGCAACCTTGAAGTAGAAACCACCAGTCCAAGGAGCTGCGATATTCTTATAGAAATAACGATCATTGTCGTCAATATTACCATCAGCATTGCGGTCTACATAAACACCCTGAATAGGACGTCCTGCCTCATCATATACCTGCTGATAAACCCAGAACGAATTGGCAGGCTTTCCTACTTTATGGTAAGTCAAAGCTTTATTCATACCTACAGACAGCCCAGCCTCAATCATATCACGGCCACCGTAAAGTTCTGTCACTTCGTTCTTATTATAAGCAGCATTAACTCCAAGTTCCACAAACCAGTCTTTTGTAACTAATGGTTTGCCAGAGATAGCTATTTCAATACCTTTGTTCTTCAGAGAACCAGCATTAAGCAACATGGCATTGTCGTAATTCTGACCAGCTGCAATAGTTGGTGTGCAGAGGAGGTCTGTCGTTTTTCGGATGTATGCATCCAACGTCATAGTTAGTCGCTGATTGAACATACCGAAGTCGATACCGGCATTCCATGTTGTAGTGGTCTCCCAAGTAAGGTCGTTGTTATATACCAAAGGTTGGAACAAAGTTCCTGGGTTATTAGCACCAATAGGATATAAGCGATCATTACCTATAGTCATTTTATAGGTAGGAGTATAATATTCCTTACCCGTATTCTGCTGACCTGTTTGACCCCAACTGAGGCGCAACTTCAACTCACTAATTTCGTCAACATTCTTTAGGAAAGCCTCATCCTTAATACGCCATCCTGCGGCAACAGAGGGGAAGAAGCCCCAGCGGTGTCCGTCAGCAAAACGGCTTGAACCATCCGCACGGAAGTTAACAGTAAGCAAATAGCGGTCTAACAAAGAGTAATTTGCACGTCCATACCAACTGACCAGAACCATTTGTCCTCTCCAGAAAGAATCAGAAGAATTGTGAACTGTACCTGCTAAAGGATTTCCGTCATCATCTGTGCCTTGATTGGTCTCTGGATAGAAATCCTTATACCAGCTACTTCCCCAATACTTTGTGCGGCTATACTCATAACCCGCCATAATATCGAAGTGGTTAGCCTTGTTGAAATCCTTGAAATACTGAGCGTAGAGTGAAGCTAACACGTTGTATTTTTTCTCGGTATTGTCGCCCTTGCCACCATAGTAGTAGCCGTAGGTTGACATCGGATTATTGTTGGTGTACTCACCACCGTAAGAATAAGAACCGGCAAGGTTCATGTGAAGGCGGAGGTCTTCGAAACCATGAATCTTATAGTCTGCCTCGAAGTTACCCAGCAACGTGTGAGAGCTCTTATCAAAGGTATAGTGGTCGATCAGTTCGACGGGATTAGATGGAGCATCCGAATTAATAGCATAAGGATAGGTGGGGTCGAAAGAGGTTGTTGGATTTGCCCACTGCCAGTAGCCACTCCAATTCTTAAACTTCTCGTCGTCACTCTTGATAGGACGTGTGGGGTCCATTCGGGTAGCCATTCCAATTGCGCCCTGACCACCGGGATTGGTCTTGGAGTAAGCATACTTACCATTGATGTTCAAGTTCAGGTGATCATCAAGCAGGGATGGGTTCATTGTGAATCCAGCTGTAAAACGGCTATAGTCTGAACCTTTCAGAATACCCTGCTGGTTAGTATAACCAACACTGACGCGATAAGGCATTGCCCACTTCTGGTTACCGATGCCACCTGCAACGCTCACATTGTGGTCGTGGCTGATGCCATTGCGATAGATCTCGTCCTGCCAATTGGTGTTGGCTTCACCAAGTCCTGCATAAGCGGCAGATGCTTCACCATAATAATCCTTAATGAACTGGCGATACTGGTTGCCGTCCATCACATCAAGCTTCTTTGAAACAGAGCTAACAGAGAATGTGCCATTGTATGAAACTTTTGGGGCTTGGTTTCGACGGCCCTTCTTGGTAGTAATAATAATAACACCGTTAGAACCACGGCTACCGTAAATAGCAGTTGCAGAGGCATCCTTCAGAACGGTGAACGACTCAATGTCGTTAGGATTAACAAGAGCCAAAGGATTGCTGACACCCTTTGTGGCATTGTTATCCATCTGCATTCCATCAATTACAATCAGAGGGTCGTTACTGGCGTTCAGCGAAGCACCGCCACGAATACGAATCTGAGCACCGCCACCAGGTTCACCATTCGAGGTATTTACATTAACACCTGCTATTTTACCTGAAATCATGTCTTGAGCCGTTGTAAGGATACCATGATTCTTATCATCCGGTTTGATTGCAGTCACAGAGCCTGTCAAGTCCGTTTTTCGGGCAACACCATAACCGATAACAACGACGTTTTCCAACATCGCTGCATCCTCCTGAAGAGTGATTTCGAGATTACCTGCTGCCTTAACGGTCTGGGTCTGATAGCCCACATACGACACGCTAATGTCAGCACCTTGATTAGCTTTCAAGACGAAGTTGCCATCGAAGTCAGTAACTGTAGCAGTCTGTGTTCCTGCCACACGTACCGTCGCACCGATAATCGGTTCGCCCTGAGCATCTTTAACATGGCCTTTGACATCAATCTGAGCAAAGGCACCTACCGAAAGGAAGAGTCCCAACAATAGGACCATCATCCTTAACGGAGACGTAATGTTTACCTGCTTCATCATTTTATTTAATTAGTGTTAGTAATATATGATATATTTCTCGCTTCGCACAACGATTTGATTTAAATCAAGTGCAAAGATAAGATTTGTTCCCATTCGTTCATACTTTTTTTGAGTTAAAAGCGTTATAATGTAAATGCAAACGATTGCGCACTAAACAATATATAAAATAAATAAGGTAAAGGAATACGGAAAGAAACTTTTCTATATCTTTGCATCATCAGACTAAAAATCAGGAAATGGAAGAACGTACCCCCTTGACGATGAAGGACATTGCCGCACACTTCGGTATCAGTGTGGCAACCGTCTCACGAGCTCTGAAGGACTCGCCCCGCATCTCTGCGGAGCGGCGTGCGGCTATTCAGCAGTATGCAAGGGAACATAACTTCACACCAAATATGATTGCAGAGTCACTGCGCCATTCCCGGATACAACCTATGAAAGTAATCGGGGTTATTATTCCTGAGTTTGCCCATTACTATTTCTCGTCCATTCTTTCCGGCATCGAAGAAGAGGCATCAGCTCACGGTTACCGTATCATGGTGGCACAAAGCAATGAACAATACGAACGGGAAGTGAAGATATGCAAGTCGTTCTACGAGAACAAGGTGTGCGGCATCATTGTATCCCAGGCGAAGGACACTCATAGATATGACCATTTCCAGCAACTGATAGACGCAGGGATTCCCTTGGTTTTCTACGACCGCATCTGTACGGGAGTGAATGCCAGCCGTGTAGTAGTGGATGATTACATGGGGGCTTTCAATGCAGTGTCGCATCTTATAGAAACAGGATGTAACAGAATTGCATACTATGGTTCCGCAATGACATTGGAGATTTCTAAAAATCGATATAACGGTTACAAGGATGCCTTGTTGAAAAACGGCATCCAACCCGACCCGGAACTTGTGCGTTTGTGCGACAACCGGACAGATGCTGAGAGTATCACCCCCGAAATGCTAAACAGTTCTGCCCCCCCCAATGGCTTTTTTGCTGTCAACGACGATACGGCAATAGGCATCCTCTATACGGCAAAGCGCATGGGATTCCGGGTTCCCGAGGATATTTCCATCTGTGGGTTCACCAACGGACAGCGCGCCGTTGCCTGCGACCCTATGCTGACCACTGTGGAACAACGGGGCACGAAAGTCGGGGAAGAAGCCGCCGATATCCTGATAGGACATGTGGAAGGCACCATCCCTCTTGGCAAGATAGAGCGAAGAATAATAAGAACCAGATTAATCATCAGGGGGACTACCAGATGACCTATAAAGTCAATAGTCCCTATAAAAATAAAAAGATAATATGAAACAAAAACCGAATTTACCGTTTTGGAGTCTGTGGAATCTGAGTTTCGGATTCTTCGGAGTGCAGATAGCCTATGCGCTGCAAAGTGCCAACATCTCACGCATCTTTGCCACACTGGGTGCCGACCCCCACAATCTGAGTTATTTCTGGATACTGCCTCCACTGATGGGCATTCTGGTACAACCGATTGTGGGAACGTTAAGTGACAAGACCTGGACCCGTTTCGGACGGCGTATACCTTATTTATTTGTAGGAGCCACCATTGCCGTACTGGTCATGTGTCTGTTGCCCAATGCCGGTTCTTTGGGACTAGCAGTCAGTGCCGCCATGATGTTCGGCCTGGTTGCCCTGATGTTTCTTGACACCAGTATTAATATGGCGATGCAACCATTCAAGATGTTGGTGGGCGACATGGTAAATGAAGAACAGAAGGCCAAGGCTTACAGCATCCAGTCGTTTTTGTGCAATGCCGGCAGCGTGGTGGGATTTCTGTTTCCCTTCTTCTTTACCTTTATCGGTATCAGCAATGTGGCAGAGAAAGGTGTCGTCCCCGATAGTGTTATTTGGTCGTTCTACGTAGGAGCAGCCATCCTGATTCTCTGTGTCATCTACACAACTCTAAAGGTCAAGGAGTGGAATCCGCAGGAGTATGCAGAGTACAATGATAATGGAAAAGAGGCACTTGAGAACTCTGGCAATTGGTTTTCCTTGCTGAAGAACGCTCCCTCTACTTTTTGGAAGGTTGGTTTGGTTCAGTTCTTCTGCTGGTCTGCTTTCCTCTACATATGGAACTACGCAACAGGTGCCATTGCTGAAACCGTTTGGAACACGAGCGACCCTTCCAGTGAAGCATTCCAGGATGCAGGTAACTGGGTTGGCGTCCTCTTCGCCGTTCAGTCCATCGGGTCGGTAGTATGGGCTGCCGTTCTGCCACGATTTAAGAACTCGAAGATGGCATACGCTATCAGCCTCATCATCGGAGGCATCGGTTTTGCCATGATTCCATTCATTCACGATGCCTACCTCCAATTCGTTCCCTTCGTCTTGGTAGGTTGTGCATGGGCTGCCATGCTCGCAATGCCATTCACGTTTGTTACCAATGCGCTCCAAGGCTACGGACACATGGGAGCCTATCTGGGTCTTTTCAACGGCACCATCTGTATTCCTCAGATTATTGCCGCCCTTTGTGGAGGAATCGTTCTCTCTGTGGTGGGACACCACCAATCTACAATGATGCTCGTATCGGGTGTTCTTCTTTGTGCAGGAGCTCTCTGCGTAACTTTCATTCGTAACAAGGTATAAACAATTATCAAAAACTATAAATAAGCGCTTATGAAACTATTATTCAATGTGGAATATCAAACCACCTTCGGCGAAAGCCTGATGATAAACTTCCTGTCAGCTGACGACGAGAAGAAAGTGATGAAGCACAAGATGCAGACACTTGACGGACTGCATTGGTTCTGTGAAGTGTCCAAGACCTTCAAGTCGGAAACGTATCTCGACTATTTCTACTCAGTATATCGTGGCGACGACGAAACCCGTCACGAATGGACAACGGTGCCCCACCGATTGGAGTTTGCTGCACAGAAAGCTACCCGATATACTATTTACGACCACTGGATTGACATTCCTGAGGATGCGTTTATGTATTCCTCTGCCTTCACGGAGTGCATCATGCCACGAAAGAGGGCATTAAGTACCAAGTCGGAATACAAGCAGACCATACGCATCAAAGTGCGTGCACCACAGTTGCGTTCCAACGAATGGCTGGCTATTGTGGGTGAACCGGAATACTTAGGAGCATGGGATCCCAAACGTGCCGTCAATATGACGGAACACGAATACCATGAGTGGGTGGTCAGTCTCGACGCCACACAACTGCCTCAGCATTTTGAGTTTAAATTCATCATCTGCGACAGCCAGCAGGACTTCACACCTATCTGGGAAGAAGCCGCCAACCGCAGCATCACGCTGCCCACTATGAAGGACGGTGAAGTGGTGGTCTATGAACTGGCACAGGCCAATTTCCCCATCTATCCCTGGAAGGGATCGGGTGTGGTGGTGCCCATTTTCTCACTGCGCAGTGAGGGCAGTTTCGGCGTCGGCGACTTCGGCGACCTGAAGCTGATGATTGACTGGTGTGCCAAAACAAGACAACGGGTACTGCAGATTCTGCCCATCAACGATACCAACATGACGCACACCTGGCAGGACAGCTATCCCTATAACAGTATCAGCATCTATGCCCTGCACCCCCAATACATTGACTTCCGACAGATGCCGAAACTCAAGGACAAGGATTTGGACGCCCATTTCCAGCAGTTGCAGAAGGAACTGAATGCCCTGCCGCAGATTGACTACGAACGTATGTTCGCAGCCAAACTGGACTATCTGAAGGCACTCTATGAACAGGAATGGACTTCGGTAAGCCGCACATCTGCCTTTAAGACGTTCTGCAAGGAAAACCAGCTGTGGCTGGAGCCTTATGCAGCATTCTGCTTCTATCGCGACCTCTATGGCACAGCCACCTTTGGTGAGTGGCCCGTACCATTGGCCAAGCCCGACAAGAACATTACCAATTTCTGGTGCTATGTGCAATTCTATCTTGACCAGCAGATGCATGCGGCCCATGAATATGCCCGTCAGCACCATGTAGTCCTGAAAGGCGACATCCCCATCGGTATCAGTCGCGACGGTGTCGAGGCTTGGGTTGAGCCTAAGTACTTCAATCTGAACGGACAGGCAGGTGCACCACCCGATCCGTTCTCTGCCGACGGACAGAACTGGGGCTTCCCCACCTATAACTGGGACGAGATGATGAAAGACGGCTGTCTGTGGTGGGTTCGCCGTTTCCGCAAAATGGCACAGTATTTCGATGCCTATCGCATCGACCACGTGCTGGGCTTCTTCCGCATCTGGGAAATTCCCGTTCCCGAGAAATCAGGACTGATGGGACAGTTTGTACCGGCCTTAGGCATGAGCAAAGACGAGATTGCAGCCTATGGTGTCCCCTTCCGCGAGGGTTTGTTCTTGGTTGACCATAAGCGCAATGACCGCTGGCACCCACGTATCGCCGTACAGTACCAGCAGGCTTACGAGGAATTGAACGATGGCGAGAAAAATAATTTCAATAACCTCTATAATGATTATTTCTATCGCCGCAACAACCACTTCTGGTATCAGGAGGCAATGAAGAAACTGCCCAAACTGATACAGGCCACCCGCATGCTCGTCTGCGCAGAAGACCTGGGAATGGTGCCCGATTGCGTACCTTGGGTGATGAACGAGTTGCGCATTCTAACACTGGAGATTCAGTCGATGCCAAAAGACCCGACGACACGCTTTGGCAAATTGTCGCATAATCCCTATCGCAGTGTTGACACCATCTCTACCCATGACATGCCTACCCTGCGCCAATGGTGGGACGAGGACGACGAACGCACGCAGACCTACTACAACACGACACTGCGCCGTGGTGGTATTGCGCCCCATCCACTGCCCGGATGGTTGGCAAAGGATATCGTGAGCCGTCATCTGACGTCGCCCTCAATGCTATGCCTGCTCTCGTTGCAAGACTGGCTCTCCATCGACGAGAAACTGCGTCTGCCCGATGTCAATGCCGAACGCATCAACATCCCTGCCAACCCACGCCACTACTGGCGTTATCGCATGCACCTCACGCTCGAGCAGCTTCTGGCTGCCGACGACTTCAACGAAGAGGTCAAGACGCTGATTGTGCAAAGTGCACGGAAATGAGAAATGAATTAAGGTAAGAGTGAATAGTGAAAAGAAGAAATGAAAAGATTATTGTTATTCATTATGCTGGCCATGCCTATGATGGTGCTGGCAAGTAGTGTGAAGTCACCCAATGGGAATATTGTGCTGACCTTTGAACTGAACGGCAGCACACCCACCTACTCCATGACCTATAAAGGTAAAGACGTCATCAAACCCTCACGACTGGGATTTGAACTGGCAAAAGACAAACATGCTACCATGGGAATGGATCAGCACGACCTGATGGACGGCTTTTACGTCATGAAGGAAGAAACCTCCGAGTTCGACGAGACATGGAAACCCGTATGGGGCGAGACTGCCACCATCCGTAACCATTATAACGAGCTCTGTGTCACCTTAGGTCAGGAGATTGTCCTGAAGCGCAGAGGACCTGCTGTACCTGGCATTCACGAACGCCCTGCTACGGCATTGCGCACCATGCTGATCCGCTTCCGCGTCTATGACGACGGTATCGGTTTCCGCTATGAGTTCCCACAGCAGCGGTTCCTCAACTATTTCATCATCAAAGACGAGCACACGGAGTTTGCCATGGCTGGCGATCATACCGCATGGTGGTTGCCTGGCGACTACGACACGCAGGAGCAGGAGACTCAGCAGACCAAGCTCTCAGAGGTTCGCGAGCGCATGCAGAAAGCCGTCAACTGGGATAATTCTTCCGTAGCGGTATTCTCGCCCACCGGTGTGCAGACCTCTCTGCAGATGAAGAGCGACGACGGACTCTACATCAACATCCACGAGGCTGCCTGTCTGGACTATGCCACCATGCACCTCGAACTGGTAGATTCACAAACAAAGGCGCTCACAACCAAGTTAGGTGGTGGTAGCAATGCCTATACCCCCGCACCCGCGCCATCACCCTATCCGCTGCCACAGCCCTTCACCTTTGTCAGCCATCTCACCCCTGATGCTACCGGACTGAAGGGTGCCATGCAGGCACCCTGCAACACCCCGTGGCGCACCGTCATGGTGAGCGACGATGCGCGCGATATGCTGTCCAGTAACCTCATCCTCAACCTCAACGAACCTTGTAAGATTGAGGACACCAGTTGGATTCATCCCACGAAATACTGCGGTGTATGGTGGGAAATGATTGTCGGCAAGAGCAGTTGGAACTACACCGACGATTTCCCCAGCATTAAACTTGATAGTATTGACTGGACAAAAGTAAAACCCAATGGTCGTCATGGTGCTAACAACGAGAAGGTAAAACGCTATATCGACTTTGCTGCCAAGAACGGACTCGACCAGGTGTTGGTGGAAGGATGGAACGTCGGTTGGGAAGACTGGGCAAATATGTGGAAACGCGACGTCTTCGACTTCGTCACCCCCTACCCCGACTTCGACATCAAGATGCTGAATGAGTATGCCCACTCAAAGGGTGTTAAACTGCTGATGCACCACGAAACCAGCAGTTCTACGCAAAACTACGAGCGCCATATCAAGGAAGCATACGAACTGATGAACAAATACGGCTATGATGCCGTGAAGACGGGTTACGTGGGTGACATCATCCCACGCGGCGACCATCACTACTCACAGTCGATGAACAACCACTACCTGTACGTTATCAAAGAGGCTGCCAAACACCATATCATGGTCAACTCGCATGAGGCCACCCGCCCCACCGGACTCTGTCGCACCTATCCTAACCTGGTAGGCGGCGAGTCAGCACGCGGCACTGAATACGAGGCCTTCGGCGGCAGTCGTCCCGACCATACCTGCATCCTGCCTTTCACCCGACTGCAAGGCGGTCCGATGGACTACACGCCTGGTATCTTCGAGACTAGGCTCTCCACATGGAGCGACAACAAGTCGTGGGCACGCATCACCATCGCAGGTTCACTGGCGCTCTATCTCACCATGTACAGTCCCCTGCAGATGGCAGCCGACCTGCCCGAGCATTATGAGAAATTCGACGATGCCTTCCAGTTCATCCGCGATGTGGCATGCGACTGGGACGACTCTCGCTATTTAGAGGCAGAACCGGGCGACTACATCACCGTTGCACGTAAGGCAAAGGGCACCGACAACTGGTTTATCGGTGGCAAATGCGACGAGAACGGCCATCGGAGCAAGATTAAACTCGACTTCCTCGACAAGAAGCGTACTTACCAGTGCACCATCTATGCCGATGCTGAGGATGCCCACTACGAGACCAATCCCCAGGCCTACACCATCACCCGTTATGTGGTAAAGGCTGGCGACGTATTAAAGTTGACAGAAGCCCCTGGCGGCGGATTTGCCATTTCACTGATAGCACAATGAGAAAAAATATATTAATAGGAATGACTGTGCTACTTACAGCTTGTAAGCCAAGTACGGAAGCGTTTCATTTCGACGAGATGGTCTATTCGCCAAATGAGACCGTCTTCAAGTTGTTTGCACCTGCTGATGCGGAATGCTTTGTAGTGACTGACAACGACAGTATCCGTATGACACTTGCTGCCGACAGTATATGGACAGCAACACTCAAGGGCGACCATAAAGGGAAAACCTATCAATTCTCTGTCAATGGACAGCGGTCACCAGGTGTCTTCGCCAAGGCTGTGACGGTCAATGGCGAGAAAGGTGTCATTATAGACATGAAAGACACTGATCCCAAGGGATGGGCTGACGACAAGCATGTACTTCGCCCTCATCAAGACAATGTCATCTACGAGATGCACCATCGTGATTTCTCCATTGCACGTCCTGATGCCAAACACCCTGGTAAGTTCCTTGCATTGACCGAACCATGGGCTATCCAACACTTGAAAGACCTCGGTATTAATGCGGTTCATATCTTGCCCAGCTACGACTACGGCTCAGTGGACGAGACCCGCCTCAGCGACAACAAATACAACTGGGGCTACGACCCCGTGAACTACAACGTACCCGAAGGTGGTTATTCCACCGACCCGTTTAAGCCCGAAGTACGCATCCGTGAATTCAAGCAAATGGTACAAGCACTCCATCAGGCAGGTATTGCGGTTATCCTTGATGTGGTGTATAACCATACTTACGACATCAATCATTCGAATTTCCAGCGCACCTATCCCGACTACTATTATCGTAAGACGGAAGAGGGAACATATAGCAACGGTTCCGGCTGTGGCAACGAGACAGCTTCCGACAAGCCGATGATGCGGAAATTCATGGAGGAAAGCGTGAGATATTGGTTTGACGAATACCATGTTGACGGTTTCCGTTTCGACCTAATGGGTGTTCATGATATTGAGACGATGAATGCCATCCGCAAGATGATGGACGACATAGACCCCAATATCCTCATCTATGGAGAGGGATGGAGCGCCGGAGCCTGTGCCCTGCCTAACGAGCAGCTGGGAATGAAAGCAAACATGCAGCAGATGCCTCACATCGCCGCTTTCTCCGATGAGATACGCGATGCCTTGCGCGGTCCTTTCTCCGACGATAAGGAGGGAGGGTTCCTGGCGGGAGTCCCCAACTGCGAAGAGAGTCTGAAGTACGGTATTACTGGTGCGATTGCCCACCCTCAAGTGGACATGACGCAGGTGAATTACTCAAAAACACCTTGGGCAACAGAACCGACGCAAATGATCAGCTATGTGAGTTGCCACGACGACATGTGTCTGGTCGATCGCCTGAAGACAAGTATGCCCGGGATAACGATGGACGAACTCATTCGCCTCGACCTCCTGGCACAGACCGCCGTCTTTACTTCTCAAGGCATTCCTTTCATGCTTAGCGGTGAAGAACTGCTACGTGACAAGAAGGGAGTTCACAATAGTTATGAATCGCCCGACAGCATCAACCGTCTCGACTGGTCGAACCTTCAGAAATATCCACAAGTGTTCGAGTATTATCAGCGACTCATAGCCCTGCGTCAACACCATGCGGCATTCCGACTTGGCAATGCCGACTTGGTGCGCAAGCATCTGGAATTCCTGGAAACACCCCGTCAGACAGTTGCCTTCCGACTCAAGAACCTGGAGGGGAAAGACGCTTGGAACAACATCGTCGTCATTCTGAACGCAGCAAAAAGTCCACAGCAGGTCTCCATCCCAGAAGGGGCATATACCATCGTATGTCAAGAAGGAAAATTAGACGAGAAGGGACTGGCATCGTTTAACGGTAACACCATTAGCGTTGCTCCACAGAGTGCATTGATACTACATCAATGATCATCAGACACCTATTTATTTAAAAAACAACATGAAAAAACATCTACTATCACTAGCATTCGTAAGCTGCATGACACTCGCAGCTACAGCCCAGAAATATGTGGGCGGCGACATCTCGTTACTCTCCAAGTATGAAACAAACGGAGCAAAGTATTATGACAAGGACGGAGTTGCTATCACAAACATGCTGACCTTCTTGAAGGAGCAAGGGCTCAACTGTATGCGTGTCCGTCTGTTTGTGGACCCAAGCAAGGGAACCGACCGTGCTGCCTGCCAAGACCTCGACTACGTCAAAACTTTAGGCAAGCGCATCAAAAATGCCGGTTTCTCATTCATGCTCGATTTCCACTACAGCGACTCATGGGCAGACCCAGCAAAGCAATGGACTCCCGATGCATGGAAGTCACTTTCAGACGACGCTCTTTATACAAAGATTTACGAATACACGGCAGACTGCTTGGATGAACTGAAGAAAGAAGGGGCTACACCCGATTTCATCCAGATAGGCAATGAAATCTCCTACGGAATGCTCTGGGGCGCATATGGCTCTGCAAATCCCAAGAGTTACTATGCCGGAAAAGCTGAGAACCGTGACCGTTTCATCTCACTCCTGAAGCAAGCAGGCCAGGCTTGTCGTGACAAATGCCCGCAGGCAAAAATCATCATACACACTGAGCGTGTGGCCAAGCCTGACTATCTGAAGACCTTCTATCAGGAGATGAAGAATCATGAAGTTGACTATGACATCATTGGAGTGAGTTACTATTCCTACTATCACGGCAACCTGCAGCAACTGGAGACGGCACTCAACACGTTGGAGGACAATTTTGACAAGGACATCATGATTGTCGAGACAGGATACTATTATGCCTGGCAGACAGAAAAATTTGGCGACGATGGTGTTGACTTGTCTGCCACCTATCCTATCTCTCCGGAAGGGCAACAGGCATTCACTAAAGCACTCATTGAGGAACTGAAGACCCACGAAAAGGTAAAAGGACTCTTCTGGTGGTGGCTTGAGGCCAATGAGAACGGATTGGACTATGATACCAAACGCGTCAGTGATCAATGGTATAATGCCAGCTTGTTTAATGATGGTGAGAAAACCAATGGAAAGGACGGCATTACGTATGACTACCCGGCAGGGAAAGTGATGCCGGCACTCTATGAGTTGCAGAATTTCCTGACCAGTTCAGCCATCAACCAGCTTTCCCGCGACAAGGGTTCTGATGATAATTGGTACTCGCTCGACGGACACCAGTTCAAGAACAAGCCAGCATCGAAAGGCCTCTACATTAACAACGGGAAAACAGTGGTCGTCAAATAACCATACTTGACAGCCAACTGTAGCACAAAAGAGAGCCTGACGCTGTTTCAATGCGTCAGGCTCTCTCCGTGTTGTCAGGTGCCGCGAGCGGGACTCGAACCCGCACAGCCATCACTGGCCAAGGGATTTTAAGTCCCTCGTGTCTACCATTCCACCATCGCGGCAGTAGACATCTGCGTCTTTGCGGGTGCAAAGATACAAATTATAATTGAGAATTGGTAACTGAGCACCGAAAATTTTTATATTTTTTATTCCGAGAACACCGTTACCAACTTATTCGCACCCAGTGTATGGGCATTTCTGTATTGCGACAGACCTTTATCGCCCTCTTTTCCTTCCACAATCAGTCCGCCGTTATTCAGGTCGTATTTGTCACCGCATTTCGAACAACTCACGATGCCCGAACCCTTCGTGTCCATCACCAGCCGATAGGTCGGACTCGCCATATTGTTCTCCCTTCTCACGCAATTAGGACACTGCAGGTCGTAGGCGGTAAAGCCCCCGAAGTTCTGCACCCCCACAATAATACCGTTGTTCAGTCCCAGTCGGATGTTGTTGCGCATCTCCTCGGCTGTCACGGGCTGCGTGGTCTGTGCGCCCTGGTTGTTCTCAAACACGAAATACCTTGCACCTGCCTGCGTCTCCTGCGTTATCTTACAGAAGATACCTGGCACGTTGGGATTGGTGGCTGACGACAACGTCATGTCCAGATGCTTGCTGTTATCGTAGATAAAGCGGCAGGGCCATGAGGTGAACTCTTGCTCTGCGCCGCAAGAGCTCAGAAGGGCGAGGGACAAGGTAAGAAGAAGGAGGTACGAGATACGATGTTTCATTTCAACAAATTCTTTTCTGCGTCCTTTACTCGCTCGAAGCCGAAGCCGTCGAGCACATTCTTCATCAACACGGCAATCCGGTCGTTACACAGATTACCGATAGAACCCTCGTGCGTATGGTGGATGTCCTTGTTCGGACGGAAGTTACCTGCCTCGATGTCCAGCCCCACCTTCTTGTAGGCGTCTCTGAAGGGCATCCCCTCCGAGGCCAGACGGTTCACCTCCTCTACCGAGAACATCGGGTCGTACATCGGATTGTCCAGAATGTCGTCCCGCACCTCTATCTTATTGATAATGTATGCAGCCATCTGCAGACAGTCCTTCAGCTCGTCGAAAGCAGGCAGGAACACCTCCTTGATAATCTGCAAGTCGCGGAAATAACCCACAGGCAGGTTGTTCATAATCAGTGTCACCTGCTGAGGCAAAGCCTGCAACTTATTACATTTGGCACGTATCAGTTCAAACACGTCGGGATTCTTCTTATGAGGCATGATGCTCGAACCCGTCGTACACTCCTTGGGCAGTTTCACAAACGAAAAGTTCTGCGAATTAAACAGACAGGCGTCGAAAGCCAGCTTAGCCAGCGTACCGGCAATGGTAGCCATGGCGAAGCCCACGTTGCGCTCCATCTTGCCGCGCCCCATCTGGGCATACACCACATTATAGTCCATCGTGTCGAAGCCCAGCAAGTCGGTCGTCATCTGACGGTTCAGGGGGAACGACGAGCCGTAGCCGGCAGCCGATCCCAACGGGTTGCGGTTGGTCATCTTATATGCCGCCTGCAGAAACAGCATGTCGTCGGCCAGCGACTCAGCATAGGCACCGAACCACAGTCCGAAACTCGAGGGCATAGCCACCTGCAGATGCGTATAGCCCGGCATCAGCACCCCCTTATACTGCTCACTCTTCTGCAGCAGTTCGTCGAACAGCACTTTGGCGCTTTCGGCAATCTCCATCAGTTCGTGGCGGGTAAAGAGTTTCAAATCCACCAGCACCTGGTCGTTACGCGAACGTCCCGAGTGGATTTTCTTGCCCATGTCACCAAGTTTACGGGTTAGCATCAGTTCCACCTGCGAGTGGACATCCTCCACCCCGTCTTCTATCTTAAACTCACCGCGTTCACAAATGGCATATATCTCTTTCAGCTCAGCCAGCAACTGTTTCAGCTCGTCAGCCTCCAACAGTCCTATCGACTCCAGCATGGTGATATGCGCCATCGAGCCCATCACGTCGTAGGGAGCCAGGTAGAGATCCATCTCCCTGTCTCTTCCTACCGTGAAGCGCTCTATCTCGGCATTCACCTCAAAATTCTTTTCCCACAGTTTATTCATCAATTATCAATTGTCAATTAAACATACGGTATCTGCGCCAGTGCATCGGCAATCTTCTCTACACCGTCCTGCAGCGGACCACTCACCATTCCCTTCAACATAAAGGGAATGTCGGCCTGCACCGTCACGCGCATCTTACTCGTCGTCTCCGTTACTGGCAACACCTGAATCCACAGGTTAAAGGGCATGGGCGACTGCTCCGTCTCAAACTTCACGCACTTGCCTTCCTCCCGCTCTATGATGCGCAACTTAATGTCGCCCACTGGGTCCACATTCAGACTCACCGTGTCGCGATCGAACGCAAAACTGTTCAGTTTATCCTCGGGCACACGGTCGCGCACGCGCTCCAGATTGCTCAAGTCACTGATATTACGATACACATCCGCCACGGGATATGCAATCTGCTTCACACTACTTTCAAATTTTGTCATTGCTTCCAAGTACTTGGTGACTTGCGCCACTCGTTCAACACCTCAAGATCCTCCTTTTTGATATAGCCCGTCTCGGCAGCCTGTTCCAGCACAGCATTATAGTCGCTCAGCGTCACCAGCTTTACACCTGCCTCCTTGAAAGCCTCCTCAGCCACAGGGAAACCATAGGTGAACGAAGCCACCATACCAATCACCTCTAC
This sequence comes from uncultured Prevotellaceae bacterium, assembly GCA_900316645.1. GTDB lineage: Bacteria > Bacteroidota > Bacteroidia > Bacteroidales > Bacteroidaceae > Prevotella. The sequence continues at coordinate 18,718 of ONDP01000020.1, forward strand.
GCCATACTGACGCAGGGCCTCAACAGCCTTCAGACTGCTTCCGCCTGTCGATATCAAGTCCTCTACCACTATCACCTTCGTGCCCTTTTCCAGTTCACCTTCCACCTGGTTACCCATGCCGTGGTCTTTCGGTTTCGGACGCACGTAAGCGTATGGCAATCCCAGTTCGTCGGCAACCAATGCGCCCTGTGCAATAGCACCTGTTGCCACACCTGCCACAGCCTCAGCCTCGGGGAAGCATTCCTGGATAGCATGACAGAGTTCCAATTTCACAAACGAGCGAACATCAGGAAATCCTAATGTCTTACGGTTGTCGGTATAGATAGGCGATTTCCAACCAGAGGCCCATGTAAACGGCTCGTTAGGTTGCAACTTAATGGCTTTAATGTCCATCAGTTTCTGTGCAAATTGTTTCTTGATTGTGTTCATAAATCCACTCTTTAATTATTTTGGATGCAAAGATAGCACAAAAAATCCGATTAAGCGAAAAAAACTAATTATATTTGATATACCGGCCGACAATTCGCCAAAACGAAATTAGTCAGCTCTTGGTGAAGCCGAGTGTGAGGACACTGACGCGAAGGCGGGGGATTTCGTTCAAGGCATTGATACAGGCGATGAGGGTGGCACCGGTGGTGCAGACGTCGTCAACTAATAAAACGTGCTTTCCCGCTAAACCCGCAGCATCACGGAGATGAAACATCTCGGCGACATTCGTCTGGCGCTGATGACGCATGAGATGAGTCTGGCTCTGATAGAAGTGCTTGCGAATAAGAACCTTAGTCTCAACGGGGATATTGGTTATCTCACGAATGCCGCGACAAAGCATCTCGCTCTGGTTATAGCCTCGCTGACGAAGACGCTTGGAGGAAAGAGGGACTGGCAGCAGCACATCGACACTGTCGAGGAAACCAGCTATCCGCATCTCTTCTGCCATGATGCGACCTAAATCCTCACCGATATCAGGGCGATTGCCATATTTTAAGTGGTAGATAAGCCGTGCCAGTTCGGAATGGGGCTCATAAAAGAACAGGGCCGATGCCTGACTGACAGGGGCGAGACCCCAGAAGAGCTGGGCCATGGGATTGTCGTAAGGGGTAAACTGATAGGTGGTGCGAGGCAGATGGAGCAAACAGGGAGAGCAGACTGCATGTTCGGTGATGCTGAGTCGCTTGCCACAAACCGCACACGCACGAGGCGCGATCAATTCGAGAATCCTAGTCCACAAACTGGTCTTCATCTTCTACGTTGATGCACTGTCGGATGATGTCCATCGTAAAGCCTCGGCTGAGGGCGAACTTGATGAGTTTTCCGTTCAGCTCGTAGTCACTGCCTGCTTTGGTGGATTTGCGCTTCTGCTTGAGCAAAGGGCGCAGGACGAGAACATAATCCTCGTCGGCAATCTCATCGAGGACGCGCTGACGTACAGCCTCGTCGATGTGCTTCTGCCAAAGAGCTTGCTCTATCTTGCGACGGCCCCATTTGTTGTAGTTTAACTTGTCCTTTACAAAGGCATGGGCATAGCGCTCGTCGTCAACATAGCGTTCGCCGACTAAGCGCTGCATGACACGGGCCTGTGCTTCCTCGGGCAGTTCCCAGCGGCGCATCTTCTCAAGCATCTCCCACTGGCAGTGCTCGGCATTGGCACAGAGGGAAGCCAAAGTGAGGTAGGCTTCTTGTTCGGTTTTCTGTTTCATCGTTGTGCTCTGATAAATCGTTGTTTGCCAAACTGGTCTTCCTTTATTTCGATGTCGTGGTACGACATGATATGTAATAACTCGCGAAGCTCGTTGGCATAGATGGGGTTGATCTCGAAATAGAGCCAGCCATCGGGCTGGAGCATCTGCTGACCGAAGGTGGCGATGGCGCGATAGAACAACAGGGGGTCGTCGTCGGGAACGAAGAGGGCTGTATGCGGCTCATGGTCGAGGACGTTGGCGTCCATGGCAGCGGCTTCGCAGTGGCATATATAGGGAGGGTTGCTGACAATGAGAGTGAAAGCCTCCCCCAACCCCCTCCAAAGGGAGGGGGCTATAGAGAGGATATCCACTTGAGCAAATGACAACTGCACGTGGTGGCGGTGGGCGTTTTCACGAGCCACTTTCAACGCCTCTTCAGAGATGTCGCAGGCGGTGACTTGGGCACCGGGCAACTCGGCGGCTAACGTGACGGCGATGCAACCACTACCAGTGCCGATGTCGAGACAGTTGAGAATTGACCATTGACCATTGACCATTGAACGTTGACCATTGACCATTGACAATTGACCATTGAGAGAGGAGAGGATCCAACGGCAGAGGTCTTCGGTTTCGGGACGGGGGATGAGGACGTGGGAGTTGACTTGGAAGGTGCGACCACAGAAATCGGTTTCACCGAGGATGTACTGCACGGGCTCGTGGCGCTCAAGGCGCTGGGCAATGTGCTCGAGCTCGTCGGACGGTACGCTGGCATCGCGCCCCATCAGGAGGTCGGAGAGCGACAATCCGTAACGCACCTCATAGACCATGCGGGCAATGGCTTTTGCCTCGCCTTCACCATAGACTTTCGCCAGTCGGTTCCACAGTTGCTGATAGCTCATAACACGTGCAAAGATACGAAGAAGTGGGGTAAAAAACAACAATTCTCAGGAAATTTAAAAAAGATTGTTGATTCTTTTCTACAAAAAATGATTGTCCTATACATTATTATTATTACCTTTGCACCTAGAATGCGATAGAAAAGACTTAGCATTAACAATTATAACCATTAAAAATTAAAATGATGACAAAGAAAATTGTTTTAGGAATGACTATGCTGCTGTCAAGCATGGCATTCGTGGGATGTGTATCTGATGTGAGTGATTCTAACTACACTTACGACAAGTTAAACGCTCAGTACGCTCAGAAATTTGAGCAGACTTTCGGTAAGATTGCAGCTAATCAAGACTGGGGTTTTGACGCTGCAGTGATGCGTGGTGCAACTGCATCTGAAGAGGATTTGAAGGGATATGTGATTCCAGATGAGATGACAAAAAACGAGGGCGAAGCTGCTTATACTGCTGTTTTCAGTGCTTCTGACGATCAGTATAAAGGAATGAAGGTTTCTTTGGCTGACATCATGAAGGTAGTGGATCTTAAGAACTATTATCTGCAGTATGTTGGAACGAAGAACAACAATACACATATCAACAGCCAGACTTATAGCAACGGTGCTGTGTTCGAGGATATGGAGAGTATTGAGGCCTACGACTACAATAATAAAAAATGGGTTGAGGTACAGAATTTCGAAAAAGGCCAGTACAAGAAGAAATTTTTTAAGAAAAGCAATATCGTAGCACACAACCTGATGTTCATGATGGATATGGGTACTCCTGATGGCAATCAGCCTCAGTTCCGTTGGAAGAGCAAGAGAAGCAAGAACCCCAAAAAAGATGTTGAGCCATATTACTATGACTATGACTTCCTGAAGATTGGCGACGACTATTTTGTTATGCTGTATTATATCGACTCTCCAAGAGCAGGTTGGTTGATCCGCATCGGTACAGCTGAGAAGGAGGAAGAGGATCCGGTTGCTCAGAGAGGTCGCATTTTCTGTGAGGACCTAGGTGAGAGCAATGTCAGCGATTTCGACTTCAACGATGTTGTGTTCGACGCTGTCATCTATAAGGACGGTCATATCGACATTGAGATTTTGGCTGCTGGTGGTACACTGCCTATCTATGTTGCCGAGCAGCTGGTAACGCTGGGTAAGATGACCAATACCGGTGTAAACGAGGCTCCAAGACAGAAGTTCACCATTCCTGCTGTAAACGGACAGCCTAAGTATGCGACACTGAACGATATCCCCGTTGTGGTGAAGCCTGGTGGCAACGCTCAACCGTATGAATTGAAGGCTGAAAAGTCGAAGGCTCCTCAGAAGATTTGCACTTTCGTGAACGCTCACTGGGCTGACGAGTATGTGAACATCAGAAAGGCTTATCCTAGCTTCGATTCATGGGTACAGGCTAAGAATCCTGAGGTATGGATTGAGGACGAGGTAGAGCGCTTCACCGACCTTGATCTGACAAACAACGATTAATCACACTGACAGTGAATAAATAGGTCACCCACATTCTCGCAATAGAACGTGGGTGATTTTTTGTTGATCTATTGTGCGGTATCTGAAAATTTTTACTTACCTTTGCGGTGATGAACGACGAGAAATACATGCGACGCTGTCTGCAACTGGCAGCAAACGGCATACAGGGAGCACGGCCTAACCCGATGGTGGGGGCAGTGATAACCCTCCCCCTTGCCCCCTCCGAGGATGGGGAACGGATTATTGGCGAAGGTTATCACGTGCGCTGTGGCGAGGGACATGCCGAGGTGAATGCCTTTGCATCGGTAAAACCCGAAGACGAACCACTGTTGGGAGAGGCTACCATCTACGTTTCGCTGGAGCCTTGTGCCCATTACGGGAAAACACCGCCTTGTGCCGACTTGATTATCAAGAAGGGCGTGAAGCGTGTTGTCGTGGGCTGTATCGACCCCTTTGCCGAAGTGAAGGGGAGGGGTATTGAGCGCATCCGACAGGCTGGTATTGAGGTGACTGTGGGGGTATTGGAAAAGGAATGCCAATGGCTGAACCGTCGTTTCTTCACGTATCACGCCAAGCACCGCCCTTACATTATCTTGAAATGGGCACAGACAGCCAACGGGTTTATTGATGACCATTTCCAGCAACTGGCCATCAGCAACAACTATACCAAGATGCTGAATCACAAGTTGCGTGCAGAGGAGGATGCTATCCTTGTAGGACATACTACTGCAGAGCGAGAGCACCCCAAGCTCACCGTTCACCATTGGTTTGGCCCCGATCCCAAACGCGTCATTCTGACCAGTCACCGTCCGCTTTTGCAAGTCATTGACGACCTTTATCAGCAGGGGATTCAGTCGCTCATCGTTGAAGGAGGGCTGAAGACTCACGAAGCTTTTATCGCAGCCGGACTTTGGGATGAAATACACGTGGAAACGAACCATCAGCTCACCGTCACCAACGGCACCCAAGCTCCCCACCTTCCTTCGGAAGCACAATTCCTATCCCAACAAAACTTTGGTCACAACACCCTCATCACATACAAACGATAAACCCCTCCTTTTGGAGGGGGCAGGGGTAGGATTTTCTATTTCCGTCCGAAATCAGCTGGCACCTCACCCCACTTTTGGGTCTCCCACTTAACAATAGGATTACGCCATTGGTGGGTCTGCAACCACTGTTCGGCACGCTGAATAATCTGATAGAGCGGCTCCGTTTCCGGAGTGCGCTCTAATTTTGTTTTGCATTGACGCTTATTAACCCAAAGGATGGCATTATAGGAGTCGCTGTAAATGGTTTTATCGTGCAGTCCCCGTTGCCAGCACAATGCCAGTGCATGGACGATAGCCAGGAACTCGCCGATATTGTTGGTGCCCTTCATCGGTCCGAAATGGAAGACACGCTGTCCCGTTGCCAAATCAATGGCCTGATACTCCATGGGTCCGGGATTCCCAGAGCATGCCGCATCAACAGCCCATGCGTCAGCCGTCACAGCCTGGGGCAAGGGCAATACGGTGTCGTGTCTATAATCGGGAGGGTTCTGCATTTACATTCTCTCTGGTACCTCAATACCAAGCAATGACATACCATTCTTAATGACTTTCGCCACATTACGGGCAAGGACAAGACGCACTTGGCGCTTCTGCTCGTCAGGCTCGTTGAGAATCGAGTAATCGTGGTAGAACTGGTTGAATACCTTGGTCAACTCATAACAGTAGTTGGCAATGCCCGAGGGCGAATAATCCTTACCAGCCTGCTCGACGGCAGCACCATATTCTGACATCTTCTGGATGAGCTCTATCTCCTTATCACTTAATTGAGGATTGAGAATTGAGAATTGAGAATTTTGATTATCTGCTTTGCGCAGAATGCTGCGGATGCGAGCGTAGGTGTACTGGATGAAGGGACCTGTGTTGCCATTGAAATCGATGCTCTCCTCGGGGTTGAACAGCATGTTCTTTCGGGCATCCACCTTCAGGATAAAATACTTAAGGGCTCCCATACCAACGATGCGGGCAATCTCGCGACGCTCCTCCTCAGTCATATCGTCGAACTTGCCCAGTTCCATAGAAGTCTTATATGCATCGCTGACCATCAGTTCCATCAAATCGTCGGCATCGACAACGGTACCCTCGCGACTCTTCATCTTACCGTTAGGCAGTTCCACCATACCATAAGAGAAGTGAGTCAGTTCCTTACCCCATTTGAAGCCCAGACGGTCGAGCAGGATGGAGAGCACCTGGAAGTGGTAGTTCTGCTCGTTGCCCACGACATAGATCATCTTGTCGATGGGATAGTCCTGGAATCGCATCTCGGCAGTACCGATGTCCTGCGTCATATAGACTGAGGTGCCGTCGGAACGGAGCAGCAGCTTCTGGTCGAGTCCCTCGTTGGTGAGGTCGGCCCATACAGAACCATCGTCGTGACGTTCGAAAAGACCTTTGGCAAGTCCTTCCTCCACCTTGGCCTTACCCTTCAGGTAGGTCTGGCTCTCATAATATATCTTGTCGAACGACACGCCCATCTTCTGGTAGGTCTCGTCGAAACCGGCATACACCCAGTTGTTCATCTTCTCCCACAAGGCACGCACCTCGGGATCGTTTTGCTCCCATTTCACCAGCATCTCGTGAGCCTCCTTGATGAGGGGGGCTTCCTGCTTGGCTTTTTCTTCGGCTTGCTCAACGGGTAAACCGTTGAGCACGTATTGGGCGGCAAGGGTTTTTATTTCCTCGCGGTAGTGCTTGTCGAAAGCCACATAGTAATCGCCAATAAGATGGTCGCCCTTCTTGCCTGAGCTCTCGGGCGTCTCACCATTGCCCCATTTCAGCCAAGCCAGCATGGACTTACAGATATGGATGCCACGATCGTTGACAATATTGGTTTTCACCACGCGATTACCATTGGCCTGCATAATCTGTGCCAGCGACCAACCCAGCAGGTTGTTGCGCACATGACCTAAATGGAGGGGCTTGTTGGTATTGGGTGAAGAATACTCAATCATGACGAGTGGAGAATGTGCATCGGCAGCCTTTTCGCCGTAGTGCTCGTCGCTATCGATATCTGCCAACATGGAGAGCCATGCTGCAGGGGCTATGACGAGATTGAGGAACCCCTTGACAACATTATACGAACTGACGGCCTCGCAATGGGCCACCAGATAGTCGCCTAACTCCTGACCGGTCTGTTCGGGACTCTTGCGAGCCATTTTTACAAAGGGGAAAACAACCAGTGTCAAGTTACCCTCGAACTCACTACGCGTCTTTTGCAACTGTACCATCTTCTCTGGTACGTCTTGTCCGTACAAGGCTTTCACTGCCTCGATGGCGGCACTCATGATTTGCGATTCAATCTTCATCTTTCGGTATACCTATTTAATCGTTAAATCATCCACATGAAGCATGCGGATGATTCTAAAGAAGTTGTCCAAGGCGGATTCGAACCACCACAAACAGAACCAAAACCTGTTGTGCTACCATTACACCATTGGACACCCATATGCTTGTTAGCGGATGCAAAGGTAGTGGTTTTTCGTGCCACTACCAAATTTTTCGCCAATTATTTAACTATCAGCAGGTAATAATTCTTCTTTCCCTTCTGTGCGAGGAGGTATTTTCCGTCAATCAAATCGTCGGCAGTAACGGGACGGTTCTGGTCGGTAATCTTCTCTTTATTGAGGGAAACACCGCCGCCCTGCACCATCTTGCGCATCTCGCCCTTAGAGGGGAAAACGGGGGCTGCAGTGGTGAAGAGCTCGATGGCAGGCTGTCCCAGCTGGTCTTTGGAAATCTCAAACTGAGGCACACCGTCGAATACATCGAGGAAGGTCTGTTCAGAGAGTTTCTCGAGTCCCTCCTTGGTTGACTTGCCAAAGAGAATGTTGGAAGCCTCGATAGCTGCATCGAGTTCAGCCTGTCCGTGAACCATCACTGTCACCTCTTCTGCCAGACGCTTCTGGAGCACACGGCGACCGGGGTCCTGCTTGTGTTCCTCGATGAGGGCATCGATGACTTCTTTCTCCAGCGATGTGAATATCTTGATGTATTTCTCGGCATCATCGTCGCTGACATTGAGCCAGAACTGATAGAACTTATAGGGAGTAGTGCGGGCAGCATCGAGCCAGATGTTGCCGCTCTCGGTCTTACCGAACTTCTTACCGTCGGCCTTGGTAATCAGCGGACAGGTGAGTGCGAAAGCCTCGTTCTCATGACCTAAGGTGCGACGGATGAGCTCGGTGCCGGTGGTGATGTTACCCCACTGGTCGTTGCCACCCAACTGCAACTTACAGTTCTTATGCTGATAGAGATAGAGGAAGTCGTAACCCTGCAGGAGCTGATAGGTGAACTCGGTGAAGGAGAGACCGTCGCGGGCAGTACCATTGAGGCGCTGCTGTACGCTGTCCTTGGCCATCATGTAATTGACGGTGATATGCTTACCCACCTCACGAGCGAAGTCGAGGAATGTAAAGTCCTTCATCCAGTCGTAGTTATTCACCATCTCGGCAGCATTGGGCTCCTTCGACTCAAAGTCGAGGAACTTAGCCACCTGCTTTTTGATGCACTCCTGATTATGATAGAGTGTCTCGGCATTCAGCAGATTGCGCTCCTGGCTTTTGCCGGAGGGGTCGCCAATCATACCGGTGGCACCACCGACGAGGATAATGGGCTTGTGTCCGCAACGCTGCAGGTGACGGAGCATCATGATACCGCAGAGGTGACCAATGTGCAGTGAGTCAGCCGTAGGGTCGGTACCCAGATAGGCTGTAACCATCTCCTTCTGGAGCAGTTCCTCAGTACCTGGCATCATCTGTGCCAGCATACCACGCCATTTCAGTTCTTCAACAAAGTTCTTCATTTATATTCTCAATTATCAATTCTCAATTTTCAATTCTCACGGCACCGGATCGTAGCCGCTCCCACCCCACGGATGGCATCTGAGCAGACGCTTGATGGCAAGATAAAGCCCTACGACAGGACCATGCTTGATCAATGCCTGACGGGCATATTCGCTACAGGTGGGTGTAAACCGGCAAGAGGGAGGTGTCAGGGGGGATATCACTGTCTGATAGAAACGGATGGGTATCAGCAGTGCCCACACCATTGCTCTTGACACGAGACGAATGAGTTTGTTCATATCTTCTCCTCCACCCGCCTTAACAACATCTGCATGCGGTCTGCCACCTGCTTAGAGGGATAGAGGTCGTCGGCCAACCAGATGAAAGCCATCACAACAGCTCGCTGGGGAGTAGCCTCTAACTTTTCGCACAATGGTTGTTTAGCCAACCTATATGCTTCGCGCAACTGACGTTTGACCCGATTACGCTTAACCGCCCGCTTAAAATGACGCTTGGAAACACTGACCAGTATCTGCACTGGTGGTTCGTGCTCGCCACGTTCCTGTTCAATCCACACTACCCTGATGGGGAAGGCTGCCATCGACTGGCTTCCTGCTCCGCCGAAGAGACGGTCGGTAAGCCTCATGCTACACACCCGTTCCCGTTTACTGAGCGTATGGGTTGCCATATATAAATAATGTATATTATCCTTGCTTCTTCTGCAGGAAATCCTGAAGGGCACCCGTCATTGAGGGGTACTTATCAGACGGAGCCTCCAAATCGAGTCGCAGCCCGGCATCCTTGACAGCCTTGGCGGTGGCAGGTCCGAAGGTGGCAATGGCAATGTCGCCCTGGTTGAAATCAGGGAAGTTCTTGGTCAGCGACTCAATACCCGACGGGCTGAAGAAAATCAGCATGTCGTAGTCGAAGTTCTTCACTTCGTCAGCCGTGAAGTCGTTGCTCACCGTACGATACATGACGCACTCCTGATGGTTCAGTTTCTTAGCATCAAGCATTTTGGCCACGCTATCGTTGTGAACATCGCTCATAGGTACGAGGTATTTCTCCTGCTTATGCTTCACCATGGTGGGCAGCAAATCGTCAATCTTACCTGTAGTACCGAAGAACACCTTACGTTTGCGATACTGTACGTACTTCTGGATATAGAGAGAAATAGTTTCTGTTACGCAGAAATACTTCATATCCTCGGGAATGGCTACGCGCAATTCCTTTGCCAACGTGAAGAAATGGTCAATCGCGTGGCGTGACGTAAACACAACAGCCGTATAATCGAGAATATTGACTTTTTGTGCACGAAAATCTTTTGCTGTCATCCCTTCTACCTTAATAAATGGACGGAATACCAACTCCACTCCATACTTCTCCGCGATGTCGTAATAAGGCGACTTCTCGCTAGAGGGCTTTGGTTGAGAAACCAGAATCTTCTTTATCATTTGGTGTCCTAAAAATTGATTTTTAAACTATTCGCTGTCAACACCAGCGCACCCCAGAAGGTGAGCAGTGGTACTATTTCGAGGGTGCAAAAGTACAAAAAAATCTGCAATCTAACTACATTTCGGCGAAAAAAAATCATATAGATCTTATAAATCGTCAGCAATTTAACAATTATACATGATAAAATGACGTAAAAAGCCATCCAGTTGACATCCATTTCGAAATAACCGCCCAGCAAAACGGCAGGGAAGAATAACACGCCCTCAACAGAGACGATAAAGAGCCAAGTCTTTATCCATTGTTTATTTTTTTTACTTCCGAAAAAGACGAGATTGACCATTGCGTAGTAACCCATCTTGAGCAGAAAATAAGCTATGGTTATGCCCAGGTAGATAGATATCAGGGTGTATTGTGAACGCAACACAAAGGTGTTGCCGATGAAATTCAGCGTATAGAAATAGAACAACAATGCGATGAGCAGACTGGTGATGAAGACCAGCAGCAACTGGAAATAGAGTTCGTTGACCGTTTCCGACTCCTCCACAACACTCTCGGTGGGAGCAGAGAAGAAAAACTTGACCTGTCGTCTTATAAACTGACGGACATTGCCAAAGGCTATCACTGCAACGATGAAGCATATCAACAGCAGTGAGGTGATGAGATTATCGTTGCGGACAGTATAAGGTATAGGGTCTCCGGGGACACCATAGCGCCCACCAGGCAGTTCAGGATGGAAAAGGGCCGACTTGGAGAAGAAGCTCTCCTTATAATACTGAGGGAGGTCGGCCTTCATCAGATCGACACCCGGAGAGTGACCGGGCAGATGGAGCGTATCGGGATGTTCGCTCCAATGAATCTCGGAAGGTTTGAAGTGTGCTTGGATAGCTGAGTCCTGCTGGGCAGGCGTAGCATCACGAGGCAACCAACTCAGAACCTGAGCTGGCGTCAGAGGCCGGTGCTGTACTACCACTGAGTCGCTTCCTTCAGCTACCGCCGTATGATTCGCTATGGAGTCTTGCTGTAACAATTACAATCCAAATGCTCGTTTGATATCCTCTACCCTATCCAGTTTCTCCCAAGTGAACAGCTCGACATCGATGGTCTTGGTTTCGTGATAGCGACTGGTAAACGTCTTCTTCACCACCTCCGACTGACGGCCCATGTGCCCATAGGCAGCCGTTTCAAGGAACATCGGCTGACGGAGTTTCAGTGAGCGCTCAATAGCCTTCGGACGCAGGTCGAAGAGCTGCTCTATCTTCTTGGCTATCTCGCCGTCGCTCATCTTCACCTTCGAACGGCCATAGGTGTTCACGTAGATATTCATGGGTTTTGCCACACCGATGGCATAGCTGATCTGCACCAGCATCTCGTCTGCCACACCGGCAGCCACCATATTCTTGGCAATATGACGGGCTGCATAGGCTGCAGAGCGATCAACCTTCGAGGAGTCCTTACCCGAGAAGGCACCGCCGCCATGAGCACCCTTGCCGCCATAGGTATCGACAATAATCTTACGACCTGTCAGACCTGTATCGCCATGAGGACCGCCAATGACGAACTTACCTGTCGGGTTGACGTAGTATTTGATGTCGTTGCCGAACAATGACAGCACTGCCTGGGAGTGGATTTTTGATTTCACACGGGGTATCAGGATATTGATGACGTCCTCGCGGATGCGTTGCAGCATGCGCTCGTCGTCCGTATCGAACTCGTCGTGCTGAGTGGAAACCACAATCGTATCAATGCGCTCAGGGATACCGGCATCACTATATTGCACTGTCACCTGGCTTTTCGCATCTGGTCTGAGATAGGTCATCTCCTTGCCCTCCTTGCGAATCTCGGCAAGGGTGCGCATCAGCAGATGGGCCAAGTCGAGCGACACAGGCATCAGACTCTCCGTCTCGTTGGTGGCATAGCCGAACATCATGCCCTGGTCGCCTGCACCCTGATTTTCATCGTCCTCACGGTCAACACCACGGTTGATATCCTCGCTCTGCTCGTGAATGGCAGTCAGAATGCCACACGAATTACCGTCAAACTGGTATTCGGCCTTCGTATAGCCTATCTTCTTGATGGTATTGCGGGCAATCGTCTGCAAGTCGATATAAACCTCACTGCGCACCTCGCCCATGATGACCACCTGTCCGGTAGTAACAAACGACTCACAGGCCACGCGGGCATGGTCGTCGTAAGCCAGAAACTGGTCGAGAATGGCGTCGCTTATCTGGTCAGCCACCTTATCGGGATGACCTTCACTTACTGATTCTGAAGAAAAGAAATATGACATAATTCTGTATTTTGGGTGCAAAGGTACGATTAAGTGAGCACAAAACAAAAGAATTCCTTCTTTTTTTTGTCAAGCGTAAGTACTTTCGCAGTATGAAACAAAAAAGCCCCCTCCTACTTGGGAGGGGGTTGGGGGTAGGCTTTTAATTTCTTACTTAGCCTCCGGCAACATGATCACCTCAATGTGATTGCCGCTCTTCAGCAGCATATTGTTCAGGAAGTCGCGTACAGAGTCAGTAGTCAGAGCCTCAACGGTCTTCTTATAGTCTGTATGGAAATCCAGTCCATGATCCTTGAAGGTAGTAATGACGTTCACCCAGTAGCTGTTCTTCTTGGCGTCAACATCAATCTGCTTCAGCATATACTCCTTCACCTTCTGCAGTTTGTCAGCATCAACAGCCTTCTGCATGTTGGCGATACCCTCGTGCAACAGACGAACGGCAATCTCCTGCTTGTCGGGATTCATCGGGCAGTAAGCCTGGAGCAAGGCAATAGGCTCGTGACTTGAACCGTTGAAGTTGCCATAAGCACCACAAGAGTAAGCTGCGCTCTCGTCCTCACGGATGGTCTTCAGATAAATCATTGACAAAACCTGGCCGACAGCATCCAGCTTCACCTGGTTCTCGAGCGTGTAAGGAACCTTAGCATGCCAAACTTCAAAAGCAGTAGCCTTGGGCGACTCAGTCTTCACCTTGAAGTTGTTGACTACCTTACCCTTAGCCAGCGTCATCACCTCGTTGAAGTCCTCAGCCTTCTCACCAGTAGCAGGCAGAGAAGCCACATACTGCTCAATCAGCGGACGGATGGTCTGCTCGTCGAAGTTACCACAGAAGATAAAGGTGAACTGACCTGCATTCTTGAAGCGGTCCTTCGCCATAGCGAGAATGCGGTCGTAGTTGATATCCTTCAGATCCTTCACGTTGATGTTGGTGAAACGAGGATTGTGAGCATAGAGTGTTGCAGCGAGTGAGTCAGAGAACACAGCGTCAGGTGACAGCGACTTGTTCTTCAGTGCCATATCGAGCTGCGTCATCAGGTTCTGGAACTGCTTGTCGTCCTTGTTGATTGCTGTGAAGTAGAGATACTGCATCTGCATCATGGTCTCCAGATCCTTAGGAGTAGAGTGAGCAGAAACATACTGACGGGTGTTACCCATCGAAGCGTCGGCATTACACTCCTTACCGGCAAGAGCCTTCTGCAGCTCTGTGCTTGAGAAGTTGCCCAGTCCGCTGATGCCAATCACCTGGTCGAACACCTTCAGATTGGTATAGTCGGCAGCACCGAACATAGACTTACCACCCTTCGAGAAGGCCTGCATCTGAACTTCGTCGTCTTTGAAGTCGGTCTTCTTCAGAATAACGGTAGCACCGTTCGACAGCTTCAGCTCCTTGTAACCCAGCGCCTTATTCTCAGTCTCGCTGACAATCTTACCAGCCTTGATTTTGGCTACGTCCACCAGGGGCTCGTTCTTCACATTGTCAACATAAGCCTCAATCTTGTCGGCACGGGCAGCAGCAATGGCAGCGGCCATGTCCTTCTCTGTGGGATAAACCTTGCCTTCCTTCTCCTGAGCCCATTCCATGACAACGAGGTTGCTGTCGGTAACAGAAATCAGTTCGGGAACCATCTGGTTGATAGCCTGAACGGGGATGTTCGGGGCAATCTGCTGCATAATCTGGTAGAGCATGTCCAGTGGTGGAATAGGCTCGTTGTCGAGATAGTGGTCACGATAGTTATTACCATACTCGTCGTTCTTACGCTTGTCGCGGTTGGTGTAACGCTTCTCCAGTCCACTCAGGTAGTCGGCCTTGGCACGCTCATATTCCGTAGCGGTGAAACCGAACTCGCGGGCACGGCGTGTCTCGCGATAGAGTGCCTGAAGCGCTTCCATATCCTTACCCTCCTTGGGCACACCAATCACCTCGAAGCAGTCCTTCGTGCGCGAAAGCATATAGGTACCGTCGTCAGCAAAAGCCTGGAAGAAAGGACAGCTCTCCTCCTGTGTCATCTCGCTGAGACGCTGGTTCATCATCTGACTGATCACGCTGACGGCATAGTCCTGAATGAGATAAGCCATGCTGCTCTTCTCCTCGGGCTTGGTGGCGTCGTGCTTCATCATCATGATAATCTGGCTCATCTGCATCTCCTTATCCTTCTCGAAGATATAGATGGCATCCTTTGTGTCGGGCACTGGCTCGGGAATCACCTTTGGAGCATTGGGGTCAACCTTGATGCCACCGAAGAGTTCCTTGATCTTGGCCTCCATGTGGTCCACGTCCACGTCGCCCACCACGATGATGGCCTGGTTGTCGGGACGATACCACTTGTGATAGTAAGCACGCAGTGTCTGGGGCTTGAAACTGTCGATAACGCTCATCAGACCGATAGGCATGCGCTCGCCATATTTCGAACCGGGGTACATCTTAGGCAGTGCACGGGTAATCATGCGCTGTGAAGGACCCTCGCCCAGTCGCCACTCGTTATGAACCACGTCGCGCTCCTTGTCAATCTCGTCAGCCTCCAGCAAAAGACCGTTCGACCAGTCTTTCAGAATCAGCAGACAAGAGTCGAGCGCCGTGGCACGCTTGGTGGGAACGTCGCAGACGCGATAAACGGTCTGGTCTATACTGGTATAAGCATTCAGATCGCTACCGAACTCAACACCCAGCGAACGGGTGAATTCGATGATACCGTTGCCCTTGAAGTGTTCAGAACCGTTGAAGGCCATGTGCTCGAGGAAGTGAGCCAGACCGCGCTGTGATTCATCCTCGTTGATAGAACCCACGCGCTGAGCAATGTAGAAGTTGGCCACATGTTCCGGATACTCGTTGTGGCGAATGTAATAGGTCAGTCCGTTGTCCAACTTACCGATGCGAACGGCAGGGTCAACCGGGATAGGCGGCATCTGCATCTCCTGAGCCACCATAGCTGTCGTACTGAACAATGTCAGCGCAGCGACAAAAAGTTTTCTAAGTCTCATAGCAAATTTTATGATAGTTAAAATAATGATACCATTCTCTCTTTTAGACGCACAAAGGTAATGAAAAGTTGCACGTCCGTCAAGAAAAAGCATTTTTTATTAATGTTTTTTATACAATTATCGCTTCATATTGCGCGGATGATGCTCCAAAATCTCCTGTCGGAGGGTTGACATGTCGATATGGGTGTATATCTCGGTGGTACCTATCGACTCATGGCCCAGCATGGCCTGGATGGCACGCAGGTCGGCTCCGCCTTCCAGCAGGGCAGTGGCAAACGAGTGGCGCAGGGTGTGGGGCGAGATGGTCTTCTGAATGCCCGCCTCTTCCGCCTGCCGCTTTATCATAATTAATATCATAGTGCGCGTGAGGTGCGCCCCTCGCCTGTTCAGGAACACATAGTCCTCCTCGCCCGGTTTGATTTTCATGAGGTTGCGGTCCACAAACCACAAGTCTAATTCTCTGAGGGCCTTGGGCGAGATAGGCACCAGACGCTCCTTCGAGCCCTTACCCATCACGCGGACATATTGCTCGTCAACATAAATACTGGAGAGTTTCAGGTTCACCAGTTCACTCACACGCAGTCCGCAGGAGAAGAGCACTTCGATGATGGCCTTGTTGCGCTGTCCCTCCCATTTCGAAAGGTCGATGGAGCCCTCCAGCATATCCACCTCCTCTTCCGACAGCACTTCTGGCAAGTGTTCACCCAGTACCGGACTCTCCAGCAGTTCCGAGGGGTCGTCCTCGCGCCACCCGTCCAGTTCCAGGAATCGGAAGAAACTGCGCACACCGCTCAGTATCCGGCACTGCGAACTCGGACCGATGCCCAATTCGTGCAGGGTGGCTGCAAAATGCTGCAAGTCTTCCAACTGCACGTCGTCAATCGGCTTGCCCTCCTGTTTCAGATAGTTCAGCAGTTTCTCCAAATCGCGCTGGTAAGCCTCAACGGTATGGGGCGAGAATCCACGTTGCAGTTTCAGGTAGCGTTGGTAGCTCCTCACAACATTTGACTGCGTTTTCTTGTCTGTTTCCATTTTCTATTTGTACTTTTGGCTTTGCCGAAATTTCTCGGCAATCGAAAATGCTCAAAATAATTTGGCATTTTACTCATTTCTTCGTAATTTTGTCCGCAAAAGTAATAAAAATCTTTGAATTATGAAAATTCTAATCGTTAATGGTCCCAACCTTAACCTGCTCGGCACCCGTGAGCCAGGCATCTATGGCAGTTCTTCGTTCGAGCAGTATCTGCCCCAGTTGCAAGCCAAATATCCCAATGTGGACATCGAGTATTTCCAGAGCAACGTTGAGGGCGAACTCATCAACAAGATGCAGGAGGTAGGTTTTTCGTACAACGGCATCGTGCTCAATGCCGGAGCCTACACCCACACCTCGATAGCCCTGCACGACTGCATCCGTTCGCTGAAGACTCCCGTCATCGAGGTACACATCTCCAATGTCCACCAGCGCGAGGAGTTCCGCCACCACTCCTTCATCTCTGCAGCCTGCAAGGGAGTCATCTGTGGTTTCGGTCTCGACAGCTATCGATTGGCAATAGAAGCGTTTTTAAGTGAAAAGTGAAGAGTGAATAATTTGCTACCGCCTTTGAGCTTAGACGATTACATCCTCCGTCATATTGAGCCCGAGCCCGACTATCTGTATCGGCTCTGGCGAGCCACCAACATCCACATGCTGCACGGACGGATGGCATCAGGCCATCTGCAGGGCAGACTGCTCAAGATGCTGGTCCAGATGATTCGTCCACATTATATATTAGAGGTGGGCACCTTCAGTGGCTATTCCGCCCTCTGCATGGCAGAAGGATTGGCTGACGACGGACATCTCTACACCTTCGAAATCAATGACGAGCAGGAAGACTTCACCCGTCCTTGGATAGAGAACTCGCCCGTAGCCGACAAAATCACCTTCATCATCGGTGATGCCAACACCGAGGCCCCCAAACTGGGCATTGAGTTCGACATGGCTTTCATCGACGGCGACAAGCGTACCTATCAGCAAACCTACGAAACCGTACTCGGCATTCTGCGCCCCGGTGGTTTCATCCTTGCCGACAACACCCTTTGGGACGGCCACGTCATCGACCCCCAATACCAGAAAGACCAGCAGACCCACGGCATTGTCGCCTTCAACGACTACATACAGCAAGACCCCCGCGTCGAGCAAGTCATCCTGCCCCTACGCGACGGCCTTACACTGATTAGGAAGAAATAGGATTTGCTCGAGAAGCAAAAGGGCCGAAGGATATTTCTCCTCCAGCTCTCTTTTTATTTAAATCTTTGTCCTTTGACCTTAGAATTCAACTTTTAACGCACAAACGGCACGTTTTTCCCAAAAAAGTTGTACCTTTGCAACTGGAATGTCAAATTAAATACGTATTTATCATGGCAACAACAACGACACCTACCGTACAAGGACAATTGCTGGTAAGCGTCAGCGACATGTCGATGCTGAAGGACATCAAGAAAGCCATCAGCATGGTCAAGGGCGTGATCAAGGTGCAGACCCAGCGTAGTCCCAAACCCCGTCTTTACGATCCAGAGACCGGTGAGTACCTCAACGACAAGACGATGAAGGTTATCGAGGACGTGCGCAGCGGCAAGGATCAAGGAACGACTTACGAGTCATTCGAAGATTTCAAGAAGGCGATGCTGGCTCTATGAATCAGTATTACGACATCAAGACCTATAAGCAGTACGACCGAGATGTGAAACTGGCCGTTCGCAGAGGACTCGACATGGAGCAGCTCCTCACGGTCGTTGACATGCTGCGCAAAGGCGAGACTTTGCCTCCGAAGTACCACAATCACCTGTTGCACGGCGACTACAAGGGCTACTGGGAGTGCCACATCAACCCCGACTGGCTGCTGCTCTACGAGAAGGACACCGAGATACGCATTATCTCCCTTTACCGCACGGGTACTCACTCCGACATTTTTGGTAAAGGTAAGAAAAGATAATCTCTCCCCTCACAGAAACATTATGTCGCGGGACCGTCCCCTGGCACATCCTGCCCCTACGCGACGGTCTTACACTGATTAGGAAGCGGTAATTACAATTCAAACTGATATCCAACCGTGAGCCACAGGGAATTGGCTTTCCAAGAATCTTGCACCTCCAGTTCCTTATGGCACATGTTCATCAGTCCGATATTATAACGCAAATCGAGCACAATATGCCTGTAATTGTAAGAGATGCCTGCAGGGATGGAAATGTTGACACGTTTGAAATCTGATGTATTAGTCAAAGTGTTATGATTATCCTTGAACTTCCCACTTACCAAATAACCTAACTCTACACCTGCCTTAATAGCCAGACCAGGCAGGATGTTGGGCTCGATATAGAAATTCACTAAAACGGGAATATTGATGAAATGGAGCGATTGAGTTACTTTCCCGAGACCCTCTACTTCTCCATAAGAATATCCTTGGTTCGAATAGAATGCACCGAAAGAAATTCCTATTTGTTGCCAGGCTTGATACTCCACATCCAAGCCTCCTACAAAGCCCCACTTATGTTTAGGACTTATAGCATGATTCATGTCTGTCCACAGGTCCTCCACAGACATTTTAGAAGAATTGACTCCAACTTTTGGTGTCAACGTCCACAAGCGTGTATCCTGTTGTGCCCTCATACCCATTGAGAGGCTCAGAAATGCAATAATTACAATTATTCTATTCATCCTTTTCGTGTTTTATTTTATAAACGCATTTATATGCCATTTATTTTATTGAGAAACCATAAAAACCAGCAGACCCACGGAATAAAAAAAAGCATTTCGATGGTTTATAATTCTCTATTACAAGAAAACAACCATCGAATGCTTTTTAGTGTGTTTAGGAAAAAGGAAATAGATTTATTAAGATAATATTAAAGAAGTATTAATTAAATTTTCTCCATATAGTAAGCAACATACTGCTCACCGTCCCACCGTTCGATAATTCCCTTCGAATCAGATATGGACACTACAGTCCAATCATCAACCCTGACACCATACCCAGATTTTTCATAGCGGAGCGACAAGAGACGATCGTAGAAGGTATAGGTTCCTGACTGTTGCAATTCCCATGTACCGTAACGCATCTTCCACGACTCAAAAGTATCTCCTAATAAAAAAATTCGGACGTTGTCATTATCCTTCTCCTCATCGCCTGTGCTTACACCAGAAAGTTCCCAATCCCAGGACTCCTTCAAGGTCCCGTCTATCTTAAACTCAGCTCCTACAGTGCGGTAGGCCTGCCAATTACCAACCAACTTGTTGGCAGTTATCTCTGTGCGCACAAATGTAATGTTGCCTATCGTTACCTCGTCGCCGTTGACGGCAACTCTGAACTTATCATTGTCATCTATTTTACCATCGCCATTGACATCTGCATTCACTATCATATAATCATCTATTATCTGGTATCTGCCTTCAAGCAGCGTTTTCTGCCCATAGACAGAAAGCGTCTGCAAGATGTAGTCATCAGAAACTGTGAGCGTGAAATATTCCTTCATATCAGGGTTCTTCTCTACATAATATCCTGATGTCAGCATTTTAGCATTCTGCATGTCTTCTATCTTCTTTTTGACTTCGTCTGTCATACGACTGAAAGTCATTTCTTCAGATTTACCATCAGAAGTATTGGTTATAACCAAAGACAATGCGCCATTCTTCATATAAAACTTAAAAGAATTGCCCTCGTCACTACTAAACTTCATATTATTTCCACGTGTCCAGGAAAAAATCAATTCATCTGTATGTTTACCATAATATAATATAATCTTTCCACTCGACGTGGTTTCAAATTTCATCACGTAATACAAATCTGAAGCAATCTGTGCATACCACTCCCCGATAGCATCTTGTTGGACCTTGTCAAAATAGGCCTCCATTGTGTTGATGCTGTTCTGAACAGAGGTTGTTACCTTCTTCATCTGAATGTTGCCCAGAGTCGGGTCGTTAATGTGCATCACATCGTCGATGATAGTTGCAGTTGAGGCTTCGCCACCGATATTGAAGGTAATGGTATTGTCTTTTTTCGTAAAGGTGCCTGAGCCATAGGTCTTGTAATAGACGTCTCCACTGATTTCATAAATGTGAAGCATTACAGAGCTATTATCCTTAAAATCCAATACAAGCAGATAATTACCTTCCTGCATGAACCATGCTCCTACACTTGATTTACCCGAAGGCTTGTCATTACCTCCACTGCCATTGCCACCAACCGAGGTAGCATCATCACCACCACAAGCCACCATCAAGGCCATTGTGGCTATCACCATCAAAATTGAACAAATCTTCTTCATACTGATTATCTTTATTTGGTTAGTACTCAATGCCACAAAGTTACGGATTATTCACACAATTTGCAACACGCCAAATCAGCCCTTTCCCGACAAAAGGGAGTAATCACCTCTAACCCGACAAAACTTGCGGATGAGAGGGCGGAATTTTTGGTTTTGAAAGCCAAAAAGAAAAGGGGCGACGAGCCCCTATCTTTAGGTAAAATTGTAATCAGTCACGTAATGGTCGAAGGCTAAATCGTCGATAGGACCGAACTCCGACAATATCTGCAGGATGTCCGCCTGCTGACGGGGCAAGAGTTTGTTCTCCCCATGATGGTAACGGTAGTATGGGCCGTTGCCACTGCTGAAGTAGTGCTTGACACGACGGCGGGCTTCAGACTTGAGGGCACTGGGCACGTTTTTGTAGATGGTGCTGAAGCCCCATGCCATCTGCACCATCCTCACTTCGCAGAAACGCTGGCACTCTCCGCTTGCCCATGCCGTCGGATAGACGGCTGGGCCACTTGTGCGCTCTGACGGGTTGAGCAGAGATGCCTGATAGTGCATACACTGCTGGCGCAAAGCGCAATCGTTGTTGAAACAAAGTTCATATCCCCAGGGAATATTTTTGAGATTTAATTCATTTTTCATAAGACCTAACATTATTAATTCGTAATTCATTTATTTTCAATACGTTAGACTTCAGAAACCCTCTTTGAGACCTAACATGAGACCTAACATATAGGTAACAAAGACCTAACATCAGACCTAACATCTAAGCTGCCTTCAACGGGATGACCTTGTAGAAAGGAATGTTGCTATGATCGGTACTTTCGTAACCCAGCGTCTTCATGGCCTGCCCTACTCTCACCTTGTTGCCGTGACTGATGTCTATTGAGGGATAGGCATGCTGGATGTGCTCCAACAGCATTTTTGAGTTCATCAGTTTACCAACCTCCCCCTCCTTGGGCTTGCGGAAGCATATCTCAACCATCTCCGAGATGTCTTTCTTCAGCAGATAGTTCTGGTTCAACTGCTGGATGCGAGCCACCTCGTCGTTCGAGAACCAATAGGGTGTCTTGGCCACTGTCAACTCATGGAGCACCTGAGCATAAAGCTGCCCATAGTCTATTTCGCCGGAATTATCAATATACTGCCCATCGGGAATCAGCAGACAGATATAACGGCGACTGCCTGTTGCATCCGTCAGTGGGTGCGGATTGTTGGTCGTTGCCACAAACGAGGCAAAACGCGGACGGTCTTCTTGCGAACAGCCATAGATGGGGCGCCCGTTCACCTTGCTTTTCGAGAGCGTCTGCTTCAGAGCGGCATGTTGGCTGGGACGGATAGCGTCCAATTCGTCAAGGTTCACCAGCAGATTGTTGGTCAGTGCCATCTCCTTGTCGAACTTGTTCGAAAGGTTCAGATGGTCAAGATAATACTGGCGCAACTCGGTGGGCAGCAGGCGATGGAAGAAAGTGGTCTTGCCACAGCCTTGTGCACCAATCAGCGTGGGCACACATTCGTTGCCGTGCAGGGTGTCCATCTGCAGCCAGTGGGCCACAGCAGACAATAGCCAAGTGGCCAGAAATCCCTGCTGTTCGGTAGTGATGCCTGGCAATCGTCCAAACAGTTGGCCGATGTGGTTCTTTCCGTCCCACCGAGGCAGTTGCTTCAGGTAGTCACCTATAGGATTATGTACGGGTACATCTTCTGAATAGACGAACTCCATAATCTCCGTTTTGGGACTGCCTTTCTCGCAAATCTGCTCCTTCTTGGCCCTGCGAATAATGCTGTTCAGGGCCTCCTGCGTCAATGGGCGCCAGTTTCCGGTATCAGATTTTTCGGCAAACTCCACCTTTCCGTTCAGCACATTGCGACGGAAACAGTAGTTTTCATTAAGAAACAGCTCGACAGCGAGCGTAGTTTCGAGGGCTGCGTTGACAGCGCCCTCATTACATGAAGGTTTTTCAATCATTGTGATAATAAAGATTTAAAAGTTAAATTCTGTCCTCTTCTTTAATTCCTCTTCTTCTGTCCAGATACGCGCTTTTCACGGCATGTATTTCAACTGCAAAGATACATAAATTTTCTGCTATTTCCAAATTTTAAGCCACTAATATTCACTTTTTTCAGCAACTAATGAACAAAAAAAGCTGATGTTACCTCTGATGTTAGGTATATGTTAGGTCTTTGTTAGGTCTGATGTTACCTCTTGGAGGCGTTCCGACCTCTTGAAACGCCTTTGTACAGGCACTTTTGGGGAAAAGGATGTTAGGTCTTGCCATAAAGGCACCTTATTCATCAATAAAGGCATGTTATTCATTAATACGGAACTATTATTTTTTACTGCGGACTTATCGTTCATTACTACCGGAATAAAAATAATTCCCACCTTGGGACTAAAAGATTCCCACCCTGGGACTAAAACGTTCCCAAGGGTGGGAATTTCTTAAACCTAACATAATTATCATTTTTTGATAATTGCAGAATTCTTCTTATCTTTGCACCGAGCAATACAAAGAAGCAATGACAAAAAATCCATTTGTTATTAGCGGTTATGAAGGCCCAGACTGTTTTTGCGACCGAACAGAAGAGACTGAGAAATTAGTTAGATTTCTACAAAATAGAAGTAACGTAACGCTGGTTTCTCCCAGAAAAATAGGGAAAACAGGGCTTATTATGCACGTTTTTCATCACATTAAAGAGCTAAATAAAGATGCTGTCTGTATCTATATTGACATCTTCCATACAAAAGGCAATTCTATTAACAGTTCCCAAATGGGGGGCTGAAGGCAATGTACTGATAATACCACCCTTTGTGCATCGACATTGGAGGCACAAAGGGTGAATAAATGAGTAGAAGGGTGGCTTCCGCTTAATATTTCTTCATATAGTATGCTACATAGTCGCTTTCTGTCAATCGCTCAATGATGCCTTCTGCTGCAGACAGACTCAGAATCTTCCACTCATCCGTACGAGTGCTAGCACCTTTTTCATATTGGCACTTTACAACTCTGTCTGTAAGTGAATAGGAACCCGATCTTACCAATTCCCAAGAACCATTGCGAAGCGTCCACGATTCAAAGCTGTTATCACTGTTGAAGATCATACGTGCATTGTCATTGTCTTTTTTCTCATCGCCCGTACTGGCACCTGTCAGTTCCCAATCCCATGACTCCTTCAATGTGCCGTCAGATTTATATTCTGCTCCTACGGTACGATATGCCTGCCAATTGCCCACCAACATATCTGCGGTTATCTCTAACCGTACGAAAGTGATATTGCCGCCATTTTCTTGCAATAATCATCGAGGCTCCCGCCACAATAGCGCGGGTCGTAGAATTGAACCCAATAACCAGGATTACTGCGGTCTGGTTGCGAAGGTCGCGAAACAGGTTTATATGTCTGTTTTTTCGCCTCTTGTGTGTCGCTTGGCTCAACATTTACTATATTGCCATCCTCATCCTCGAAAACTCCACTCATCCCCAAAGGAGTGAGTTCATCCTTCATTCTCTCGTAATCCTCTTCGTCGATAGTTATATACATAAGCGTTTATATTAAATTGTCCATAGACCGCAAAGATAGGCATAATTTGGGAATTATCAAAAAATGGTTATCAAAAAATGACAATTATTTTATGGAAACAGTTTTCCCTTTTCTTCGCCTTTATTTTTCTCTTCCCTCTTATCCGCAAATTTTGGCAGGTTGGAGACGATTACTCCCTCTTGCTGGATTTACGGGGATTTGTCGTGTTGCAAAACTTAATAATAATGTGTATCTTTGTGGAGAAATAAATCGATTACTAACAAACAAATATTACTACGATGAAAAGATTCTTTTATTTAGCAATGATGCTTGCAGTAAGCATTATGACGTTTACTTTCTTTGCCTGTGGTGGCGATGATTCAACTTCTGCTGGAGGTAATGGTAGCGGTAATGGCGAAGGAGGTAGTAACAGCGGTGGTACTACTTCGATTTCTATTGTAGGTACTTGGCGCGCCTATTACCAACGTAATGGTGTTCAGTTGTACGATTTGGTGAAATTCAATGCAGACCACACTGGTTATGTTATTGAGGAGGTAGGCAATGGAAGTGATAATCCCACCAACTTTACATGGACTCAGGATGGAAACGTCATCAAAGTCATTCTAGAAGATAATTATACTATTACCTGGACAATTCAGCAAATTATCGACGACAACACCGTAACCATTAGTGATGGCAAGCGAACCTACAATGTGGTCAGAGACGGAACGGGTGGTGGCGGCAGTACCCCTACAGCTACGTTCAACATCATTGGCACGTGGCGCGCCTATTACCAAAGCAAGGATACTTCGCGCGGCGAGGTTTACGACCTGGTGACATTCAATAGCGACTATACGGGAACCGTCATTGAGGAGGTAGGCTATGGCAGCGACAATCCCGTATCGTTCATCTGGAAGCAGACGGGCAACATCATTCAAGTCAGCTATGGAGGCGAGACGATTACCTGGACCATTCAGCAAATCATTGACAACAACACAGTTGTTGTGAACGATGGCAAAAAGGACATTAAGGTCTACAGAGATGGCACTGGTGGCGGTACCTCTTCCAGCAATTTCGTGAGCAAAGGTGGAGGCAGTCTGACCGTTGCGCAGTTGCAGGGGACGTGGCAAGCCTATCAGGTAGAATACTACGGTGTTGAAAATGGCCAAGTATATAACCAATCATATGAAATATACCCTAACGACCAATCAAAAGGTATGACTACTTGTTATCGCTACGAGTTCTATGCCGACTATACGTACAAGAGAACTGAATATTATAACGGCGACTGGATAGCCCCACGAAATAATTCCTATCGAGAGACTGGTGGTCGTATCTATTTGCCCGAAGGCGGCTCACCAGCGCCTGAATATTGTATGGTTACTGCCAATAAGACCCGTTCCGACGAGATAGTTATTACAACTCACTATACGGACAACGACATGTATATAGAGTATCTCCTGAAACGTGTAGAGGGCGGTGAAACTCCTGCAACCAACCCAGTATTAGGCACGTTTAACTTCGTATATCAGTCATATTATGATGAAACTCCTTATGACTATTATGGAGGCTTTGTTACCATCGACGAAGACCCATATAATACTGTTGGGGAGAATTCCATCAATATTGCAAATCTGTATCTTGAGGGGTCAAACCTTGTTGGCTATTACGATCTTGACAAGGATTCCGTATATATTGCCGCTTGGCAGACTATAGGTGTCTCTGGTGAATATGGCCTAATCACTGTAAACTGGAAAGACACTAAATCTGATTGGATTCCATTCTCCATCAACAAAGACGGCAGTCTGACATCAGATCGTTTTGGAGTATATTCGTATGATGCAGATTTTGTTGAACAAAAAGGCTGGTGGGAGGCAGCAACCATTGCTACACTAACTCCTACCAAATGTCGGCTAAGATAAGTGCAACGACTAAAAAGATAAAAGTGAATAAGGTGCGTTTGCCTAACAAGCGTATAAGGAAATAAAACTTCTCAATAATATATTATTATTGAGTCCACTTTAAAAAGTGGACTCAATATTATTATTTTTTCTGTCTTATGCTTGTAGATTTCCAAAATAATGATTACCTTTGCATAGTTCTATATGGCTATTAATGCTAAATTACATAACAACTAAAAAATTTAAGAAAATGAAAAAGTTATTATTTACATCTCTGTTATTTGTCGTAGCGATATCGAGCTATGGCAAAAAGAAGTATGCTATTACCACAACAGGTGAAACTCTTCTAGCTTTGACGCAAGTTACTGATAATGAAGAGCCCTGTTTGTATCCTTTTGGTGGAGACAATGGAAGTCCTCTTTTTTTCGCTGTAAGAGAGAATAAAAAATACTATAACATTTATAAAAAAGAAAATCCTTTCTCTGCGGCAATGACACAGAAAACAAGCGGTAAGAATTTTAATTATTCGCCTGTTTATTGTGCGGCTACCGACAAGTTGGCTTTCCGTTGTCAGCTAGAAGGCAGTAGTACTTCCGATATATTCATGATGAATGATGGTAAGGGCAAGGCATTAAACCAGGTTACAGAATCTTCAAATGCGTATGAAGACTATCCGAGTTTTAATGAGGATGGAACCTTGTTAGTGTATAGTAAAGTACAATATTCCTATTATAAAAAATACAATTTTTGGGGTTCTTTCTTTGGACTTGGTGGTTCAACAGTAATAGTTGAGAACAGTGAGATATGGATTAAAAACCTGAAAACAGGCGAAACAACATTGTTGGGTAATGGGTATCAGCCTGTATTTTCTCCTGATGGAAAGAAGATTGCCTATGTGAAATATTCTTCCGATGCTAAAAGTTGCAGTATCTGGACGATGAATATTGACGGTAGTGAGCAGGTGCAGATTACGGATGCCAAGAAAGGATATGCCTATCATCCACGTTGGAGCCCTGATGGTACGAAAATTGTATTTGAAGCCTCAAAGAAGGACAAAAAGGATTTTGATATTTATATCATTGATACCGATGGAAACAATTTAACACAGGTAACAATCAATAAGTCATATGACGGACAGCCTTATTGGACAAAGGATAATTACCTATATTTTGTTTCTGACCGCGGTAATACTGATGGCAATCTGCAAATCTGGCGTTTTAAGTTGACGGAGTAGGAAAATTAATGATAAGCGCACAGCGGGTCACATTCCAAGCTGTGCGCTTTCTTTTTGTTATAACAAAATTAGAAAGGACTCCTAATACGAATGCAAATTTATTTGTATTCTTTTCGCTTATTCGAAATTTTGCACTATCAAACGTAAATAGGTATGATTATGGAAGCAACCACTTTGAACAAATCACAGATGATGATCTTAGAGTCTTTTGATGGCGCAAAGGACGAGCAAGAAGTGAATGCGCTAATGGACGTTTTGCAGAATTTCTATGCAATGCGCCTTGAAGCAGAAATGCAGCGTCTGTGGGACAACGGAACCCTTAACCAAGAAGTTCTTGACAAGCTTCGTGATGAACATTGATTTTGGTTTTGTTTGCCTTGTTGCTTAATTCGTGATTTGAAAAGAGATTTTGCGCCCTAAAAATGTCTTATACCGACTATCCCTGTTTCGTCTAGATACCTATCCCTCTCTTTATATCATTCGCTCTTTTTCAAGCCAAAGTTGGAAGAAATGGTCATAGATGAAGTATTCACTGTCTTCTTGAGTGATAAAGTCCTTTTCCAACAAACCCTTAACAGCCGACACTACGCTACTAGTAGAAGGCAAACGGTATTTGTGCACAAACTTACCTCCAGAGATATTCTTGACGCGCCCCTCTGAAGCTATAGCCAACAAGACATTGCGTTGCTTTTCCGGCATCTGCCGCAAAAGTGTAGCGTAAGCTTCCGACGACATCTGGAGATAAGTGGAAATTGCCTCATCTATCATGTCAACAGTACATGTTTCATGAGCGGGAGTTCGCATATACAACAGATTCATAATGCGCTGTATATTGGCTGTCACTCCATAGAAACGATGATATACCTGTTCGACCACTTCACGGGTGATTCGCCTGTTACCGGAAATGGCAAACCGGGGTTCAGCAAAAGCCCAGTAATGTTCCAATGGGATAGGATGAAGACTCATTGGGACGACCGACTGATAGAAAGGACGAGCTGGTGAGAGGAACATCTCGCTCATCAGATGACGTTGTGAACCGGCAAAGACGAAATTGGCATTCGTGCACTTCTGAATTTGTGTCCTCAGCGCAGCTTCAACATTCTTATTATCGTGATAATAAACAATCTGTTGAAACTCATCGATAGCAACCAGACAATGTTTGTCGGCAGAAGACAGATAACTGAAAATCTCATCTAACGTGGTTTGGGGAGGCACCATAGCCCCCACTCCAAGCCCCCAAACGGGATTACCATTGATGTCGAAGGATATGTCAGAACGGATGGATGACAATACGTTCAGAAATCCTTCCCAGACCTTGCGCCCTTTAGGTTTAAGAGCCTCAAGGATTGATTTACCGAAGATGTTGACAAAGTCACGGAAAGAGTCGGTAGCATAAATATCAATAACAAAGGTATAGTATTTATCCTTGATAGCCGGCTGTTCGAAACAATGCTTAATAAGGTCGGTTTTCCCTAAGCGCCGTGGCGACATGAGTGCCATGTTATTACCATTGGTGAGGAAGTCCACCAACATTTTAGTCTCTTCAACTCGGTCACAGAAATATTCAGGACCTACGTAACCATTAGTAACAAAAGGATTTTCTGTCATCGCTTCACTGTATTGTCCGCTGCAAAGATAACCATAATTTTGGAATTATCAAAAAATGATTATCAAAAAATGACAATTATTTTATGGAAACAGTTTTTCCTTTTCTTCGTCATTTATTTTTCCTCCCTCTTATCCACAATATTTGGCTGGTTGGATGCGATTATGCCCTCTTGTTGGATTTACGGGGATTTGTCGTGTCGCAAAACTTAATAATAATGTGTATCTTTGTGGAGACAAGAACAATAATATTCTATAATTATGAAAACGAGACTCTTTTTGTGTCTATTGCTTTTTGTTGTTACTAACAGCTTAATGGCTCACAATCCAATAACAAATGGATTTGGTCCATTTGGGTTCGCATATACAAAATACCCTTGTGATAATATGGAGTGGTATAGCTTTTACTCAATGTGTAAAAAAGAGAAGTATAATGAGAAGCATATTGGCAAAGTAAGGACAGAACATGAAAGATTAAATACTGCTCATCCAGAGTTCTCCACTGCAGCGAAGTGTATGCTGGGTTATTATCTATTACATGCAGATATGAATCATATACCATTACAGCAAGAAGGTTTCGAACTATTAAGCGAGGGTTTGAAAGAATTGCCTGATACGGCTAAATTTGAGGGAGAACAAAGAGAGAACTTAAAGGTGTTTATGGGAAACATTTACCATCAATTAGGTTGGGCACATCTGCAAGGAGTGGGCACAGACAAAAATTCCGAAATGGCTTTTATTTATTATCACATGGAAAATGAATATCTCGGTAAGAGCCTACCTTTATCTTTGTGCTACTTGTTAGGTGTAGGAACGCCAGTCAACGAAGAACTGGCCAAGAGATGTTGCGGAAGTGTTGATAAACATTATTTTTCAGATAACTTATATGCAGATATAGAACTTATGCTTTATCTGCCAGATTGGAATCAAGAAAATGAAGTGGATAGTATTACATGGTCATTCTTCCGTGAAGGGTATTTGAAATGGCACATTGAGCAAGACTATGAGGGGGCTCATGATGCTTTTTCTAAAGCAATAGAGAAGAACTATCTTCCTGCTATGTGTGAACTTGGTATGCTTTATCTTGATAAAGGATGGAAGAAAAATGACAAGAAGAAATGGGAGGATTGGACGCAGAAGGCTGTGAAAGCAGGATTTACGCCCGCTAATCATATAATAGGTAGAAAGTATTTGGAGCATTGGGGTACTGGAACTCCATTCAGTAGCAGTGGTGAAGGCAAAGCCTTTCCATATTTCGTAGAAGCGGCAAAAGCTGGATATTCCCCATCCATAGAAATACTCAAAGATTATCAAGAAGGCAGGTATTCAAGAAAAACAGGTCTTACAGCGGCTTTTTCCGACCTCAAAGCAGGTTGGAATTCAGGTGATGAGAACGACCCCGGTTTCTTAGAAGGTTTACTTATGATTGGAGGCGAAATGGGCAAGAGGTTTGGATATACACCTAGTAATTCAAATAATCCAGCAGTTAGCTCCAGCAAGGTAAGTAACCCTACCCAGCCTTCTGTGACATCGGTGGCCACTTCTAATAATGTTCCCACGTCATCTAATACAGGAGAGATAAATAAATACAAGCTGCAATACAGAAACTGGGAACAAAAAGCATCTTATTGGATAAACTCGTTTAACGAAGCGAACGGCTGGCTGCTGGCAAACAAACGCAATAGTAAAACTAGTCAGATGGAACTCCACAACCGTCAAAGCTCCTGGTTTACTGCTCAGAAACAACTGAAAGTTGTCCTTCAGGAGTTGCAATTGGCAAGATCTAATGCTGCAAGAGCTGGCGGGAATATTCCTAAAGGAACCACGGAGATGAACGTTGAGGCTTGCGTGTCAAAAGGGTATCCGAATTAGTTTATAACATCCCCCCTGACGACCAGTCCTGTTCGTTTGAAATAGTGAATGGAAGGGTAGTAGTTGGTTCGAGTAACCACCTACTACCCTTCCGTCTATTTATTCATCTGCATTTGGAGGAACATAGAGTAGTTAGATGAGTAGTTCTCCGATGCAAATCAAGTATGAGACTCCAAAACCAACAAAAGGGAGTAATCGCCTCTAGCCTGCCAAAAATTACTGATAAGAGGGAAGAAAATTATGGCGTAGGACAAGAATGATGATATCATCAAATGATAATTGTTCAATGAAACAGGCGTGTGTTCCAATCTGATCACACTTGTTCGAACAACCACCCACCTACCCACCCGATACGACTCAAAGGCCGATGGATAAAGGGTGGAAGGCGGGTGGTTATGATGACGCTATCTAATAGTAATTAACTCCTATGCTGAATGACCATGCTGTATCTTCGTCATACAGGTTGACAACATATTCTATATCATCTTTTCTATAGCTACCTGTAGCAGCGATAGGTGAATATGTCTTTTCAATAGTCATTGTATTATCCCAAAATTGTTTTGTAAGTAAGTCAAATACAGGCATTGGGTCTAAAAGATTTGCTTTATTAACACGAAAGTAGTACGAATACTGTTTTTTGAAATAACCATCTGTATTGTTTCCTGACTCATAATTAGCACCATACATGCTTTCAAACGGTAACCCCATATACGTCAAGTTTTGACAACTGGGATTTTCGCTAGCTAATAATAGGAAGCCTGTTCCCCAGTCAATAATTTTATATGAGTTGGCAAGTGCTTTGACCACATCTGAAAAAGAATTATCCAA
The DNA here is from genome assembly GCA_900316645.1 of uncultured Prevotellaceae bacterium. Lineage (GTDB taxonomy): Bacteria > Bacteroidota > Bacteroidia > Bacteroidales > Bacteroidaceae > Prevotella. The sequence continues at coordinate 50,571 of ONDP01000020.1, forward strand.
ATAGAGACCTTGAGAAAAATATTGAGTGTCTCCCATTGGCAAATTCATCATATCAGCAAGAATCATTTCCGTAGACGGACCCTTCGGGCCATTTTTAACAGGACGCACAGAGTGACATCTCTGAACATAGTCAATGAAAATCCAAGCACCTCTTTCTGGCATGAAACTAATTCCTGAAGAATATTCGTACCCATCATTGTGTGACGACCAACAAGATCCACCTTCACCTGTTTCCAACGGGGTTCCTCCATATACTCCAGCAACAGCAGGCATAAAAATTTTGTTCCCATTAGCACCTGTGAATAACTGTCCTTTTACGCCATTTTGTGTCACCCATTCTGATGTGGTTAAATAAGCAAGTTCTTCACACTGACTTCTAGAAGGCATATTCCAAGAACTGCCCCAATTTACATAGGCAATATCATACTCTGTACGAGCTATCTCTGAAGGTAATGTCATTTCAGGCCTTGAGGTGAACGGATAGTTCAAATCATCTATTGTGCCTACTGGGAGTGCATCAATTCTGCCCCATGAGAAGACACTTCCATACTCTTCAGGATAATTAGCCCCTACGTGACAACATGCCCATAAAGTGCCACTTGGCAGTCCAAGATCTACCATATGCGGGTGGTTATTGTCAGGACAGTTGACATTCGCGAAAGAACTCTTCATCAGTTCCTCTATCTGGCTTTGTATAGCCGGAGTCATAGCAGCAAAGGTGTTTGTACCATTGTCTGGCCAATTTTTCAGGAAGAGGTATTCGGCAGTATATGTCATAACTTCAATTCTCTCCACATGACCTCCTTCCGTCGTGATAGTAAGAACATTGTCTTTAAAGGAATGCTGGAATGTTCCATCTGTAGTCCATTGATAGACACCAGACTCATTGGATAACTCTTGATACCTGCCTGTGCCATCCTGATTAAATGTGAGGAAGATATACACTTCACCTTTGGAATTTGTGATGTGCAGATACCACGAGCCTGTAATGACCGTCACTGTCGGTTGGTTACCTCCACCATTGCCACCAGGATTCACGGGATCAGTACCTTTTGACGGTCCAGCGTCGTCACCACCACAAGCTATAAACAATGGCATTAATGCAAAAGCCAACAATAATTTAGCTATAATCTCTATACACTTTTTCATAGTCTTTATTGCTTTTTAGTTAGTACTTAATGCCACAAAGATACAAATTAATATTAAGGTTTTCAACGTGGCTACCCCCTCCAAATCCGACAACAGGGCGGAACCGCCGCCAACCTGCCAAAAATTACTGATAAGAGGGAAGAAAAAAATCAACCTGCCAAAACTTGTTGTTGAATGGAGAAAAACTTTGTGCGTTTTTCTTTACAACGATGGGTCCCGCTTAACTCCCAGCCAATTCCCAGTTACCTCCCAGTGCTGCAGATCATATAATTGGGTGATAAATCCTTACAGAAACGGAACTGGAAAAGTACCCACACAAGAGAAAATCAAAAAAAGTTTTGGTTTTCTTCTCACTTAATCGTACCTTTGAGACGATGTCCGAAGATACTCACGTTCGAGAAAACTCAAAAAAGTTTTGGTTTTCTTCTCACTTAATCGTACCTTTGTAATCGAACTAAAAACCTGAGGGAGATATGAGAAGATTTGCGTTTTGCATAGTAGCATTGTTGGTTGTATCGAACTTCATGGGCTGCCAGCAGGAAGGGAAGGTGCAGCCGACAATGGCGACCAAGGACAGTGACGAATATTATCAGAAGTTGGTTGATAAGGGTGTGGAGTACTACCGAGCCTATAATGTCGATTCATTTGCCGATTGCAACAAACGCATTCACCAATATCTGATGCGCAACGAGGGACGTAAGGATGAGAAATATCTGCAACTGAAGGCTCACTGGCTGAAGGCTGAGGGCGTGTATTATACGGCTCTTCTGGGCAGGCCCGATTCCGGTATCGTCTATACGGACAGTGCCATCAGACTGATGGAACGACTGCGGATGGACCCTGAACTGCGCGTCATCACCATGCTGAACAAGGGTAATTTCTACTCGCAGACAGGTCAGTTCGACCTCAGTGCCGATGCCTACTTGAGAGCGATGGCTGTGGCTGACTCGTTCGAGACGAGTGAGGACAGCCGGATTGCCATCAATCTGGGCATCAGTACGGTATATACTTATATGGGTGACTTCACCAGCAGTGGGAAATGGTGGGCCAAGAGCAAGGCGCTGTTGCCCAAGATGAAGAAGCCCGACCAGTTTATATATTATAATAATGTGGGCAACGACTATTATCTGCAAGATAAGTATCGCGAAGCACTACCCTATTTCGAGAAAGCGGCATCGCTGGTGAAGGATGATCCTGACAAGACGTGGGACTATTATACTGCACGCACCAATATCGCAGAAATACTGATCAACCTAAAAGAGGCAAAGAAAGCGAGACCTATTCTGCATGAAGTGGATAGCTTCTTCCGTAAAGTGGATTTCGGCATACTGCTCTACTACATCCGCACCTCAGAGATAGAACTGGCTACCTTAGAGGGCCGCCATTCGGACGCGACACAAATGGTCAGAGACAGCAAAACGCCAGCAGGTATGATTCCCGCTGCTGTGGTGATGCGGCTGAAAGCTGAGGAACAGGCTTGGCGTAAGGCTGGCAACATGCGGGAGGCTTACGAGGCTCATCGGCAATATCACCAACTGAACGACTCTATACAGTCGCAGAATCTGAAGATGCAGATGAATGCGAGAATGATGGAATACGAGCACGACAAGCGACTGCTGGAACAACAACAACGGATAGAACGCAGCGAAATGAACGAACTCCTGGCTTGGGCACTTTTTGTAGCGGCACTGCTGGCTGCCGTACTGCTTCTGGTACTCTACCAGTGGCACCGCCGCCGTGGACGCATGAAGGAACTCGAACTCCGTCAGCAACTGATAGAAACCAGGCTCGGTAATGCCCGCAACCGCTTGTCGCCCCACTTTATCTACAATGCACTGAACCACGAGATGCTGTCGCAGATGGAGGGACGACAGGTAGATTTCAACGCTCTGACACAACTGCTGCGCAGAGGATTGGCGATGGCCGACACACTGAAAACTTCGCTACAGGACGAACTGGCTTTTGTAGATTATTATGCCACCATCGAGGGGCAACAGATAGGCGACGACTTCAGATACAGCAAAGAGATTGACGAGGGTATAGACATCAGTCAGGTGTCGCTGCCTGCGATGACCATTCAAATTTTCGTGGAAAATGCTATCAAACATGGGCTCCGCCCGATGAAACCAGAAAACGGAGAAATGCGCCTACTGAGGATTCACGTCAGCAGACAAGGGCAGGCCACACTGGTGGAGGTGACAGACAATGGGCAGGGACTGAAAAACGAACCAACGAGTCAGGCACAGACGGGCATGAAGGTGGTGCGCCAAACCATACAGATGCTGAACGAGCGAAATCAGGAGAAGATAGACTTTGGGGTGAACAATCTGACGGAGGAAGGAAAGAGAGGTTGCCGCTCGTGGATACTACTGCCCGACCATTTTGACTATCACATAGGAAAATGACCAATTTTTGCGATAAGAGGCTAAAAGTATACACTAAAAGCACTTTTCAGTGCCATAAAAGGAATAACAGACCTCTGAACTGCCAACATCTTTTACAAAATAAATGGAGGTTTTTCGCTTTTTATTCGTAATTTTGCACAAAACAACGTAATTCATGTACAAGCAGAAGTTGGTCAGCGCATATATCATTGACGATAGTCAGGATGCCATAGAAGTTTTAGCACACATGCTGGAGAAAAATTTCTCCGTAGAGGTGGTGGGCAAGGCTACCGATGCGGAAACTGCTGTCAATGAAGTGATTGACAAAGAGCCCGATATTATCTTCGTAGATGTGGAACTGCCTTCGATGTCAGGTCTCGACTTCTGTACGCTGATCAGGAGCGAGGTGAAGCCTGAAACGAAAGTCGTCTTCTACACAGGTCATGAGAAATACCTGTTAGACGCTATACGCAGAGAGGCTTTCGACTATCTGATGAAGCCGGCTACGGAACAGGAGCTGAGCCAGATTATGACGCGTTACTATGAAAACAAGCTGGCTGGTATTCCGCAAGCAACTCCTCGTGTCAACCAGCATCTGCCCATCATTCTGGTGGTGAATGCAAAAAGCGAACATCTCGCCAAGCAAATGCAGGACATCGCCTTCTTCCGATATAATAAGGACAGAAAATTGTGGGAAGTTATCTGCACCGACAAGAACTGCTATATACTGCGACATCGCACTACATCAGACGTGATCCTCAACTATTCGCCAGACTTTGTACAAATACACAAAAGCTATATAGTGAATATCAACCACATCAAAAAGATACAGGACAGCACCTGTATTTTAGCAGAACCCCTCGAGGAAATAAAAGAATTGAAAATCAGCAAGAACTATCGCTCATCCCTAATGGATGCCTTTTATTCAATGTGAGCATTATTCCATGCTATGATGCCGCCTTTAAGGTTGTAGGTCTTGAACCCTTCGGACGAGAGTTTTTCGCAGGCATTGGCCGACCTGCGACCACTGCGACAATAGACGGCAATGGTCTTGCCCTTAGGGAGCGTTGCCTTGGCTTTATCCGTGAAGTCGCTTTGCTTCACATCGATATTGACGGCGCGGGCAATATGCCCCTCGGCAAACTCGTCGGCTGTACGCACGTCGAGCACTACGACTGAGGTATCGGCTATGATCTCAGCAAACTGCTTCACATCAACGTCTTCGTAGTTCTTCTGACCACAGGCTGACGTCAGGCCCAGCATTGCCAACAGGCAAGTCAATAAATGCTTCATCATTGTTGGAGTTTAAGTCTTTACGCTGCAAATATACGAATTAATAGTTTTATTTTGTGCTCTTTCGCAAAAAAGTTTTGCATCTTTAAGATTATTGTGTATCTTTGCAGGAAAATAATTTGAAAGAATATGCAAGAGACAAGACAGAATAAAATTTCACGACTGCTGCAGAAGGAACTGAGCATTATCTTCCAGGAACAGACAAGGAGTACGCATGGGGTGATGGTGAGCGTGACACAGGTGCGCATCAGCCCCGACTTGAGCATTTGTACCGCCCACCTGAGTATCTTCCCTTCGGAAAGAGGCGAGGAGATTCTGGCTAACATCAATGCCAATGTGAAGAGTATTCGTTACAACTTGGGTTCACGCGTGAGAAACCAACTCAGAATTATTCCGGAACTGCGCTTCTTCATCGATGATTCACTCGACTACATCGAACACATTGATGAACTGTTGAGAAGTGAAAAGTGAAAAGAGAGAAGTGAAAAGTGAGAAGTGAAAAGTGAGCTTTCCGTTTTACATCGCTCGACGTTACCTCTTTTCTAAAAAGAGTACTAACGCTATCAATGTGATTAGCGGCATCTCGGTGGTGGGTGTCGCTATAGCTACTATGGCTTTGGTGGTAACATTGAGCGTGTTCAATGGATTCCACGATATGGTGGCTTCGCTCTTCACTCAACTCGACCCGCAAATTAAAGTGACGCCCGTCAAAGGAAAGACGGTGGCTGCCGACAACCCTGTGCTGACAAAGATTCGCCAGTTGCCACAGGTTGACGTGGTGACTGAGGTGATGGAAGACCAGGCGCTGGCCGTATATGGCGACCGTCAGGCGATGATTAAGCTGAAGGGCGTGGAAGACAACTACGATAAGCTGACGCACATCCGTGAGGTGTTGGAAGGCGACGGCGACTTCGAACTGCATGCTGCCGATATGAACTATGGCATTTTGGGAATGGGTGTGGCTTACCAACTGGGCACTGGCTATTCCTACGACCATCCGCTGAAGATATACGCTCCACGGCGAGAGGGACAACTGAATATGGCAAACCTGCAAGAGGGTTTCGTTGAGGACGAGCTCTATTCGCCTGGGGTTCTGTTCAGCATCAAACAGGGGAAATACGACAAGCACTACGTCATCACGTCGATTGCCTTCACACGACAGTTGTTCGACCAGCAGGGTATGCTCTCGTCACTGGAGATGCGACTGAAGCCCGGCAGCGATTTCGACAAGGTGAAGGCTGAGATGCAGGAAATAGCCGGTGAGGAATTTGAGGTGAAGGACCGCTTCGAACAGCAGGACAGCACCTTCCGCATCATGAAGATTGAGAAACTGATGGCTTATATCTTCCTCACCTTTATCCTGATGATTGCCTGTTTTAACATCATCGGCAGTCTGTCGATGCTGATCATTGACAAGAAGAACGATGTGGTGACACTGCATAATCTGGGGGCGAGCGACAAGCAAATCATCCGTATCTTCCTGTTCGAAGGGCGCATGATTTCCGTGATAGGAGCCGTCATAGGCATAGCCATCGGACTGTTGCTCTGCTGGTTGCAACAGGAATATGGAATTGTAAGACTGGGGAAATCGGAAGGGGCGTTTATCGTGGACGCTTACCCCGTCAGTGTGCATCCATGGGATATCGTGATTATCTTCCTCACGGTGATTACCACAGGATTCCTTTGTGTGTGGTATCCCGTTCGCTATTTCGCAAAAAGACTTCTGGCTTTCGGCAGTTAGCAATTGGCTAACCGCCCAGCGAGATATTCTCCACTTCTACAGGCTCGTGGAGGAATATCTGTGCCTGTTCCTTGAACTTCTCGGGATTCTCTGTAGTCAGGTAATGCACCACACCACCCTTCGTACAACGCTGCTCAATGTCCGTATGGCGCTGGAAATACTTGAGCAACGACTCGGCTACATATTCGCCCTGCGACACAATGCGAATGCCACGGGGTATATACTTATGAATCTTAGGCAACAGAAGGGGATAGTGGGTGCAGCCTAAGATAATGGTATCGATGTCGGGATCTAAACGCAGGAGCTGGTCGATGCGCTTCTTGACAAAATAATCGGCACCGGGCGAGTCGGACTCATTATATTCCACCAAGGGAACCCAGAAAGGACATGCCACACCACTCACCTGAATGTCGGGGAAGAATTTGTGTATCTCGAGGTTGTAACTCTCGCTCTTGATGGTACCTTCGGTAGCAAAGATGCCCACATGGCGGGAATGGGTGAGCGAACCGATCACCTCCGCCGTAGGACGAATGATGCCCAAGACGCGACGCTGAGGGTCGAGATGGGGCAAATCGTTCTGCTGAATGGAGCGCAATGCCTTGGCAGAAGCTGTGTTACAACCCAAGATAACGAGATGGCAGCCCATCTCGAACAAACGGACTACTGCCTGACGAGTAAACTCATAGACCACATCGAACGAACGGCCTCCATAGGGGGCACGGGCATTGTCGCCCAAGTAGAGATAATCGTACTGGGGCAACAGCTGGCGGATGCCGTGTAAGATGGTCAGACCGCCATAGCCACTGTCGAAAATACCTATTGGTCCGGGGTTACTCGGAAGCATGATAAATCACCTTAAACTTTGAATAACTGCCTGTGTGACATCCTCGCCCATAGTGATATTCATCCAGGGAACGGCATTCACATCGGTATTGAGGATAAAGGCCAATCCACGTGAACTGCCCACTCTTGCCAAAGCATCAGCAAGACGCGCCTTCAACGGCTGCATGGCTTTCTCACGGGCCTCGGCTAAGAGGCGCTGCCCTTCTTTCTTGAAGGCAATGTTCTTGTCGAGCAGCTCCTGAAGCTCGGTCTGACGCTTCTGCAGGATGGTCTGAGGGAAATCACGCTGTCCGTCCAGGAACTCTTCGTACTTCTTATTAAACTCGTCCTCCACGCGCTTCTGCTCGGCTGCATACTGCGCTTCCAATTCCTTCATCTGACTCTCAACAATAGCATAGTCGGACATTGACTGGAGAGCAGCAGTATAGCTCAGAAAGCCAAACTTCAGCACCGGTTCAGAAGTCTGAGCCGATGCTGAAAGTGAGACTACGGTTAATAATAGCAATAAAAACCGTTTCATATCGTCAGTTTAACTGTTAAACTACAAACCAAGCTTCTTCTTTACCTCAGCAGTTACATCGGTAGAGAGCGTTGAACTGATGTAGGGCACGCCACCTGCGATATCCATGATATAAACATAGCCACCGGCCTGACCTACCTGCTTGATAGCGTCGATAACCTTGGTCTGGATAACCTGCATCTTCTCAGACTGCTCCTTGGCAAGAGCCTGCTGATTGTCCTGATAGGTCTGCTGAATCTTCTGATACATATCCTGCAGCTCCTTCTCGCGACGCTCCTTGATGTTAGCGGGCAGAGTAGCCTGCTCCTTCTCATAAGCCTCAGCCTTCTTCGTCAGTTCGTCCTGCATGCTCTTCAGGTCGGTCTCGTAGGTCTTGGTCAGTGCCTCGATATCAGCACGAGCCTTTGTAAATTCGGGCATAGCCTGAATAATCTCCTGGGCATTAACATGACCAAACTTCTGTGCGTTGGCGGTAGTGAAACCGCAGATTGCGCAAATGGCGCAAAGAATCAATTTTTTCATTTTCTTCTTGTCGTTTAAATTATCAATTTTCAATTATCAATTATCAATTGTCAATTATCAATTCGAATACCCCAGTCTTGACAGCACCTCGCTGGAGATATCCACCTTGGGCGAGCCGAAGATGATGCCGCTGTCGCTGGCACGGTCGAGCACCAACTGATAGCCACGCAAATCGGCGATCTCGCTGACAGCATTGTAAATCTCCTCCTGGATGGGCGACATCAGGGCTGTACGCTTCTTGAAGAGTTCGCCCTCAGGACCGAAGTATTTCTTCTTCAGTTCGGATGCCTCACGCTCCTTCTCCATAATAGCATCCTGACGGGCTTTCTTCTGCTCCTGTGAGAGAAAGACTACTTCCTTCTGATAGTCCTTATACATGGTCTGAGCCTCCGTCTGGAGTGCCTCGACCTCTGCCTGCCATTTCTTGGACACCTGCGACAACTGTTCATTAGCACGTTCGTAGGCTGGAATGTTACGCAGGATATAATCCATATCCAACAAGGCAAACTTCTGTGCGTGCAACGACAGTGTTGCTGCACACATTACCATCATCATTATTACTTTCTTCATCTTTGTCACTGTTTAAGTTAATACATCTCTTGGACGCGAAAACTCCGAAAAGGTTTAAAGTTTCCTTAGAATTCTTGTCCGAGAATAAAGTGGAACTGGCTACCACCCTTCTGGTAAGTGCTGCCACTATACACTTTGTCGAAACCATAAGCCCAGTCGATACCCATCAGACCAACCATCGGCAGGAAGATGCGAACACCCAGACCGGCAGAACGCTTCATGTCGAAGGGATTGAACTTCTTGGTGTCAACCCACGCATTACCACCCTCGATGAATCCAAGACCGTAGATGGTGGTGTTGCCCAACATGAACGGATAGCGGAGTTCCAACGTGAAGCGGTCGTAGGCATAGGCATTATAGTAGGAACTGGTGCCTGCCTCGTAAGCGGCGGTATTTGAAATAGAACCATTGTCGTAACCACGCAGACCTATCGTTTCCTCGGCATAACCAGTAGAGTAGCCACTCATACCGTCACCACCCACATAGAAGGTTTCGAAAGGCGACTTCTTAAACTTGTTGTAAGAACCCAGAAGTCCGAATTCTACACGAGTCATCAATACCAGACACTTCTGACCGTTGGTCAAGGAAGTGAAGGTGCGTGACTTAAACTTCCACTTATGGTATTCAATCCAGCGATACTTGTCCTGCTGCTCCTTTTCAAAAGTAGCTGAGGTGCGGTCGGTAGCCAGATGCTCGTAGTCTTTCTTATCCATAACCGACCAGGGCGGAGTCAGTGTGACCGACGCCATGAACTCAGAACCACGACGTGGGAAGAGCTGGTTGTCGGTAGAGGTGCGCGAGAGCGTAACACCTAAGTTAATATTGTTACAGTTACCATTCGAGATGATAAAGTAGTTCCAGTCACGCAGCATATAGCGGGTGTAAGAAAGGGCAACAGACAACTGGAAATAGTCGTCAGGCCAACGAAGGCGCTTACCCCATCCGACGGAGAAACCGAACATCTTGATATACTTATCATCGTCGAGCATGGCATCATAGTTATACCCATAACCTGTAGAACCATAACCCGACATGTAGTTCCAATAGTTGTTATAGAGCGCATTGTTGCGATAGCTGCTGGAAACGTCGGACTGCTTGGAATAGAAAGCACTTATATTCAAGGCATTCGGACGCTTGCCGCCAAACCATCCCGTGCTATAGCCTGCAGAGATAGAGCTGTAGTAACGACCGTTGGTCTGGAGTGAGAGTGACAACTGCTCACCATCACCGATAGGCATGATACCACGATGCATCTTGTTTTTACCAAACAGGTTGCGCATGGAGAAGTTGTTCAACTTAATACCTACACGACCGATGACACCCGTCTGTCCCCAACCAAGAGAGAACTCCAACTGGTCGTTAGACTTCTGCTCGAGGTTCCACTCAATATCAACAGTACCATCCTCGTAATTGGGTTTGGGCACTGGGTTGACCTTCTCAGGATCGAAGAATCCCATAGAGGCTATTTCACGAGCAGAACGCGTCAGAGCTTCCTTGGAGAACAAGTCGCCTGGCTTGGTGCGCAACTCACGACGAACAACCTCTTCATACAAACGGTCGTTACCATAAATACGAACCTGATTGATATGAGCCTGAGGACCCTCCTGGATACGCATCTCAAGGTCGATGGAGTCGCCAACAATATTGACCTCGGTAGGCTGCAGGTTGTAGAACAAATAACCATTGTTCCAATAGTAGTTGCCCACGGCATCTTCGTCTTCCGACAGACGCTTATTCATCAACTTCTGGTTATAGACGTCGCCCTTCCTCATGCCCAATACGGCATTCAGATAATCGGATGTTACAACCGTATTACCTACCCAAGTGATATTACGAATAAAATACTTCTGTCCCTCTTCTACCTTCACAAGGATGTTCACATGCTTCTCATCGTTGTTCCATACGGAATCTTTGAGAATCACAGCATCACGGAAACCAAGTTCGTTATACTTGTCGATAAGAGCCTTCTTGGCCTCGTCATAGCGCTCTTGGGTGAATTTCTTGGCCTTGAACATGTTCTTTAACTTACCTGCCTCGTTAATCTTACCAAAAGCGCCCTTCTTGAACAAAGAACCCTTAATCTTACTGGTCTTCAACTGCTGGTTGCCCTCGAAGATGATATGGCGCACCTTCATCTTATCCTTCTTGTCGATATTGACATCAAGAATCACCATGTTCTTGTCGGTCACATCGTCACGCTGGACAATCTCAATTTCGGCATTCTTAAAACCTTTATCATCGAAATAGCGCTTGGCAAGAATCTTGGCACGGTCGATCATATTGGGAGTAATCTGTGAACCCCGCATGATACCGAGCTTTGCCTCCATATCCTCACGCTCCGACTTCTTGATACCATTATAGTTAATTCTGCTGACACGAGGACGCGTAGCAAGATGAATACACAGATAAATCTTAGAGCCTACAATAGAATCGGCTGTGATGGCTGCACGAGAGAAGAGTCCGTGACGCCAGTAACGCTTGATGGCATCGGTTATCTCACTGCCAGGAACCGTAATCATCTGACCAACAGACAGGCCTGAGAGTCCTATGAGGACATAGTCTTCATAGCCTTCAACACCCTTGACTGAAATTCCACCGATTTCACACGTTCTTGGAGTACCAGCATACGAAATGTCGGGATTGACAATGACATCCTGTGCTTTCAATTGCATGCTCATGCTGAGCAAGACTACCAGTAATATGACTATCTTATTCAAATATTTCATATTTTATCTTCGTTTTCAACTTGTGCTTCTGTCTTACCAAAACGACGCTGACGATTCTGATAACTCTTAATGGCCTTATGAAGAGACTCCTCGTTGAAGTCGGGCCAATAATCATCACAGAAATAGAACTCGGAATAGGCGCACTGCCAAAGCAGATAGTTGGAGATGCGAACTTCACCACCTGTACGAATCAGCAAATCCGGGTCTGGCATCCATGAGGTCCACAGACTTTGACTGATGGTGTCTTCGTTGATGTCGTCAGCACTCATCTCACCATTCTGGACTTTCCTGGCAATCAGTTTTGTTGCATTGACCAGTTCCTGCTTAGACGAATAGCCCATGGCAATGGTCATAGCCATACCATCATAATGAGCAGTCTCTTCCTCCATAGAGCGCAGCTTATCCTGCACACTCTTGGGAAGACGCTCACGATCGCCCACTACATGAAAACTCACATTATTGTTGTGGAACAAATCCATCTTAATGAAACTGAGCACCAATCCCATTAGGGCCTCTACCTCATAGGCAGGTCTGTTGAAATTCTCTATGGAGAAGGCGTAAACCGTCAGGTACTTCACTCCTAAATTAGAACAAAGCGTGGTCACATTCTCAAGGTTGTCGAGTCCTGCCTTATGGCCAAACGTACGATCCAACCCACGATCCATTGCCCAACGCCCGTTACCATCCATGATGATGGCAATGTGCTGAGGAATACGCTTCATATCCAGTTCTGTCGTCATATATCTAAATTCTCAATTATCAATTGTCAATTCTCAATTATCATCATTCTCTGTCGTTATGACAGGTGCTACATTTCTTCCAAATATCATAGGTCACCGACAGACGAAGATGGCTATAGCAGTCGGTATTCTTGAAAAAACCACTACTCTTAATACCATAAGGATCCTTCACCCCGTCGAGCATATCACTCGTGGTGAAATGCATGGTCCATTCCAATGCCAGGTTCACCCGTTCGCCAGCCTTATACTTCACTCCGGCACCAATGGGCAGGTTGAGTGCTGTCTCCGTCTTCTCGGGTTTAGCAAACGTAAGACCCAGTCCCATATATATATAAGGTGTAACGCGTTGTGCCCCACGATACTCTCTTCCTGTGCCATAAGGCCAGAAATTATATTCAAATCTTAATCCCGCATCCACCAGACCATGATTGAAGTCTGTCACAGGGACATCGGGATAGACTGTCTTTGCATCCTTTGACGAGCCTTTTATCTTGCCATAGCTCACATTCAGTGCCAATGCCATTCGTGGGTTGAATTTGTAGCGACCCAGCAACGAGAACATAGGCTGCATATTCTTAAAGAGATTTCCATTATAGTCACCCAGATAGGTTACCATACCTACTCCACCACCTATCTCAGCGCGAAATTCAGGGGCATCCTGGGCTCTGAGAGTTACTGTTACTGTCAACAGCAAGATGGAAAGCAGTGTCTTTTTCAACATCAATCTCTATTCTTCGTTAACCCAGACTTTCCTTTTCAAGTGTCCGCTATATATTTCACCCACCCCAGCACTCATAATCCATATCTCTGTGCCATCAGTGACAGCACTGAAATGAGCGGCATTTCTGCCTGAGAAAGCTTCCGGCAACTTAAAGCCTGAGTCCTTTCGCCATATCAGGCCATTATCACGGCTCTTATAGACGGGAGAATAATCATTGCCATTGATACCCCAAGCCAAGATGCTATTATCGTAATAGATCATAACAAGGTCCTTCAACTGTGGCAATGCGAAATCATCGTCATCATTGCGATCCATATATATCCATTTGTCGTCAGGGCTCTGGAAGTCGTCGTATTCCACAATCTTGCGCCATACGGAAGCTATATCCTTCAATTCTTCTGACGTTCCTGCCAACAAAACATAATCGGCATCATCGGTCATCTCTGCAGGATAGCAAACAAAGGCTGTCTCATCAGTAGGAAGTATCGATATATTAGCACCTGCCTCATATTTGTCTAAATTCCACTCCTTACCATCGACTTCATACTTCCTCAGATTTCCATCAGAAGCAAGTCCGTAAAGGATATTACGTCCGTAAAGAATATTATAGCTGGCTGCTACTAAACTCAAATCTTTGGCTTCGCCTAATTCCGTCCACGTCTTACCATCTTTTGTACTGATGAGGACATCATTACGCAAGGTATATAAGACATTATCGCTGACGACCATATTGGAATAGGCATTCCTATCAGCCAGGTCGGGCAATTTCTCCCATTTCTCACCGTCGTTGGTGGCATAACCAATGGTCTTGTCGCCCTGAAGGCCATAGACCTGCAACTGACCATCAAGGATGACAGCCTTCAATTCTTCCATGCCAGCCAATTCCATACTTGGAGTATGACGCGTCCAATCGAAAACATCGCCATTCTCTTGATGTACGTTCACTTGGACATTATATGTTTCATAGCCACTACCGTCGCTGGCATATACGCGGAATTTGCGTGGGACACTGAAGTCAATGCTGTCAGAAACAAAAAGCAACGAACCTTCTTCCTTTAAGTCCTCCACAAAAACGCCACCGTTATTGAGAGCCGTTACGCTGCATAGAACTTTGGAGACATCAGTTCCCTGGGGAAGTGAGTCTGCATTAAAAATACGATGATTCACCTGGTCAACACTGAACTTATAGTCACTACCAGTTACTGACACTTTATATGTAGAATCAGCACCAGTGGACGACGTAGTATGAACTATTCTCTTCATTGTTCCCAATGAGAACGATGTGATAGCTGTGTCACTTGCAAGCGTGACATTATTGTCTTTCGACTTCATGCATGAAACTAATAGCAGCATTACTGCCACGACTCCACACATTCCCTTAATTATCTTTATCATTTGGCTTATTTTCAATTTTGGGTGCAAAGTTACTCACAATTCCTCAAATTGCAGCATTTTTCAGCATATAATTAAGTTAATTATATGATAAAATGCCATATTTTAGATTTTGTAAACAAAAAAAGAGGGCGGTATGAATCTCTCACCCCGCGCTCTTTCCTAACGGATGTTGGTTTTTGTCAGAGTTATAATACTCAATATTGTCGCTATTGCAACAGTAGCCAACATGATCGTTGTTTGAAAATCTAATAACATAATCTTTACCTTAAAAAATCAATTAACTACTAACCTAATGAACATATATAATCGTCTCGATTACGTTTGCAAAGGTACAGGATTCTCGCCGATCAGCGCATAAAAAAAGGACGATTTCCGAAGAAACCGTCCCTTATTTTGATGTAGGTCAAAAAAACTTTTAGAGTTTTGGACCAGCAGCAACCAAAGCCTTACCGGCCTCATTGCCCTCGTACTTCTTGAAGTTCTTGATGAAGCGACCAGCCAGATCCTCAGCCTTCTTGTTCCACTCAGCAGCGTCAGCATAAGTGTCACGAGGATCGAGAATGTTGGTATCTACGCCCTCAAGCTCTGTGGGAACCTCGAAATCGAAATAAGGAATCTTCTTGGTAGGAGCCTTCAGGATAGCACCACCCAGGATAGCGTCAATGATACCACGTGTGTCCTTGATAGAGATACGCTTGCCGGTTCCATTCCAACCAGTGTTTACGAGATATGCCTTAGCACCGCTCTTCTCCATCTTCTTAACCAGCTCCTCAGCATACTTTGTGGGGTGCAACTCAAGGAATGCCTGGCCGAAGCAAGCAGAGAATGTAGGAGTAGGCTCGGTGATACCACGCTCTGTACCAGCCAACTTAGCTGTGAAGCCAGAGAGGAAGTAGTACTTGGTCTGCTCAGGAGTCAGGATAGATACTGGAGGCAATACGCCGAATGCATCAGCTGAAAGGAAGATAACATTCTTAGCGTCAGGACCGGCGCTCTTGCCATTTACTTTCTGGGCAATCTTCTCGATATGGTCGATAGGATAGCTTACACGGGTATTCTCAGTAACGGTCTTGTCAGCGAAGTCAATCTTGCCATCAGCAGCTACAGTAACATTCTCAAGCAGAGCGTTACGACGGATAGCATTGTAGATGTCGGGCTCACTCTCCTTGTCGAGGTTGATAACCTTAGCATAGCAGCCACCCTCGAGGTTGAATACGCCCTCGTCGTCCCATCCGTGCTCATCATCACCAATCAGCAGACGCTTTGGATCGGTTGACAGAGTGGTCTTACCTGTACCAGAAAGACCGAAGAAGATAGCGGTGTTCTTACCCTCCATGTCAGTATTGGCAGAGCAGTGCATAGAAGCGATACCCTGCAGAGGCAGATAGTAGTTCTGCATTGAGAACATACCTTTCTTCATTTCACCACCATACCAAGTGTTGATGATGCACTGCTCACGAGAAGTAGTGTTGAAGGCAACACAAGTCTCTGAGTTCAGGCCCAGCTCCTTGTAGTTCTCTACCTTTGCCTTAGAAGCGTTATAGATAACGAAGTTAGGTTCAAACTTCTCCAGCTCCTCAGCGGTAGGCTGGATGAACATGTTCTTCACAAAGTGAGCCTGCCAAGCAACCTCAACGATGAAACGAACGGCCAGACGGGTAGCCTCATTGGCTCCGCAGAAAGCATCAACTACATACAACTCCTTGTTGCAGAGCTCCTTGATAGCAATCTCCTTCACCTTGGCCCAAACCTCTTCGCTCATAGGATGGTTGTCATTCTTATATTCCTCAGAAGTCCACCATACCTTATCTTCACTCTGTGCATCCTTTACGATGTACTTGTCCTTAGGAGAACGACCAGTGTAAATACCAGTCATTACGTTAACAGCATTCAGCTCTGTGTTTACACCCTTGTCAAAACCGGTCAGACCAGCCTTTGTCTCCTCTTCGAAGAGATACTCGTAAGATGGGTTGTGGGCAATCACGGTAGAACCTGTGATTCCGTACTTTGTCAAATCTAACTTTGCCATAATCATTAAATATTTAATCGTTATATACTATCACCTACTTTAAAATTGCAGCTGCAAAGTTACATATTTAAATTGAGATATGTAGATTTGAGAATTGATAATTAAGTATTTTTACCCTTTTTTTGAGTTAAAGTATTTAAAAATGCGATATCAGAGCAGCTTTTTGCCACCCCGACTTGTCAAATTCCTTTTTTTTCTGTACATTTGCAGGCAGAACCTAAAATAAAGATCGATGAAAGTAATTAATTTTGCAGAACAAAACAGCGTCATCAACCACTACATGGCTGAGTTGCGCGACAAGAATTTCCAAAAACACAGAATGACGTTTCGTCATAATGTGGAACGCATCGGAGAAATGATGGCTTATGAAGTTTCCAAGACTTTGGAATACAAGCCCAAAACCGTGAAGACTCCCTTGGGGACAATCGACATTCCCTTGACAAAGCAAGAGGAGATAGTTGTTGCCACTGTATTACGTGCTGGTCTGCCATTCCACCAGGGATTCTTGAATGTCTTCGACGGTGCCGACAATGCCTTTGTATCGGCTTTCCGCATGTATCTGAATCGTGAGCACACAGAGGTTGGAATCCATGCTGAGTATATTGCCACGCCAAGCGTAAAAGGCAAGACCTTGTTAATTGTCGACCCAATGTTGGCAACGGGTGGTAGTATGGCTGCTGCTATCGAAGCTATTATGCAGGCTGGCAAGCCAAAGGCTATCCACGTATGCTGTGTGATTGCTGCTCCTGAGGGTATTGAAGTGGTAAAAGAAGCACTTCCTGATGATGCAACTATCTGGTGTGCCGCTATTGATGAAGGCATGAACGAACAGAAGTATATCGTTCCTGGCTTTGGTGACTGCGGTGATCTCTGTTATGGCGAGAAGTTGCAAAGTTTCCGAAAGATTGCGGAGAAAAACGGAAAGTAAGAAAAAGAATCTGCCGATAACAAGAATGAGGACGAAATTGTTGATCTCATCATGCAGTACATCGGATAGAAGTATTCTACAAAGAGACGAACAGAAAAAGGCACCCGTTTGGATGCCTTTTCTTGTTTCGCGTTAATGTTATTTCACTTCCCAAATATCATTGGTTTCCAGCAGTTCTGCAAAGTTATGATATTTCTTCTGACTGCTGACTTCTTCTATCTGGGCTGTCACACTCTCATCGTAGGTAGGAGCATCAACATCACGGATAACACCCAAGGCTATGGGGAATCCGTCGCCATTACCCATGAGAGCAAGCTTCAGTTGCAGGGTGTTGTCTTCACAATGAGCGTCGTGGATAAGCACGTCTTTCAAGGTGTATCCGTCTTCACCGATACGAACAACCTTCAAGCCAAAGCCCTCCTGTACAAGTCCGAACTCATCGTTCTCACCGAAAATCAACTTATGACCATGGCGCACATAAATTGCATTCTTCTTGCGACCTTCCTTATTATAAACAGCCTCATGTGTTCCATCATTAAAGATAACACAGTTCTGAAGGATCTCGCAGACAGCAGCACCCTTGTGCTCATAGGCTGCCTTCAGAATTTCCACAGTACCAGGAGCATCTGTGGCAACGGCACGGGCAAAGAAATGACCGCGAGCACCGAAACAAAGTTCTGCAGGGCGGAAAGGATCCTCTACTGTTCCATAAGGACTCGACTTCGAGACAAATCCACGTGGGGACGTTGGAGAATACTGGCCTTTCGTCAAACCATAGATACGGTTGTTGAGCAGTATCATGTTGAGGTTGATATTACGACGATTGGCATGAATGAAGTGGTTACCACCGATAGCCAGCCCGTCACCGTCGCCACTAACCTGCCATACGGTGAGGTTAGGATTGGCAACCTTAGCACCTGTAGCTATGGCGGCAGCACGACCGTGAATGGTGTTCATACCATAGGTAGCCATATAGTGGGGCAGACGGCTTGAGCAGCCAATACCTGAGATGACGGCAGTATCCTGTGGAGCTACGCCGATTTCCGCCAATGCTTTGTGAAACGATGCCAGGAAGAAGTGGTCACCGCATCCAGGACACCTGGCCCTTGACTTGGTTGAACTGGAAGGGTACGAAGTTGTCGACCTTCATGCGCAGATAGGCAGCCAGCTGACCCATGTTCTGCTCAGCCACGACCACCTTCTTGTACTTCGTCAGCACCTCTGCTGTGTTCTTCGGCAGCGGGTTCAGATACTTAAAGTGAGTCTGAGCTACCTTATAACCTTTCGCACGAAGCTCGTCCATTGCAGAGTGCAAATGGCCATAGGTAGAACCGAAACCTACTACCAGCAAGTCGGCATCATCAACATCACCTTCTACTTCAAGGTCGGGTACTTGTATGTTCTGTATTTTCTGCTGACGCAGACGAGTCATCAGATCATGGTTCTCGGGATTGGTAGAGATAGCACCTGTCTCGGAATCTTTCTCCAAACCGCCAAGGATATGAGTGAATCCCTCGCGACCAGGAACAGCCCAATAGCGAGTACCATTCTCAGCACGCATATATGGTGTCCACTTGCCTTTCAGCTCCTCAGGAACATAAGGAGGATTGATGGCGTCCAGTTTGGCCATCTCGGGCAGACGGAAGGCACCCGAGCCGTTGGCGATATAAGCATCGGTCAGCAGCACGACGGGCGTCATGTGCTCAAGGGCAATCTTACAAGCCTGGTAGGCAGCGTCGAAGCAGTCAGCAGGACTGGTAGCAGCCAGCACCGGCATGGGGCTCTCGCCGTTACGGCCGAAGAGCACTTGCAGCAGGTCTGTCTGCTCTGACTTTGTTGGAAGACCCGTGGCAGGTCCACCGCGCTGAACGTCAAGCACAACAAGTGGCAGTTCCATGATGACAGCAAGGTTCATGGCCTCTGATTTCAGACAAATACCAGGTCCTGATGTAGAAGTCACAGCCAATGCTCCAGCAAAAGATGCACCTAAAGCAGAAGCCGCACCACTTATTTCATCTTCACACTGTACGGTAGTCACTCCCAGTGACTTGTGCTTTGACAGCTCGTGGAGTACATCAGTAGCCGGAGTGATAGGATACGAGCCCAAATAAAGTTTCAAACCGGCTTTCTCTGCAGCGGCAATGAAACCATATGCCGTTGCCTTATTACCTGTGATATCCATGTAGCGTCCAGGCTCCTTATGCTTCGTCTCAATGCGATATACATTTACTGCAGAAGAATGGGTGTTGTGTCCATAGTCATAACCTGCCTGTACCACTTTGATATTATTTTCAGCAATCTGTGGCTTCTTGGCGAACTTCTCTTTCAGGAAATTAGCAACCAATGAGAGATCACGGTCAAACAACCAGCACACCAAACCGAGTGCGAACATATTGCGGCACTTCAGAATGGCTTTGTTATCCATACCGGTATCAGCCAGACAATCCTTCACCATTGTAGTCAATGGACACTGGATAACGCGATCGGGATCAATCCCCATTTCGCCTAAATAATCCTCGCTACTAAATTCAGCCTTCTTCAAGTCGTTAGGTCCGAAGGAGTCTGTGTCAATAATGATAGTTGCCTGTGGCTTTGCATACTTCAACTGTGTCTTCAGAGCAGCAGCATTCATAGCCACCAGCACGTCGCACTTGTCGCCTGGTGTATATACTTTGCCGGCACCGATATGAACCTGAAAACCACTGACACCTGTCAGCGAGCCTTGTGGGGCGCGGATGTCGGCAGGATAGTCGGGAAACGTAGAAATACCATTACCTACAGTCGCCGAGACCGTAGAAAAGATGTTACCGGCAAGCTGCATTCCGTCGCCGGAGTCACCTGAGAAGCGTACGACCACTTGGTCTAGCTCTTTTACTTCTAATTCAGCCATAATTATATATAATGTGTTCTTTTCAGTAAAACGGTTGCAAAGTTAGTAATTTGTATGCAAAGCACAAAACAAATTGCAATAAAAATGCAGTTTTTGGCATAAAGAGCACCATAATTGTATTTTTATTCACAATTCTTATTCAAATTCGAGCGATAATTGTCCATCGCCCAACATATTAAATGTCTTGCGATGATAGGGGGTAATGCCATATTGGCGGATGGCCTCCCGATGTTTTTTCGTTGGATAGCCCTTGTTAGATAACCAATCATATTGCGGATACTCCTCTGCCAACTTATCCATATAGTCATCACGATAGGTTTTGGCAAGTATCGAAGCTGCCGCGATGGAAAGGTATTTCCCATCACCTTTTACAATGGTTGTATGAGGTAATGACTGATAAGGTTTAAAGCGATTGCCGTCAACGATGACTGCCTCCGGACGGACCTTCAACTGGTCCAAGGCACGGTGCATAGCCAGGATAGAGGCATTAAGGATGTTTATTTTGTCTATCTCCTCTGGTGTAACAATGCCCACCGCCCAGGCAACAGCGTCACGCTGAATAATTTCACGCAACAGTTTGCGACGCTTGTCAGTCAACTGTTTCGAATCGTTCAGTTCCTCATTTTGATAGTTCTCGGGAAAGATAACAGCAGCGGCATACACACTCCCTGCCAGACATCCGCGTCCTGCTTCGTCGCACCCTGCTTCTACCTTTCCTTCGTAATAATGACTTGCAAGCATATTTAGAACATTTTGCTAACCCGACGGATACCCGCTATTAGCGTATCTATCTCTTCCTTAGTATTATATAAGGCAAAAGAAGCCCGAACAGTACCACTGATTCCCAGTCGGTCCATCAAGGGCTGTGCACAATGATGCCCCGTACGAACAGCAATGCCCAAACGGTCCAACAGTGTACCCATATCTAAATGGTGGATGTCGCCGACATTGAAGCTGACAACGGCATCTTTTTGCATTGAATTTCCCTGTGGACCATAAATCTTGATGTTGTCGATGGTCTGCAACTGCTCCATGCAATAGCTAGTTAATTCCTGCTCATGTTGTCGGATAGCATCTAAACCAAGGGAATTGATATAGTCTATGGCTGTTGCCAACCCATGCGTAGCCACATAATCGGGAGTTCCTGCTTCAAACTTGAATGGTAATCGCTCAAAGGTCGTCTTCTCCCACGTCACCTTATCTATCATCTCACCACCTCCCTGATATGGGGGCAGTTTTTCCAACCACTCCTCCTTACCATAAAGGACACCAATACCTGTGGGACCATACATCTTATGACCGCTAAAAGCAAAGAAGTCACAATCCATAGCCTGCACATCCACTTGGAAGTGTGGCGCACTTTGAGCACCATCCACCAAGACAGGGATATGATGCGAGTGGGCGATTCGGATAATCTGCTCCACAGGGTTCACGGTCCCCAACACATTGCTGACATGAGCAACACTGATTATTTTGGTACGAGGAGTGATTAACTTTTCCAACTGGTCAATGCATAATTTGCCATCATCAGTTATGGGGACATGCCTCACCAGAATGCCCCGTTTCGTCGCTTGCAACTGCCAACTGACAATGTTGGAGTGGTGTTCCATTTCAGTTACTAAAACCTCGTCACCCTCTTGCATCTGAGATTCACAGAACGAACTGGCTACCAGATTGATAGCTTCCGTCGTACCACGGGTAAAGACTATTTCCTCAGTTTTTGTAGCATTGACAAACTGGCGAACCTTTTCACGGGCCGCCTCATGCAAGTCTGTTGCTTGCTGAGAGAGATAATGAACTCCACGATGCACGTTGGCATTCACGTTCAGATATTCCTCACGCATAGCATCCAGCACACATAGCGGTTTCTGTGTCGTCGCTGCATTATCCAAATAAACCAACGGTTTCCCATAAACTTCCCTTGACAAGATGGGGAAATCGTTGCGCACCTTATTTATATTATATCCGCTCATTCGTCATTTTTGTTGAATTTCAACTCCATCATCGTCAGGTCGTCATTAGGTGATGCCCCCTTACGATGTTTCTCAACGGCATCACGCATATACTCAATGACCTGACGGGCATTGTCAAAATGCATCTCTTTCAAAATAGCAAGCAGGTGATCGTCACCAAACTGTACCTGTTCCTTATCTTCAGCTTCATTAAGTCCATCACTATAAAGGAACAATGACTTGCCCTCGATATTATCTACGGATTCACCCACGAACTCCAATCCGGGCCACAGACCGATAGGAGCATTGGTTTCTATCTCCATGAACTTATCACCCAAAACAGGAGGATTATGACCTGCATTACAGAAATTCATTGAACCTGTCTTCAAGTCAATCAATGCCAGGAACATGGTAACAAACATACCATTTTCGTTGCCCTCACAAAGTTCGTCGTTGAGGCGGGTGGCTATATCGGCTGGCATCATGTGCTGCTTAGCCATCGCACGAACCAAACGAGCAGCCTGTGCCATAAAGAGCGAAGCAGGCACACCCTTGCCTGACACATCACCCAGACAAACATAGATATGGTCGTCGTCCAAAAGATAGTCATACAAGTCGCCACCTACCTCCTTGGCAGGCATCATATAGGCATAAATATCAAGTCCTTGATATTCTGGGAACACACTGGGCACAATAGATTGCTGTATGTTACGGGCAATTCGCAGTTCACTTTCTATACGCTCTTTGGCTGCTGTGGTTTCTTCCAACTTATCGTAAGCCACTTTCAGTTTCTGGTGAGCCTCCTCCAGTTTGTTATGAGCAGCAGCCAGACGATGAGTGGCTCTGCGACGGTGCAGTGTATAGACGATGAAGAAGACTATCACCAGCACCAGAGCCACACCCGTACTTATCAGTCGCTGTTTGCTCAAGTCGGCCTGTTGGCGGGCTATCTCTGCTTCCTTACCTTGCGTATCGTATATAGTAGCTAATTCTGCTGTGGCACTATTCTTCTGACTGATGATGGCTGTATCGAGCAACTCGAAGATACGCTCAGCTATCACACGCGCAGAGTCGCGCCGTCCAGCCATATCATTAGCTCTGAACTTCGGTAACATATATAACTGTATATTGTCGAGCGAAGGTTCCATGCCCCACTCACTCATTGTCTTGTCCAAATCACGATAGTTGTCGGCGGCCTCAGCATAGCGTTTGGCTGCCACCAGATAATCGTTGGCATTGATGCGTCCACCTCCCGTCTTCGAATAGTTGGTTTTCAGGAAAGCCTGATAGGCCTCTCGGGCCTCTTTTGGTTTATCGAGACCCTGCATAGCTACCGCACGCATAATCTCGATACGTCCCTGATACTCGTCAAAATACTCCGAACGAGCATCCGGACACTGACGATATTTGTTGAGCAACATCTCCGTACGGTCAATCCAATATACCGCTTCCGAATAGCGTCGCATATTGATATAAGCCATACTAGTATATACTGTTCCTACAACAGCCTCTTGGAATCCACGACTGGTGGAGTCTGTCTTCCATCTATTTTCATAATGACCACGAGCAGTGAGGAAGCTTTTGTTAGCCTCTTCATCGCGTCCGAGATTCAACTGGCAGCAACCGATATTGTTCAGCAGAATGGCATAGTCGATATCGGAACCGACGCCCTGTTCGTCCATCTTTGCCACAGCGGGTATTGCGATACGCAATGCACCCTCAAAGTCGCCTTTTACCAGCAGTAACTCCGACAGGCGGCGAGCCACCTTGATATAGCTCACTAAATCCTGCTGCGAGCGAATTTCGTTGCCAATAGCACGTCGATAGTATATTTCGGCCAATCTATACTGCCCCTGTCTATAGTACGACACACCACGCCAGCGGTTAGCATCAAGCGACGAGATGTCCTTTGTCAGCTCAAAGCTATCCGACAATGCTCTCATTCGCTCATAGTCCTTTGTCACGCCCACGTCGAAGATTACACTATCAGCACGGGCCATCTTTGGTTGGGTCACTTTCCTCATCCTATTGCATGCTGCCAGTACTGCTGACACCAACAACACTAAAACCACAAAACGAGAAACACTACGCTTCTGCATAACAATCACACTAAAATTTACTTACACAATTTACAGCCCTCGCATTTGTTCAGTTCCCCACGGAAACGCTTCTCCACCAAATAGTGCAGGCGGTCACGAAGGGGTTCTAATTCCATCTGGTCAATCACCTCATTGATAAATGCAAATTGCAAGAGCAATTGAGCTTCTTTCCGAGAGATTCCACGTTGCTGCATATAAAACAATGCTGCATCGTTAAGCTGGCCTACCGTTGAACCATGTGCACATTTCACGTCGTCGGCATAAATCTCCAGCATGGGCTGGGTATACATACGAGCCTTCTTTGTTGAGCAGAGGTTCTGGTTGGTCATCTGCGACGTGGTCTTTTGGGCATCCTTCTTCACCAGTACACGACCGGCAAAGGCACCTGTAGCCTCGTCGTCCAACACATATTTATATAGTTCCTTACTGGTGCAGTGAGGAACGTGATGAGTTATCAACGTATTATTGTCCACATGTTGATTCTTATCTGCTATCACACAACCGTTGCATGAACATTCAGATCCCTCGCCTGTCAGGTCTAGGTTCAACTTATTGCGTGTCACGCCATTGTGCAAAGTAATGACATTGTGGTTTACCCTGCTGTCGGCTTGCTGCTCAATATAGACATTGCTGATGCGGACATTCTTGGCATGAGTCTCTTCCAAGCAATATAGATCAAGTTTTGCATTCCTGCCTACAAAGGCCTCAATGACCTGTGTGGTCAGGAAACAGCGGTCGTCCATCGCATGGTCGCAGAACAAGAATTTGGCTTCTGCCCCTTCCTCAAGAATAATCATCACCCGACGGTTTACCATCAAATCCACATCCGATCGGAGGATATTGATGACCTGAATGGCGCGATCCATAACCACACCCTTGGGCACATAGACATAGAGACCGTCCTGTGCCAGCATCGTATTAAGACTGGTGACAGCATCATCATCCTTGGAAGCCAGACGGTTATAGTAATCTGACGAGGCAAACTCCCTCAGTGAACCAACGACAACGCCATTAGTCAAATTTCCTTTTGGCAGCGCTTTTGTATAAAACGCATCGTTGATAACAAAATAGAGCATGGTCGATAGATTAGGCACGTCACAACGGAATGCATCATACGGATTGACAGGTATCTCCAAACGGTTTAGGTTCAACCCATAGTCAGGAGCAAAAAGTGCCTTCATATCCGTATACTTATAGCGCTCCTCTTTCCGACTGGGGAACCCCATGGTATGGAATTTCTCAAAGGCTGCATCCCTTACAGCATTCATCACCTCGGACGAATGCTGGCAAATCATACCACGCGTCTGCTGAAAAAGCTCTATGTACTGCTGTTCACTACCCATTGACTTCTGCTTTTATCCAGTCGTAACCACGTTCCTGTATCTCCTTGGCCAACTCAGGACCTGCCGTCTTAACTATTTGTCCTTTATACAAAACATGTACCACATCAGGACGTATCATTTCCAACAAACGGTCGTAGTGGGTAATGACGATACATGAGGTTTCCGGTGTACGCAATTTATTGACACCCTCTGCCACAATACGCATAGCATCCACGTCAAGACCAGAGTCTGTCTCGTCAAGAATGCTCAGTTTGGGTTCCAACATAGCCATCTGGAAAATTTCGTTGCGCTTCTTTTCACCACCACTGAACCCCTCGTTTACCGAGCGATTGGCCAACTTATTGTCCAGTTCCACGATTTTCTGTTTCTCTCGCATCAGTTTAATGAAATCGCTAGCCTTCAGTTCCGGCTGTCCCTGATACTTACGTTTCTCATTGATAGCAGCCTTCATGAAATTGGTCATAGAGACGCCAGGAATTTCCACAGGATACTGGAACGACAGGAAGAGTCCTTCGTGGGCGCGGTCTTCGGGTTTCATTTCCAGCAGGTTCTTACCATTAAACCAAGCCTCACCTTCTGTCACCTCGTAAAGCGGATTACCTACAAGAACAGCACTAAGGGTCGACTTTCCCGAACCGTTAGGTCCCATAATGGCATGCGTCTCACCATCCTTAATCGTGAGATTGATACCTCGCAATATTTCTTTATCGCCTATCTTGGCGTGTAAATTCTTTACTTCTAACATATTTTATCCTACTGTTCCTTCTAATGATACTGATAATAGCTTACGAGCCTCAACAGCAAACTCCATGGGCAACTTATTGAGAACCTCCTTGGCATAGCCGTTGACAATGAGTCCTACGGCTTGCTCAGTGGGAATGCCACGCTGGTTACAATAGAAGAGCTGGTCTTCCGAAATCTTCGAAGTCGTTGCTTCATGCTCTACGATAGCCGTATCATTGTGGATGTCCATATAGGGAAATGTATGAGCACCACACTCCGACCCCAATAGCAACGAGTCGCATGAACTGTAGTTACGTGCATTGTCGGCATTTGAGGTAGCACGGACAAGACCGCGATAAGAGTTCTGCGAATGACCTGCCGAGATACCTTTCGAGATAATGGTCGACTTGGTATTCTTGCCCATGTGAATCATCTTCGTTCCTGTATCAGCCTCTTGATAATTATTAGTGACCGCCACGGAATAGAACTCTGCCTGAGAGTTGTCACCTCTTAATATGCAGGAGGGGTATTTCCAAGTAATGGCACTACCCGTCTCAACCTGAGTCCAAGAGAGTTTTGAGTCAACACCCCGCAAGTCGCCGCGCTTGGTCACGAGATTCAACACACCACCCCTTCCATGTTCATCACCAGGATACCAGTTCTGAACAGTGGAATATTTCACTTCGGCACGGTCTTTTACGATAATCTCAACAATAGCTGCGTGCAACTGGTTCTCGTCTCGCATTGGAGCCGTACATCCCTCCAAATAAGAGACATAGGCATCATCATCGGCGATAATCAGTGTTCGCTCAAACTGACCGGTATTCCTTGCATTGATACGGAAATACGAACTCAACTCCATCGGACACCGCACACCCTTTGGGATATATACAAAACTGCCATCACTGAAAACAGCACTGTTAAGAGCGGCAAAGAAATTGTCACGATAGGGCACCACAGTTCCAAGGTATTCACGCACCAGTTCTGGATGCTGCTTAATAGCATCACCTATCGAACAGAAGATGACGCCCAACTCAGCTAATTTTTCCTTAAAGGTCGTCTTCACCGATACCGAGTCCATGATAGCATCCACTGCCACATTACCACTCAGTGCCAGACGCTCCTCCAAGGGTATGCCAAGTTTATCGAAAGTTTTCTCAAGCTCTGGGTCGATCTTACCATCGCCGGCAGGTTTCTTCGCCATCGGATCGGCATAGTAACTGATAGCCTGATAGTCGATAGAGGGCACATGCACATGTCCCCACTTAGGTTCCTGCTGCTGCTCCCAATAGCGGAAAGCCTTCAGACGAAAGTCAAGCATCCATTCGGGCTCGCCTTTCTTAGCAGAGATGAGCCGAACGACATCTTCGTTCAGCCCTTTCTCTATGATTTCAGTATGTACATCCGTCGTGAAGCCGAACTCATATTTCTGTTCAGCCACCTGACGGACATACTCATTGCTTACATTCTGAGCGGAAGTAATTTCTTCACTTTTCACTCTTCACTTTTCACTTTAAAGTTTCTGTTCTACTTCAATCTCCATGAAGGTTTCAATGATGTCGCCTACCTGGATATCGTTGAAGTTCACCAATGAGATACCACACTCCAGACCTGTTGCCACTTCCTTGGCATCATCCTTGTAGCGTTTCAAGGCATCAATAGCAGCGGTGTGAATCACGATACCGTCGCGAACCACACGGGCTTTATCCTTCGAGTGTACCTTACCATCAGTAACCAGACCACCGGCAACAGTTCCAACCTTCGAAATCTTGAAGACTTGTTTCACCTCTATCTCACCAGTGACAACCTCCTTCTTCACCTTGTCGAGCATACCCTCCATCGTTGACTTCACCTCATCGATGGCATCATAGATGATACTGTAGGTATTGATTTCAACGCCCTCACGCTCTGCAGCACGACGGGCATCAGCAGAAGGACGCACCTGGAAGCCTACGATAATAGCATCCGAAGCCGACGCCAGCATAACATCATTCTCCGAAATCTGACCCACAGCCTTGGCAATGACGTTCACCTGCACCTTCTCGGTAGAGAGTTTGATGAACGAATCACTCAATGCTTCGATAGAACCGTCGGTATCACCTTTCACAATGATGTTCAATTCATGGAACTCACCAAGGGCAATACGATGAGAGATTTCGTCAAGTCCTACAGTCTTCGTTGTACGCAGGCTCTGCTCACGCTGCAACTGGGTACGCTTGTTGGCTATCTCGCGAGCCTCCTGTTCCGTTTCCATCACATGGAAGGAATCACCGGCAGTAGGAGCTCCGTTCAAACCGAGGATAATGGCTGGTTCGGCAGGACCTGCTTTTTCAATGCGCTGGTTACGCTCATTGAACATAGCCTTTACCTTACCCCATGCTGTTCCGGCAATTACAACATCACCGACACGCAACGTACCATTCGACACCAGAACAGTGCTCACATAGCCGCGTCCTTTGTCAAGACTGGACTCAATGATACTACCTGTTGCCTTACGGTTCGGATTAGCTTTCAGGTCGAGCATCTCTGCTTCAAGGAGTACCTTCTCCAACAGTTCATCAACGCCCATACCTTTCTTGGCAGAAATCTCCTGACACTGATACTTACCTCCCCACTCTTCTACCAGCAGGTTCATGTTGGCCAAGTCCTCACGTATCTTATCCGGGTTAGCCCCCGGCTTATCAATCTTGTTGATGGCAAACACCATTGGCACATTGGCAGCCTGAGCATGGGCGATTGCCTCCTTCGTGGTAGGCATCACCGAGTCGTCGGCAGCAACAATGATAATGGCAATATCCGTTACCTGGGCACCACGGGCACGCATAGCTGTAAAGGCCTCGTGACCTGGAGTATCAAGGAAGGTGATGCGTCGGCCATCCTTCAGTTTCACATTATAGGCACCAATGTGCTGCGTGATACCACCTGCCTCACCGGCAATCACGTTGGTATTACGGATATGGTCAAGCAACGAAGTCTTACCATGGTCTACGTGACCCATCACCGTTACGATAGGAGCGCGGCTGATGAGGTCGTTCTCGTCGTCAGCCTCCTCCGTAATGGCATTCTGCACCTCGGCACTCACATACTCGGTAGTGAAACCGAACTCCTCAGCAACGATATTGATGGTCTCGGCATCCAGACGCTGGTTGATACTTACCATGATACCGATGGACATACAGGTACCGATGACCTGATTGACACCGACATTCATCATGGTAGCCAACTCGCTGACAGTCACAAACTCTGTCAGTTTCAGCACTTTGCTCTCTGCTGCCTCTGCTGCCATCTCCTCGCTCAAGCGCTCCTGAACGGCATCACGCTTCTCACGACGGTATTTGGCACCTTTCTTATTCTGATTCTTAGAAGTCAGACGGGCCAGTGTCTCCTTTACCTGACGGGCTACTGCCTCATCGTCAACCTCCAAAGGCTTGACAGGACGGTTTTTCTTGTTCTTCTTACCGCCACCTTGTTGCTGGCCGTCATTGAAGTTCTGGTTACCACCTTTGTTCTTGTTTTTCTTGCCTTGTTGCTGGTTGGCCTGATTAGCTGCAGCTTCAATATCCACCTTTCCGCTACGGATACGCTCACGTTTCTTGCGCTCACCGTTAGCCTGATGCTGGGCTGCTGCCTTCTCCTCACGCTCCTTGCGACGCTCCTCCTTTGATTTCTTCTTCGGACGAGTGCTCTGATTGATAGATGACAGGTCGATTTTACCAATCACTTTTACACCCGAAGCGGCACCTGCATCGGCAGTTGTTTCTTCGACTTCCTCTCCTGGCTCGGACTGTTCAACCTGAGGCGTTTCTGGAACAGCAGGCTCCACAACGTTCTCCTCCTTGATTTCTACTTCATGCTCTTTTACAGGACTCTCGGCAGTAGTCTCAGGCTCAGCCTTTGGCTCTTCCTTAACAACAGGTTTCTTTCCTATACTGTCAAGGTCTATCTTTCCTACAGGCTTAAACTGTGGACGCTGATCCATCAGTTCCTCGGTGATCGTAATTTTTTTCTCCACCTTCTCTGCTTTCTCAGCTTTCTCCACTTTCTTCTCTTTGACTTTCTTAACGAATATCTTGTCGGCCTGAGTCTTCACGGCTTTATCACCACTGAACTCGTCAACCAAAGCCTGGTATTGTTCGTCAGAGATTTTCGTGTTGGACGTCATCTCTTCCTTCACCTCGCCAAGCTCCTTCTTATTCTTCAGGAAGTCAACCGCCGTTTGAAGCCCTATATTCAGTTCTGATAATACTTTATTTAATCTTACTCCCATTAACTCTAAACTTTAAACTCTAAACTCTAAACGTTATTCAAACTCAGCACGGAGCACTTCCAACAGATGGTCAACCGTTTCTTCCTCCAGGTCAGCCTTCTCAATAAGCATCTCACGTGGAGCATTCAGCACAGCCTTAGCAGTGTCGAGACCGATGGCCTTGATAGAGTCGATAATCCACTGATCGATTTCATCAGAGAACTCGTCGAGGTAGATATCCTCATCCTCCTCTGCTTCTGTAACGTCACGGAACACATCGATAGTAAACTCTGTCAGCATAGAAGCCAGTTTGATATTCAAACCGCCCTTACCGATAGCCAGACTGACCTCCTCTGGGTTCAGATAGACTTCTGCCTTATGCTCTTCGGGGTTCAACACGATTCTATTAACCTTGGCAGGACTCAGTGCACGCTGAATGAAGAGCTGAGTGTTGTTCGAGAAATTGATGACGTCAATGTTCTCGTTGCCGAGCTCACGGACAATACCGTGCACACGACTACCCTTCACACCCACACAGGCTCCTACTGGGTCAATGCGGTCATCGTAACTCTCTACAGCCACCTTGGCACGCTCACCCGGCATACGGGCCACGCGACGGATAGTAATCAGACCGTCGTTAATTTCAGGCACCTCAGCCTCCAGCAGACGCTCCAAGAACAGTGGACTTGTACGCGAAAGCAGAATGCGTGGATTGTTGTTCTCGTTCTGCACTTCCTTCACAATGGCACGGATGGTCTCACCCTTGTGGTAATTATCGTTGGGAATCTGCTCCTGCTTGGGCAAGTGCAGTTCATTACCCTCGTCGTCAATCAGCAGCACTTCGCGCTTCCACATCTGGTAAACCTCACCGCTGACAACCTGGCCCACCTTATCCTTATACTTATTATAAAGTGAGTCGTGCTCCAGTTCCAGAATCTTGCTAGCCAGTGTCTGACGCAGGTTCAGAATGGCACGACGGCCGAACTTCTGAAAGTCAACTTCTTCCGAAACCTCTTCACCCACCTCATAGTCGGGCTCTATCTTCTGGGCCTCGCTCAGGGAAATCTCTTTGTTCTCATCCTGCACCTCACCGTCAGCCACAACAATACGGTTACGATGAATCTCAAAGTCACCCTTGTCAGGGTTAACAATCACGTCAAAGTTCTCGTCAGAGCCGAAAATCTTGGCAATCACATTACGAAAACTCTCTTCAAGCACACTTACCAATGTAGTACGGTCGATGTTCTTGGTCTCCTTAAACTCTTGAAAGGTCTCTATCATAGAGGGGCCTTTCGCATCTTTCTTTGTAGCCATTAATCTTATTTTTATTTTTACTTTTTATCTTTTCATCTTTACTTGAACATCAGCAGATACTTGGTATATTTCACACTGTCCATGGCGAATGTCTTATCAACCTCTACCAATACAGGGCGCTTCTTGCCTTCCTGCTTCTGTTTTTCCTTTACGGTCACGTCGAATGACTGCCCGTCGTCGCTGACAGCTTTCAGCACACCCTGATGCTTCTTGCCGTCCAAAGTCATCACCTCGACATCCTTGCCCACATGGTTGCGATACTGCTGTACCACCTTGAATGGCTGGCCGATACCTGCCGAACCGACTTCCAGTTCGTATTCGCCCAACTCTTCGCCAAGTTTCTCCTGCAAGAAACGACTCAGTTCTGCACAATCCTCAATCCACACCCCGTCGGCATGGTCGATTTCAATCACAATGCGGCCTTCGGGCATCATCTCGACATCCACTAAGAAATACTCATTTTGAGAGAGCCATTCCTCTACCGCTGTTTTTACTGTTTCCTTATTGATCATACACCTTATTTGGTATTAAAAATAAGAATGAGAGGCTTGCTCAAGCCCCTCATTCCTCTGAACGCCTGCAAAATTACGCATTTTTTCGCAATCCTGCAAATAAATCGTCAATTATTTCACTTTTTCACCTTTCAACACACGCTCATATTCGCCTGGTGTGTTCAGAACACGCTCGGCCTCTTTCAGCGTCTTGTCATACTGCAATGCAGCTTCCAACTGACCAGCCTGATAATAGTAAGCCGATATGATGTCCTGTTCCAGCATGTGCTGTATCTCCTGCCGGTGCAAGTCTAAGTCGCGCCTGATGTCATGGTGGTCTATCTTTGCCTTCAGCGCCTCAAACTCCGATTTGGCCTCATCGTAATAGCCTTCAAACTTAGCCACCTTCACCAGTTCCTCATATTGTTTCTTGCTCACTTGGTCATAGGTAAAACCTGCCTTTACCACCCGCTGCTTGAAGTCCTCATAGTCTGCATCAGTCAGATGGAAGTCTTTCGGGGCAGCTATAGTGGGGTGTTTGGCAATATAATCCACTACATAGTCGAGCACTGTTTCCGTAGAGTCAAGTCGGTCCAGATAGAGTGTGATGTTCGCCAGCGTGTCGGGTTTCACCACGATATCAGGCATGATACCTCCACCGTCTCTCACCTCGCGTCCATTCTTGGTATAGAACACATGCGTCAGCGAATCAGGCACATGCTCTTTGTATCCGCCTCCACCATGCTTATAGTTGATTGCCTGGATGCAACGGCCGCTGGGGATGAAGTATTTCGAGGTGGTCAGTTTCAAGTTACCGTTATAAGGCACCTCCACGTTAGGAATCTGCACAAGCCCCTTACCGTAGGTGCGCGTACCTATTATAATACCCCTGTCCAAATCCTGCACCGAACCGCTCACAATCTCACTGGCAGACGCCGTCTCATCGTTAACAAGAATCACCAGCGGCATCACCGTATCGATAGGCTCCAGGCGTGTCGTGTATTGTGAATTGGCACGACGAATCTTACCCTTAGTCTCCACTAGTGTCACACCCTTCGGAATCCACATATTGGCAATATCCACACACTCTGCCAGTGCACCGCCGCCATTACCACGTAGATCAAGAATCAGTTTCTGGGCACCCTGCTTCTTCAAGTCAAGGAAGGCACGGCGCATGGGCTTCGAAGGTTCACCAGTAAAGGTGTTCAGATTGATATAGCCCACACCGTTGGGACGCATACCATAATAAGGAATCTCAGGCATCTTGATACTCTTTCGCGTAATCTTAAAAGTCATCTTCTTGCCCGTCGACGGACGTTCTATCTTCAATACAAACGTAGTGCCGGCATCACCACGCAGATGTTCACTCACATACGAAACAGTCTTGTCAGTCATCAGCGTGTCGTCTATCTGCAGGATAATGTCGCCCTTCTTCAGTCCAACCTCAGCGGAAGGCATACCAGCATAAGGTTCCTCTATCACCACACGCTTCAACTTCTGGTGATATCTGACTAGTGCACCGATACCGGCATACTTGCCCGTCATCAGCAACTTCAGATCCTTCTGCTTCTCCTCTGGATAATACTCCGTATAGGGGTCGAGCGAACGCAACATTGCATTGATACCTGTACCTATCAGTTCACTGGCATCCAATGTGTCAACATACATCAAGTCAAGATTCTTATAGATAGCATTGAAAATTTCGAGATTCTTTGCCACCTCAAGATTATGATTCTTCACTTCCTGTGCCTGACAGCCCACTGCCATCAGCACAGCTATGAGAGAGAGAAAAATACACCTCATTCTTTACTTTTTCATTAATTAAACGCTGCAAAGTTACAAAAAAATACCTTTCCCATGAATTTTTTTCCAAAAAAGTTTGCGAGTTTCAGAAAAACATCGTATCTTTGCACCCGCTTAACAGCAAAACCTGCTTCAGTAGCTCAGTTGGTTAGAGCACCTGACTGTTAATCAGGGGGTCGTTGGTTCAAGCCCATCCTGAAGC
>ONDP01000017.1 GCA_900316645.1 uncultured Prevotellaceae bacterium
CTTCATGTTATTTTATGCGAATTCTTTGATTGTCATCGAATTTTGTCACGACTCAATAAAGAAAATTAATTTTCTCTATTTTCGCTGCTCCAAAAATTGTTTATTCGATTTTTCTTTGTATCTTTGCCCTCAGAATCATTTAATTGTTATGGACTATGACATTCTTCAATCAGTTTCACAAGGAAGTAACGGAGCGCAAGATGCGGAAAATAGCCGAATCGAAGCAATCTCCGATGAACTCAAACGACGCTGCAAACTATATGAAGCGCAACTTGGAGATGGCCAACCACATGTAGGCCCTTTTGAAATCGAGCAGCGCATCACCGAATCGTTTGCCAAGGAACACGGTCTGTGGATACCGATAGATTCCGTGTTCGATTTGGGGACACCAGGACCGAGCGGGAACGAGAATGATACATACGTTTCAAATGACATAATCTATAAGGTCAATAATCTTTTAAATAGCGGTAGTATTCTTCGTCTCTTTGACAAAGTCAGGATGCACAATGAGATATTCCCTGAAACTTACTATCAACTCTATGCCTTTACGGGATTCGACGGTCGAACTATTATGCCCATTCTGAAGCAGGATCTTGTAAAGAATGCCAAGCCCACGCCGCAAATATCCATCGACACCTACATGGCCGCCATCGGTTTCGAGAAAGTGGATAGTGAGGGGCGTTTCTCCAACGGCAGTTACCTCGTCTGGGATGTCATTCCCCGTAATGTCCTTGTTGACCGCGATGGCGACATCTTCGTGGTCGATGCAGAAATCAAGTGCATTTGATGTACCCGCCAATGCAACGACAGATTGGGTCAGGGGACGGAGTTCTTGACCCATGGAGCGCATATCGGGAACATTGCTGATCGGCACGCAGATGTACAGCCAGTTGCAGCAGCGCCAGTGCATCGCTGAGGCCACCGCCAAGGAACAACAGTGCCTGGTGGACTACTTCGCCCAACTGCGCCCGAAACGCTGGCAGGAGTGGGAGCATAAGTACAGCGGCCTCTCCACTGCTCAGTATATCTTCCTCATCATGCAGGACGACCTTCACTTCGACGACGAGGCCATTGCCACCGCCCTCAATGTGAAACGCACCTCCGTCCGCAGCATGCGCTCAAGGATCAAAGGTCGGGAGAAGTAGTTTCGCATTCAGAGTATCGAAGACGTGACAAACTATGTAAAAAAACCCACGTTGTATTATTATAGCTTTATTAACTAACGAAACGAGTTGAGTTAACTCGATTAATCGATTAAGTTAACTCATTTGATCAATCGAGTTAACTCACGTTTTTTAGTAGTCTAAATAAATTTGTCAACAAAAATGCAAGAAATCATCTTATCTTTCGCAAAATTTAATTGATATATCGTATTGCTTATTTCTTAGAAATTCCACCAACGACATCATCATTTTCGATGCTATGTTCGGCTTTCTTGACATTTGCTTTAAGAGACCCGAAACGCCAAGTGATAGAGAGACTGAACGAACGGGCATTGTTCCAAGACTGCTGGTGACTGTCTCAGCCTCTGTCTTCCAATATTTGTTGAAAGGTGCATTGGCTCCGATGCGGACGGTCAGACGGTTGTCCTTGAGGAATGATCGTTGCAGCGAGATGTAATATCCCTGATAGGAGTGCTGCATATAATAGATTCCATTAGGGCTATGACCAATCTTGCCGTATGCCGCCATATAAAGCAACAGTTTCCAGGGCAGCTTTTGTGAGAGATTGGCATAGAAATTGTCGGACCATCCAAAGGTGCGATAGCCCAGGTTCGGATTCTCGTAGTGTTCGTATCTCAGGTTGTTGTTGATGACAAAGGTTGTGCCGTCTAAGGGCTTCCACTGTACATACTGCTCCACAGAGAAACGACGGTAGCGCAGATTGTTGTCGTAGGTGGTATAGCGGATGTCGTTTTTGGCAATCTGAATGGTGCTGATACCTTCTGAGCTGAAGTTGTAGGCTGGTGCTATCTGGAGCGTCAGTTGGGGTAGGATATAGGAATAAATCAGGCTGATGCGCTGTGTATGAGAACTGACCAAGTTGGCATTACCATAATAAACAGAAGTAGGTGAAGTGACGATGGCAGGATTCAGATAGGATATGCCAGGACGGTTGATGCTGGTGGAAAACGAGAGTTTCAACGACTGAGCATCTGTCAGTTGATATTTCAGCGAGGCCTGTGGCACCCAGTCGCTCAGATGCTTACCGAAGGTGTCGCCCTTTCCGTCAGGATATTGCCCTTTCATATAGCTGTATTCATAGCGCAGACCTGCCCGAACCGACCATTTCTTGTGATTGTAGATATAATCTGCATATCCTGCCAACACACGGGTGGTATGTTCGAAGTCGTTGTTGGTCAGCATGTCAATGCCGATAAAATTCTGCGTGTTATGGCTATTGTTGTTACGATAGATATACTTGGCACCTACCTCTAACTGATGCCCTTTGCCTAACGGACGGAGCCAATCTGCCTGAAAGGTGTGTTCTGTGAAGCGTTCGCGTTCTGTTTGCAGACTGCCTGTGTAGAGGAATGGTGCATTCACCAGGTCCGTATAGGTATTCTCCTGATCCGTGTGTTGGCGGGTCAGGGCGAGCATGTAAGAGAGTGTGAGTCGCTCGCCCTTCCGCCGCGTCGGCATCCAGTAGTGATTGCTGAAGCTATAGACAGGCTGTCCTGAAGGACTGGTCAGTGCTGTCGAACCGTCACCTTGCACATTCAGTTTATAGAAATAACCACCGAACGAGGCAAACAACAGATTCAGCGAGTCGATGTCGTAACTGGCATTCAGATTGCTATAGTGGATAGCACCGGGATTGGAACCGTCTGAATGGGACTTCATGCGGTTGCCTGTATCGAGATACCTGCGGTCTGTGT
This sequence comes from uncultured Prevotellaceae bacterium, assembly GCA_900316645.1. GTDB lineage: Bacteria > Bacteroidota > Bacteroidia > Bacteroidales > Bacteroidaceae > Prevotella. The sequence goes on from ONDP01000017.1 coordinate 2,879, forward strand.
CTGTGATGCTTACTGTTGAGCGGCTCGACATGCCGCCATAGCCGTAATCAATGGATGCCACCAGTCTTCCCATCTGTCCTGTCAGCGAGGTGTAGAGGTTGCGCTGATTATTTGTATTATAGCTTGCCGACACCACACCCGTCATACCCTGCATTTTCGAACCATCAACCATCACGATATTCAGGATGGCATCCACACCCTCGGCATCCTCTCGTGCTCCAGGGTCGGTGATAACCTCTATGCGCTTCACCATCGAGGCTGGCATCGACTTAAACGTTTCCTTGGCATTTTTCGACAGGCTCGGGTCGTAGTGTCCGTTCTTGTAAATTTTATAACTGCTGTTGCCCTTTACCAAGATGTTGTCCTGCCCGTCCACCGTCACCATCGGCACCTTGCGCAGCATGTCCATCACCGTCTGCGTTTTCGACTCCTCATCAGCCTGCACGTCGTAGCCTATTCGGTCAATCTCCTGCTTGATGAGTTGCTTCTGTGCCTTTACCACAACACCCTCCAACTCCTTGTTCCATGTGATGGAGTCGCTCTTTACTTTGGTCGTATCCGTTTTCGTCTGGGCCATTGTGCCCCCTGCTTTCGCTACCAACAGCAGCGAAAGGCATACTATTCTAATATGTTTCATAGCTTTATTTATTCAGTCGTTCGCTACTCATTTCGAACATCTGTTTGAGAAAATCATCTTTTGCAGCCTTCTTCAATTTCTCCAATTCCTTGATGACCATCACCTTCTCAGCATCATCTAGACTACCTGCATTCTTGCATAGCTTGTAGATATGAGATACGTAATAATTAGCAGCGGTGCCAGTAGGATTCTTCAGAAACAGGTTCTTGAAGGTATTGAACTCGCTAAGCCACGATTCAGAGCTCTTCGGTCCATATGAAAATATTGAGTCATTGTTAAAAACGGAACTGTTGTCAAAGGGAAAGCCGCTGCCAAACGAGAAGCTGTTACCATCAATATTGATTTCGTTACCATTGACACTGATAGTTCTTGATAGTTTTTTGCCTGCGCGATACTTTAGCGTGGTGGCGTAAGTCTTAGCGATACGTCCCCTTATTTTATCACCATCGTCCACCCATTCCAGCGCATAGGCATAGCGATGCTGACGAGCAGGGTCCTCTGGGTCAAGGAATAAGGCATAGATATACTTTGAGCCTTTTATCAGACCGATAGCGACTCCTCCTCTATTGCTGTTGCCTACTGCTAAAGTGGTGTAGTGTTCCTCGCCTCCACGATTGCCTGTCCTCACGCTGTAAGCCTTGCCCTCGTCTTGGTGGAAAGCCTGCTCAATAGCGTTTACTAGATTTTTATTCTGCGGGTTCGTTATCAGGAAGTCATAGATGTCGCTCAACCCTTCCAACTTTCCTGTTTCCGGGTCTTTCTCAATAGTATGCTCTGACCACACTTCCTTTTGCGCTTTACTTTGACGCAAAGCATCGAAAGTTTTCTCAATTTGCTGTTGTGCTGTAGCGGTGAAAGGCAGTAATAGGAACAGCCCAATCATGATAACGCTTTTACTCTTCATATGACAATAATTTTGTTTGTTCGTGAATATATATGATGGTACCATCTTCTTGCATAATGGGTATGTAGCCGTGGGCAGCCAGTTGTGCCTCAATGACTTCTTGCTCAGCCTCTGCCATTAGCGCATACGTTTTGTCGATATCCGTCATTGTAGGCTTTGGCTTGCGTAGTCTGCGTTTCTTGATCTTGACAGGCTGAGGCTGCACTTTCTGGAAAGTCGCAGTGTCTGTCTTTTGCTCTACTTGTGAACAACTGACTGTATCAGCCTTTGCGGTCAGTACTGCTGATGTTTTTTCCGTATGATGCTGTCCCGTCTGCTGCCACATGATGGTAACAAGCAGAACTGCCACTGATGCTGCCACGCTCCAGCCTATCCATCGCTTCCTGACTTTTGACTGAGGTTTCATCGCTTCTATCTCCTGGAAGAGTTGCTGAAAGTCTGCCCACTCCTCGGGTACATTTCCGTGATGGAAGTAGTCTGCAAGGATGTCTTCTTCACCCAGCGTCGATGTGCCGTCCATATATCTGTCCAGCAGTTTTGCGATATAATTTTTTGAATATTTTGTCATGGTTTATTCCTCCGTTTTATTTCTTCTAATAATGTTCGTCGTGCCCTTGCCAGCAGCGTACTTACTGAGGTCGTTTCGATACCCAGTAGTTGGGCTATCTCTTCGTGACTGCGCCGTTCCACTTGCCGCATATATAATAAGGTGCGTTGGGTGGTGGGCATCTGTTGCAGTCGTCTTTCCAACCATGCTTCATCCTCTTTTATCTCCAACAACATCTGGGGACTGGCCTCTATCCGCAACAGTTTCGCTTCGTCCAGAGCCTCGTCGGGTTTTCGGCGTTGATGATTTCTCAACTGATGTCTCGCCATGATGGTAACGATGGCTTCAACAGACTGATAGCGTTCCAGTTCGTCGTGCATCTGCCACAGACGGAGCATCACATCCTGTGCGATGTCCTCAGCCTCTTCCTTGCCCGCTCCGCAGTGGAGGCTTACGCTGACCGCCTTTTCTCGCCACGTGCGGGCTTTCTGTTCAAATGCACTTTTATCCATCTTTTCTTGTACTACATTTATTAGACGCACAAACCCTACAAAACCAAACACCGTTTAGCAGAGTTTAACACATTACCGTTTTTTGAGTATTCCAACAATTATCAGGATATTTCATTTCCATATTACTTTACTCACGCGAGAGAAAAAAATACGTGTTTTATTTGGTTCATTGCTCGCTTATTTGTATTTTTGCAAACAGAAATATAAAAAATTAATAAAAGTTATGACAAAAGACAGCTATTAGTTTTTCGATATGAAATACGGAATCATCGGCACAGGTGCTATTGGTGGGTATTATGGGGCTAAATTGGCTCATGCAGGACAGGAAGTGCATTTCCTGTTGCACAGCGACTATGAGTATGTGAAACAACACGGACTGCAGGTTGACTCCTGCGACGGTTCGTTCCATCTGGATGATGTTAATGCTTATCAGCGTCCGGAGGATATGCCAGTGTGTGACGTGGTGCTCGTGTGTCTTAAATCAGTCAATAACAGCAAACTCCCGGCATTGCTGCCACCATTGCTTCATGACCGTACGCTGGTGGTGCTCATTCAGAACGGCATTGGGGTGGAGGAGGATGTGCAAAAGATGTTTCCTGACGTGCAACTGGCTGCAGGACTGGCATTTATATGTTCTGCAAAGACTCAGCCCGGGATAGTCAGCCATCAATGCTATGGCAGCATTAATCTGGCTGACTACTCGTGCAGGGACGAAGCTCTGATACAGGCTGTGGTGGATGAGTTCCGTGAGGCTGGTATTGAGACGGGACTCGTGGAATATCATGAGGCGCGATGGAAAAAGGCCGTGTGGAACATGCCGTTCAACGGAATGACGGTAGCACTGCACACGCAGACGGACCTGCTGCTGAAGAACAAATCGACCAGACAACTGATTCGTGAACAGATGATGGAGGTGGTGACAACTGCCCAACACTTGGGCGTGAAGAACATTGATGAATCGTTTGTCGATAAGATGATAGAGATGACAGATGCAATGACGCCCTATTCACCGTCAATGCGACTGGACTACGACTTCCACCGTTCGATGGAGATTTACTATATCTACTCCCGTCCCTTGGAGATTGCCCGTGAGGCAGGCTGTCGTATGCCGAAACTGGAGATGCTAGAGGCGGAGTTGCGTTTTTTGGAGGATGATTGATTTTTCATAACAAAAAGCGCATAAAAACTAAAAAAAGCGACAAAGAGCCTGTTGGTTTTAAACCAATTGAGTACCTTCGCGTCAAAATTCGCGAGTATTTGATTGATTTGGAAAAGAAATAGGATGGCTGATAGTTCGCTGAAGCGACAATTGAAAGTGATTACCATACCAGTGTTTATCGAGATAGCACTGGTGATGCTGCTTGGTGCGGTAGATACTGTGATGCTGAGCCGTTACAGCGACAATAGCGTTGCTGCGGTGGGTTTGGACAACCAGTTGATATCGTTGGTGTTTCTGGTCTATCAGTTCTTTTCGATGGGTGCAGCCATTCTCTGTGCGCAATACATCGGGGCTGGTCTCCGCAAACAGCTGATACAGGTGGTGTGCATAGCGCTGGTGGTGAACCTGCTGCTGGGAGTGGCGGTGAGTGCTATGCTATATTTCTATGCAGAGGAGTTGCTCGTGCTGATGGGTCTGCGTCCAGAATTGATGGGCGACGGAGTGATTTATCTTCGGTTGACGGGTGCTTTGTCGTTCTTCCAGGCTTTGTCACTGACGTTTTCTGCCTCATTGCGCAGTGCAGACAAAGTGGTATGGCCGATGGCAGTGACGGGGTTAGTCAATGTGCTGAACATCGTAGGCAACTATGCCCTCATCTTCGGACACTGGGGCTGTCCGCAGTTGGGTGTCGAAGGCGCTGCCATCTCTACCTCGGTCTGTCGTGCTGTGTCGATGCTGATTCTTGCCATTGTCCACTTCCGTGTTCATATTCCCAGTTTCCCATTACACTACTTCCGCCCGATGCCCTGGCATGAGTTGAGGAACCTGATGAAGATTGGCATTCCGGCTATGAGCGAGAACATCAGCTACAGTCTGTCGCAGGTGGTGATTACTTATTTTATCAATCAGATTAGTAACGAGGCACTGGCAGCACGTACCTATTGTGCCAACATGATCATGTTCGTCTATCTGTTTTGCATCAGCATCACACAGGGCGGTGACATTCTGGTGGGACATTTGGTGGGACAGTGGCGCCACCAGGCTGCCTATGTCCTTGGCAACTATTTTTTCCGTTGGTCGTTGATAATCACGCTGACAGGTTCTGTCTTGCTGGCTATTGCAGGTCCCAGCATCCTCGATGCGTTTACTGACAACGAAGAGATCATCCGGATGGGTGTATGGGTACTGGTGGTTGATGTGTTCTTAGAGTTAGGGCGCACTTCAAATATCTTTGCTGGCAGCACGCTGAGGGCCACGGGCGATACGGTTTATCCCTTTGTGGTGGGTGTTATTTTCCAATGGAGTGTTGCTGTGGGACTGAGCTATTTCATCGGTATTCCGCTGGGTTATGGTCTGGTGGGTATGTGGGTAGGTTTTGCCCTCGACGAGAATATCCGTGGTGTGATACTGATGCGACGTTGGCGTTCTGGAAAGTGGCGTACCAAGGGGTTCGTAAAAAAAGAGTTCAACGAGCTAACTCATTGAACTCTTTTTGCGGAAGGTGAGGGACGAAAAAGAGCAACCTTTATGGCTGCTCTTTTTGCGGAAGGTGAGGGATTCAAACCCCCGATACCCGAAAGGGGTATACCGGATTTCGAGTCCAGCGCGATCGATCACTCTGCCAACCTTCCGATTAACAATCAACGTCTTCCTTGAAATCGGTTGCAAAGATAATACATTTTTCTGAATTAAACAAATTTTTACTGAAGTTCTTGATTAGTCGTTTAGGAGATTAGTCGTTTAGTCGTTTGGGAGATTAGTCGTTTAGTCGTTTAGGAGATTAGTCGTTTAGTCGTTTAGGAGATTAGTCGTTTAGTCGTTTAGGAGTCCTTTGTTTATTGACCATTGACCATTGATTTTTCACATCGAACCTGCTCACGCTCGGCATAGCTGATGCAAGCATCGCTCTGCTCTCGCTTAATCGCAGCTTTGACCATTGACCATTGACCATTTTCACTTTTCACTTTTCACTTTTCACTTTTCACTTCTTCTGTCCATCGGGTAGTGGACACCCCATTTAAAGCGGAGGTCGTCCATCAGTTGCATGATGTAGAGCGTTTCGCCGAGTGGCATGTAGGGCGACTCGGTGAGTCCCTGTGCCAGGGCTTCCTTACAGGCCAGGAACTGATATTCGTAACCCGTAATCTGCTGAGGTACCTTGATTTCCTCAACAAAGATGCGGTCGCGCTTGTAAACCCTTACTGTCTGAGGATTGTTGATGTTGTCAACGATGAGATAGCCCTCAGTACCACAGATGGTACCTTGATTGTCGTTGACACTGCAGGCAGTCGATTGGATATTCGCCATGATGCCTCCCTCCATGCGCCACGAAATGGTGTTGGTGAGGTCCATACCGGTATCCGACTTCATGCATTGTGACTCAATCTGCTCTATCTTGGCATCGCAGAACATGCGGACGAAATTGATGCCATAGACACCCAAGTCTAACAAGGCTCCACCGCAGAGGTCTGCCCTCATGATGCGTGGCTTGTTGCCCATGCTGTAGCCGATGCTGCCAGTCAGCAGGCGCAGTTCGCCCAGTCGCCCACTGCTGATGATGTCGCGGATGGTCTGTACGACAGGCTGATAGCGCGTCCAGATGGCTTCTGCCACAAACACCTTCTTGGCTCGGGCGGCACTGACTACTTGGAGGGCTTGGTCGTGGTTAGCCATGAAAGCTTTCTCGACCAGACAAGGTTTCCCCTTTTCAATAGCCTCCATCGTTACGTCGAAATGGTGAGAGTGGGGTGTACCTATATATACAAGGTCGATATCGTCGGCATCCAATAATTCGGAGTACGAACCATAGGCACAGGGGATGCCCCATTTCCTGGCAAAGTCCTGAGCCCTGTCGATGGCGCGTGAAGCCACGGCCTGACATGTTACTCCCTCTAATTGTTGGATGGTGAGTGCTGCTTTTTCTGCAATCCATCCTGTGGCAATGATGCCAACGCGTAAGTCTGTCTGTTTCATAGTTTTTGTATGATAGTATTGGTAATAATGATACGGTCAGAAGGCCTTGAACTGCGGGTTGTCGACCTTGCGGATGGCCATACACTCCATTTCGACCAGCCAGCCGGAACGGCAAACGGGGGCATGGACAATGACATAGGGCTTGTTGGGGAAGCGCTGTTCAAACATATTATTGACCGACGGGTAGTCGGCTGTGTCGCGGAGATAAACCGTTATTTCGCACACATCGTCGAAAGTGCATTCCGCTTCATTCAGCAATGCCTCGACGTTTTCCCACATGCGCTCAGTCTGCTTGACAATGTTCTTGGGATACATTATCTCACCCTTGTTATTGATGCTGGCAGTACCAGAGATAAAGACGTGACGGCGGTCCTGATAGTCAACACGGGTACCGCGTTCGAAACTGACGCCATAGTCGCTGGTGCGATTCAGATGGGTAGGGGCATAGAGATAGTGAATCTGCTCCTGCTGGATGCCACCGATGGCATAATTGTCCATCTGTGTCAGTACGTTAGGATCGGCCTGTCGGCCTCCGATACCTGTTGAGGCAATGAAGTGGGTATTGACTGTCAGTCCCTGAGTGAAGAAGAACTGGTTGCGCGCACGCACTACACCACCATAGTTCAGGTCAATGTCGTTGACAAACAACCAGGTGCGGATGCAGTTGTCCTTAAGTGTGCAACCCTCTTCCTGCAACTGCATATTATACTCGTTGAAGAGCAGTCGCGTCTGATATTCGGAATTGGCAGCCAGATTATGGGCGCTACCGTTCCAAAGGTGTCTGAACCCATTGTGTTCAGCAACGTAGAGACCGCCATGGGTAATAGACGAGTGGACATTCGTCATAAGATAGACCCACAGGGCAACCTTCGTGCCGTCGAGTGGGGCCTGCTGGATGATGCTCTTGGCGCAGTCGGTCATATCTGCATCAATCACCTCGTCCTGTTGGTTGGCAGCCTGCCTGCGCACCAGGCAGTTCCTGTTCCACCAACAGATTATAGGCATTGAGTATAGCCTCCAACTGATTGACGAAGGGAAGTCCGGGTTGGCTGATGTGAATCATCGCATGATATTCAGTGACTTCAGTTCCGTTGTTGAACTCACAGATTTCTACAAGTGTTTTATCGAAGGTGATAGTTTTATATTCCATTGCTTTCAATTTGTCTGCAAAGGTAATAAAAATTACGCATAACTATGCATTCCACCTAAAAAATAATTTACTCCGAAGTAAGTCATGAGGATGGTGAGGAAGGCTAACGTCATGAATAAGTGGTAATTACGCGTATTCCGGAGGAAGGGCAGCGACTGTTCGTGAACGCCGATGGCATAGATCATGAAGGTGATTAATGCCCATGTTTCCTTGGGGTCCCAACTCCAATAAGTGCCCCACGACACATTGGCCCAAATGGCACCGATGAAAATGCCCAGTCCGCAACTTCAGTTCCTCAGCCTGTTTCCTGATGATGAATGCGGTGATGCCGCAGATGAATGTAAAGGCCAGGAATGCAAACGACATCATGATGACGCTGACGTGGATGGTCAGCAGTGGGGAGTTTAAAACTGGCATCAGATGACTGATTTGCGGGTCCATCTGTGAGATATGGCTTACCAAAAGGAAGAAACCGGAGAGCAGGAATCCGAAGGTGAGCATGATGGAGAACCATCGGTTCACAATCAGTGCCATCAGCATGATGCTCCATGCGAGGAACAGCATGGTTTCGTAACCGTTCGACATGGGGATGGTGCCAGTGATGATCCATCGTAAGGCCAGACAGAACGACAGGGCTATGAACGAGAGCAGCATCATGGCGCGCTGCCACCAAAGGGTAGAGCGTGTCTTGTTGAAAATCAACAACAGGAACGACAGAATGCCCATCGTCAGGCATACCATGAAGAGAATGGTCGCGAAAGCCACCTTATTATAGATACGCTCAGCCTTGACCTGAGTCGGGGTGGGCAGTGAAGTACTGCCGAATGTCTGCTGGTATTGCAGCATCTTGTCGAGGAAGGCATTTACCCGGTCGTAGTGGCCTGCCTGTATCTCGCCATTGAGCAGCGAGAAGACGTCGCGGATATACTTTTGGTGTTCCTCGTCCATCGTTGAAGGGAGTTGGTCAGTAGGGGAATACCACGTCACCTGCAGATGATCCTGATAGGGCAGGAGCTTCAGGGGCGTTCCCTTGTGCAACTCCATGATGAGCATGAGCCTCTCGTCCATCTGGGCTGCCTGTTTATGGAAAGTCTCCTGCTGGAATCCCTGATAGAACTCCTGAACATAAGGACCTAAGATGTAGCCGTTCTTTCCGAAAAAATAGTTCATGCTGACGTAGTCGGGAATGTTGAGCCGCTGTTTCAGTTCACCGCCTTTCACCTTGATGACGGGCTCATTGGCCCAGTCGTCGTGGAAGAAGATAAAACCTGTGAGCACCTGTTCTGCGCTATAGTCCTGATACGAGCGTTTGCCATACATTTTCTTAGTGAAATCGATAGCGAAGGTCTGGACTGGACAGACGCGGTCGTTATAGACCATAAAGAGCTGCCCGAATTTTTCGGCTGTGGTCTGGGGCAGAACTCGTGGAGCTGCAGAGGCCGTTGACAGTTGACAATTGACCGTTGACAGCAGGAAGATGAGCATCATGCCTCGTTTCAGCAGTGGCGAACGCAAAAGTCTGCGATAGGTGCCTTGAGGGTCGAAGAGCATCCAAATGAGTGAAATGAAGAGCAAGGCATAGCCTCCATAAGTGACAGGGATACCCCAAGGGTCGCTGTTCATGGCGAGGATGCTGCCTTGCATATCCTCGTCGAAACTACTCTGATAGAGGCGTACACCGTGAAATGAAGCGATGTTGTTCATAGACACGGTCGTCTTGCTTCGACTGTTGCCATCGTCGATAGTGATGTCGGAAACATAGTCGGCAGGAGCATTGGTGCCCTCATGGTAACGCACCTCAAAGCGGTTGAGCGTCACCGTAAAGGGGAGAGGCTTTAGTTGCATATCCGAAGACATGTACTGGTCAATGGTCTGACCAACGCGCAGGCAGACGATTCCCTTTGTCGCTGTCAGATGGGTGAGCAACGCTCCCAATAGGATCAGGACAAACGACAGGTGGAGGGCAACCGTGGAAAGCCGACGCACTTTGCGCCCTAGGAAATAGGCTATTGCCACCAAAGTGAGCAATGCCCATAACAGCGAGAACCACCATGAGCCATAGAGGTAATCGGCCACGTAGGAGGTTCCCTGGTATTTCTCAATAATCGTGGCGACAGCCATGACGGCTATCACCACGATGTATAATGCTATGACTGTTTTCTTCATCTCATGCAAAGATACACATTATTTGTCATATAGACAAGAAATGTGCCTATTAAATTGATTCTATAAACTTCACGACGGCGTCACGGTCGGCCTTTGGAAGGTTATAGAACTTCTCCGTTGCCTTATAGGCATCCGACTGCTTGGAGTAGCCGTGCCACATGATGGCCTCGATGACGGTGCGTGCGCGACAGTCGTGCAGACGATCGTCGTTGCCTGTCAGCTGGCGGGAGAGTCCACGTCCCCAGAGTGGGGTAGTACGGCACCAGCCTGTACGGATGTCATTCATCATAAACAGACGGTGCTGAACCATGTCGGTATAAGGCCAGATGGTCTGATGGGGATATTTTGGCAATATGTTGCTGGCATCCTTTCCGATGTTGGAAGCATAAACCTTGATGGAGGCATCTACCCAGTAGTTGTCGGCACCCGTCTTCCATGACGGACGGTGGCATTGAGCACAGCCCATCTCAGAGAAGAGTGTCTTGCCACGCTGTACATCCATGTCGTCCAGATTACGGGCAGCGGGAACAGCCAGTCCGCGGTGCCATACCATGAACTGGTAGTACTGTTTGTCGTTCATCTCCTCCTCGCCATTATAGGGTTCCCCATTCAGCAGGTATTTCTCGAAGGTCTCTTTCTTGGCAACAGACGTACAACTCAAAATCTCGTTTACACGCTCCTTGATACCATCGTCTGTACCATCGGCATAATAGGGATGTAGAATACTTGATGCGTCACTGCCATGTTCTTTGATATAACTGATGACCTCAGGGTCCTCACTCTGTGCCTTTGCCCATGCTGTGGTGGAATAGAGCCAATGGCGATCGGAACGTGTCACGTTAGTGATGTTCCAGATAGCATTGGCACCAGCTCCGTCTTGCAGTGTACCACGTGTCATGGCATAGGTGAAACGCTTCAGAGGACCATGATCGCCATGGAACGTACCCGTATCATTATAGCCTGCGGAATAGTAGGCAGAAGCCTTGAACTTTCCAGCTGCCTTGTCCCACATGGCAGGATTCAATTCTACATATGGAGCCTCAGCAGCCCATTGTGCCTCGATATCCTCGTCGGTAACGGCATCCAACAGTCCAGTACCATAGATACCAATGGTAGACTCCAGGCGTACCTCATAATTTGTAGGTATCGGGTTCGTATTGAAAGCCGTAGCAGGTATCGTCACCTCAGGATAGATCAGCGAGTAGGATTCTCCGTCAGGGAAAGTCATGGACAGTCCGCTTTCCATCGCTGTCACATCCTTCCACTCAATCGTAATCTAATTCTCGTCAATGGGAGCCTTGAAGGGAGACATAGCCTGTGTCTGTGGCATACCCGTCACTTCTGAGATATACGCATTGTTGTCGGGATGGTAGATAACCAGTAGATAGCCGTTACCAACAGTATTGGCGCGATACTCCGTCTGGCGTTTACCATGACCATAGCTGGGATGACAGTGGATACATCCGTTACGTACCCATGCAGGACCGAGTCCCTTACGGGGCTCCTGCTCGAAGGTGTAGAGTTTCTCGAAGAAACCCTCACCCACGTTGAAGTCCTGTTCCATCCCACTGACAGCATCCATTGCCGGTGCAGGAGCAGAGTAGCTTGCCTTCGTCGTTGTTCCCAACGCTCCGCCAGGATACCACTCCTCAGCTGTGAACACAGCATTAGCCTTACCGAAGGCACTCTCTTCAGGAGTGAGGTTGCCAAGATTTTCGGTAGTGCTATCATCGGAACAGGCTGCCATAGTAATGACAGCCATTCCGAGCAATAGTTTAGATAAGCTCTTCAATTGATTCATATAGGTGTTTTTATAGTTTACTCTTCAACGTCCCAGTCTTCATCGTCAATGAACTCAATGCCCCAGATGGTGCTGCAGTACTTGACGAAAGGAGCAGGCATGCTGCCGATATTCGAGATGGCCGTATTGAAGGCATTTACGACATTTGTATTCACATTGGCCTGATTGACACTTGCAAAGAAACCGTTAAAGCTGTTGCTCGCAGCACTGCCGTTGGTAGAACCGAACCATACATTGCGGATGGAACGGATGTTGTCTTGGAAATCAGTGATGGAGTTGTAGCTATAAGGTGATTCTACGTAGGAGATATCACCGGCAGAGAAGGGGTTGGCAATCTTGGCAGTACCTACCTCGTTGGCAATAGCGACGCAACTGCCTTCATCGTTCGAGAGAACCTGTGCAATAGCAGCCTTCAGTGTCTTAAAAGTACTCTTGTTGTCCTTACCTGCACCGATCAGGTTCTCACCATAGTTGAGTCCGTTTTCTGTGACATAGTCAAGACCTGCGGCTTTCACAACAGCTACGCGGCTGGCATTGGCTGCTGTTTCACCTTCCCATGCAACCTGCAACTGGTAACAACGCTGCTTCAGAAGGGTGCAGATGGTCTGAGCGTAAGCAAGTTCCTTGGCTCCGGAAATCTTCTCAAAGCCTTTGTATGTGTCGTTAGACTGCAACTCTGCCACTTTGCGGGGCTGACCATTGCGGAACAGGATGAACTCCAAGGCGTGGAAACCAAGGATGGTGGCATCGTCCAGCATCTCGTCGCTCATTCCATTATTGAAGTAGTTGAGCAACAACGAACGGTTCAAAGGCCATGAGTCGATGGTGGGGTCGACGTCGAAATCTGAGGCGGCACCCATGAGGAAGGCCTCGGAACGCTCCCAATTCAGACGGGCAGCCTTGAAATCTTCGCAAGCCTTGTTAATCTGTGTCTGAGTGATGGTGTTGACTGTCAAGCCGTTCAGCGTCTTCTCTAAGTCCTCAACATCATCAGCTAAATCCGTATAGGTAGGAACGATGACGTTCTTAACCAGATTCTGAAGTACCTGATAAAGATAATTCTCTTGTTCGGTGGTCAGACTGGCCTGTGCAATCACGTTATTAGCATTCTCAAATTGCGTCACAACATTTGCGCAAGCGTCGATAGCATTGTTGCCATAGCTCTTGTCCTTGTATTTCGTGTCATCAACAATGGTAGAGCCTGGATCGGGATCTGGATTGTCAGGACCTGTCTTATCATCACCACACGAAGTGAATGTCATAGTGCCCATCAGGGCAGCAAGGGAGAAAATCAATAACTTTTTCATACGTTTTTGTAATTTATGTTTACATTGTTTTTTGTTTTAATTCATCAATTTGCTGTTGTAACTGGTTGATGCGTTCGTTGAGTTTCTGCACATCATATTGCTCTTGTTGAGCCAGCTTTTTGTGACCGAGGTCAAACCATCCTTCGTAAGCGATACCTAAATTGAATGAGGGCTCATCATTATAGATGTCCTTCAGGAAGCGGTGTGAGTATTCTGCCTTGACCACTACCTGTTTGACAGGGTAGTAGTTGAGTCCGAAAGCGAGACGCTTTACCTCAGTATAGCCGTAGTCAACATCCTTCGTCTTACTGGCATAGGGGTTATATTGCTCATAACGGCCGAAGAGATACATCTTCTGATGGTGGTTGCGCAAATACTGTATTTGCGAGAAGATGTCATAACCGGCCTCGATACCAATGGCATATGCATTTTTGCTGACAAAGGCAGAATGCTTATAGGGTGACTTGGAGTTCAGACGATTATAGACATACTTCAATTGTTCGGCATCGCCAAGGTAACCATAGTCTGCCTGTCCGCGGACAATCCAATTGTGGGCATTATAGGTGAAGTCGATAGAACCGATGGCAACGACTCCCTTGTATTCGGCATCCACACCATTGGCATTGCGGGGATAGCTGTTGCCAATGCTATGACCATAGTAACCGCTGATACCGATGCGCAGACCTGGTACGGTGTAGTTGTCTAAACGAAGAGCCAAGCCGTATTTGTTGGCAATATCAAACTCCAATGGTGATTTATGGCCTTTATGAATCCATCCAGTATTGGTGAAATGGTCGGCATTCAGACCAGCCAGGAACTGTGCCTCGTAGCGGAAATCTTTGTAACGTCCCCAGAAAGAAACCCCCGTCTGATGCCATGTAGAAGGCAGAATGGTGTTCTCGCCCTCAGGACGATAAACAGTGAAGAAATTCAAGGGCTCATGGTGGGCATTATTCAAGCCGACGGGCACTACGATGTGACCAATACGGATGTTAGCCCATTTGTCGAAAGACTTCTGAATCCAGAACTGTTCCAGTTCCACTTCACCGCCTTTCTCGGTTTCCTGTTCCCATTCGCCGCCTTCTTCGTCTTCCTTCTCGTAGGCAATACCGTTACCGCCATGTTCGAACTCAATCTCAGTGCCGAAACTCCAGCCCTTGCCGAAGTCATAACCTAAATAGATGACAGCATGAGGAATATCGAACCGCCCATGACTAGGGTCGTTCTTGTGTTCTTCAGGTTGACTGTAACGGCTGACATGGTCACTATAGAAGTTACGCGAGAATGCCAATTCACCATAACCACCTATGCTTAACCGATCCCAAAACGTACGATTCGACAAACTGTCGTTGGTGTTCTCTTGTGCCACGACAGCGATGCCTGTGGCCAGAAAAGCAAATGTAAATAATAGTTTTTTCATCATCATATTGATAGCATTTCTTTTTCCGCTGCAAAGGTAGAATGTTTCAGTAATTCCTACAATACCTAAAAATGATGAAATTGTTTCTAACTATTGCAAGAGTCCGACAAAAGCAGTAATTTTGCAGCGTCAATATATATAATAAGGTATAGAGAGATATGAAGAATCTGAAGATGTATGAACCCGAAGATAAGATGATTACACTTATCAAGGACAATTATAATTTGCTACAGGCACTGGGTAGTTTCGGAATAAACTTAGGCTTCGGTGACAAGACAGTTTGGGAGACTTGTGAGATGAACCATGTGGATACCTATACGTTCCTTGCTGTGGTGAATTTTACTATGAATGGCTCTACCAACAATGAGGACGACGACCAGATTGACGTGCGAACATTGCTTCATTATCTGGATGCCAGTCATGCCTATTTCCTTGATTATCAGTTACCTTCCATCAGACGTCAATTGGCAGAAAGCTTCGACGAGAAAGACTCTCTTGGACACTTGATTATGAAGTTCTATGATGGCTATGCGCGAGAGATACAGCGCCACATGAAATATGAGGAGAAGACATTGTTCCCTTATGTGACTGCATTATTGGAAGGGCGTAAGGTGAATGACTATAATGTGGAGACTTTCTCAAAACACCATGAGTCAACAGACAGGGCTTTGCGAGAGTTGAAACTAATGATTATCAAGTATTTGCCTTCGGATTCGCATAGCAATAACAAACTGACAGCGACGCTCTATGACATATACAATAATGAGGAATGGTTGAAACAGCATGCAGAAGTGGAGGATAACATCTTCGTGCCTGCTGTGCGTCGTTTGGAACAGCAGCAGAAACAAAATACGGTGACAAGAAATATATCCACGATGGTGTTCAAGAGTGGACAGGATAATGCTGATGCGCTGTCGGACAGAGAGCGTGACGTGATTATCTCGTTGGTTCAAGGTATGTCGAATAAGGAAATCGCTGACCATTTGTGTATCTCCACTAATACGGTCATTACGCATCGCAGGAATATAGCCCGTAAGTTGCAGATTCATTCACCTGCAGGTCTGACGATTTATGCGATTGTCAACGGGTTGGTTGACATATCTTCTGTAAAACTGTAAGGGATTAAATCTTATTGATATCAACGTATCCGTGCATGACTGCGTAGATGGTAAGTGCTGATACGCTTTTTATACCCAGTTTGTCCATGATGTTCTTGCGGTGGGTTATGACAGTGGCAAGACCAATGTTCAGTTTGTCAGCTATCTCTTTGTTGATATAGCCTTGTACTATCAGCGACATCACTTCTATCTCGCGATCAGAAAGGATTTTCTGCTGTAGAGCCTTGGGCATTGGTGGTAGGTTTTTGCCTCCAGCATGGGCATGTTGTTCCAACATTAATAGTTGACGAATCAGTTGCTGTTCTGGCTGATTGATGCACAGGCTGTGGAAACCCGATAGTTGGGATGTGTCTTCCAATTGAAGAGTAAGTACAATGGTCTTACGCAGTCTTTCCTGGAAAAACTGTCTTTCCTGTAAGACGATATCCAATGACACAAAATAGTGTGCATACGAATCAGGATGGTTAGCCTTTAATTCTGCAAATGAACCAAAGGTATCTACCGTCATGATGGGCATGACGTTCTGCAGTATATGCTTCAAACCTAATGTTGCTAATGTATTGGCATCTACAAGAGCAATCTTCGGTCTGCCTTGTGTTATTGGATATTCCATGAGCTATGATTTTTTGTTCATGAATGATAACTTATCGGCTTGATCCATGATGATTTGCGCCATGTCTTCATTATGGGGCGTAATACCATTAATGATATCAAACATTTTCTTGATGCCTTCTTTTCCTCCATTCGTCTTCAGTATTTGAACAATGCACAGGTTTTGGAGTCCGATGTTGGACGACAGAATGTCAATATCAGTAGATCCAAGTTGGAAGAGTGCAAGTTGGTAAGCATCATTGCTGTTCTCCCGTATCAGTTTCTCAACGTCAGCCAGCGTTTCCATACCCATTTCGCGAAGCAGTTTTAGATAACGGATAGGATTGGCCTCTTGCAGTTCAGCATTAGTAATAGCTGCAATCTTCTTGTTCAACTTGTCGAAAGGCAGAAGGTCCATAAACGTATGGAAAGTGTCGCCATCGAGCATAACCTCCTCCAGTTTACCGCTCTGCACCATTCCAAGCATTCGCCTGCGGTAGTCGGCAATGTCAGAACGGAGTCGACTGAACTCATTGTCTGCCAGTTCTAATAGTCCTGCCAGTCGGCTCAGGTTGCGATGGTACTCAAAAGGAATCTCCACATCGGTCTTATAGCCGATATCATGTTGAATAGCTGACCATACGTGTTGCAGCGCTGTGCGCATCTGAATCTCAAAGGGAATTTCGTTCAGCTCAGGATGTTCCTCATTAAAATACAATGATTTAGGCAGCCTGCAGATGTAATGCAGAGAGTTGTAGCCAAAACTGTTAAACTGATGCATCCTTCGCTTGTCGATGGAGTTGTTCCAGTCTACATCGAACAAAGCCTCTGCCATGGAGGCGATGCGGTCAACATCTTCATTATAGAAAGTGATGATACGGGCTCCGAAGATATCGGTAATGTTATTGATGGTTTGGTATTTTGCCCCTTTTAAAGCAAGTTTTCCTGCCAATGATTTCTCGGTTTTAATACGTGACTCCATGGCATTAAGTTCCAAACCGGCCTGCTTGACCATATTGCCGAGGTTCTCCATCACGACACGCTGAAGAAGACTATAGACAGGTAGCCTGTCTCTATAGTCTTCAAGCAGCATTGTGCCATGTAGATCTAATCCGTATTCCATCTATTCCTATTTAATGTCAAAGAGATTGTAGAAACCAGTCATCATGAAAACCTTCTTGATTTCATCATTGATGTTCATGATGATGACCTTTCCTCCCTTTGAGGCAGCTTCTTTACGGAGACTCAGGAAAAGACGAAGACCAGAACTGCTGATATAGTCCAGTTTGGTGCAATCGAGTGTAATCTCTTTGTCTGCATTGTCCATCAAGGGCTGCATGTCCTTAGTTGCCTGAACAGCAGCAGGTGTGTCCAGTCTTCCGTTCATCAGTGCGGTAAAACCGCCATTCTGTTCTTTAATTTCGATAGTCATTTTCTAAATATTTATTGATTTTGAATTATAAACAATGTGTTGAATCCTGTCATCTCGAATACCTTTTGTATTTCTTTATTGATATTCAGGATTGTTACTTTGCTACCAACAGCGGCAGCATTCTTACGGATATTCAGCAGGATACGTAAACCGGAACTGCTGATATACTCAAGATTGGTGCAGTCGATGATAATGTCATGACCTGTGCAATCATTCAATGGGGCGAGGTCTTTTGTTGTCTGCTCTGCTGCAACAGTGTCCAGTCGTCCTTCTAATGTGGCAATGTATTTGCCATTCTCTTCATGGAATGTAGTCTTCATAAGCCTTATTATTAATGTTTGTTATTAATGCAATGGATAAATAATGTTTACTATGAGTAGGTTGGCAGCCAGCAGCACTACGTGCATGAGGAAACCAATCCGTAGAAAGTCTGAGAATTTGAAACCGCCAGGACCATAGATGAGCATGTGTGTGCTGGAACCGATGGGAGAGGCGAAACTTGTAGTAACTGCTATCATCAGCGAAATGATGAAAGGCATGGGGTTGCACCCTAATTCTATCGCTTCCTGATAAACTATGGGGAAGAATACACCACAGGCAGCTACGTCGCTGACAGCCTCACTGACAAGCGAAGCCAGAATACACATCACTGCCATGACAATCAGTGGGTTATTGCCGCACAACTGTAACAGACTGTTAGCAGCAACGTCTGCTATACCGGTCTTAGTGATGGCAGTACTAAATACCACCGTAGCACCCAATATCAGCAATAATTCCCATTCAATATACTTTGTGACGTTCTGCGCACGGCAACATTTCAATAACAGCATCGCACCAGCAGCTAACATTGTTGTTGCCATCAAAGGCATGACGTGCAATGAAGACAAAATGAACATGACCACAAGAATAATAGACGAATAGATGGTCTTCTTGCCTAACTGTGGCACGAAATGTGAGTCAAAGAAGGTCAAGCTACCTTTCGTCATCATGGCAATCTCGTTGTCTTCTTTAGGCGGACATTCCAATAGCAAGGTGTCACCAGCTTCAAGTTCTACCTCACGTGGCTGTATGTTGACACGCTTACCCTGACGGGCAACGGCTACCAATACAATGTCAGTACGATGCTCAAACTGATTGTCACTCATACGTGAACCGATAAGGTCACTGCCAAAGCCGATATAAGCCGTTTTCATCTTGCGGTTATTGTCTATCTCGCTAATGCTATACACATGGTGGTCGGCTGCAACCAGTCCGTGTGATTTCTTAAGTTCCAGAATTTCGTTAATCTGACCGGAATAAATAAGACGGTCACCTCCCAGGATAAACTCATCTTGGGGAACAGGAGCTATGATTTCTTTATCGAAACGTACGATTTCAATGAGAGAACCACCTCGTACATTTCTTAATCCAGCGTCATTGACGGACAACCCTACTGCAGGATTATCTGTTGGTACCAACAACTCTACGGTGTAGTCGCTGGTAGATTCAAAGGTGCTCTCTGGCGATTGTCTGCGAGGAATAAAATTGCGTAAGATAATAACCATCCCAATACCAATGACAGTGCAAAACAGGCCAGGGATGAGTGGGGCAAAGAAACTGAGTGCTCGTCCTGTACGTTCTGCGTAAAGACCTGAAATTACCAGATTCGACGAGTTCCCTATAAGCGTGCATGTGCCACCCAATGTGGCTGCATAACTCAGCGGAATCAGTAGACGCGAGGGTTCTGTTCCTAATCTTCTGGCCCAGATTCTTACTACATCAATGAACAGGGCGACTACATTGACGGAATTCAGAAATGCTGCCAAGGAGGCTATCGGCAACATCAGCTTTACTAAGGCTTGACGGTATTCATTGGGATTTCCCAACAGGTGTTTGGTTAGCCAGTAAAGCACGCCTGTCTGCATCAGACCAGCCATCACAACGAAGAATGCTGCATGTACAACAACAGGTTCACTACCGAATCCTGCCATTCCTTCAGCCTCAGAGATAATACCAGTCACGAGCAATACCGTCATAGCTCCCAAGAAAGCTACTACAGCAGGGATACGGGTTTTAGCCATCACGAAGAAAATGCTAAGCACCGTGACGATTGTTATCCAGCCCGGTAGGCCAAGTCCCCAAAAGACGATATCCTCCATTTTTTCTGTTACTTGACTGGTTTAAGATATTTAACGAGTGTCAGAATATTGTTTTCGCCTTTGCGTTCATAAATGACATCATCCATGATCTGTCTCACTAAGAATATTCCGAGGCCACCGATGGGGCGTTCTTCTGCGCTTAACGTGGTGTCGGCATCCTCTTTCTGTGTGGGATCAAATGGAATACCATTGTCGGTAATGACAAATTTTAAGTGTTCAGAGGTGTAGAAGGCATCAATAACAACCATACCCTCTTTTCCTTCATAGGCATAGAGCACAACGTTGGTAGCTGCCTCTTCCAAAGCAAGGTTAAGACTGGCAATTAGAGCCATGTCAACCCCAGCTTCTTCACAGACAGTGTCAACGAACTCAGGCAACTTAGTAAGTTCCTCAATTTCATTCTTTATTGTCAAACGATGCGATTGCACGTTCTCTTCTTGATGACTACTCATTATGTTTTTATTCAATATTTGTCGCAAAGGTACAAAAAAAATGGCAATCCGTTACAAGATTGCCAATTTTTTTTTGCATTAAGTGCCTTATGAAAGGAATCCAAGCAGGGCACCAGCTGCCACAGCAGAGCCTATTACACCTGCTACATTGGGACCCATAGCATGCATCAGCAGGAAATTATGACGGTCATATTCAAGTCCAAGGTTATTGGAGATACGGGCTGCCATAGGAACAGCGCTTACACCGGCATTACCAATCAGCGGGTTCAGTTTCTTGTCTTTTGGCAAGAATAGATTCATAATCTTAACAAAGCAGACACCGCTCATGGTGGCGATGATAAATGCTCCGGCACCAATCATGAAAATATAGATGGTGTTGATGGTCAGGAACTCTGATGCCTGTGTAGAGCAACCTACGGTCAGGCCTAACAGCATGACGACAATGTCATTAAGAGCAGCACCTGCAGTCTTTGCCAAACGGGTGGTCTTGCCTGACTCCTTCAGCAAATTACCAAAGAAAAGCATACCCAGCAGGGGCAGGCCGGAAGGCACGATAAATGTGGTCAGTAACAGGCCGATGATAGGGAATAGGATGCGCTCGGTCTGTGATACTTCACGGGCAGGCTTCATTTTGATGACGCGCTCCTTCTTAGTGGTCAGCAGACGCATCAATGGAGGTTGAATCAGCGGTACCAAAGCCATGTAGCTATAGGCGCAAACAGCAATGGCTCCCATGAGGTTTGGTGACAACTTACTGCTCAGGAATATGGCAGTAGGACCATCAGCTCCACCGATGATGGCAATGCCCGCAGCCTGATTGGGCTCGAATCCCAAAGCAAGTGCAAACATATAAGCCCCGAAGATACCAAACTGAGCAGCAGCACCAATCAGCATTAATTTAGGATTGGCGAGAAGAGCCGAGAAATCGGTCATAGCTCCAATTCCTAAAAATATCAAAGGAGGATACCAACCCTGACGCACACCTTGGTAGAAGATATTCAGTACCGAATTGTCTTCGTAAAGACCGATTTCCAGACCTGCATCAGCGCGGAAAGGTATGTTTCCGAGAATAATGCCAAGACCGATAGGTACGAGTAGCAGCGGTTCAAAGTCTTTCTTAATGGCGAGCCAAATAAAAAGCGCGCCTACTGCTATCATGATGAGGTTTCCTGCCGTGGCGTTGGCAAAACCAGTGTACGTCAGGAACTCATTAAAGTTTTCTACGATAAATTGCCACATAATAATCGATTATCAATTGTCAATTATCCAATAGTCAACAATACAGCACCTTCCATGACGGAATCGCCTTGGTTGACGGTGATAGATGTCACAGTTCCGGCATTTTCTGCCTCGATGTTATTCTGCATCTTCATGGCCTCCAGCACGATGACCACATCGCCAACAGCTACAGTGTCACCTACTTTCACGTTTATACTAGAAATCGTGCCAGGCAGAGGAGCCTTTAATGCAGTTCCGGCACCAGCGGGAGCAGCAGCTTGGACAGGCGCAGCTGCAGCAGCTGGTGCAGCAGTCTGGGCTGCAGGTTTGGGAGCCTCAACCTTAGGCTTAACAATCGTTGGATGCTTGGCAGCATTGATAGGTTGCTGCAGTTCTACTTCAAAAGGAATGCCGTTTACATTCACTTTGGCGATGTTGCCTTCTACTTCCTGGATTTCTACTTCGTAGTCAACACCTTGTACTTTATATTGATATTTGCTCATATCTCTAAACTCTAAAACATTAAACTCTAAACATTACTTCATCTCTGGTCCAGTAGGAATCTTGGGACTTTGGGGCGTCGTGGGCAACACTGGCTCATGGAAATGAGTCATCTCCGTGTACGCAGCGTCCCATTCCGTTTCACGTGGTTTGATAGTAATCACTCCACTCTCCACATCATGCACATTATCGCGATACTGCTGAAGAGCCATACCGATGACTGCCATATATATTTCACGGTCGATACCCTTGGTGTCAAATCCTTCTTTAAGAATAACTCCCGTCTTATGACCCACCTCAATGGTTTTCTCAACGGTCTTGGTAATTGGTTTAATAGGCTGGGTGTTGATAACTTTCTTAGCAGCCTCCTGATGGCGCATGAACATGCCGAAGAGAGTGAAGAAAATCCACAACAAAGCCAGACAGAGGAATACGATGCCCATAGCCATAATAGCCATCGCAAAGCCATAAGGGTCTTCGCGCTTGAATTTCTCTATCTTTGACTCGCTAACAGTAGTCATGTTCTGGATGCCTACCGTAACGCGGTCGCCAGATTTTACCTCCCAGTCAGCACTATTGCCATTGTTGGAAATACGGGCAAACGATTGGTCGGCATTCAGCACAGGCACGGTAACAGAGTCGATGAGCTGAGTGGCATTACCATTGTACAAAGCTACCCAAGTAGGCTTAGAAGGGTCTACTGTTACTGCGAGATGCAGCGATCCCTTTGAAGGCTCGCTGTTTAACTGGAACACGATGAACTGTCGTCCGCTGAGATTAGTGCGTACGTCACCATTAGGAATTTGGCTCATACGCTTGACACGCTCAGGAACACTCATCGATTTGTCAAGTACGGAACGGTCGGTGGTCAGATACATACCACGGATGTTGTATGTTGAGTGTGATGTGTTGGCTATCTCCACCCAGGCATGTCGTGTTCCGTATTCGTCAATCAGGCTGGATTGGTTGTCTGTCATCACCTCGTTCAGTTTGATGCTGGCATCCATTTGGGCGTGCATCGGGAGGCAGGTAACAGCCAGTAAGCCTAATAGGAATGAGAATTTTTTCATTTTGTTTGTATTATTATATATTCTAGTATTTTGGTTGTTCTATTTTATCCGCAGAAGAACAGCACTATAATCTGTGCGGTAAAAATGCGTAGGAACATCGACAGCGGGTATACTGTCGAATAGCCAATTGCAGGAGCCTCTTTCGAACATACGCTGTTGGCATAGGCGAGGGCAGGGGGGTCGGTATAGGTACCGGCTATCATACCCATGATAGTGAAGTAATTGAACTTGTAGTGCAAGCGGGCAATAGGGCCAACAATTAAGATTGGAATGATAGTGATGAGGAAACCTGTCAGTACATACAATAATCCGTCTCCATCAACCACAGTCTCAAAGAAATTGGCTCCCGCTTTGATGCCTACACTGGCAAGGAAGAGCACCAGACCTATCTCACGTAGCATCATGTTTGCTGACGTTGTTGTATAGGTAACAAGATGAATCTTATAACCATAGCGTCCAATCAAAATGGCGATAATCAGTGGACCACCGGCAATACCCAATCGCAAAGGAACTGGCATGCCCGGAATAGCAACGGGTATCGAACCGAAGATGATACCTATGATAATACCGACGAAAATGGTAGCAATATTAGGTGCATTAAGACGGCGGATGGAGTTACCCATCTTATTGGCAACACGTTCGACAGCATCCTCTGGACCAACAACCATAATCTTATCGCCAACCTGCATTGGAAGTGAAGCTGAGGCGAAAAGGTCCATACCATGGCGGGTTATACGAGTCACGTTGACACCATGCACACTTGAGAAATGCATCGAAGCCAATGTCTTACCATTAACTTTAGGATTGGTAATCAGGATACGCTTAGAAACCAAAGGTTGGTCAGATTGTTCAAAGTCGATATCGAGCTTTGGACCGATGAAAGCCATGATGGCCTCTTGGTCAGCCTCAGCACAAACGATGAGCATTTGGTCGCCCATGTGGAAGACTGTGTCGCGGTTAGGGATACATAGTTCACCATTATGTACTAAACGGGAGACTACAAAGTCACGGTTTAGAAAGTCGTGTACCTGCAATAGGGTCTTTCCTTCCAAATACTTGTTTGTTACCTCCAAGTGCATCTTATAAGGTTTCTTGTTGGCACTCATCTCGTCCATGGCAACCAACTCTTCCTCTTCCTTCTCCAGCTTGACTTTGCATATATACCTTATTAATATAGTAGCACCAATGATGCCCAATACACCTAAAGGATAAGCACAAGCATAAGCCGATGCAATCTGTGGGGCACCGTTAGGGAAGGCTGCCTGTAATGCCTCGTTGGCTGCACCAAGACCAGGGGTGTTGGTGACAGCACCATACAACGTACCAACCATCATGGGGAGGTTGATGGGGTTTGAGGTGTCGAAGAAAATGAAGTAACAGGCAAACATTACCAAAATGTTCAGCAGAATGCCTGTAGCTGCCAATCCATTCAACTTAATGCCAGCTTTACCGAAACTCTCAAAGAAACCTGGCCCCACCTGCATACCTATCATGAATACAAAAAGAATGAGTCCGAAGTCCTGAACAAATGTAAGGATGGGGAGTGGGGCAGTAAACCCGATATGGCCAGCTACAATACCAGCAAATAGCACAAAGGTTACTCCAAGCGAGATTCCCCAAAATTTAATTTTACCCAAATACACACCCACGGCAATGACTACTGCATATAGTAATGCTATATGGGCGACAGAGTCATTT
Organism: uncultured Prevotellaceae bacterium; assembly: GCA_900316645.1. Lineage (GTDB taxonomy): Bacteria > Bacteroidota > Bacteroidia > Bacteroidales > Bacteroidaceae > Prevotella. Next base: position 27,673 of record ONDP01000017.1, read on the forward strand.
GTCGTAAACAAATCTTTTAACCATTGCAATGATTCCATAATAATTCTATTTTTTACAGCCTGCAAAGTTACAAAGAATTTGCGCAATACACGCAATTTTGTGCAACTATTTTTCATAATTATGAAAATATTATTAATTTCTTCGGCAGTTAAGAAATTATTGCTATCTTTGCAGTCTGAAACTTAGAACAACTTATATAATAAAACAAATTATGGCAAACAAAGAAAAACTCTTCACCGAGTTCCAGGCACCTACCACTCAAGAGTGGTTGGACAAGATTGAAGTTGACCTGAAAGGTGCCGACTTCCAAAAGAAACTTGTGTGGAGAACAAATGAAGGCTTTAACGTACAGCCTTTTTACCGCCGGGAAGACTTGGCGAAATTGAAGACACCTGATGCACTGCCGGGTGAGTTCCCATTTGTTCGTGGAAACAAGAAAGATTCCAACGAATGGTACGTGCGTCAGAATATTAAAGTAGATGATCCTGTTGAGGCAAACAAAAAGGCTCTCGACATTCTGAACAAGGGCATCGACTCCATCGGCTTCCGCTTTGGTGGTGACATGGTAAGCCCATCGTTCATCGAAACTCTGCTCAAGGATATCCGTTTGGATATTGTAGAGGTCAGCTACCGTACCTGTCCACGTCATGCTGTTGAACTGGCAGAGATTCTCGTAAAGTATTTCGAGAAGCAGGGTTATGACAAGGAGAAGATTGTGGGTGGAGTAGGTTTTGATCCCATCGACAAGATGTTGCAGAAAGGCAAGGACACCACACCAATGCTGGCTCAGTTGCCCAAGTTGGTAGAGACATTGAAAGATTATCCTAATCTGCGTTGTGTGATGGTTCACTCTGACACGCTCAATAATGCCGGTGCCTATATTGTACAGGAATTGGGTTATGCACTTGCTTGGGGTAACGAATACCTTCAGGAGTTGGTTGATGCAGGTGTTGATGTGGATACAGCTGCTAAGAGCATCAAGTTCTATATGGGTATTTCTGAGAACTATTTCATGGAGATTGCCAAATTCCGTGCCGCCCGTCTGTTATGGGCTCAAATAGTTAAGCAGTATGAGCCAAAGTGTGACTGTGCTTGCAAGATGATTATCAATGCCAGCACATCTACCTATAACCAAACGTTGTTCGATTCTTATGTCAATCTGCTACGTTCACAGACAGAGGCAATGTCGGCTGCGCTCGGTGGTGTTCATTCAATGGTGGTTACCCCGTTTGATGCTCCTTACGAAAAAGCTACAGACTTTAGTGAGCGTATCGCCCGCAATCAGCAGTTGCTGATTAAGGAGGAGAGTCATTTCGACCGTATTGTTGACCCCTCTGCAGGTTCTTACTATATTGAGCATCTGACCGATGCCTTGGCACAGGAAGCTTGGAAGATCTTCCTCAAGATTGAGGACGAAGGTGGTTTCCTCGAGGCTGTCAAGAAGGGTATTGTGCAGGATGATATCAATGCTACTAATGTGAAGCGTCACGGTGATGCCGCTAAGCGTAAGGAATTCCTGCTTGGTACCAACCAGTTCCCCAACTTCACTGAGAAGAGCGAGGGCAAGCGTGCCCAAGGTACTGCTTGCTGCTGTCATGGTGATGGCTGCGAGCCTACCTTCAAGAAACTTGAGACCACTCGTCTGGCTGCCGACTTCGAGGACTTGCGTATCCATACAGAAGAAACGAAGGTGCCCACTGCTTTCATGCTGACTATTGGTAATCTTGCCATGCGTCAGGCTCGTGCACAGTTCTCTTGCAACTTCCTTGCCTGTGCAGGCTATAAGGTTATTGACAATCTTGGTTTTAAGACGGTGGAAGAGGGCGTTGATGCCGCATTGAAGGCCAATGCTGATATCGTAGTCATTTGCTCTAGTGATGATGAGTATGCAGAATATGCTATTCCAGCCTTTAAGTATTTGAATGGTCGTGCGATGTTTGTGGTAGCCGGTGCACCTGCTTGCATGGACGATCTTAAGGCTGCTGGTATTGAGAATTTCATCCACGTTCGTTGCAATGTGCTCGATACATTGAAAGAATATAATCAGAAACTTGGAATTTAATCGTAAGGAGGACTTGAATTATGCGTAAACAATTTAAAGATATTGATATCTATGCAGGCATCAAGGCTCAAGACGGTGCCAAGTGGATTAAGGACAATAACATCGTTGCCGACTGGAAAACACCAGAGCACATTGAGGTTCGTCCTGTTTATACGAAAGAAGACCTGGAAGATATGGAGCACCTAGATTTTACAGCGGGTATTCCTCCCTATCTCCGTGGCCCATACTCTATGATGTATCCGTTCCGTCCGTGGACTATCCGTCAGTATGCCGGATTCTCTACTGCTGAGGAATCGAATGCTTTCTATCGTCGTAACCTGGCTTCTGGTCAGAAAGGTCTTTCTGTAGCCTTTGACCTGCCTACCCACCGTGGTTACGACCCTGATAACGCTCGTGTTGTGGGTGATGTGGGTAAGGCTGGCGTGTCTATTTGTAACGAAGAGAACATGAAAGTGCTCTTCTCTGGCATCCCCTTGAATAAGATGTCGGTGTCAATGACAATGAACGGTGCAGTACTGCCTATCCTTGCTTTCTATATCGTAGCTGGTTTGGAGCAGGGCGCTCAGTTGGAAGAGATGGCAGGTACCATCCAGAACGATATCTTGAAGGAATTTATGGTGCGCAATACCTATATCTATCCCCCCGCATTCTCAATGAAGATTATTGCTGATATCTTCGAGTACACCTCTCAGAAGATGCCGAAATTCAACAGTATTTCTATCTCGGGTTATCACATGCAGGAGGCTGGTGCTACTGCTGATATTGAGTTGGCTTACACCTTGGCAGATGGTATGGACTACTTGCGTACAGGTGTTAATGCCGGTATTGACGTCGATGCCTTCGCACCTCGTCTGTCGTTCTTCTGGGCCATAGGTATGAACCATTTCATGGAGATTGCCAAAATGCGTGCTGGGCGTCTATTGTGGGCAAAGATTGTAAAGAGTTTCGGTGCCAAGAATCCGAAGTCACTTGCCCTGCGTACCCACTCACAGACCTCTGGTTGGTCTCTCACTGAGCAGGATCCATTTAATAATGTCGGCCGTACCTGTATAGAGGCTATGGCAGCTGTTTTGGGCCACACCCAGTCGTTGCATACCAATGCTCTCGATGAAGCTATCGCCCTGCCTACCGATTTCTCGGCTCGTATTGCCCGTAATACTCAGATATATATCCAGAACGAAACAAAGGTCTGCAAGCAAATCGACCCCTGGGCTGGTTCTTACTATGTAGAGACACTGACCAATGAATTGGTGCATAAGGCTTGGGAGCACATTCAGGAAATTGAGAAGCTGGGTGGTATGGCAAAGGCTATCGAGACGGGTCTGCCTAAGATGCGTATCGAGGAGGCTGCTGCTCGTACTCAGGCTCGCATCGACTCTGGTGTTCAGACTATCGTCGGCACTAACAAGTATCGTTTGGAGCATGAAGATCCTATTGATATCCTTGAGGTTGACAATACTGCTGTACGCAAGCAGCAGGAAGAGAGTCTGGCTCAGGTTCGTTCCACTCGTGACGAGGCTGCTTGTCAGGCTGCGCTCAAAGCTATCACCGAATGTGTCCGCGACTTCAATGAGGGTCGCAAGAGCGAGAACAACCTGCTTGACCTTGCCGTCAAAGCTGCCCAGTTGCGTTGTACTCTTGGTGAGATTTCAGATGCCTGCGAGGAAATCGTAGGTCGTTATAAAGCAGTAATCAGAACTATTTCAGGCGTGTATAGCTCAGAATCAAAGAACGATAGCGACTTCGAGTTGGCTTGTAAACTGACCGATGAGTTCGCAAAGAAGGAAGGTCGCCGTCCCCGTATCTTTATTGCCAAGATGGGACAGGATGGTCACGACCGTGGTGCAAAGGTAGTAGCAACAGGTTATGCTGACTGTGGCTTCGATGTGGATATGGGACCGCTGTTCCAGACACCCGCTGAGGCTGCTCGTGAAGCTGTCGAAAACGACGTCCACGTAGTTGGTGCATCCTCATTGGCTGCAGGTCACAAGACTCTCATTCCTCAGTTGATTGAAGAACTGAAAAAGCTTGGACGTGAGGATATTATGGTTATCGCCGGCGGTGTTATTCCTGCTCAGGATTACGATTTCCTCTACAAAGCTGGAGTAGCAGCCATCTTTGGTCCTGGTACTTCTGTAGCAAAGGCTGCCGTTGAAATGATGAAGATTCTGCTCGACCAGGAGTAAGTTTCTGTTTCAACATACTCATATTAGTAGTCCCCTGCCTTTTGGGCGGGGGACTTATTTGTATATTTTGTTCGGATAGTCTTGGATTATTTTGCGTACTTGTCAATGAGTGTTTGGGCTTGCTCATTGCCAAGTTCTTTGGCTTTATTTAGATTGCGTGCACCTTCAGCTTTCTGGTTGGTGAGACATTGGGCAAGCCCCAGAAATAGATAGCCGTCAGAGAGTTCAGGCGACAACTTGATGAGTTGTTTGGCTGTTTCAATGGCTTCCTTATGTTGTCCGACGCGGACCTGAAGTGACGCTTTCTCTGCCCGATACATTGGCTCGGAGGGGGCCATGTCAATAGCTTTGTTGATATCGTTGAGGGCTTGCTGAAAGAGATGACCACCTGTCTCGGCAATAGAGCGGTTATAATAGAAAGGTGCTTCTAATTGGGCAGTCATTAACGTTTCATACTCGTTGTAGTCATTCACAGCAAGGCGGAATTTCCCCAGATCGGACAGCAATTGGGCACGAGCCATAAGATATGGAGCAGCAGTCTTGACGTAAGGGCGAGAGAATTGGTTGACAGCACTGTCGACCAGTGCCAGTTGGGCATTTGTGTCACCCAGGCGACCTTTACATTGAGAGGCTGCAAAGAATATATCAGCACTGCGCATTTCAGTGTGGGTGAGCTGTTCATAAAGCGAATAGGCTTCTGCATACTTTCCTTGTGCAAAACGTATTTGAGCTTGCTGCTGCAAATAGACTGACATGGGATTAAGGCGGTAGGCCTCCTGCGACTCGCTGAAGGCTTTGTCCAGTGTCCATGCGCCAAAGGGCTTATCGTTCTGGTAGAGATCTTTTTGATAGATGATATCGGCATACTGATAGTGCACGTCGTCACTGGTAGTCCCAACCTTAACAGCTTGCTGCATATCGTCTTCAGCAGCTTGGAAATTACCTTCCGATGCTGCAAGACGGGCACGATTGATATAGCCGTCTGGCAGATTTGGGAATTTTTGAATGAATCGATTGATGAGCTGTGTAAACTGTGTTTTGTTCAATGTCGAAGATGCGAGAAAGAGCGTGAGTATGGCATCCTTGGCATCATCGGGTAGGGCAATAGGTATGGCTGTCTGACGGAGAATAGGGTCGTTGATACTCAATCCGGTAATCTTCAAATCATTGGCAAAACGAGCACTTACGGCATAAGCAACACCTTTCTGACCACCAGCTGACGGCTGTACGATACCCACCACAGCGCCATCATTGTTGAGGATTGGACAGGTAACGTGGCTTTCTTCAATATTGATAGCGAGGGTGTAATATTGGTAAGTGTCTTGAAAAGTCTCAGCACTGTTGATTTTACCACTGATGCATGTAGGCTGTTTGTTGACGGTATAGGGCATGAGCCAGATGTCACTACCATTGTTTGCTGAGGCAGCTATTGGTAGTGGAGTTGTCTTGCGAGCAGCCGTTACGAATTTAGCAACATCGTAAGTCTCGTTGGCACCTAACATCTGTTCAACGGCATATTCTTTGCCTTGTGCGTCAATAATGATGGCACGTTGGGCTCCTTTGAAAGGGGCGAAGGTACTTATGGCTTCTCCATTGGATCCGACGAAAAATCCTGTGCTGCTAGAGAGTAAAGAACCGTCGGCAGAGAAGGTCTTTAGAGTCAGCATAGACTTCACTTCCTTGGAAGCCCAAGACTGTGAAAACAATGATAAAAAAGGAAATAGAATAAGGGGTAAGAGAAATAATATACGTTTCATAATTATCAAATATCGATTTTTAGAAGTTCCTTTGCGTTTTGTATGGCAGCAGCTGTAACATCGCTACCACTTAACATTTGGGCTATCTCATGGATGCGTTCTTCTGTAGAAAGCAGTTGCATGTGGCTTAGGGTGCCTGACGCACTCTCTTGTTTGCTGACACGATAGTGGGTAGTACCCAGTGCTGCTATCTGGGGTAGGTGGGTGATGGAAATCACCTGACGATCCTGTTCGCCCATCTCACGCATGATTCCTGCCATGCATTCAGCTATCTTGCCACTAACACCAGTGTCAATCTCGTCGAAAATAATAGTAGGCAACTTGACGGCCCCACTAATCATTGCTTTTAGCGAGAGCATGACTCGAGCTATCTCACCACCGGAGGCAACTTGAGAAATGGGCTGCAACGGACTCGAAGTGTTGGCACTGAAAAGGAAACTGACATTATCCTGCCCATCACGGCGGAGGTCGGCCTTTTGAATGTTTACTTCAAAACGGACATGGGGCATGCCGAGTGGAATGAGACGTTCGAGCATCTGATGGGCGATTTCCTTGGCAGCCTTTTGGCGAAGTTTGGTAAGACGATCAGCTTGTTGCTGGCATTTCTCCTGCAAAGACACAAGTTCTGCGCGAAGTGCAGCTAAGGCTTCGTCGCTGTTCTCTATCTGTGAGAGTTGGCGTTGCAGTTCCTCACGCTGAAGAATCAGTTCACCGACAGTGTCGACATGATATTTCTTTTGAAGGTCATATAGTCGGTCGAGCCGTTGGTTGATGCGGTCTAGCTCTTGTGGGTCAAAGTCGATACTATCCAATTGACTGTCAACATCTTGAGCAATATCCTTGAGCTCGATATGACAACTCTCCAAACGTTCTGTCCATTCGTCAGCAGAAGGAAAAACTTTGGATATAGCACGGATGGCAGCAATGGATTTACGTAGCAAAGAAACGGCACCTTGTTCGTCGGCAGCAAGATGAGCCTGTGTTTCATACAGTGCGGTTTTTATATCTTCTGCATGGGCCATCGTCTCGCGCTGCTGTTCCATCTCCTCCTGTTCACCTTCAATCAGTTGGGCATTGGCGAGTTCCTCAAACTGGAATTGCAGGAAGTCCTGGTTTTGTCGATTGCGTTCCATTTCCTGTTGCAGTTCCTGTAACTGGCGCTGCTTATCGTGATAGGCGGTATAGGTCTGTTGATAGGCAGCAAGTGCCTCTTGGTCTTTTGCCAGTGTGTCAACGACCTCCAGTTGAAAGTCCTGTTTTGCCAACAGCAGATTTTGGTGTTGTGAGTGAACGTCTACCAGCATATCGCCCAACTCCTTCAGTAGGGCAAGGGCGACAGGTGTATCGTTGACAAAGGCACGGCTCTTACCGGCACTTGTCAGTTCACGTCGGATGATGCAGTCGGAGGCATCGTAATCAATATCATTGTCGTTGAAGAATGGCTGCAAGTCATAGCGGCTCAAGTCGAAGTGAGCCTCGATGATGCAACGGTCTGCGCCCTGCTTGATGGTCTTGGAATCGGCTCGCTGTCCTAGCAACAAGCCAATGGCACCGAGGATGATACTCTTTCCGGCACCAGTCTCGCCAGTAATGACAGAGAACCCGGGTCGGAACTCAATGTCGAGTTCATCAATCAAGGCAAAATTCTTAATATATAATTGCTTTAGCATAATTTTTTACTTTTCACTTTTTTCTTTTCATTTCCTTATCTGCTCCCAGGCATTGCTTTGGGAGGCATTGATGTTGAAAAGCAGGTTATAAACCTGTTCCTTTTCCTTTTGGGTGCCTTTGCCTTTGTAGATATTGGCCAATTCGTCGCGTTTATAGTCAGTCCAAATTTGTGGCAAAAGGCTCAAAGGCTTGTTCTCGTGCGCTTCCTTCAGCAACTGCAGAGCCGTGGTAACATTGGTGCGGCCACGCTCAGCATTGGTACTCATCTCGTCGAGTCCTGTGCGATAATAGTCATATTGTAACTGACGAAGGGGTTTCAAGGCTTCGTCGAGATAATCGTTGATGATGGCAAAACGGTTACGGCTGGTCTCGAAGGCTTTCCAGCCAGGGAAACCGAGATTCTGGGTGTTATTGACCAGATTAAGACACCGTTGAAGTACATCAGTACCGCCCAGGGGCGAGAAACTGTCAAGGTTAAGTCCGATGATGAGGTAAGCATAATAGGCAAAAAGTGCCGTTAACTGATTGTCGATGATTTCCTCTTGGAAATTCAGCTGGTCAAATTGCTGGTAGTCAAAATGGAAATCGTCGTCCTTATTATTATATAAGGTGGAAGTGTAAGTGGAGTAGTAAACGGGACGGTTGGCCTGAATCATTGCCGTTGCCTCAAAACGGTTTGCCGTTTTATCATATTTTGTAACGGTGATGTTGAAGTTGCAGTTGATGCGTTCGTTCTTCTGGAACTGGTAGTCGGTCCATTGGCGTTCGTTGATAAACTGTTCAAGTGCCTGCTGAAGGGTTTCGAAGACGCTGGCATCAGTTCCTTGTATCTGAGCATGATTAATGGTAACTTTGGCATTCAGTTCTTGAGCTTCAAGACTGATGGCAAAGAGTGATACAAAGGTGAGCCAGACAAATCGTTTCATAGCAGTGTAACTAATTGGTCTATAATGTCTTTTGCTACTTCGCTTTTGGGTTTACGCGGATAGTCCTGTTGCCCGTTGCGTGAGATGATGCTAATCTGATTGTCGTCAGACTGGAAACAAGTACCTTGATTTCGTAACGTGTTGAGCACAATGAAATCCAAGTTCTTGCGTTCTAGCTTACTTTGGGCATTCTGTAGTTCATTATCGGTTTCTAATGCAAAACCCACCATACGCTGATGGGGCTTCTTCATGCTACCCAATTCTGCGGCAATGTCATGAGTCGGTTTTAGGCGGATGACAAGGTCGTCCTTCTCGCGCTTAATTTTCTCGCCAGCTATTGTCTCCGGGCGAAAATCGGCTACAGCGGCACATAAGATAGCGGCATCACTGGTAGCAAAGGTCTGGGTTGCAGCCTGATACATCTCTTCGCAATTCTCGACTTTGATGACAGAGATGAGCGATGATATGTGAGACAGGAGAGAACTGCTGATGGGACCCGCTATCAAAGAGACCTCCGCACCACGGCGTGCGCATTGTTCTGCCAAGGCAATGCCCATTTTCCCACTACTATAGTTACCGATAAAGCGCACAGGATCAATTTTCTCATATGTCGGTCCTGCCGTAATCATAATCTTTTTGCCTTTCAGATCCTTCTCTTCAAAATAGTAGTCAAGATAACGTACTATCTGTTCTGGTTCCTCCATGCGTCCCTTACCCTCAAGTCCGGAGGCCAGAAAACCGCTTTGTGGCTCAATCATCAGATTGCCAAATGATTGCAACTTCTGAATATTGGCTTGTGTGGTGGGATGTTGATACATATCGAGGTCCATGGCAGGAGCAATGAACACAGGAGCCTTCATCGACAGATAAGTTGTAATGAGCATATTGTCAGCCACTCCGTTAGCCATCTTTCCAAGAGTGGATGCTGTGCAGGGGGCTATCAGCATGGCATCAGCCCATAGACCGAGAGCAACATGAGAGTGCCATGTGCCGTCACGCTGTGAGAAGAAGTCGCTGATGACGGGTTTCTGTGTAAGGGCAGAGAGCGTGATAGGGGTGATAAACTCCTTACCTGCTGGTGTTATCACCACCTGAACTTCTGCTCCCGCCTTGATGAGACCACGAATGATATAGCAGGCTTTATATGCTGCTATTGAACCAGTGATTCCTAATACTATCTTTTTGCCTTTGAGCATAATCCTTTCTATCCATTCATTTGACTTTCACGCAATCGAATTCGCGTGAGAACTTGTTTCGTATTGTAGGTGAAGTCGCCTGCTAAAATCCAACTGTAATAGCCAGGATCTGTGCGTAATACTTGTGCAACGGATTGCCCCTTGTATTTGCCGAAATTGAATAGCTCGGTCTTAACAGGATTTCCTTCCTTATCAACGACAGTCTGTCCATTACGGTCTTTCAGTTCGCCCATAACAATGCGACCGGCAAAGTCTACATTTTCGTTAGACTTTGAGAAATCTGCCAAAAACTTAACATCGTTCTGCAGCACTCGTTCCGGATCGTCCTGACGGTCTGCAGTGTACATGTCTAACTCACCTTGAAGTACGCGATAGGTTGCTTCTGTATCCTCATCGGCACGGTGGGCTGTGAAGTCATCTTCCATTTTGCGACCACAGTAGAACTTATAGGCTGCAGCAAGGTTTCGACGTTCCATCTTCTTAAAGATGGCACATGCATCTATCAGATGGGTCTTTGAAAAATCGAAGTCGATGCCTGCACGAAGAAATTCCTCAGCCAACAGGGGAACATCGAAATGGTTGGAATTATAGCCGGCAATGTCGCTACCGCTGAATACCTGATTCAACTGCTGTGACAACTGTTTGAAGGTGGGTTTGTCCTTTACATCGTCATTCGTGATGCCTGTCAGTTGCTCAACTACGTCAGGAATAGGTTTCTCGGGATTGATAAGATAATCGCCACGTTCTTCCTTTCCATCAGGAAAAACTTTGATATACGATATTTGAATGACACGGTCCTTGACTAAGTCAAGGCCCGTGGTCTCCAAATCGAATATTACTAGAGGTCTCTGTAATTTCAGTTTCATAATAAATATATTAATTAATCATTGATGAGCATAGGCATCATCAACATCAAAACGTCTTGGTTCTCAGGCTGTTCAGAGGGCAATACAAGTCCTGCACGGCTTGGGTCAGCCAATTTGATAATGACTTCCTGGCATTCGAAGTTGCTCAGAATCTCTATGAAAGAGGATCCCTTGAAACCAATGCTCATGGTGTTGCCGTTATAGTCGCAAGACATACGCTCGGTAGCTGTCTTTGAGAAGTCAAAGTCCTCAGCATCCAACTGCAGAATTCCGTTTTCAACATGGAAACGGATGAGGTTGCTGGAATCGTTGGCAAAGGGCTGTACTCGGCGAAGAGCAGAAAGCAGACCAATGCGGTCGATGGTCAGGATGTTGGGATTGCCCTGTGGAATGACAGAGTTGTAGTTGGGGTAACGTCCTTCTATGAGTCGGCAAATGATTTGTCCGTCACTGAAACTAATCTGTGCATTACGCTCGTCGAAGCGAATCTCCACGTCACCACCATCCTTCTGCAGCAGATTCTTTAGGAGGGTAGCAGGTTTCTTCGGCAGAATGAAAGATGCTGGCTGCTCACTTTGTACGGTGAAAATCTTATTGCGTACTAATTTGTGGCCATCAGAGGCGACAATAGCAAGACACTCTGGAGTGAGGTCAAAATAGATACCGTTCATAACCGGGCGCAACTCGTCTTGTGCTGTTGCAAAGAGAGTGCGGTTGATATTCTCAGCCAACAGGTTGCTTGATATAGTGATGATATTTGCCTGATCGCTGATGGGTTGAGTCTGTGGATATTCGTCAGCATTCTCTATGGGCAGTGAGAATAAACCATTCTGGTAGTTGATCTTAACGATATTTCCCTGCTGATTGACATCAAAGGTGATGGGCTGTTCAGAAAAGCCCTTGACAGCTTCGAGCAAATCATGGTTGGCAATGGCAAAACGAATGTTGCCGTCGCTTTCTGTCAATTCCAACTGTGTCTTCATAACATTCTCACTGTCCGAGGCAGTAAGGTAAAGCACATTGTCTTGAATGTCGAATAAAAAATCGGCTAAAATAGGCAAGGAATTCTTGCTGTTGATGACTCTTGAAAGAGCATTTAGTTTGCTGCTGAGCGCAGTGCTTGATACTGTAAATCTCATGAGTATTTCATTTATTTGTTTTAAGTCCGTAAAATTGACTACAAAAATACAAAAATCCTTCTTCAAATGCAAAAATATTCCGTAAAATATTCTCAAATTAAAAGTATTTTTCGTAATTTCGCAATCTGAAACGTAAAATAAACATTTAATAACGTATAAAACAACTATGGAATTAACAGGTAAAATTATTGCCGTACTACCGGCAAACAGTGGTGTTTCAGCACGTACTGGTAACTCTTGGATGTCTCAGGAATATGTGATTGAAGTTCCTGGACAGTATCCACGCAAGTGTCTGTTCCGTATCTTCGGAGAGGACCGCATCAAGCAATTCAATATCCAAAACGGTGAGGATGTTACGATTAGTTTTGATATTGATGCCCATGAGTATAATGGACGCTGGTTTAACGAAATTCGTGCTTACAATGTCACTCGCGGTGCTGTTGCTCCTCAGCAGGCTGCAACTCCTTTCCCACCACAGCAGGCTGCTGCTCCACAGGCCGCAGATGCTCCATTCCCTCCTGCACAGGAACCCGCTGGAGAGGGTAGTGCTGACGATCTGCCCTTTTAGGATAAAATTCTAAAGAAAATAATATGGGCTGCATTCTTTCGGATGCAGCCCATTATTATATATAATAAGGAGTAGGGGAGTGAATTACTCACCCTTCTCCATTTGTGCCTTCAGATTGGCCAGTACGTCGAGGTCACCGAGAGTGGTGCTTGCTGCAACGTTCTCAATCTTTGGAGTATCGTCCTTCTTGACAGTGCGTGTCTTCTTGGCAGCAGCCTTCTTCTCCTCACGCTGAGGATCCTCAAAGGTGCGGCTGTGAGACAGGATGATGCGCTTTGAATCCTTATTGAACTCAATAACCTTGAAGGGCAGAACCTCATTGAGCTGAGCCTGTGAGCCATCTTCCTTAACGAGATGCTTAGGAGTAGCGAAGCCCTCAACATCCTTGTCAAGTGAAACGACAGCACCCTTTTCGAGCAGCTCGATAATCTTACCATCGTGGATAGAACCAACGGTGTACTTAGCCTCGAATACATCCCAAGGATTATCCTCTAACTGCTTGTGACCAAGTGAGAGACGACGATTCTCCTTGTCGATGTCGAGAACGACAACGTCGATTTCTGCACCAACCTGTGTGAACTCAGAAGGATGTTTAACTTTCTTAGTCCAAGAAAGGTCGCTAATGTGAATCAATCCGTCAACGCCCTCTTCCAACTCAACGAATACGCCGAAGTTGGTGAAGTTGCGAACCTTAGCAGTATGCTTGCTGCCTACAGGATACTTCACTTCGATAGCCTCCCATGGGTCTTCCTTCAGCTGCTTGATACCCAGAGACATCTTACGCTCATCGCGGTCGAGAGTCAAGATAACAGCCTCTACATCGTCGCCAACCTTCAGGAATTCCTGAGCTGAACGCAGATGCTGGCTCCAAGACATCTCAGAAACGTGAATCAGACCCTCAACACCAGGCTGAATCTCAACAAATGCACCGTAGTCGGCAATAACAACAACCTTACCCTTTACGTGGTCACCAACCTTCAGGTCGGCATCCAGTGCATCCCAAGGATGTGGAGTGAGCTGCTTCAGACCGAGGGCAATGCGCTTCTTCTCATCGTCGAAGTCGAGAATAACGACATTGATCTTCTGGTCGAGCTCTACTACCTTATGAGGATCGTCTACGCGACCCCAAGAAAGGTCTGTGATGTGGATGAGTCCGTCAACACCACCCAGGTCAACGAATACACCGTAAGAAGTGATGTTCTTAACGGTACCTTCGAGAATCTGACCCTTCTCAAGTTTGCCGATGATTTCTTTCTTCTGTGCTTCCAACTCAGCCTCGATAAGAGCCTTGTGAGAAACAACAACATTGCGGAACTCCTGATTGATCTTCACAATCTTGAAGTCCATGGTCGTGCCTACGAACTGGTCGTAGTCGCGTATAGGATGAACGTCAATCTGGCTGCCAGGCAAGAAGGCCTCGATGCCAAATACGTCAACAATCATACCGCCCTTAGTGCGGCACTTGATGTAACCCTGAACGATTTCCTCATTCTCGAGAGCTGCATTAACACGATCCCAGCTCTTAGAGAGGCGAGCCTTCTTGTGTGAAAGTACGAGCTGTCCCTTCTTGTCCTCTGCGTTCTCAACATAAACCTCTACAGAGTCACCAACCTTCAGGTCGGGGTTGTAACGGAACTCAGAAGCGGGGATAATACCGTCGCTCTTGTAGCCGATGCTAACGACTACTTCTTTCTTGTCGACGCTGATAACAGTACCATCGACAACCTGATGCTCACTGACTTTGTTCAGTGTCTCATCATACGCCTTGTCAAGTTCTTCCTTGCTGACGTTTGCTACCATACCATTCTCAAACTCTTCCCAATTGAAGTTATCCAATGGCTGGACGTTCTTTGTTAATTCTGACATAATTTAAAAATTTGTTTGTAAAATTAATAAAGTTAGACTTTATGTGAACTATATTGCGGCATCTAACCGCAAATCGGCTGCAAAATTACAAAAACTTTCGCTCATTACAAAATGTTTTGGGCGAAAGTTTTCGTAATTTATTGATTTTCCGTACAATATTAATAACTGCGGGCTATAATTACGCGATATTTGGCAGGTTTGCCACTTACCATATCAACACCAGGTGTCTGTTCGTAGGCAAATGGCACGCAACGGATGGTAGCCTGTGTTTCTTCTTTAATCTGAGCCTCTGTCTCTGCTGTACCATCCCAGTGGCAAAGGAAGAAACCGCCATCCTTAACGCGTTCCTTGAACTCTTCGTAGTTGTCGCATTCATAGACGTGTTCGTCACGATACTTGCGGGCTTTCTCGAAAATGTTCTTCTGGATGTCTTCTAAAAGCTGTTCTACATACTGGGCGACACCCTCTATCGGACGTGTCTCTTTTTCCAGCGTGTCACGGCGCATTACTTCAATGGTGCCATTCTCTAAGTCACGGGCTCCTAATACCAGACGTACAGGAACACCTTTCAGTTCGTAATCAGCAAATTTGAATCCAGGACGTTTGTTGTCAGCATCATCGAATTTTACGCTGATTCCCTTGGAGCGCAATTCCTCAATGATGGGAGTCACCTCCTTGTTCACTAATTCCATCTGCTCAGGTTTGGTGGCGATAGGAATGATTACCACCTGAATAGGAGCCAAACGTGGAGGAAGAACTAATCCGTTATCGTCGGAATGAGTCATGATAAGGGCACCAATCAATCGAGTTGAAACGCCCCATGAAGTAGCCCATACATATTCCGGCTTGTTCTCCTTATTTAAATAGGTAACCTCGAAGGCCTTTGCAAAATTCTGTCCGAGGAAGTGAGAGGTACCACTCTGAAGCGCCTTACCATCCTGCATCATTGCTTCTATGGTGTATGTGTCGAGGGCACCGGCAAAGCGCTCGGTTTCACTCTTTACACCCTGTAGAACAGGAACGGCCATCCATTCCTCGGCAAATTTGGCATATACACCGAGCATCTTCTGTGCTTCAGCTTCAGCTTCTTCCTTGGTAGCGTGAGCGGTGTGACCTTCCTGCCAGAGGAACTCAGAAGTACGGAGGAAAGGACGGGTGCGCATTTCCCAACGCATGACGTTACACCACTGGTTGCACATCAATGGCAGATCACGCCAGGAATGAATCCAGTTCTTATAAGTGTTCCAGATGATGGTTTCTGACGTAGGACGAACAATGAGTTCCTCTTCCAGTTTTGCGGAAGGATCCACTTCAACACCGCTTTTGTCGTCCTTGGCGCGAAGGCGATAATGGGTTACTACTGCACACTCTTTGGCGAAACCTTCTACGTGCTCTGCTTCACGGCTGAGGAATGATTTCGGAATCAGCAAGGGAAAATAGGCGTTTTGGGCTCCCGTTTCCTTAAACATCTTATCAAGTTGCTGCTGCATCTTCTCCCAGATGGCATAACCATAAGGTTTGATAACCATACAACCGCGTACAGCCGATTGTTCTGCGAGGTCGGCTTTTACCACAAGATCATTATACCACTGACTGTAATTGTCAGCTCTTTTAGTCATTTCTTTGAGTTCTTTTGCCATAAAATTCTTTAATTTTCTAAATTTGCTGCAAAATTACGAAATTATTATCAATTATTTTGTATCTTTGCCACAAATTATTTCTTTTTATTTAATTCGATATGAAAACTAAAATTATTTCTCTGTTACTTTGCGTAGGCATGCTCTTCGCTTGTAACAACACCCAGAAGGGTGCAGGAATCGGTGCCGGAGGCGGTGCTTTGTTAGGCGGTATTATTGGTGCTATTGCAGGAAACACAGCCGTTGGCGTAGCTGTCGGTGGTGCTGTTGGTGCTGGTGCAGGTGCTATTATCGGTAATAAGATGGATAAAGCAAAGAAGCAGGCACAGCAGGTTCAGAATGCACAGGTTGAAACTGTAAAGGACACCAATGGTCTGGACGCTGTAAAGGTGACTTTCGATTCAGGTATTTTGTTTGCTACTGGTAAGGCAGACCTCAGCACCAGTGCTAAGAACTCTTTGGCTGAGTTTGCTCGTGTACTCAACTCCAATCAGGATTGTGACGTAGCCATCATAGGTCATACCGACAATACTGGTACTGATGCTATTAACCAGCCATTGTCAGTTAATCGTGCCAATAGTGTGAGCAGTTATCTGCGTTCATGTGGTGTACAGAGCAAGCAGATTAAGAGTGTTGAAGGTCAGGGTTCAACCAATCCTGTTGCCGACAACTCAACAGCTGCCGGACGTCAGCAGAACCGTCGTGTAGAGGTTTACATGTACGCCAGCAAGGAGATGATTCAGAAAGCTGAGGCAGGCACTCTCCAGTAATGAAGGTTTTTCTTCATAAAATTAAGAGATTTATCATGTGGATAGTGGTGGCATTTTTTGCCTCCACTATCCTTTCTGTTGTAGTGTTGCGTTGGGTCCCTGTATGGTTCACCCCCCTGATGTTTATTCGCTTGGGACAGCAAATGTCCCAGGGGAGGGAATTAACGCTGCATCATCATTGGGTGCCTTATGACGAAATATCCCCATCGCTTTCGCTGGCTGTTATGGGAAGTGAAGATGCTCGTTTCTTAGAACATCACGGATTTGACTATAAGGCGATAGAACATGCAGCCATTCGTAATCTGAAACATCCTGAGAAACGGAAACTGGGTGCATCTACCATTAGTCAGCAAACAGCCAAGAATGTTTTCTTGTGGCCTGGACGCTCTTGGGTACGAAAAGGTTTTGAGGTCTATTTTACAGCGTTGATAGAACTCTTTTGGTCGAAACAGCGTATTATGGAGGTCTATCTTAACTCGATAGAGATGGGCGATGGTATCTATGGTGCCGATGCGGTGGCTGAGTGGCATTTCCATAAGACGGCATCAGGACTGACCAAAGCGGAGTGTGCTTTGATAGCTGCTACACTTCCTAATCCTTTGCGTTATAATTCGGCCAAGCCCAGTGCCTATGTCTTAAAAAGACAAAAGCGCATCCTTCATGAGATGCGCTATGTGAAACCTTTACCGTAAGAAAATCCCTTCTTACATTCTTTTCTTGATTTCTTCTGCCATTTGCTCTTGAAGTTCCTTTGCCTTTTGGGCTGCAACTTCTGCAAAATCCTCTCCGTTGCTGGCATAGATGATGCCACGTGAGGAGTTAACGAGCAGTCCGCAGTCTTTCGTCATACCATATTGGCAAACCTCTTGCAAACTGCCTCCTTGTGCACCGACACCGGGAACGAGCAGGAAATGGGTGGGGGCTACCTTACGGATGTCCTCAAACATACGACCCTGTGTAGCTCCGACAACATACATCATGTTTTCGTCGTTGCCCCACTGCTGACTCTTCTTCAGCACCTTTTCGAAGAGGCGCTCGCCCTGTGCATCCTCAGTCAACTGGAAATCGTACGAACCTTTATTTGAGTTTAATGCCAACAGGATGACCCACTTATCGTCATAACCGAGGAAAGGAGTGACCGAATCCTCACCCATATAGGGAGCAACGGTCAGCGCATCAACATCATACTCCTCAAAGAATGTCTTGGCATACATCTTCGAAGTGTTGCCGATATCCCCACGTTTGGCATCAGCGATGATGAAGTGGTTGGGATACTCTTCCTTCAGATATTCCACAGTGGCTTCGAAAGCCAGAATGCCATCAACACCATACGCCTCATAGAATGCCATGTTTGGCTTGTAGGCTACACAATAGGGAGCTGTTGCATCGATAATGAGGGCGTTAAACTCGCAAAGGGCTCTGAAAATATAATCATCACCATCCTTTGCCTTAGCTTCGTCAATGATGCACTGAGGAATCTTGTTGATGTCTGTATCCAGACCTACGCAGAGAAACGACTGCTTCTCCTTGATTTGTTGTATAAGTTCTTTTCTATTCATAATTATTTCTTAAAGTATAGATATATTAAATAAAAGAAATAGACAATACCAAACCAGATTAAAAGAAACCCCCAACTTACCCAAATACTAGGTATCTCTTTGGCAAAATAATTTGAAGGAATAATGCCAAAAGATGCGATGATGGCAGGCCACATCTGGTCTTTTCTCATTTCTTGGCGCATAGGTGCCCAAAATCTTTTCCAATCCATATTTTTATTTATTTAGAGTTCTGTTTCTTTCATTCTTTCTGCATTCTCGGCAACGGTCAGTGCATCAATCATGGGCTGAATATCGCCACCGAGGAAACCCTGCAGATCGTGAGTGGTGTAGCCGATGCGATGATCTGTCACGCGTCCCTGAGGGAAATTGTAGGTACGAATTTTAGCTGAGCGGTCACCGGTCGAGACGAGCGTCTTGCGGCGCGAGGCTATATCGTCCATGTATTTCTGATGTTCCTTATCATATATAAAAGTGTACAGGCGCGAGAGTGCGCGTTCCTTATTTTTAGGTTGGTCACGCGTCTCCGTACATTCGATGAGGATTTCTTCTGTCTCACCAGTATTAGGATTCTTCCACATATAGCGCAGACGAACACCCGATTCCACTTTGTTCACGTTCTGACCACCGGCACCACTTGAACGGAAGGTATCCCACTTGATTTCTCCCTCGTTGATGTGCACTTCAAACTTATCCGCCTCTGGCAATACGGCAACGGTGGCAGCCGAAGTATGCATACGCCCCTGTGTCTCTGTGGCAGGCACACGCTGTACACGGTGAACGCCCGATTCATACTTCAATGTACCATAGACGTCGGCACCGCTGACAGCAAAGTCGATTTCCTTGTAACCGCCGACAGCACCTTCCGACACACTGGTGATGGAGAGCTGCCATCCTTTCGAGTCACAATAACTTTTGTACATCTTGAACAGATCGCCAGCAAACAGGCAAGCCTCGTCGCCACCGGTTCCTGCGCGTATCTCCATCTGTACATTCTTGGCATCCTCAGGGTCCTTGGGTATCAGGGCAATCTTGATTTCCTCCTCCAGCTTGGGTTGCAATGCCTCGTTCTCGGCAAGTTCCTCACGTGCCATCTCCTTCATCTCGGCATCATCCTCGTTGGCCAAAATGTCCTTAGCCTCTTTGATACTGTTCAGACAGGCGATGTAACGCTTACGCGCATCCATGATATCGCCCAAGTCTTTGTATTCTTTAGTGAGTTTGACGAAACGATTTTGGTCGCCAATGACGCTTGGGTCAGTTATCAGGGTAGATACCTCCTCAAAGCGGGCCTCAAGCCCGTCCAGTTTCTGTAAAATACTGTTATTCTCCATATTGTGTGCAAAGGTACGAATAAGTGAGCAGAAATCCAAAAGAATTTTAAGATTTCTCGAACGTTAGTACCTTTGGCTTCATGACCTCTTATTACAATCCTGGTACGTGTCACATATGTCCATCGCCCCACGAACATATGTCCATCGCCCCACGAACATATGTTCATTGCCCTACGAACATATGTTCATTGCCCCACGAACATATGTCCATTGCCCCGCGAACATATTACACTAGTTCCCAAAAGGCTACGGCAGAGGCTGCTGCGACGTTTAGGGAGTCGACACCATGGGCCATTGGGATGCGTACGACATAGTCTGCAGCGGCGATGGTGGATGGAGCAAGACCGTCGCCTTCCGTTCCCATGATGATGGCCAGACGCTCTTCTGCTTTTAGAATTGGTGAATCGAGTGGGATGGAGTTGTCGGTCAATGCCATAGCTACCGTCTTGAATCCAATGTCGTGCAGTTGGTTGATGTCTTCAATCCAGGTCCATGGAACAAGGAAGACTGAGCCCATCGATACTCTGACGGATCTACGGTTCAATGGGTCGCACGAACTGGTGGTCAGTAATACTGCATCGATGCCCAGTGCTGCTGCTGAACGGAAGATGGCTCCGATGTTGGTGGTGTCAACTACGCCGTCAATGACAACAATGCGTCGGGCACCAGCACAGATGTCTGTAAGACGTTGTGGGGCAGGGCGCCTCATGGCACACAGCACCCCTCGGGTTAGTGTATAACCGGTCAGTGTCGCCAGCAGTTCGCGACAGCCCGTAAAAATGGGAATGTCTCCGCATCGCCCGATGATGTCGG
Source organism: uncultured Prevotellaceae bacterium (assembly GCA_900316645.1). Taxonomy (GTDB): domain Bacteria; phylum Bacteroidota; class Bacteroidia; order Bacteroidales; family Bacteroidaceae; genus Prevotella. The sequence continues at coordinate 48,020 of ONDP01000017.1, forward strand.
AGGCATCCCCTTCTATATGTTTCTGTTCACAAAGCAATGCAACAGGACTGTATCCTGCATCCAGTGCTACCCGGATTACTTTCGGACTCTCCACGATAAAGATTCCCTTCTCAGGTTCCTTCCGGTTGCGCAACTGGGCTTCCGTCAGCGAACTGAAAATCTCTACCCCGGAATGGGCCAGGTCAGTAATCTCGATGACAGGCATTGCTAATAATCAAAAGTACCGAATTCGCTCTGGATGGTGAGACTCTTCTTTCCTTCTTCGATATGTCCGACTACTTGGGCGTCGATATGGAACGATTTAGAGATTTCTATTACCTTCTCAGCTACTTCAGGACGTACATAAATCTCCATGCGGTGACCCATGTTGAACACCTGGTACATCTCTTTCCAGTCAGTTCCCGAGCACTCATGTATAGCACGGAAGAGTGGGGGCACAGGGAACATATTGTCCTTGACGACACGGCAGTTGTCGCTGACGAAGTGGAGCACCTTGGTCTGAGCACCGCCAGTGCAGTGCACCATACCATGAATCTCAGGACGCAACTCGTCCAGCAGTCTCTTGATGACAGGTGCATAAGTGCGGGTAGGCGAGAGCACCAACTGTCCGGCATCCACGGGAGAGCCTTCAACAGCATCAGTCAGTTTGTACTTACCACTGTAAACCAAGTCATTGGGTACTGCATGGTCAAAACTCTCAGGATATTTCTCTGCGAGATATTTGGCAAAGACATCATGACGGGCAGAGGTCAGTCCGTTGCTGCCCATACCGCCATTATAGCGTTTCTCGTATGTTGCCTGACCTGTAGATGAGAGTCCAACAATGACATCACCGGGACGAATGTTGGCATTGTCAATCACGTCACTGCGCTTCATGCGACAAGTAACTGTGCTGTCAACAATGATGGTACGAACCAAATCGCCGACATCAGCAGTCTCGCCACCGGTAGGCCAGATACCAATACCCATTTCACGGAGTTCTGCCAGCAATTCGTCTGTACCGTTGATGATAGCGGAAATCACTTCACCAGGCACCAGCATCTTGTTGCGCCCAATAGTACTGCTGACGAGAATATTATCAACAGCTCCCACGCATAGCAGATCGTCGGTATTCATGACAATGGCATCTTGGGCAATACCTTTCCATACGGACAGGTCGCCCGTCTCTTTCCAGTACATATACGCCAAACTCGACTTAGTACCGGCACCGTCGGCATGCATGATGTTGCAATACTCCGGATCGCCGCCTAAAATGTCAGGAATGATTTTGCAGAATGCTTGAGGGAATAGTCCCTTGTCAATGTTCTTGATGGCTGCGTGGACATCCTCCTTAGCGGCACTGACGCCACGTTGCATATAACGGTTGTTACTCATAACAATTAGAATTTTACTTGTGGTGCTTTCTCTGCTCCTGCTTCAGCCTCGAACTTGGTCATCTGGTGGAAACCGAAGATGCCGGCAAAGATGTTCTTGGGGAATGAGCGAATCTCTACATTATAAGTCTGTACTGCTTTGTTGAAGGCATTACGAGCCTCGTTGATACGATTCTCAGTGCCTTCCAACTGAACCTGCAGGTCGCGGAAATTCTCGTTAGCTTTCAAGTCGGGGTAATTCTCCTGAATGGCAATCAGTCTGCCCAGCGCACTTCCCAGTTCGCCTTGTGCCTGCTGGAATTCCTTCAGTTTCTCGGGGGTCAGGTTTTCGGTGTCCAGATTAATCGAGGTGGCCTTTGTACGAGCATTGACCACATCCTCCAAGGTCTGCTTCTCGTGGGCAGCATATCCTTTGACCGTTTCCACAAGATTAGGAATCAGGTCGGCACGACGCTGATAAGTTGACTGAACATTGGCCAGTGCAGTAGTAGCCTGCTCTTGTACGCCAATCATCGAATTGTAAGCACTTGCAGCCCATGCACCAACGATAACAACGACTGCGATAATTGCGATAAGTCCTTTACTGATTTTCATAATGATAATATTTTAATATGTTGTTTTTTTACTCTGTTACCACCTCGACGTGGCTCCACCGCCTCCGAAGCTGCCGCCTCCGAAACTGCCACCGCTGAAGCCTCCGCCTCCCCATGAACTGCCACCGCTTCGTCCGCCTCCCCAAGAGCCGCCTCCGCCGCTATAGGTTTCTTCATAGAACGGATTGGAACGGATAGAAGCCATGCTCAGCACAGCTATCCATTGGTATTTGTTGTTGAGTCTAAGGAAGAATAGTGCCCAGGCGATGAAAAAGAGGAAATATAACCCTATGGTGGAGGCTATCTCATCGTCAATTTCGTCGCTTTTGCTCGACAACTCCGTCATCTCAGGCAGTGTTTTTTTCTGCATGGTGGCATAAATAGCCTCAGTCAGGTAGAGCATACCGCTGTCAGGCATTTCGGCACGCATAGCCGGAACAACGTATTCCTGCTGAAGACGTCGGCATTCAACATCAGTCAGATCGCCTTCCAAACTTCTGCCTGGCGACATGTTGATGCTATGGTCAAGATAGCCGACCACCACCATCAGTCCACGGTCATTTCTGCCTACACCATATTTATTTCCGACATCCTGGGCAAAACGGAAGGGGTCGTCGTTCTCAATGTGATTGACAATAATGACAACCGACTCAATGCCTAATTCCGTATCCAGGCGTTTCAGGGTGATATTCATCTGGTCAACCGTGTTCTGCGATAGGATATGGTCGGGATTGGACACATACTGATTGGCATCCTGCAAGTGGGGAATGGGAATTGTTTCCGCATTCCAGTATTTCTCATCAGTAGTGTTGGCAATAGACGAAACAGGGGCTTCTTCGTCAGGTAAGGAAAAGGAACAGCAGAAGAAGGCAACAGTCAGTCCTATAAAGAAAATCCAGCCCCAGGCTTGTCTGGCTTTACACCATGAAGGGTTCATTTTCTCCCATGTGGAGATAATCCTCCGGCGCTCACTATGATACTGACGCGCCAGACTCTGATAGGTCTTGGAGTATTGCCGCTTCGTACCAATCTTGTCGTGCTTGTACTTCTTTTCCAAGTCACCGATGGCTGCATTATACTGTTCTGTCAGGTCTTTGACATCCATCGTTTTCTGCATCAATGCCGTATATGGTGTGTAATCCCATCTGCGTGTCACAGAGAAACCACCTACCAGCAGACAGGCTATGAATCCGAGGAAATAGATGAATGTCGTCATGTCTTTATCTTATATTTCGTGCCAGAATTCCCATGAGGCAAAAGCCTGTAAGAGCAACATCTCCAGTCCGTTCTTCACGTTAGCCCCATATTCTGCTCCACGTTTCATGAAGAGTGTCTCGTCAGGGTTATAAATAAGGTCATAGAGAATTGTGTGCGAGTCCATTGCTTCGTAAGGCAGGTCAGGACAGTACTCCGTTTTAGGATACATCCCTACCGGTGTGCAATTCACAATGACATTATATTCCTTAACGATTTCAGGCGTGATGTTCTTGTATTGTATGGTTTCAGGGCGTTCATATCGGCTGACGAACACCGTTTCGAGTCCGAGGTTGCGCAATCCGTAGTCAATAGCCTTTGACGCTCCGCCAGTGCCAAGAATCAGTGCCTTGTGGTGCCATTTCTTGTCGAGCATCGGTTCTATGCTCTTGGTGAATCCGATGACGTCGGAGTTATACCCCTTCAAGATGGTTTTGTTGCCACGATGGGTAATGCGAATCACATTCACTGCTCCAATGGCTCTTGCCTCTGGTGCAATACTGTCCAGGAAAGGCAACACTTTTTCCTTGTAGGGGATGGTCACATTAAGTCCTTTCAGTTCGGGGTTAGAACTGAGCACTTCGGGCAGTGCGTCGATGTTGGGAATCTCGTAATTCTCGTACACCGCGTCAATATTCTCGTCCTGGAACCTCTGATTGAAGTAACTGATGGAGAATGAGTGCCCGAGTGGGTATCCGATTAATCCGTACTTGTCCATAATTTCTTTTCCTTTATTTAGTTGCGAAGTAAATCGTGCAGATACCAAAGGTGAGGCGTTTGAATGAGGCTTCACGGAACCCTGCGTTCTTCAGAATCTCCACCATCTGCTCGCCTTGCGGGAAAGCTTCGATGGTTTGTGTGAGATACGAATAGGCGGCAGTGTCTTTGGAAATCAGTCGTCCGTAAACTGGCAGTACTGTGTGTGAGTAAATGTGAAAGAGTTGTTTCATGGGAAAACTCACTGGCGAGGTTAGTTCTGCAACACTCAAGTGCCCTCCGTCCTTCAACACTCGGCACATTTCCCGAAGTCCTTGGTCAAGGTTTGAGAAGTTGCGGATGCCAAAGGCAGCAGTGACGGCATCGAAAGTACGGTCTGCGTAGGATAGGTGCAGACAGTCTTCCTTTTCAAAGGATATGATCTGTTGCAATCCGCGTTGCTCAACCTTCTTCCTGCCTATCTCCATCATGCCCTCTGAGATGTCGGCTCCCACCAGTCGCGCAGGCTTTAGCATGTCGGCAGCCAGAATGGCAAAATCGCCAGTACCTGTGGCAATGTCGAGAATAGCCTGTGGACGGTATGGCGCCAACTGCTTGATGGCTTTCTTGCGCCAGCTGCGGTCTATATCCCATGAGAGACGATGGTTGAGTGCATCATAGGTAGGAGCAATGTTGTCGAACATTTGCTCCACCTGTGTAGCCTTGTCGCCGTTGTTATATGGCTTTATCGTCTCTTGTTGATACATATTCTCTCTGATAATTATCTGGTTTTCAGATATTCGCTGACGTTCTTCTCGATACGTGCTGCAATATCGTCGTTGTCGCCAGCCTTTTCAAACTTCTCACCGATAATGTGTTCGTAGAGTTCTATATAGCGCTCGCTGACACTCTCGGCATATTCGTCAGTAATCTCTGGCATCACCTGTCCGGGTTCGTTCATGAAGTTGTGCTCGATGAGCCACTGGCGTACGAATTCCTTCGAGAGTTGCTTCTGAGGCTCACCCTTAGCCAGCTTCTCTTCATAACCGTCGGCATAGAAATAGCGACTTGAGTCAGGTGTATGAATCTCGTCGATGAGATACACCTTGCCGTCGCGCTTTCCAAACTCGTATTTGGTGTCAACAAGGATAAGGCCCTGCTTCTTGGCAATCTCCTGACCGCGAGCAAAGAGCTTGCGGGTATAGTCTTCCATGACGGCATAATCCTCAGCACTGACGATGCCCTGTGCAATGATTTCCTCTTTTGAGATATTCAGGTCGTGACCCTCGTCGGCTTTCGTGGTCGGGGTGATGATAGGTTCAGGGAAACGCTCGTTCTCCTTCATGCCTTCAGGCAGTTTGACACCACACAACTCACGGCATCCGTTCTTATATTCGCGCCATGCAGAACCGGTCAGAATGCTGCGGATAATCATCTCCACACGGAATCCCTCACACTTCAGTCCTACAGTGACCATGGGGTCGGGGGTTGCCAGTTTCCAGTTGGGGCAGATGTCGCTGGTAGCATCCAGGAATTTTGCTGCTATCTGGTTCAGCACCTGTCCCTTAAAGGGAATACCTTTTGGCAGGATGACGTCAAAAGCCGAAATACGGTCTGTTGCCACCATCACCATCAGGTCGTCGTTGATGTTATACACGTCACGGACTTTGCCGTGATAAACACTCTTTTGTCCTTCAAAATTGAAGTCAGTCTTTGTTAATGCTTTCATTGTTATCTTTATTTTGTTTGTCTTTGTCGAATTTCTCGTAGGCGTTGACGATACGGGTTACCAGTTTGTGGCGTACTATGTCTTTTCGTCCAAGTTCCACTACGCCGATACCCTCTATATCCTTCAGGATTTTCAAGGCTTCCACCAGTCCGCTTCTCTGTTCGCGTGGCAGGTCTATCTGCGTCATATCGCCTGTGATAATCATCTTTGTATTCCATCCCATACGCGTCAGAAACATCCTGATTTGCTGGGGTGTCGTGTTCTGCGCCTCGTCAAGAATGACTACAGCGTCGCTCAGGGTACGTCCTCGCATGAAGGCGAGTGGGGCTATCTGTATGACGTGCTTCTCCATCATGTCCTGCAACTTCACCTGAGGCAGCATGTCTTCCAGTGCGTCATAGAGTGGTTGCAGATAGGGGTCTATCTTGTCCTTCATATCGCCAGGCAAGAACCCCAGTTTCTCACCAGCCTCCACAGCAGGTCGTGACAGGATGATTTTCTTGGCTGTTTTTTCTTTCAGCGCCTTTACTGCCAGGGCTATCGAAAGGTATGTCTTACCCGTTCCTGCTGGCCCCACGGCAAATATCATGTCGTTTTGCTCATAGGCATCAATGAGTTTCTGCTGATTCTCCGAACGAGCTTTGATGGCGCGCCCCGACATGGAGTAGCATACTACGCCCTCCGGCACTTCGTCCTTGGTGCGATGCCCCTTGATGATATCCAATATGTCTTCCTCCTTCAGCGAATTAAATCGCAATACGTGCTGACGTATTTTCTCAGCACTCTCTTCGAAAGAGGCCATCTGCTCCTCGTCACCCAATATGCGGATGACGTTATCTCGTGCAACTATACGCAGTTTCGGGTACAACGCACGCATCATCTGCAAATGGGCATTCCCCGTACCATAGAAAACCACGGGGTCAATATCCTCTAATACGAAATGTTTCTCTATCAAAATCGCAATAATTACTAATTAGATTGCAAAGTTACATCTTTTTTGCAAATTATGTGCTTTTTTTGCCAGAAAATGTGTACCTTCGCAGCCAAATGAAGATAACAAAGAACAAATTCTTGCTTGGATTTGGCATAGTAGTGCTAATTCTTGCCCTTATAAAAGCAATTTTTCCTGAGGTTTCCACCCTTCGTAACGAACAGGCTCTCGTAGCTGAGAGTCCACAGCCTGATGAGGATGTCAGCCAGGCGGTTGCCACTCCTTCGCCTGTTGTCAAGAAGCCTGTCAAGAAGCATCGCATCCGTGGTGTACAGAATTACAAGGCTACATTCCCTGACAGTCAGGCAGTACAGATTGTGGCAGCTGAGCGTTGGGGTGTCCGTCCTGTCAAGAACCGTGAGGATGCAGAGAAGCGTAAGAAGGAATTGGTCTTTGTCGGCGCCAATCCTTATTATCATGTTGATCCGCTATATAGTTCGATTCCTTATCTGGTGCCTCGTGCCGCAATACTGCTGGAGGATATCGGAAAAGCGTTCTACGATAGTCTGTATGTGAAGGGTGTTCCCTTCAATCAGCTGATTGTCACCAGTGTGCTCCGTTCCGAGTCTGACGTAGTAAAATTGCGCCGAAGAAATGGCAATGCTACTGAGCGTAGCTGTCATCTCTTCGGCACTACTTTTGATATTTGCTACAATCGGTATCATGCTGTAACTCAGCCTGTTCGCGACGACACGTTAAAGTGGGTGTTATGCGAGGTTCTGCGTGATATGCGTGAGCAAGGTCGTTGCTATATCAAATATGAAGTGAAGCAGGGCTGCTTCCACATGACCGTTAGGTGAAAAGCCTCACCCCCAACCCCTCTCCTTCTGAGAGGGGAGTTATTATCTTGACAGGAGGAATGCCTTGAAGTCTTCGAAGTTCTTGCTGAGTTCTACACTTTGTTTCTGACCTCTCATGAAAGCGGCAAGGCGTTCAGGTATCTCAACGTCGCCACCGATGATGCTGTCCACAGTCTCCTTGAACTTGGCAGGGTGGGCTGTCTCGCAGAACACACCGAACTCACCTTCTTTCAGTCCTTCCTGTAAGGCACGATAGCCACAGGCACCGTGTGGGTCAAGGATGTAGCCTGTCTCGGCATAGCACTGGCGCATGGTTTCACGAATCTGATCGTCTGTATAGGTAGCACCGCTAATCAGACTGCTGATGCGTTCGTGGCTCTTGCCATATAGGTCGTAGATACGTGCGAAGTTAGAGGGATCGCCCACATCCATCGCATTAGCCAGTGTCTGGACAGAAGCCTTTGGTTCATATTTGCCTGTCTGCAGATATTTATAGAAAATATCGTTGGCATTGTTTGCAGCAATGAAACGCTTGATAGGCAGTCCCATCTCGTGTCCGAACAGGGCAGAACAGATGTTTCCGAAATTACCAGATGGCACACACATGACGAGGTTGTCAGCCTTGCCAAGTGCCTTCATGCGTGCGTAGGCATTGAAATAGTAGAAAGCCTGAGGCAGGAATCGGGCCACATTGATGCTGTTGGCTGATGTCAGTTTCATGTGTTGGTTCAGTTCCTCATCCATGAAGGCCGACTTTACTAAAGCCTGGCAGTCGTCGAAGACACCGTCCACCTCAATAGCAGTGATATTCTTGCCGAGTGTGGTAAACTGACTTTCCTGAATCTTGCTTACCTTACCTTTAGGATAGAGCACATAGACGTGGATGCCGTCCACACCAAGGAATCCGTTGGCTACAGCTGAACCGGTGTCGCCAGAGGTAGCTACCAGCACATTCACCAATTCGTGATTGTCTTGGCGAATGAAGTATTGCAGTAGTCGTGCCATGAAGCGGGCACCTACGTCCTTGAATGCCAGGGTGGGGCCGTGGAATAGCTCCAGTGTGTAGATGTTGTCTTTGACTTTCACCACAGGACAATCGAACGACAGTGTGTCATAAACGATTTTCTTGAGGGCTTCCGCTTCGACATCCTCGCCAAAGAAGGCGTCGGCAACGGTATAGGCAATCTCTTGGAATGTCTTGGTCTCTATGGTGTCAAAGAATTCCTTAGGCAACTGCTTGATACGTTCGGGCATATAGAGTCCGCGATCTTCTGCAAGTCCCTTGACTACTGCTTTCTGCAGGTTGGCGATGGGCGCATTCCCATTGGTACTATAATATTTCATGTTCCTTTATCTTAATTTTGCTGCAAAGATACGATTAAGTGAGCAAAGAACCAAAGGAAAACCTGTTTTTCTTTTGTTCTTTTGAACGAAAGTATCTTCGAGCTCGTCTCAAAGTTGCGATTAAGTGAGGAGAATACAAAATAAAATCACATTTATTTTTATTCCTGAGCGAAAGTATTATTACATTTTTCTTTACAAATTAATTCCATCATTTCAAGCCCCCAAAAACCATGAGTTAACTCGATCGATCAAATGAGTTAACTCAATCGGCAAATCGAGTTAACTCAATTCATTATTTGAATTAATAAGTATAATATTGTATTCAGTGATTTTTCTTTATAGATTTAAAACAAATGAAACCGCTGTTCTGTTCTATTCTCATTTCTACCATATAGGCATTCGAACTGTCTCTGTTCTTGAAAAGTAATGGGCGTCCATCGTCAGTGGCAGAACCTGCCACTACCACAAGGGTACATCCCAACGTCTTCAGACAGAACGTCAAAAGAAGCAATATAAAGGCAAGAAAACGATGGGCACCTATTCTCATTTCACAATCCATAGTGGTTAAAACTCGCTTGCAAAGTTACGAAAAGTCGAGAACAGAACAAATTAAACTTGTTTATTTTTTATGCCGAGACGGAGTAACTTCGCTGATTTCTCAGCAAAGTTACGAAAAAAAACTGCAAAAAGAATGCGATTTTCGGAAGATTACCGCAGAAAGCGCGTAAATAAAAGGCAAGACGGGGAAATATGAGGATGTTCAGTTTTGGGCTGAATGCAATTTTGGGAGGAATAAAGAAGTAGTTAGGTTATCGTCAAAAGCAATGAGGTATGCTGAACTTTTATCATTCTGTATACTCTATAATTGCCAAATGGGCTCCTGTCGCCAATTTGACGGGAACCCCATCATGGCAGGATCTATTGACGGATTCCGAAGCAACAGTAGCTTTAGGTCACCAACGAAAGTGTTGTTTGTGTCGATGGCATTCAGCCAATAGGCGATACAGCAGAGTTGGGCATATAGCGACTCTTCCCTGAATGTGAAGTTGGTAATCCACTTGTTGGGCATTACTTGTGGCGTGGTTGGCTTCAGAGGGTATGCCCGATTCCATACCCTTGCATGGTGGGCACAATGATTACGCAGCGAGGTCAGACTTTCCAGCCAGCTGGAAAGGAACTTGTGGTGATTCAGCCCAAACTCATGTGCGACATTATGTTTCAGTTGCGAATCATTGAAGTTGTTGAAGAGTTTTGAGAGTTCACCCAACGAAATCACCTCTAGCGTTTTCCAAACAGGCGGCAGGTCTGGATCAGTGTATTTGCGGAAGTGTTCACGGATATACCGCTCCTTAGAGCGTCCTACTTCTTTCTTGATGGTT
>ONDP01000015.1 GCA_900316645.1 uncultured Prevotellaceae bacterium
CCGTGAAATTATCGGCGCTGAATTCAAAGTAGAAGGTGATCTCCGCAGTGAGATCCAGTTGAATATCAAGCGACTGATGGATATTGGTTGCTATCGTGGTGTACGTCATCGCCACGGTCTTCCTGTTCGTGGTCAGAGCACCAAGAACAATGCCCGTACACGCAAGGGTAAGAAGAAGACTGTAGCTAACAAGAAGAAGGCCACGAAGTAAGTTTAAAGTTTAAGGTTTAAAGTTTAAAGTTATGGCAAAGAAAACAGTCACTTCAAAGAAGAGAAACGTGAAGGTTAATGCCCTTGGACAGCTTCACGTACATAGTTCTTTTAACAATATCATCGTTACTTTGGCCAACGATGAGGGTCAGGTTATTTCTTGGTCTTCTGCTGGTAAGATGGGTTTCCGTGGTTCTAAGAAGAACACTCCTTATGCAGCTCAGATGGCAGCCGAGGATTGCGCAAAGGTTGCTTTCGACCTGGGTCTGCGCAAGGTGAAGGCCTATGTTAAGGGACCAGGTAATGGTCGTGAGTCAGCTATCCGTGCCGTCCATGGCGCTGGTATTGAGGTCATCGAGATTATCGATGCAACACCACTGCCACACAACGGATGTCGCCCTCCAAAGCGTCGTAGAGTTTAATCGCCGATACTTCGAAACATCGAAATATCGAAACATCGTTTTAACGAATTTATATTTTTTATTATGGCAAGATATATTGGACCGAAATCAAAAATTGCACGCCGTTTTGGAGAAGCCATCTTCGGCGCTGACAAAGTTTTGTCCCGCAGGAACTTCCCCCCGGGACAGCATGGCAATAACCGTCGCCGCAAGCAGTCGGAGTATGCTGTCATGCTGGCAGAGAAGCAGAAGGCCAAGTACACCTATGGTGTTCTTGAGCGCCAGTTCCGTAATATGTTTGAAAAGGCAGCCAAGGCTGACGGTATCACCGGTGAGGTGCTGCTCCAGAACTTGGAGAGCCGTCTCGACAATGTAGTGTTCCGTTTGGGTATTGCCCCAACACGTGCTGCAGCTCGTCAGCTCGTAGGTCACAAGCACATCGTTGTTGACGGTGCTGTTGTGAACATTCCCTCTTTCTCAGTAAAGCCCGGCATGGTTGTTGGCGTACGTGAGAAGTCAAAGTCTCTCGAGGTTATCGAGGCATCACTTGCTGGTTCTACCCATAGCAAGTATCCTTGGCTCGAATGGGATGAGCAGACCAAGAGCGGTAAGTTCCTGCACAAGCCCGAGCGTGCCGACATCCCCGAGAATATTAAGGAGCAGTTAATCGTTGAGTTGTACTCTAAATAATCATTAAATTAATGGCGATATTAGCATTTCAAAAACCTGATAAAGTCGTAATGTTGGAGGCTGACGACAAGTTCGGCAAGTTCGAATTTCGTCCTCTTGAGCCTGGCTTCGGTGTAACCATTGGTAACGCCCTGCGTCGCATTCTTCTTTCATCGCTCGAAGGCTATGCTATCAACACCATTCGTATTAGCGGTGTTGAGCATGAGTTCTCATCAGTACCTGGTGTAAAGGAAGACGTGACCAACATGATCTTGAACCTGAAGCAAGTTAGGTTCAAGCAAGTAGTGGAAGAATTCGAGAACGAAAAAGTCTCTATCACCGTTGAGAATTCTACCGAGTTTAAAGCCGGTGATATTGGCAAGTATCTGACTGGATTTGAAGTGTTAAATCCCGATTTGGTGATTTGTCATTTAGATTCCAAAGCTTCGATGCAGATTGATTTGACTATCAACAAAGGTCGTGGCTATGTTCCCGCTGATGAGAATCGCGAGTTCTGCACCGATGTCAATGTGATAGCCATTGACTCAATCTACACCCCAATCCGTAACGTGAAGTATACAGTGGAGCCCTATCGTGTCGAGCAGAAGACCGACTACGACAAGCTCGTATTGGAAATTCAGACGGATGGTTCCATTCACCCGAAAGATGCTTTGAAAGAGGCCGCTAAAATCCTTATCTATCACTTCATGCTCTTCTCTGACGAGAAGATTACTCTCGAGAACACCGATACCGAGACGAATCAGGAGTTTGATGAGGAAGTACTGCATATGCGTCAGTTGCTCAAGACTAAGTTGGTTGACATGAACCTCTCAGTTCGTGCACTCAACTGTCTGAAGGCTGCCGATGTCGAGACGCTCGGTGATCTCGTACAGTATAATAAGACCGACCTTTTGAAATTCCGCAACTTCGGTAAGAAATCGCTCACTGAGCTTGATGATTTGCTCGAGAGTCTGAATCTGTCGTTTGGAACCGATATTGCAAAGTATAAACTGGACAGAGAGTAATGTCCGCTTAAAGAAAAACGAAAAATGAGACACGGAAAGAAATTTAACCATCTGGGCCGTACTGCAGATCATCGTCGTGCCATGCTTGCCAACATGGCCATCTCACTGATCATGCACAAAAGAATCACTACGACCCTCGCCAAGGCAAAGGCACTCAAGAAGTATGTTGAGCCACTGATCACACGCTCAAAAGACGATAGTACCAATTCACGTCGTGTAGTATTCAGCTACCTGCAGAACAAAGAGGCTCTGAAAGAGCTTTTCGGAGTTGTTGCTCAGAAGGTAGGTGACCGCCCCGGTGGTTATACACGCGTTATCAAACTTGGCTCTCGTCTTGGTGACGGTGCTGACATGGCATTCATCGAGCTCGTTGACTTCGATGAGAACATGCTGAAGACTCCAAAGGCAGAGAAGAAGACTCGTCGTTCACGTAAGTCTGCAGCTCCTAAGGCTGAGGCTCCCGTTGCTGAAGAGGCTCCTGCTGTTGAGGAGGCAAAGGTTGAGGAAGCTCCTGCTACTGAGGAAGCAAAGGCTGAATAACTTTTTTACACTGATAGATAGAAAGTGGGACACTGCCAAGATGCAAGTGTCCCACTTCTTTTTTGCTGAATGCATTTTGTGTTAGTTGTACTTCTTCATGTTCCGATAAAAGGAGCTGAGGGAGGCAAAGCCTGAATGGAGGGCGACATCATTCATGGAAAGGGTAGGGTCGCTGGCCATAAGGCGCTTGGCATGGGCTATGCGGTAGCGGTTGATAAACTCGTTGAATGATATTCCCATCTGTTGATTGACGGCCTGATAGATATAGGTGCGGTTGGTATGCATCATCTGTGCCACGTCGTCGAGTTTTAAGTCGGGCTGCAGATAGATCTTGTCATTTTCAACCAGGGCAATGATGCGTTCGGTCATCGAGCGGTTGACAGCGTCTTTTAAGGCTGCTGAATCATCGTTTGAAACTTGTTCCTTGTTGGTTCTCATATCGATGATAGAGAAGTGGCGGTGCAGTCCCTGATAGCCGATAGCGAAAAGCAAGGCGGAGAACATGAGGGACGTAGTGGTCAGAATGATTTCGTGGTCGGTGAAACGGGCTCGTCCGACGATATTGGCAACAAACGAGAGGACGGCGATGGTCAGTACCAGATAGAGGATGGACTGGATGTTGCGCATTGACTTATCGTCGGTATCGGCATAGAATTCGTCGACCATACGATCGTAGCGTCTAATCATCATGCTTCCTATCACCACGGTGGCTATCACCTCGATAGCAAATACCAGTTTGCAGAATTGACGTATATATGCTTGGAAGAGTGCCATATCTGTCAATCCTGTTTGGGAGTTATGATAGAGGTAGTTGTGAACAAACATCCTATCTTCTTCGTCCGTCATGAAGATGTAGCCTGTGCCGGTAGCCAGCATAGCTATGAATCCTGGTATGAGCATCAACCAGTAAACGGCTCTCCATTTTGAGGTTAATCGTATAATATATATCAGGTATAGGGGATAGACGGTGAGGTTGGCAGAGACATAGAGGATGTCGGATAGCGGTAACAAGTCGGCAGCGCGATTGAAGTAGATGTAATGGCCAACGTAGAGCAGGGTAGCTGTCAGCATAAAAGCTAATAGCGTGTGCTGTTCGCGCAATTGTCGGTTGCACCATTCCAGGAGAATGAGCATTGAGAACAATGCACATGTTATCAATGGCAATGAAATAGCGAGATTTAATATCATAACGAGAGCAAAAATAGGATTTATTTTTGACATTTGCAAAGTTTTTTGCGGAAATTGTGATTATGAGAATAGATTTTGTGAATGTGGAAAGCCTATAATAGGAATAATCATTATCTTTGCATCAAATAAAGTCGAGGTGACCTCGAGGAATGATAAATTAATGTTGGATAGTTTTTTAGGGAAAACCCTATGTGATTTTCGGGAAATACCCCTTGTGGATTTCTCGAAAATCATTATCTTTGCACCGTAATCAATTTAAAACGTAAAGCGATATGAAGAAGGTTGGAATATGGACAATAGGTGCTGCTCTGTTGTTGAGCAGTTGCGGTACATATACCGGAGAAGGTGCCTATGCAGGTGGCACATTAGGTGCTATTCTGGGTTCTGCTATCGGTGGAATCTCTGGCGGATGGCGCGGAAGCAACATCGGAACTGTCGTTGGAATGGCTGGAGGAGCCGCTGTCGGTGCCGCTATTGGTGCCCAGGCAGACCAAAGGCGTCAGGAGCAGATTGAAGGTTATCATCGCCGGATGGAAGAGCGCCAGCGTCAATATGACTATCAGCAGGACAGCTATCAGCACCATACTGACAACAGTGGTTTCGATGCAACGAACAGTGGTGATGACCGCATTGATATTGGAATCGGTGGTCCAAATGGTGAAAAGCCTTCTGCTTCAAATACGCAGACTCATACCGACGGCAATGGTTCGGTATCGCTCAGCCAGTTGGAGCGCATGGATGCTGCCAAGCATGAGGTTGTACTTATTCGTAATGCCCGTTTCATAGATGCCGATCAGGATGGCATATTGAAGGCTGGTGAGGAGTGTAAGATTACGTTCGAGATAATGAACTATACTCGCCATACTATCTATGATGTGCAGCCGACAGTGTACGAGGTGGAAGGCAACAAGAACCTGTATATCTCGCCCAACCTGCATGTAGAGAGTATTGCTCCCAACAGCGGCGTACGATATACTGCCACCATCCTTGCCGATAAGAAACTGAAGGACGGTACGGCAAGAATCCGCGTAGGCGCTATGGTCAATAACTTAGAAGTAGAGCCGAACAATCATGAACTTCTGATTGTCACAAGAAGGAAATAATTAAAGAAGGCTCCAATCGGGAGCCTTCTCTTGTTATTCCAGCATTATCTGTTGTACCATCATGCCAGGATCACCAGTAATGATGGTGATGGTGTGGTTTTTCTTCTTGGGATCAATGGCAAAACGGAAGCGACACGAAGCTTCGTTCTTTAGCACTTGATTCTTCCAAAGTCGTGAGTATTCTGCAAAGAGATTGTTGAATACTTGCGGCTTACCATCATCAATAGAAATTCCTATTCGGTTCTCACGTCCATCATACAGTGGCCAGAAAGGTACTGTTGACAATTGTACTTCTACACTGTCTTTACCTTCAAGAACAAACGAATATGTGACATGTGGACTCATGTGAGACGACGCATCACACATGGTATTTGTTGGCTTTGTCATTTGAACAGCCACCCAGTCTAAACCGATTCCTTTTATCAGTCTGATACCTTCTGATTGGTAGGTTGGATTCGACAGGTCGATGTGGATTGGCTTTCTCAGAGTTGTCTGCAGCTGAGGCTCTTTGACACCCTCTTCTGGATTGTAGGTGACAGCAGGCTTTTCTTGATATAGCGCACACCAGCCAGTGGGGAGAGTCATGATGCCTTGCCACTTACCATGACATTGCTTGTTATACCTTTTATTGAGTGCCTGGATGCTGTCATAGGCTATATACATCTGCAGAGCAGCCCAGTTGGCACCTTCAGCGTTCAGACGGTTGGCCTGTTCATGGTTCAGTTGAGCCATAAGGAACTTCCTATTCATCTGATAGGCGGCACTGATAGGAAATTCTACCAGTTGGAAATATGCATCACGACCTTCTGAGGGTATCATAGCCTGTGCTTTCTCAGCTGTCTGGCGGTAGTCTGTCAACCGTTGTTGAGCTGTGCCAGTGAAAAACGAGAAATCAGAGTCATGTAATCCGCTGTATGCCGCATTGTCCCATTCATATTCATAGCCCATGAATTCAGGCTTTCTTGACCAAGCAAGACGATAGTAGTTATCAAGCAACAGTTGGAAATCCTCTTCATGGATGCTGCCAAACAGGTTGGTCAGCAGATGTGCCTGATACCGATATGCCTTGTCTTCATCAAATGAAAGGAAGTCCCAAGCCATATCCATGAAGGTCTGTATGCCCAGCTCCATAGGTTTAATGTCACCCACGTTCAGCAGCCAGTATCTGTCGGCTCCTGTATCGTAGGCTTTTTTGAGTTCCTCGTACATCAAGACAGGCGGGGTGGTGTTCAGCCATAGATAGTCGTGTGGGGCTCCTAGATACGACAGGTGATAATAGACTCCTGAGCGCCCTGCCCTTTTTTGCTCCTTTGGTGCAGCCACGCGTTTCATATATCCATAATTGTCGTCCACCCATACGAGTGTGATGTCATCGGGCACGTTGAGACCGTTCTCATAGATATCCATAGTTTCTTTGTATGGTACAAAAATCTGTGGAATCTCAGAAGCAGACTTGTCAATGTGTTTCTCGAGAAGCTTGCGCTGGTCGCTGATGACTTGTTCCAATAGTGTCACACGCTGATGCTCGGAGATGTCACCTCTCAGTCCGGTGTCATGGAGTCCGCGCATGGCCACAGTATAGATGTTCTCATACTTTGAAGCCTCACTCAGGCGCTGGTCCCATTTTTTTCTGATGTTTTCTCCATTAGTCATATAGTTCCAATCACCATCTTTCTGAATGTCCCACTCGCTCTTGGCGGCATTGTTCAACAATAACGGCTCGCAATGCGACGTGGTAATGATGATGCCAAAGGTATCTGCTACCAGTTTATTCTCCGGATGGGAATAAAAGGCACCTGTGCATGGATGCATGGCAGGAGCCAGCATGTTGGCTTTTAGACGAAGTAGCAATTCACATACCTTGGCGTAAGTCTTTGGCCCAATGTCACCCAGACCACGTTCATAGTTCTTGGATGCCCATGGCTTCAGTCCCCAGTCCTCATCATTGATAAAGATACCACGATACTTGACTGATGGCTGTTTGGATACATAGTCGGCATCGACATAGACCTTGTTTCTTTTCTTTACAGGAACATCAGCCCACCAGTACCAAGGCGAAACGCCTAATGCCTCAGAGAGTGTGACGACACCATAGGCCGTTCCCCTGCGGTCGCTTCCTATGATATACAGATGGTTCTTAACACACTTAATCACGAATTGCTCCCAACCATTTCTGATACCGTCAACTTGAACGAGCCCCTCACTGACAGCAGTATCGATGAGAGGACTGCAGCCAAGAGTGCCGATAATGATAGTTGGAGAGGATGTCGGTACTGTCACTTGCAGAGGATGCTTGCCAGTAACGCAACGTATGTCGTTACCCAATAACTGTGCAGCTTTCTTCACGACTAATGCCTCTTGAGGAGATACGCAGATTGTGGCTGTCTGAGAACCAGTGTAAAGAGCAAAGCCTTCAGGAAGCTCATGAATCCTCAAGTGATTGTCGGCAGAGCCATTTATGGGCGTGAATAGAAGAATATGGCACGTAATCACTACGCGCCATATTCTTTTTAGAGAATTCTTAAATCTCATTATAATTTATCTATTAACTAACTTCTCTTTTGCTTAATAACCAGGATTCTGCTCCAGTTTGGCATCCTTGTTAGCTTGGATGGCTGACAGAGGAATAGGCAACAGATCGAAGTGAGCGTCATAATCCTTGTTGTCGGCACTGTAGGCAGCACTGAAATAAGGATTATACTTCTTAATACGCTCAGCGAGTTTGCCGACGCGTGACAGTGTCAGACGACGCTTCTCTTCGCAAGTGAGCTCGCGGAGGCGCTCATCAAGGATGTAGTCGAGGTTCATCTGGTCGGCAGTACAAGGCTTAGCGTTAGCACGCTTGTGTAGCTCGTTGATGTCGTCGGCAGCCTTGTTCTTGTCGCCCTTGTTTACGTAGGCCTCAGCACGCAAAAGGTAAGCCTCTGCCAAACGGAAGAAGTATTGGTCGGTGTAAGTCTTACCGCCTGTTCCAGCAAGCTGATAGGTTTCCTTGTTCTGATACTGAGCATCAGGATGATGGAATGGAGTTGTCATCTTTGTGGAATAGCCACACATGAAACGATTTGGAAGTTTCGTGGTAGCAGTGACACCACCGGCAAAGCCGGTCTCCATAGACCATCCATCAGGCAATACGGTATTCTCAAGATCGAAGTATCCGTCAGGCATAGCAGCCTTCAACTCAGGATTGTCATCCAGTACGTTGGTGCGGTGGATCTTGAAACGGCGTGGCCAGTTATACTCAGAGTTACGCATATCGTCAAAGTCGTCGGCCCAGATTTCGTTATAGAGGTGATTAGTAGCATAGTGTGTACCGATACCACGACCACCAGTCATGTCACCGATAGGCCAATTGAAGAGCTGGAGTTTAGTGCCATCGGGCTTGATAATCTGGAACTTATCCACCTGAGGAGCAAAGAAGCGCTCGCCCCAGAAGCTGCCTGGATTCCAGAAGAAGTGGCTGGTGTTGTTACCACCACCTTCTATATTCGTCTCAAACTGAATCACCCAGATACCCTCGGTATTACCAGAGGCACGGTTCTGGTTGTTCGGACGGAACAAATCATAGAATACATCACCGTCCTCTTTCGCCTGTGAACCGAAACGATTTTTCATCAAGGCGAGATTAGGATTGTTGATAACAGCAGATGCTGCATTGATGGCCTTATCGTTGTCACCTGTAGCCAGGTACATCTCAGCCAATAGCATATTGGCAGCAGGTTTGCTGATTTCACCATCCTTGACAGTGTTGATTTCTGGCAGGTTTGCGGCAGCAAACTCCAAATCTTCTACTACTTGAGCTTTCACCTTGTCTTTCGACTCGCGAACGAAGTCAGTTTTTGGAGTAGAAACCTCTTCCAACTGCAAGGGAACGTCACCATAGAGCAGCACCAGTGTACGGTATGCCAATGCACGGAAGAAACGGGCTTTAGCCTCATATACCTTCTTTTCGTCATCTGTCAGTTTCGAGGAATTAGGCAGACGGCTGATAACGGTGTTGGCCTGGGCAATCAGTTTATAGTTCTCGTCCCAGTAGAATTTAGCCATAGCACCCGATGGTGAGAGGTCTGCAACTACGTTAGACTTCAATGGGTCGGCAGTAATCCACATATCAGCGAATTTTGAGAGATCCGTTGTACGGTCGTAAGTGGTGTAGAACTCTTCTCGGGTGAGGAAGTAGAGTTCAGTGATGGCGGCATCATAATCGGCAGCCGTTTCGTAAGAGTTGGAAGCCGAATTGAAGTCGAGTGGTTTTTCTTCCAGGAACTTATCTTCGTTACATCCAGTTAGCAGGAAGGCTGCAAACATGGATAAAATTAAATACTTTTTCATTATGGGTTAGAGATTAATGTTCATACCAAATGTAATACTCTTCATAACAGGGCGGTCCTCATAGCGCATACCAGTGACACGGTTCTGACCGTTGATGTCCTGATATGTTGCGTTGGGTTCGGGATCCCATCCGTTCCAACCAGTGATGGTCAGCAAGTTCTTGCAGCTCATGTAAACATTGATGCCCTCAATGTGAATAGCCTGCATCCACTTGCGTGGCAAGTCGTACGACAATGTAATATCCTGCAGACGCAAGAATGAACGGTTTTCGTAACGGAATGGATTGATGGCTGGGTTTGCGTTATAGAGTGCATAGATTCCACCAGGATTGCTTGGCGTCCAGAATTTGTCAACCTGCTCTGTCAGACGGTTATGGCGCAAGGTGTTATCGTTAACCAGTTCAGCATACGAGTTCTTACCCATATAGCTCTTGCTACCACCGACAACGGCATTGAGGAAGAAGCTCAAGGTCAGACCTTTGTATTTGAAGCTGTTCAGTAAGCCCATGCGTACAGTAGGATCGGTCTTACCGATGATGCTACGGTCTTTCTCGTTAATCTCGCCGTCGTTGTTGATGTCGACGATACGATAGTTACCTGGATGATAGCCTTCGGGGATGTCATCACCTATCTGATAGATGCCGTCAATGGTGTAATCATAGATGGCAGAGAGTGGTTCTCCGATGAACAAAGAAGAAGATGTGAGGTCGTCTTCTTTACCGTCGCCGTCAGTATCGAGACCAGCCAGTTTTGTAATCTTATTGCTGTTTGTTGACAAGTTGAACATTGAAGTCCATTCGAAGTCCTTCGTGATAATGTTACGCGAATTGATTGTCAACTCGAAACCGTGGTTTTTGATTTCACCCACATTCGACATGATGGAGTTAAAACCAGTAATCGATGGGATTGATACAGCATAGAGCAAGTCCTTGGTCTTGGTGGTATAGAACTCGATGTTACCATTGATTCTATTGTTGAACAATGCGAAATCAAGACCGAAGTTAAAACCGGAAGTTTTCTCCCATTTCAAGTCAGAGTTCTGCATGGAGGCAAGTTCCTGACGCATAGAACCTGGCTGGCCGTCACCGAAGACATAGCCAATAGAAGAGTTTACTCTTGCCAATGAAGAATAGCGGGATGTCTGGTTACCGCTGACACCATAACCAGCGCGTAATTTCAAATAGTCAATATGTGGAACTTTGAACCATTTCTCATTGGTGAGCACCCAACCGAGAGCTACAGAGGGGAATACGGCCGACTTGTTGTTGGCAGCGAAGCCAGAGAAACCATCTCGACGTACAGTCGCAGTAATCATGTAGCGTCCATCATAAGAATAGTTGACACGAGCCATCTGATAGAGCAACGTTTCTTTCCAGGCGTCAGAATTAGTAGTCTGAATCTCAGCCAGCTCCAATGAATTGTAGCCAAGCGTCATTCTTGGAAAGAGTTTTGCATCAGCGGCTGTGTAACTGTACTTACGGCGTGATGCACCATAAACCAATGTGGCACCTACGGTGTGCTTGTCGAAAGTATTGTTGTAGTTCAGAATGTTATCAAGCGTATAATCATAATAGGTAGAGTGGTGCTTATATGCCTGACCCTTACTGTTCTCAGCAAACTCACTGGCATAGTTGTGCTCACCGATACGGTAGTTGTTACCGAAGTTGATGCGATAGGTAAGTCCCTTCAGCGGCAGTTGAACCTCTGCATAGAGATTTGCAAAGAATGAGTTGTTGCGATCGTAGTCATCAACCAATGATCCGTGGAAAGGATTCTCACGTGCATCGTGAGCGGGATAGTGGTTCAT
Source organism: uncultured Prevotellaceae bacterium (assembly GCA_900316645.1). Lineage (GTDB taxonomy): Bacteria > Bacteroidota > Bacteroidia > Bacteroidales > Bacteroidaceae > Prevotella. The sequence continues at coordinate 11,275 of ONDP01000015.1, forward strand.
GTTGCCTTCGTCGTCGTATGGCTTTGTGAGTGGACTGCACTCAATTAAGAAGGGCAGGTAAGTCTCCTGACCATCACGCTTCTCAAATGAGCCGAAAGCCTGTACACCAGCCTTCAACCACTTTACTGGCTGAATGTCGAGGTTTACACGAATAGAGTTACGACTGTAGTCATCGTTGAGAAGATAGTTTTTTTGCTGGGTATTGCCCAAAGAGATGAGGTATGACATAGCGTCACTTCCACCTGAGATGCTCAGTTTGTTTTCCCATATAGAACCGTTACGTGTGAAGTCGTCCCACCAGTTGTAATCGCCAGGGATGATATTACCTTGCTCGTCTGTCATCCAGGCATCTGGCATACGCTCAGAAAGTTTGAAGTTTGGATCTTGCTCTCTATAACCAGAAGCCTCGGTTTTAGAGTACTGCCACAGACATTCGTTGTCGAATCGCAGCATTTCGTCGCGATTCATGGTGTGCAACTTGTGTGTAGGTGTCTGAATACTGTAGCTAGTAGAGAAGGTAACCTTTGCCTTACCCTTAGCACCTTTCTTAGTAGTAATCAGCAATACACCATTAGCAGCCTGTGCACCATAAACTGCAGTAGCTGAAGCGTCCTTCAGTACGTCAACACTCTCGATATCTGCAGGGTTGATACTTGAAATGCTACCTGTATAGATAATACCATCAAGAATAATTAATACGTTGGCATTACCAGAAATGGTATTTGCACCACGAATAGACATGATGGGGTCTGCACCGGCAGCGTTAGCCTGACCTATGTTCAGACCAGGGACAGTACCTTGCAATGACTGTAGCAGGTTGGTGTTGGTTGATTTCTCGAATGCTTGGATGTTGGCTCTTGAAACAGCTCCTGTCAAGTCGCTCTTCCTCATGGTGCCATAACCAACCACTACTACGTCATCCAGCAAGTTGGCATCTTCTGAGAGAACGACTTTGATTTCGCCGTTTCCCGTAGGAGTTACTTCCTGAGTAGTAAAGCCAATGTAGGATACCACAAGAGTGGCTTTCCCTTTCACTGAGAGTTGGAACCTACCGTCCATGTCGGTAACAGTTCCGTTAGATGTGCCCTTTTCAACGACAGAGGCTCCAATGATTGGTTCGTCATCAGTCGCAGAAATCACAATGCCGCGCAGCACGTTTTGTGCATACGTTCCCACTACACATAGCCAAAGCATTGGTAGTAGAAGAAATAGTTTTTTTCTCATTGTTAATTGTTAGTTGTTTAACTGATTAATAAAATGTGCATAGTCTCTGGCTGCAAAAGTATTAAACATATTTTATACGACGTATGGGAAAATGTCGCATAAGGATTAAGAAATGTTTCAATACAAAAAAAACATGCACTTTGCAACAAGTAACAAAGTGCATGATACATTTGGCAAAGTCCCAGGACTATTGGTTATTATCTTCAGCGTAATTCGAAGGTGTCTTACCAAAGTAAGATTTAAATACTGTGGAGAAGTGAGTCTGATCACTGAACCCGACACTATATGCTACTTGGCTGATGTTAATTTTCTCCTCTTTGATAAGACGCGCAGCCTGTTCCATTCGAATGTTGCGAATGAATTTACCAGTCGAAATCCCAGTCATTTCCTTCATTTTTCGATGCAATTGAGCCCTACTCATACCAATATCTGCAGCCAATGCGTCTACGTTGTAGTCAGGATTCGACATGTTGGCATTGACGGATTTCATGATGCGTTCCATCAGCGCATCGTTATTGCTTACGACTTCAATGTTCTCTACGCGTTTAGCCTGTGAAGAGGCCCCGCTGAACTTTCCACGAAGACGACGCACATTATTGATAAGATTGTCTATCTGAATATGGAGTTCTTCCATGTTAAATGGTTTAGCAATATAGGCGTCGGCACCTTTTTTGAGCCCTTCAAGTTTGTCACTAATCTCCGCCTTGGAGGTTAATAGAATGACGGGTAAGTCAATGGTGTTCGGATTGCTTTTTATTTGTTTGAGAAGCGCAATACCATCCATCTCGGGCATCATAACATCACTGATGACAAGATGATATGTATGAGTCAGCAGTTCCTTCAATGCTTCTTTGCCATTTAGGCAGTGTGTGAACTTGTATTTACCACCTAGCTCTCCCATGATATAATCCGCTATCTCCACATCGTCATCTGCGATAAGGATGCAGAATTCTCTGAAGGTCTGATTCCCTTTGCTTTCAGAGATTACTTGTCTGCCAGGGGTGTCAATTAGTAGCTCAGAAGGCTTAAGATGCTTGTTGCCTAAAGGAATAGTGACAACGAACGATGTTCCTTGTTGGCCATCTGTTCTATGTCGTGCCTTAATCTTTCCACCATGTAATTCCACGATAGAGCGACTTAAGTTCAGACCGATTCCTGTTCCTTGCATTCCTATTCCTAAATTGTTTTTGCCTTGATAAAAACGGTCGAAGAGATGATTGATCTCACTGTTTTTTATGCCAATTCCATTATCTATAATTTCGATTTCCAAATTCTGGCTGGTTTCCTTGAGTTTTATTTTTATTTCACCACCGTCATAGGTGTATTTGAAAGCGTTGGAAAGCAGATTGGAAATAACTTTGTCGAATTGAGTACGGTCAATCCATGCAATCAGATAGTCACTTTCATGCTCGATACTAAACGTGATGTTTCTCTGATTGGCCGTGTATTGGTAGAGTTTGCAAATGTTACTTATGAAACCGACCATGTTGGTCTCTCTGCAATGCAAATGCATCTGGTTCTTGTCGAGTTTCCGCTCATCAAGAATCTGGTTAACCAGGAGCAGTAACCTTTGTGCATTGCGATCTATAGTTTCAATGTATGTAAGACAATTATTATCCTTAACAGCATCCTTGAGTTTTGCTAAAGGTCCCATGATGAGCGTTAGCGGAGAGCGAATATCATGAGTCGTATTCATCAAGAACTTCATCTTTTCGTCATTGAGTTCCATCCGCTTCATGCGTGTGTAATAACGGAAAATTGCGATGATGACAGTTCCCAATAGTATGGCGTAACATAAATAGGCCCAAGGACTGCCATACCAAGGATTCTCTACTTTAATTGTCACGGTGGCATACTCTGTTGAGTAGTGGTTGCCGAACTTCGCGCGTACATCTATTATATATTTACCAGGTCGCACACGGTTGAACGGGAAAGTATTTGTGTCTGTGATATTACCTTGCCATTCTCCTCCGTTGATACGATATTCATAGCTAATGTCTTCTGCCCACATAAAGTCGAACAGTGATGCACTGATTGAGAAGTTGTTTTCGTCATAAGGGACGGTGATATATTCTTGTTCTGGCGAAACCCATTGGCCGTTAATATTTATATCTGTGATATGAACGGTACCTATTTCGTGATGGATGTTCTTTATTTCTTTAGGATAGAACGTTGTAAGGCCATTACTGATACCAAAGGCAATCATTCCGCTTTTGGTACGAATGCTGATGCCATTCAGATACTCTCCTGTGACTTGTCCGTTCCCCGAATTGTAGGCAATTGTTTTCTTGGTCTTTGCCTCATACTGCCAGATGCCTATAGGAGTACTTATCCATAGATTGTCTTCTTCGTCACATTGGATACCGCAGATTCTCGTATCAGTTAAAGCTTCTCCATGGGGTAGAGGAAATGCTTTGTTTTGTTTGCGGTCATATATGAAGATGCCGGCATTTGTCCCAATAATGACATTGTTCTTAGAGTCAATGCACATGGGACCACAAGCTATACTATCCAAAAGAACTTCCCAACCGAGACTCCTGAAATTGTCATCGGCAAGATTCAGACACGATAGTCCACGAGCAGTTGAAATCCACATATATCCCTGCCTGTCAATCAGCATGGTATATACCCAGTTGTTACATAGGTGACCTCCATCGCCAGGCATACGGGTGTAATAACGTTTAATCTCGCCAGTCTGTTTGTCATATCTTATAAAACCTTGGCCGAATTCCGAAACAAACAGCCATTGCCCAGCATCGCAGGCAGAATTGAGCCATTCTGATGACTTGAATACCTGACGTGTGTTGCCGCTTTGGGGATCAAATTTAAAAAAACCGTTTTCTGCCCCAATCCAATAGGATCCATCGTTGCCTCGATAAATCAGGCTTGTTCCATGGGGTGTGTTGGGATGAGCAGCAACTTTACCGTCAGAATCAAATAAATAGAGTCCTTGATACCAGACGCTACACCATAATCCGTTGTTATCAGCCTGAGCCACAGAAGATATCTGAGAATTGTTTAGTGAGGTATCTGTTGGAGAGAATGTCCAGGCATGAAAAGCTGTTTGCTGCTTACTGAGTAGGGCGACTCCCTTAAGGAAGCAGCCTATCCACAAATTTCCAAAACGATCTTCTGCCAGTGCAGATGTCGTGGATTCCGAGAGTTGAAAAAGCTTGTCCCTAAAGTTAACGACACGTGAAGTCTTCTGTCCTTTAGGGAAAACGAAAACACCATGTCCGGATGTTCCAATATAAAAGTCACCGCTATGGGTTATTAAGGCATGACGAATGTCTGCCTCTTTCGTTATAGACTCCAAAATAAATCCTGCGTCTTTCCAGTTCTTGTCTTTGTTGTCAAAGAACATGATTCTCTTAGAGTAAACAGTAAGAAGTTTCCCATCTGCGTCAGTCATTATTTCTTGGACAGCTCCATCTACTGGGAGGTGCTTTCTTACTTGAGTGGCTTTGCCACCTTTTACGGTGAATTGATATAATTCATTGCCACGACTTTTACACCAGATACTTCCTTGTTTATCTTCGTAAAGACGGCTTAGGAAATTATCTTGAACCAAGTTAAAGAAACTCTTTTCCTCAATCATTGTATCAGTACCTTTCTTGATATAAAAGATACCCATGCCTGCTGTGCCGATATAAAAGTCTCCTTTTTTAGTTTCGATGATACTGTTAACTCGTGGATAAAGATTCCTTGGGAAATGAATATTGACAAATGCATTACGTTTGAAATCATATCTGGCCAATCCTTTACCAGTCCCTACCCATAATCGACCTTGGCTGTCGCAGAGCAATGTGCATATTTCATTTTGCGGGATACTGGTAGAATCACTGCTACTGTATCTATAGTTATAAAAACGATACCCGTCAAATCTGTCAAGACCATAAGTCGTTCCAATCCAAATATATCCATATCCGTCTTGAGTGACACAGGTAACATCACTACAGGAAAGCTTTCCTGTTGAAAACAATTTTCCATTTATCTGTGCATGTCCAATTGTAGACATGCACAGACTTATGATGCAGATTAATAATCTTTTAAACATTCTTCATACGATGCCTTGGGCAAGCATGGCTTTGGCTACTTTCATGAAGCCGGCAACATTGGCGCCCTTGACGTAGTTGATGTAATTGCCCTCTTTACCGTATTTCACACACTGTTCATGGATACCTGACATGATGTGGTGCAACTTCTGGTCAACCTCCTCGCCAGTCCAGGCGATGCGCATGGAGTTCTGTGTCATCTCCAATCCTGAGGTAGCCACACCACCGGCATTGACGGCCTTGCCGGGAGCAAAGAGCTGACCGGCAGCAATGAATTTGTTGACGGCTTCTGCCGTACATCCCATGTTGCTGACCTCTGCCACGCAGATAGGTTTGTTGGCCAATATGAGGTCGGCATCGTCACCATTCAGTTCGTTCTGGGTTGCACAGGGCAGATAGATGTCGGCTTTCTGTTCCCAGGGCTTCTTGTCCTTGAAGAACTGGCTGCCAGGGAATTCATCAGCGTAGGGCTGACAGATGTCGTTGCCCGAGGCACGCAGCTCCAACAGATAGTCAATCTTCTCAGCATCCAGTCCTGCTGGGTCGTAGATATAGCCGTCGGGTCCTGAAATGGTAATCACCTTTGCTCCCAGTTCTGTAGCCTTCTTGGCTGCTCCCCATGCCACATTACCGAAACCGGAAAGCGCCACCGTCTTACCTTTTATGTCATGTCCATGGGTCTGCAACATCTGATGAACGAAATAGAGGGCGCCATAACCTGTTGCCTCAGGACGTAGGATGCTGCCGCCCCATTCAATACCCTTACCCGTCAGTGTGGCACTATGGAATTCGCTTGTGAGCTTTTTGTACATACCGAACAGATAGCCTATCTCACGACCACCGACACCGATGTCACCGGCAGGTACATCCACATCGGGACCAATCACCTTATAGAGTTCCCACATGAAAGCTTGGCAGAAACGCATAATCTCCGCATCGCTCTTGCCGCGTGGTGAGAAGTCGCTACCGCCCTTGCCACCACCCATAGGCAGTGTGGTCAGCGCATTCTTGAAAGTCTGTTCGAAGCCCAAGAACTTCAGGATACTGAGGTTGACAGATGCGTGGAAACGCAGACCGCCCTTATACGGACCGATAGCACTGTTGAACTGCACGCGATAGCCGATGTTCACCTGTACCTCACCTTTATCGTCAACCCAAGGCACACGGAAAGTAATGATGCGCTCGGGTTCCACGATACGCTCCACTATCTTGGCTTTCTCAAACTCAGGATGTTGGTTGTACACGTCCTTGATGGATTCCAATACTTCGCGTACGGCTTGCAGGTATTCAGCCTCACCTGGATGCTTCTTCTCCAGGTCCTGCATAATCTTCTCTACGTTCATAGTTTTAAGGTTTTTTATTTGTTAAACTAACATTTTGTTACTTTGTTAATGCAAAAATAGGGAAAATTCTTGAAATGACCAAGAAAATTCCCTATTATTTTATAGAGGTGCTTGCAAAATGCTAATTTTGCTTAGGGAAGGGTAGTGAAGTCGAAGTCGTCGAAGAATTCGGCGCACCGCCCCAGCCGCCTTTCAGTGTGCCATTGCTGAGGTGGAGTTTCGCATCTTTACGTACCGTGATTACCAGACCGCCATTTTCGCCGCGCTTCGTCAACCTGCGGTCCAGCGTGAAGCCGGCATAATAGGTCGTAATTCTTGACAATTTTCTCAAAGTGCAATTCAGGGTCTAGATTCACTTAATCATTTGACTCGAGTCAAAAGACGAATTGGCTCGAGCCAAATCACGAATTGACTCGAGTCAATATTATGAGGTACTTGGTATATGTTTAATAGTTTCTTTTGAAATGCCGAAAATATTTTACATTATCGGTTTGGCCATGCTATTCTGCTTCGTTTTGTCCTGTATTTTCGCTGGGATCCACAGGGAAGTCATCACCAGTCACCTTGATAGTAATGCTATGGGTTATTTCAGAATTATCGACAGATGCCACAGTAATATTCACCGTTCCACTTCTCATGAATGTCACCATGCCATGATCGTCTATCAGGGCCACCGCTTCATCACTGGTACTCCACGTCACATTGGTTTCTGTTGTGTAGATGGGAGTGAAACTGGCCAGTAACTGCACAGAAGTGCCTACCATTTGCTGTTGGGTGAGGTCTGTCATGTTTGCACACGTGATGTCTACAGCAGTAGGATGAGTCACAACGAAGACTGGCGTATAGGTACTGGTAAAGGACAATATGCCGTCGCTGAAGACAAGGGCGAAGGCATAGTCGCCGTCATACTCGAAGCCACTACTGGGTGTCGCCGTCATTGTTATCACACCTGCTGTGGCGTCTCCCTGCACATTAGAGATGCTCAGCGAGGGACTCGAAGCATTTGTCTTGCTGTCGAATCGCAGTTGTTGACTATTGGTCGCCAGTGCCGTGGCAAGTTTCTTCGGTTCCACCCGATAGCGTAATGTCATCGGTGTTGTTCCGTCCACGCGGATGAAGCCGTTACTATACTCTGGGACAAAAACCAGTGACTGCAACTGTTTGACAATACCATTCAGGTCGTTTTCCAGTGAGTCAAGTCGTTCACCTTGTCTGTTGATGTCGTCCTGATAGTCACTACATGCCATCATCAGCAGAAGAGCTGGGAAAAGCACTTTAAGGAGTGTTTTATTATTCATAATACATATATTTATTCGTTCACAATACAAATGACCAATCTGTTGTCTTTATTTCTCTGTTTAGGCTGTATCTCGTCACCTAGTCCTTGGATGGTCATCCGTTCATAGGGGATGCCATTCTCTAGGAGATAGTTACTTACCGCTCGTGCCCGTAGCCAGGAGATGCTTTTGTTTATCTTCCTCGTACCTGTATTCCTGTCAGCGTAACCTTTTATGTCTACTATCGTTTCAGGATGTGCTTTCAGATAGTCGATGAGCGGATTCAGTTGTTGACGTTGAGGTTGCAGAATACGATATTGGTTGATGCAGAAGAATACTTCTGTAGGTGTCGCTGACTCTTTCTTCTCCTCAACGGGTGGGGGAGTCTCTTGGATGGTATCAGCGACAACAGGTGTCTCCACCACTGGTTCAGTCACGATGGGGGTTGCTTCTGGTTGTTGCTCGATAGGCTGAGGCTCTTCTACGACGATGAGTCTGCTGGTCTTTCCCAATGCAATCTTCACACCGGCCATCAGTCCTATCTGCCAGTCAATGCCCTTTCCTTTACCAATCTTCGAGTTGAAGTCTTCTGGCAGCATATTCGCTACCGCCTCCACACTTATTGACAGACGGTTGGAGAGTCGGTAATCAGCACCGACACCACCACGTGCGGCAAACATACTCTTACTGCCTGTCCATAGTTTCTCAAAGTTACCACCTTCCTCATGCAGTTTATTTGCCTCATCGTTATTGAAGGCGAAAGCCATCCCTACACCTAAGAAGACATAAGCGTTCAGTCGCCTGCGAGGTTTCCTACTACTCAACAGGTTCGACAAAGAGAGGGTAACATCGACCTGAGGCTGTATGTAGTTCCATTTATATTTAGCCTTGGGATGTGCCTGCCAGTTGTGCGCTTCCCAGCCGGAGATACCAGCCCGTACACCCCAAAGAGGTGTCATCTGGTAGCCTCCATACAAGGCGGCAGCAGGGGAGAGCTGTTTGCTGAAACTTGCTTCGCCCTCCACCCAGTTGACGCCAACTTGAGGCAACAGGTACCAGTGGGGACGAAACACTTCGCTTTGTCCCTGCGCTGTCACCTTTCCCCAAGAGGTTAGTAACACAACGAGTAATATGGTCAGTCTGCCTCTCATTTAATCACGACCTTTTTACCATTCACGATATACACGCCCTTCTTTACAGGACGTCCCTCTATCTTGCGACCGTTCAGGTCGTACCAATCGGCGGTAGCAAATTTTTCACTATTCACTTTTACCTCTTCACTTACACTCGTCGTTCCCTCATTGATGACATCCAGGACGGTGCTATAGCTTCTTCCCTGAGCGACGGCAGGCAGATGCAGCACCGCCTTACCGGCAGGCACTTTCACCGCTTCGTCTTCCAGTTTGATGCTGCAGAACTTATTATCTTTCAGGATATAGTAGTCATTCTCGTAGTGTGTAGCCTCAATGACTGGCTCCAGACAGTTCTCCTCACCATAGTCCTTATGGTCGTCCGTACTGATGAACGTACCACTGCTCATCCGTCGTGGACAAGCCACGATATCGTATGAGGTGTCACTGTTGCCAGACAAGAGGACGCCGTTATTGGACTTGATGACGCTGACGCCGTTGACATTCAGTTCTGTTGACGTCAGTTCTACGATGGCTACTGTCGTGGTGGTACGTTCCTGAACGGTGAAGACGGTTATGTTCTCAGGAACGTAGACATCTACGCCACTCGAGAAGGTCCAGTATTGGTTCTTGGCCTTTACCGTCGTCATCACCTTGTCGTTTCTGAAGTTAGCACCCAACGACGGCATCAGGGCATAGTCGTCGAGCAGTGCCAGCGACGTATGTATCGTCGTTGTTGCGGGAATGGCATTGTCGCCGATAGTGAGGGTCTCTTCCGTATCAGGCAGATAGAGGTTCTGCAGATGCTCTGCATCCTCAAAGGCGTAGGCGGCAATTTCGGTGATAGTATAGGTCACTTCATCAACGGTGCAGTTAGCAGGTATGGTAAGATCAATCTCCTTGTCCTTCTCAGACTCTGGAATCTTGACACCTTTAACCCTGATATTGTTGTTTTCCTCGTCAATCAGTGAGACAATGAGCGAGACGGCGAACTCTTTCTGTTCCTCGTCGGTAGCTGTGATATCGACAGAGAAGTCTGAACGCTCTATCACATACGTCTTGATGACCTCACTGGTATAGTTGCCCAGACCAGTGACCTTCACCTCATAGCTGCCTACTTCCGTACCACCTTCATTGACGATGGTGTAGTCCGTCTCTTCTACCAGTGTATTCTCGCCGTCCTTCACCTCAACGTCAGGCCGTTGCAGTTCTCCGTTATAATAGAACACCTCTTCGCTTAGAATCACCATATTGTCCGTGATCGGCTTGGGGGTAATCTCGAAGGTCGTTGAAGCCGTACCCGTGAAGTTCTCCTTACCAGTCACGGTAACAGTGACTGTACCCACATTGACGTTGGGAGATATCTCGACGGTATAACTGCTGGTAGGAACAATCGTCGAACTAATCGCTACCTCGCGAACACCAGGATTCTTTGCCGTTCCGTCATAGACATAGCTTGCCATCTCGTAGAGCACCACTTTCGCAGTCTCGATACTCAATGGCTTGATGGTAAACTGCTTGGTAATTACACCCGTATAGTTGTTCCTACCAATCACTACCACATCATAGTCGCCATGATTAATACCACCGTCATTTGTCAGGGTATAGTCATTGGCAGTGAGGAAGGACTGGTCGCTGACAGTGACAGTAGGCTTCTGTTGCAGTGTGTTATAGGTATATGACGTACTGCTCAAGAAGACCATATCCTCTGTGAGAGGTTTCGGCTTGATGATGAAGGTCTTCGTCGTCGTACCGCTATACTCGCCCTGACCGGTAATCGTCACTGTGGCCGTACCTGCATTCGTATTATCCGTATAGCTGACAGAAAACTCGCTTCCTGGTGTCAACGTCTTATCACCGTCTTTCACGGTGACGGTAGGACGATGCTCACTACCCGTATAGACCACCTGTTCTGTACTCAGCGTTACATCGAACGAGCCGATACCCTTTGAGATGATGCAGAACTGTTTGGTAGCCATACCGTTGTAATTGCCCTTACCGTTGGCAATGACATCATACACGCCTACAGAGACACCTCCCTCGTTGGTCAGTGTGTAGTCGGTATCCAGTACCATTTCCGTACCACCGTTCATCAGGACGACGACGGGTTTCTGAGTGGCACCGTTATAGACATACTCCTCATTGCTGAGAATAATCATATCAGCCGCCAGTGACTGGCGCTCAATGGTGAATTCCGTCGTCAGCGTACCCGTGTAGTTGCCTTGTCCTGTAACGGTGACGCTAGCCGTACCGGCATCCGTGTTATTCGAGTAAGCCACCGCATAGCCAGCCGTCGGTATCACATCTTCACCGAAGGCAACCTCCTTCACACCAGGTTTCTTGGCTTTGCCGTCATAGACATAGCTCTCCAGTTCGTAGAGCGTCACCTTAGCCCCCTCAATACTCCTTTTGGCGATAACATACGGATAGTCGAACTCTCCGCTGTAGTTGCCCGTCGCTGTTATGATGGCATGATAAGTACCTTGGTTCACACCACCGTTGTTCGTGATGACATAGTCACTCGCCTTCAGGGCTGTTCCGTCTCTCACTACTACCGTAGGAGTCTGGTTCTTGCCATTATAAATGAAGCCGTCAGCTGTCGTATAGCCGGAAACGGTAATCATTGCAGCCGTCAAAGGCTTCTTGGTAATCTCGAAGGTTGTATTGCGTGTACCGGTATAGTTACCTTTACCTGTGACAGTGACTGTTGCCGTACCTGCATTCGTATTATCACTGAACACAACGGTATAGTCAGTCTCAGCCTCCAGTTTCTTGTCGCCGTCCTTCACGGTAACAGAGGGTTTCTTCTCCGTTCCGTCATACTCCACACTGGCTTCTCCCAACGTAATCGTGAAGTGGTTGATGACAGCATCCTTCTCCCAGATACTGTACTGCTTCTCGGCCTCACCCTTGTAGTTGCGCTTGCCGACAATCTTCACCTTGTAGTTGCCTACCTCTATACCACCGTCGTTCGTGAGTGTATAGTCATCGGCAGTGATACGCTCAGTGTCACCGTTCTTGTCACTGACAGTCACCGTAGGCTTCTGCAGTTCACCCGTATAGTTGAAGTTCTCCTGACTGAGTGTGATCATGCTGCTGTTGACAGCCTTCTTCTCAATCTCGAAGGTGGTAGAGGCAGTACCCGTGAAGTTGTTCTTACCTGTGACGGTAACCGTTGCCGTACCTGCGTTGATGTTATTGCCATAGGCCACGTCATAGCCCACCGTAGGCACGACGATATTGGCTGCAGTCACTACCTCGCGCACACCAGGTTTCTTCTCCGTACCGTCGTACGCCTTGTCTGGCAACTGGTACAGGGTGATGGCGGCATCCTCAATACTCAGCGGCTGGATGTTGAATGTCTTGGTAACTGTTCCTGTATAGTTGTTACTTCCCGTGATGGTTATCTCATAAGGTGACGAAGTCTCATTCACGTTCAGTCCGCCATTGTTTACCACCACATAGTCGTCAGCAGTCATTGCACTGCCGTCAGCCACCGTGACAGCAGGTTTCTGTATGGCACCGTTATAGATGAATCCGTCACCTGTCGTGAGCGTGTACCCCGTCACCTGTACCATATCCGCTGTCAGGGTCTTCGGATTGATCTTGAACGTCTTGGTGGCAGTACCCTGATAGTTACCGATACCCGTCACATTGGCTGATGCCGTACCAACATTCGTGTTGTTGGTGAAATTAATGGTATAGTGGGTGTCTTTTGTCAACACGACATCTGGATTGTTGGCATCCCTGACAACGACGGTGGGCTCCTGGTTCGTACCATTATACGTCACATCGCTGATGTTGTCAATGGTAAAGCCTGCGGAACCGGTGGCAATGATATTATACTCCTTCGAGGCCTGTCCTCCATAGTTCCCTTGTCCAGTGATAGATACAGAATAGGTTCCTACATTCACCGCACCGACATTTACCAAGGTATAGTCTTCTGTGGCTCCTTCTGTTAGGGTATTTTCGCCATCTTTCACGGTGACTGTTGGTTTGAGGAGCGAACCGGTATATTCCAGATTACTGTTACTAAGGATAATCATATCACTGGTCACAGGCTTCGGTGAGATGGTGTAGTCTTTTGTGACGGTTCCCGTGAAGTTGTGCTGTGCCGTGATGGTGATGGTCTTCTGACCATGACTCGTAGCGTCGGCAGGATAGGTGATGTCATAGTCAGTGCTGGGAACAGTCAGGGTACCCACCTTCACCTCACTCACTGCCGGCTTCTGGGCTGTGCCGTTGTAGGTGTATGTCAATGCTTCCAAGGTGACAGAGGCTCCCGTGATGCTCAACGGACTGATGGTATATTGCTTAGTGACCGAACCGGTATAGTTATGAGTTCCAGTTACCGTTATATCATAAGTGCCCACATCACTGTGATCAGAGTTGCTGATGGTGTAGTCGAGAGATGTCATTGCATTACCGTCACTGACGGTGACAGTAGGCTTCTGGATATTGCCGTTATACGTAAACGTGGTGGGTGTCGACAGTGTCACCATATCCGCAGTCAGTGACTTTGCTGTAATATTGAAGGTCGTTGTCTTGGTACTTGCATAGTTCCCCTTACCCGTTACGGTGACAGTGGCTGTACCCACGTTCACATTGTCGCTATAAGCTACGTCATAGTCCGTACCCGGATTCAATGCTGTTGTCGTACCGGCTTTGTTAACTGTCACTGTCGGTGTGATAGGCGACCCAGTGTATGTCTGGTTGCCAATCGCGACGATGTCAAATGCAGTCCCACTTTGTTTAGCTACGATACTGTATTGCTTCGTAGCCGTTCCTGTATAGTTCTGCTTACCCACAATCTTTACCTCGTAGTTGCCTACTTCCGTACCACCAGGGTTCGTGAGTGTATAGTCATCCTCTGTGATGATATTGGTAGCCGGATTATTCGGGTCTTTCAAATCCTGAATGGTCGGATTGGGCTTGAGCACCTCACCCGTATATACCATGTTCATCTCTGCCTCAGGAATCACAATCATGTCGGCAGTGACAGGCTTGGGTGAGATAGTGAAGGTCTTATCAATACTGCCTGAGAAGTTGCCTGATGCTGTCACGGTGACCGTAGGAGCAGTAGTTGCTGTTGATAGCGCTGCATTTTGGTTGTTTGCATAGGCGGTAGAGTAGGTTGGTACAACCAGTTCACCCACCTTTACTACCAGCACGTTCGGTGTCTTGTTGTCACCGTCATAGATAAATGTCGACTGATCCAGCGTGACTGCTGTTGTGGCAGGCAGTACGTAAGGTCTGATCTCATAAGTCTTTATCACTTCGCCCGTATAGTTTCCATCCTCATTACTGCTGATAGTCACTGTATAAGGAGTGCTGGAGGCATTGATATTACCCTCGTTGGTAATCGTATAGTCCTTACTGCTGATGATTGAAGGTGTTCCGTCAGTCACACTGACGCCTGGCTTCTTCAGCGTTCCGTCGTAAGTGTAGTAAGTTTCAGTAGAAACCACAGGAATACCCGTCAGTGCTATCGCCGCAGTGCTAAGTTCTTTCTTTCCAATGTTGAATGTCGCCTCCTTGGTGAAGCTGTAGTTGCCGATACCCGTTATAATGGCAGTCGCAATTCCAGCATTGATATTGTTCACATAGGTCACATTATAATCGGTACCAAAGTCCAAAGGTGTTTCTCCTTTCTTAACCGTAATGTTACTGGTGCTGTGTGGTGTCTGTGCCGCTCCGTTGTAGGTATAGTCGCCGCCTATGGTAACGGTAATATCATCATCACCTATTTTATTAATAACATACTTTTTGACGATAGTACCGCTATAGTTGTTCTGACCGACAATCTGTACTTCCTTCTCACCGGGAGCCGTAACATCATCGGGATAGCGGACTACATAGTTGGCACTTGCTACCGTACCAGGCAAAGCCACATCCGTTACTGTCACAGTAGGCTTCAACACACTGCCAGTATAGGTCACACTGGTATATGACAATTCCACCATTGCGTCCGTCAGCGGCTTTGGCAGAATGGTGAAGTGTGTTGAGGCTGTTCCTGTAAAGTTGTCTCCGCCAATTGTAATTGTTGGAGCCGTTGTACTTGCATTCTGATTATTGCTGTAACTGAAAGTATATCCAGAAGTTAATGTCAATTGGGTGTTGTTTGTCAGTGTAATCACCACCTTCTGAATGCCAGGTTCTTTGTCAGTGCCGTCATAGACAGCGTTTGGTAATGGATAGAGGCCGATATCCACATTGCTTACCTGCGTTGAGCTTAAATCGAGCGCAGAGATGGTATATCTCTTTTCTGACATTTCTGTATCTGTGGATTTCAAAGTGCCTGTGAAGTTGCCGATACCTGTTACCTTGTAATAACCTGTGCCTACATTCGTCGTTCCCTCGTTAGTCAGCGTATAGTCAAGACCTTCCGTCCGTACACCATTATAAGTTACTGTGATGTTTGGCTTCTGGGCACTGCCGTTATAGGTGAAGTCGCTTGCTGACAATGTCACCATATCTGCTGTCAGCGGTCGTTTTTTAATAGTGAATGGTATATGCTTTACGAAGTTATAGTTGTTTCTACCGATGACTGAGATGGTTGCTTGACCAACATTGGTGTTATTGTTATAAACCACCTCATAGTCATTCTCATTTCCTTCAGTCAACGGATTATTGTCTTTCGTTACTGTGAGGGTTAGTGTAATGGGATTGCCCGTATAGATAATATTATCATCATTTTCGGCATAAGTTACAGAAACACCAGTATCTGAGTTGTTTGACACAATGCTATATGGCACTTCAACTTTACCTGTATAGTTTCCCTTACCTTCAACTTTCGCATAATACACGCCAACCGCTGTTCCACCATCATTAGTTAGTTTATATTCATTGACTTCTGTTGAAGTACTTGGTGTCAGCGTTACATCACCATCCTTTACTGTGACAACAGGAACATGAGCAGAACTATTATAGGTAAAACTGTTGTTTACAAATGGGTCTGTTGTTGGATCACTACTGCTCAGCGTCACCATCGAACTGGTAATCGGCTTTTGCGCAATCATGTATGTTACATCTTTCGACCCACCAAAGTTGCCTGTTCCAGAAATACGAATAGTTTTCGTTCCCTGATTTGTATAATCAGAAGTTGGATACGTAACGGTAGAATCATCTTCATTTAGTTGAATACCATTCACCGTTACTCTCTCAATGTCAGGTTTCTGTTCGCTTCTATTATAGACTGTACTGTTATACTCTAGGGTGACTATTGTATTGGTAGTTGTCATATCGAGAGTACCAATGGTGTAATTACCAGATACTTTTGAGCCATCATAATTGCCTTTACCTGTAACCGTGACTGTATGATTTCCTGCATTGACAGCTCCGTCACTAAGGGTATAGTCTATACCTTCTGTTAATAAAAGTCCGTCACCTGTGGCCCTGTCTTTATCCCTCACTGTTACAGAAGGACGTTGTTTGCTTCCATTATAGGTGAGCGTCTCTGAGCCTAAGGTAACTGTTATATTGCTATTGTTGGTAATATCCTTTGCAGTAATCTCGAAATTTGCATTGGCCATAAAGTCGTAACCACCTTTACCAATAGCAGTGACAGTAGCTGTTCCAACATTGATATTATTGTTGTAAACGAGTCGGTAGTATGCCGTTCCCAGTACGGGGTCACTGCTTGCTGGCGCAGTACCTTCTTGCTTCCTGACGAAGATATTCGTGCCTGGGGTAAGTTCTATCTGACTACCGGTATATGTCTTACTAAGTGTTGTGGTAACAGAAGAACTGTTATATGAAATATAGTAGCCGTCATTGCTCACATTAATCGTAAATGGCACATTGACAGAACCTGTATAGTTGTTAATACCAGTGACCGTCGCATTATAACCGCCAACGGCAGTCTTTACATTGCCGGCAATAGTATAATCCGTGTTTTCCTCTAATAGCTGTTGATTTTTGTTATCCCTTATTGTAGGATCAAATGTAATCTCTGAACCAGTATAAGTGAAAGAACCTGTCGCTGGACTTATGTCACATGTGGATATTTCTTTCCTATTGATGGTATAGGTTGCTCTTGCATAGGTCGTCTCGTCAAAATTACCCTTACCCTTTATTATGATAGTATATGTTCCTGCATTTTTCGAATCAAAGTCCTCATAAGCAGTACCGGGTACTGTAGGATCTGAAGAGCTATAATCGCCCGTATAATACTTCACCTCTTGATAACCGTTTGTACTACTACCTAAAGTTAATTCCTGGCCATTAAGATACACTCCACTTATTGTAGCTATCTGTTTCGTGCCTTTTTTATATACATAACTCTCATTCGACAGCATGATTGTTGCATCACTGATAGAACGTGCAGTTATGCCATATGTTTTTGTTGCCGTACCTTTAAATTTTCCAATACCTGTTAGGGTGATGGTTCCTGAACCAACATCGGTAATGGATGTAATCCCTTCTACGGTATAATCCGTACCTTCTGTAAGAGTGACGGTACCACTATTTATGGTGACATTGCTAATAACCGGCATATGTGTCAACCAGTCATATTCTCTCGTTCCTGAGGCAAAGTCGCCAGAAAGGGTAATCGTTGCTCCGCTGATGTCATCACATTCTACAAACATCGCGTCAATCTCCACGTTGAAATTGGGCATAGTGAACGTGTAAGTGTTGGCTCCACTACCTGGAGTCAGAGGAATCGTACTTGTTATCACAGGTGCTCTGTTGGCCCCTCGTGAAGCAGCACTGCCAGAATCCCCATAAGGAGTTACAGTCAATGTACTCAGATAGTACCCCGCACTAGGTGTTACCGTCAGCGTAACTACTTCTGTCGGACTCACTGATATCGGATTTGTTGTCGCTGTTGATTGAGAGCCTTGAGTGGCAACGACACTACCATTAGTTATCGCATTGACCTTAACGTCGCCTGCCCATGATGCAGTGGCCATCAACAGGCTGACGATTGTAACAAATATCTTCTGTATCTTATTCATAGTCATTTTCCCTCCTTATTTAATCACGATTTTCTTACCATTTACAATATAGATTCCCTTGGTAGGATATAATACCCTTCGCCCACTGAGGTCGTAGTATTTATCATTTTCAATTTTCAATTCTCCATTTTCAATTGAAATAACATTTGTCGTTTCATCGTCCAAGTCTAGTCCTCTACTTAGACTGAGGCTGGGTGTTGAGAACTGATTTTTAGGTAGTTTCAAATAGCATTTTCCTGCAGTTAATGTACCGCTTTTGGTGCGTACGAACTGATCACGGATAAGTATCCAGTAGTCGTTATTCGCATCACCACTGGTTGTTGTTGCCATATCAATGTCTGATGCAGCCCCTATAAAAGCGGCATCTTGAGTTCCATTCTTGGTAGCTGTCGTTGATTTGACCAGTTCGGGATAGAAGGTGACAGGATTATCCCCAGAATGATAGAACAACATTGGAACCCCACTCAGAATATAAGTCTGGAGTACAAGTCCTACTCCTGGTTCTGTAACGCTACCAACGGTATAGGCTTCCATACCAGTAGGCACTATCATGTTCAAAGGAGTGTAATAATATGTACTCCAATGAAAACCTCCTGGCAGCGTTATCTCTGGCCTGATTTGGTAGTTCGCCGTCATACTTCCTGTATAGTTGCCTGTGAAAGTAATGTCAATGGTGTAAATGTCAGGACGGGTGTAGTCCGTACCATTTGTATAGACACCGGGTGTTGTCGTATAATTAAAAGTAAAGTTGGTACCCAGTGTCAGTCTCGTATTTCCATAATAGACTTTCATGTTGCTCTCTTCCGTATTGTCGATTGACGGCTGATGTGGACTGCCGTCATAGTTATGGTAGTCCTTTGTGAAGGTAACGGTAGCAATCCCACTCAGGTCTTTCTGGGTGATGGTCAGAAGTCCTGTATTGTAGGTCACGTTATAGTTACTGATTCCCTTTGTAGTGGTAGCAGCACTGGGCGTGATAGTTCCTGCAGCAGTAACCTGAGAGGTTGAAGGAGTCAATGTGATGCCAGTCAGTCCATCATTTGTCACTAGGCCTGTGATATTTACTTGACTAACACCTGTCTGAATGCTACTTCCATAGGAAATGGTTTGAGCTTTGGCAGTAATAGTCAGATTCTTTCGGGTAATACTGAGCGTTGTGGAATTGATAGTACCT
This sequence comes from uncultured Prevotellaceae bacterium, assembly GCA_900316645.1. Classification (GTDB taxonomy): domain Bacteria; phylum Bacteroidota; class Bacteroidia; order Bacteroidales; family Bacteroidaceae; genus Prevotella. The sequence continues at coordinate 30,435 of ONDP01000015.1, forward strand.
TTATATTTACCAATACCTGTTACTTCTGGAGTTGCACTAAATACATTTGTCCAACTGTTTGTACCTGGATCAGAAATAGTATAGTCCACGTCTATTGTTAATGGAGTATCACCATTCTTCAGAGTAAGAACATGTTCAGAGCCATCATATATTGTGCTTGCAGCCGTTCCGTCGAGCGTAAGAGAAAAACTGCTGATGTCGGTGCGTGCAGCGAAGGTGGCATAAATGACAACATCGGAAGCAGGCATCGTGAAATTATAATCTCCTGCATAGCTATGTGCATGATCTGTATTGATGGCTATCGTCCCCCGTGTGGCAAAGCCCGGACCCGGAGCACGATTCCAACGACTCTCAGCACCGCCTAAGTCCATCACATACTCATACTCGAGTTTCTTTAAGTAATAGTCATTGCCAGACAATGCGATGGTCAGCGTAACGTTACTGCTGGCCGGGATGTCCGTTGAGTTTACCACCACTGGGCTACTATTATACGTAGCTGTGAATGTGGCACCAGCTCCACCATCACCCTCTTTGACTAAACCTGCAATCTTCCAGGCATATCCTCCCGTGAATGTCAGGAGGCAAGCCATTGTGAATACTATTCTTTGTATTTTGTTCATAGTCATGTCCTCCTATTATTTAATCACGATTTTCTTACCATTATATATATATACGCCTCCCTTGGTTGGATATAATACCCTTCGACCACTGAGGTCGTAGTATTTATCATTTTCAATTTTCAATTCTCCATTTTCAATTGAAATAACATTTGTCGTTCCGTCTCCCTCGCCAATCTCCAAGTAATCAGGTATTGCTCTTGCACCCGCTGTTGGATTTGCGATATAACAGCGATTAGCTGGCAACGTACCACTATAAGCTCTGTAGAATTTGTCACCTCGTAATACATAGATGGCGGTTTTGCCAGCCATCAAGGATTCATAGCCTCTTGCATCATTTTCTCCCTTACCGATATAATTTGCTGAATAACTTGGTACGTCGCCTGTTGTAGCTTTTAAGTGATAAGTGCCATTGCAATATCCGTCTGATTTATATAGTAGGACTGGAGTGCCGGCTGGAAGATAATCAATTTCTTCAATGGTTGTCGAACCTTCTCCAAAATCAACCCCTGTTACCTTATAGGCTCGCAACCCAGAAGGACGTGTCAAGGGGACTGCGTCGAAATTATAATAGGTAGAATAATGTCCTGTAGCACCACTAATGACAATCTTTCTGGTGATATAGAAATCCTTAGCTCCTGTTGTTCCAGCAAAGTCTCCATGACCTGTAATGTTAACGGTGGCGGTGCCTATGGCTGTGTTATTGGAGTAAGATGTTATTTCATAATCATACGGATCAGAAGGATTATCTTTTAATTTCAAAGGCAATCCTCCAAGCGTAACAGTGACGGAAGGCGTTTTCGGATTACTATCGTAATCAGTATATTTTACTCCATCAGAATAAGTATCATATCCTGTAATTTCAATAGTTGCCTGTTCCAGGTCTAACTCAAAGATACGATCAGAGTAACTAGCTCCCCAAGCAGTTGTATAGGTTGTTTTCAATCCTTTCTTTACAAAAGCTTTATACGATTCACTATCACTCATGAAACCACCACTCGATGGAATGGGATATGTGCTATTATCGTGAAGGAAGATAATCTTTTTCAGTGTGGTTTGCCATAAGAACACATTATAATCAAACTGTGTTACCGTAGTTGGGACATAATAGGTATCACCTTCCTTCGCAAGCGGGTAGCAGATAAGTTTCGTTTTACTTTTGTCATATAGTATTCCGTCATCAGCGGTATAGTTGGGATTGTCATCATGAACCGTAATACTTTCAAGATTTTGACAATACATAAATACACCAGCACCAAAGGTTGTGACACTTTCGGGAATATGGAATGTTGTCAAACCAGAACACCAGCAAAAAGCATTATCACCGATTGAGGTCACACTGGTAGGAATGGTAATAGATGGGATGGTGTAACAATTATTGAAGGCGCTATTGCCAATTGTAGTGACCCCAGCAAGTGAAATAGTGGACAGTGAAGTACATTGGTTAAAGGCCTGTTGTCCAATAGTTGTAGTACCGTTTATTGTTAATGATGTTAAATGGGAACAACCTCGGAACGCAGATGAACCTATGGATACCACATCTACTAAACTGATTGTTTGAAGAGTCGTGTTGTTGTAAAAATAATTGTTTGGGATAATAAGTGAGCCGTCCCCTGTGATGTTGAGCGTTGCCAAAGAAGTACAACCAGAGAAGACGGTTTCTCCTATCGTTGCAACCCCTGTTAATGCAACTGATGACAGATGCGTACAGCCCTTAAACGCATTATTGCCTACAGTTGTCACACTTGACGTAGGAATTGTTGTCAAATGAGTATTATAGGCAAATGCTTCTTCTGCGATGGTTGTCACCCCCGCTGGTATGATATAACTATCATTATCATCATCAATATCTTTTCCAGCAGGGTAGCAGATGAGTTCACTTCCTGTTTTGTTGAACAGAACACCGCTTTCGGATTTATAAGCAGAATTCCCTCCATCTACTGAGATACCTGTCAGATGCGTGCAATTTCCAAAGGCTTTAGTACCTATTGTAGCAACTGAGGCTGGTATTTCAGGAGTAGCAGTCAGACCACTACCATAGAAAGCATAAGGACTGATGCTCGTCACGTGGTTTGAAAGGTTAACCGATGTATAGCTCAGATTCTTCCAAGGAATTGTTGATGAAGTATATGTTGCCATATCGCAGTTGGCATCATTCTCCGTAACAAATGTGAGACAATCGCCATTTAGGTAGTATTTCATCTTTTCCTCATTGCCAGACGCTCCACAGTAGCCTCCCTCTCTGAAAACCACCTTAATCTCTGTGTTGACGTTGGGCATGGTTATGCTATAGTTCCCATTCTTGGGATAACTGCTGATAGACTGTTCAAGACCGCCAGATGGTGTATATGTCAATGATACAGGTACATAGCTATGGTTATTATATGTACCTGCTGATATAGAAATAGGTACAACCTCACCTTGCACAGCGTTTGACTTAACAGTCATGGAACAACCCGTAGTGATGTTTATATTTTTGGTGATGGTTAGCAATGCGCCATAAATAGCCTCATTGCCGCTACTATGTCCAATACCATAACCGGAATTGTCAGCAGAGAATATTTCACCACTACCATCCCAACCTAACCCACTAGTAAATGTGAATGGGGTGTTCGAATGAGTAACTTTTATCTTAGAACTTGCACTAAGTCCATCAATCGTTATTGTTTTACCAGTAGTAAGATAAACATTGCTGGCCACATCGGGACTCCCCTTAATGACGTTGTCGGTGTTAATCTTGAGATAACCTTGCATTTTGAGCAAAGTAGCACTGCCGTTCTGGTATATACCTGCACCAAGATGGCCATTGGTCACTTTATTGCCTGTAATATCCAGGCTGTTCGTATTACCTCCTGTGTCATTGTTTAGTGTCAGGGAATAATTATTCAGGATACCACCACCATGACCGTCGTTATAGCCTCCTTTTATGACACCATAGCCAGTGATAGTCAGTGTACCCTCGTTTTTGATGACATAACCATCCGAAGTTGCAATGGTCAGTTTGCGGTCAATAGTATGTCCTGCCATATTGAGAGTGACAGTGTTACCTGATGGCACTACCAATCCTCCTACATCATTGGGGTGGGGTTCATAATCCCTGTCTAATGTAATATTTGCATTGTTAACCGTCATTTGATCTTGCAGCATTCCCCAGTGTGACTCAAGCTTGGCCTCGGAGCCACTAAGGCTTAGGGTTAAACGGGCGTCATCGGATGAGAAATTCGGCAGTCCCCCTCCCGTGCCAAGTCCAGAGGTGAAAATACCAAGCGTCTGCATAGAAACCCCAATTACACCCGTTGTCAGTGCTACAGGAATAGTGATAACCTTACCTGTAAGCAAATAGACGTTATTAGGCTCAAGATTTGCGGTGTTGCTTGTGATATTTGGCGCACCCTGAATATTCAAGGAATTGACTGCAGTGCCATTATGATAAATTCCACCACCGTTTCCTGTAGCCGTATTGTCAGTGATGGTTCCTCCTTGAATGTTCAACGTTCCTTGGTTGTTGATTCCGCCACCATTAGTGCTCGTAGAGTTACCGGTAATTCTACCTTTGATTATAGTTAATGTTCCTTGATTATCAATGCCTCCACCAGCATAGGAATTTTTTCCGCCCGTAATGACACCTTCAGTCCCTCCACTAGTATCTCTGATAGTTAACTGACCTCTATTCCATATAGCACAGCCATTAGTTGCAGCGCTACTTAAGTTACGATTGATGGTGTGTCCGTTCAAATCAAGCTCCAGGATTTTACCCTCTGGTACTGTAAGGCATTCATCTGTTGATGAGGCTGTATAGGTTTTGGTTAGAGTGATATCTCCACCCTGCATAAAGCGTTTCCCTAAAACTATCCAATTTCGCTGTAGCGAGGCTTCGTTAGTTGCAGACTCATCAAAATATGGATCGTAATTGCCGTCGTCTGACTTGAAATATTTCCAACCATCGGTACTATAAGTAGTGAGGTCTTGGGTAAAGACGCCTGGTGTTTGCATCTTAATACCAATATCTCCTTCATTTCCGTTCAATGAACCGTCAATGGTTATTTTCATTTCTGTAGGCAGGTAAATATTGCCATTCGAATTGTTTTCGATTTTTGGATCACCAGAGATGTAAAGTGTTGCACCTAAAGTATTATGAATACCGTCAACGGTATTATTGGTTGTATTACTACCGTTATTGTAAATATAACCACCCTTAAGATATAGCGTACCGGCATTGTAGATTCCACCCACCTGATGAGCTTGGTTGTTATATATCTCACCTCCTTCAATCGTCAGAGTAGCAACTGATTCATTGTATATGGCGCCACCTCCTCCGGTATAAGTGCCAGCTCCACCTGCTATAGCAGCATTATTTCCAGAAATCTTTCCACTCTGAATAGTTAACGTTCCGTAATTATGAATTCCGCCACCTTTAACACTAGTAAAACTATCGCCTCCCGTTATTATACCTTTTCCTTCACCACTGCCATTACTATCTTTAATGGTCACAGTGCTTCCGTTATGAATAGTGATAACAGAGCTCTTAGATGAGGTATTATAGTTATTTGAGAGTGTATGTCCATTGAGATCTAGAGTAACGTTAACAGTAGTGTTACTACCAATAGTAAAGCCATTGTTCGTTGCAGCGGCAATGTCTCCTGTCATTTTGATATGCCCACTTGTATTCAAAGCAGTTTGTAAAGCTGTCTCATTCGAAACCTCCGTCCAAGATGGTTCCTGTCCCCATACCCCTGTTGGGAGAAGGGTAGCGGCTAGAATGAGAAATAATTTAGTAGTGAATTTTATCATTTTCATCTTATATTTTTATTATTTTTGGTGTAAAGTTAGGAGAAAATGACGGAAGAGGGACTAACAATTCTTGAAAAATGACTAACATTTCGTGAATTAAGAGTAAAATTAAGTCATTTTGGAGGCGGAAAAGACTAACATTTCTTGTTTTTGTAAGTAATTTGCAATAATTGTTAGTCCGTTGAATGGATGATTTTATTACCTTTGCAGTGTGAATGATAAATTAAGAAGTCTGGTAATCTTAGGATGTATGCTCACACAGGTAATATCGATGTTTGCCAGTGGGGTGAATACGGCATGTCCGACGGTGAAGATACAGCCCGAACGGTTGCCCGACCTGAACATTCCGCGTACCGCCCACCATGTGCTTTGCCTGAACGGTGAAGTCACGGCGATAGGGGGACACACGACGGCTTTCATTCCAACACCTACATTAGAATATTATAAGGATGGGGAGTGGCACGTGCTGCAGATGGCATACGCCCATAATGATGCCATTGTCGTTCCGTTGTCGTCGGGGAAAGTCCTCATTGCAGGAGGTTATGAGAAACCGCTGGGTATCGGACAGACTTACTCCACGGAGATTTACGACCCTGTCACCCATACTTTCGGCGATTTCGGTTGCTTGGACAGGAAACGGGCCCAGTCTATGGGTGTGGAACTGGATAGCGGCAAGGTGATGATAGCCGGTAACTGGTATCATGATGACGGCATAGAGATGTTTGACGGGCATAAGTCATTCGCCTATGTGAAGGATGTGGAAACAGGATACGGACATCCGTTCCTGCTCCGTACGGCCAAAGACGATGCTATCATCTTCGGAAGTTTCTCCTTTAAGGGCGACTCACTTCAGAGTTCGACAGTGGAGCGTCTGAAGGGCGACCCCGTCAATGTGCCGCTGTTGGAGCAATGGCATCCTAAATGTATGTATATTCCGAACAGCTCCGCTGACTATTTCATCGGTGATGCGAAAAAGGGCATTTATTCCTATCTCATTCCTGTGGAGAACAACGACGGGCAGATCGCTATCGCCCAGGTGCGTAACGGTGAGTTCTCACTTCTGCCGACGGCATGTGCGGTTCCTGTGAAGAGTCCCTGGGGACAGAAGATAGAATACGCAGGTTCTCTGGTGGTTGACAGACAAGTTCAACGGGCCTACCTCGTTGGCAGAGACATTTTGATACAGGGAGATGATGCCCATGACGTCAATAATCGCAGGGGATACATCCTTTGTATCGAGTATGGGAAGGCACAGCAGGGTAACGGTGCGCCCATGACACTCTATTATACTGAGCCCATGGCCGAGAACGTCCTCCATCTGCCTGTCGTGACAAAAGACGGCGACCTGATGATAGTCGGCGGCAACCGTGAGGATAATTACACCCCATTGAGCACCGTCCTGTTGTTCCGCATGGGTCTCTCGTCCGAGACAGCAGAAGAAAACGCTTTTGCGGGATGGTTGTTATGGACCCTTGGCGTGTTGCTGTTCGCAGGTGTCCTTTTGTCGTACTTCCTCCTAAAGCGTCGCCAAAGGAAGGTGTTGGCTCGTAATCAGGAAGAAGCAGCCCTTTCTTACGCTGCCGGTGAGGAAATGGTGAGACGTGTCAGTGAACTCTTTGAGCAGAAGAAACTGTATTTGAACAGCGACCTGAAAGTCTCCGACGTGGCAGCGGAGTTAAGCACCAACACCCGTTATGTCTCTGAGTGTATTAAGATGGTCAAGGGTTATTCGTTCCCACAGTTCATCAACAGCTACCGTGTTGACCATGCCAAGCAGATGCTCCGCGACAATCCAACGATGAAGACAGCGACAGTATGCAGTGAGTCGGGCTTTGCCAACGAGGCGTCATTTTTCCGTACCTTCAAGGCATATACTGGTATGACGCCAAGAGAATGGTTGGCACAGGCAGACGCTTAAGGTTATAAAAAAAACCGAAGGAAATTTTTCCTCCGGCTCTCTTTTGATGGTGAACATTTTCTGACTGCCGCATCGGATGATAGCCATTCTTGAGCTTGTGCGTTAAGGTCACAGAGTCTCTGTGAGCACATCACCCTTTCTTGAAAAGATCGTCTGCTATTATCTGTTTAGTGACCTTTCTCACGACCAACAATCGATTTTCCCATATCGTATCATTTATATTCTGGCGCAATGTTAATAAAAATATCTGATTGCGCCAAATAATAATGCTATAATATGGCGCAATCTTGCAAAAATGTTGAGATAACGCCAAGTTATAATTATTTATTTTTGGGTTTTTAGACAAGATTGCAATATTTCAAGACAAAATTTAAAGGATTCGGTCGTCACAACACAAAAAAGGTAGAACTTCCCGAGGAAGCTCCACCTTATTATTATTTAGGGACTGTGACCTTAGCTTAGAGAACCTTCAAAGTCCCCATCAAATAAACCAGACCGAAGCCTAATACCATCGATATGATACCCATGATAGTACCCAGTTTCATCATGTCGTTCTGCTTAACAAAACCTGTAGCGAATGCCAAAGCATTGGGTGGGGTGGAGATGGGCAGAATCATAGCCGATGATGCTGCAATAGCTACGCCGATCAGTACGGTAGGTGTACCACCGATAGGGTCGAGTTTGTCGCCCATTGCCGAACATACAATCGCAAGGATGGGCATGAGGAGCGCAGCTGTAGCAGAGTTGGAGATGAAATTAGACAGGACATAGCAGATAGCACCGCCAAGTAGCAGGATAAGCAGGGGCGAGAATTCTCCGAAAGGAATACTCTCAACGGCGTTGGCTGCCAAACCCGATGCATTCAGTCCATAGCCTAATGCGAAACCGCCTGCCACCATCCAGATAACGCTCCAGTTGACTTGCTCAAGGTCGCGTTTGTTGATGACACCTGTCAGGGCGAACACCATGAATGGTATCATGGCTACGGTATAGGAGTTGATGCCGGTCAGACGGTCTAATAGCCATAGTGCCACTGTCACGAAGAAGGTGACGATGACCACCCACGAATGAAATCCTTTCTTCATACCGCCTTCGATATTCAGTTCGATGCGTTTCTGGGTAAAGGGGAATACTATCAAAAGGATGCGCCAACTGATGAACAGCAGTACGACAACCAATGGGAACATGAACATCATCCACTGGCCGAAACCCAGTCCGAGGTTCAGTCCCTCTGGGTCGTTCAGGTATTTCAGTGCGATGGTGTTAGGCGGTGTGCCGATAGGCGTTCCCATACCACCGAGGTTGGCTGCTATGGGGATAGACATGGCAAGTGCGATACGCCCTTTACCTTCAGGAGGCAGTTGACGGAACACAGGTGTCAGGAAAGTCAGCATCATAGCCGCTGTTGCCGTGTTGGATACGAACATTGAGAACAGACCGGTGATGAGTAGGAATCCCAACAGGACCATCTCACTTTTCGTACCGAAAGGTATCAATAATACTTTTGCCAACTGGGCATCCAGTCCTGTCTTGGTAGCGGCGATAGCTAATACGAAACCACCGATAAACAGCATGATGACAGGATCGGCAAACGTTGCCATGACACCTTTATAAGATAGCAGTTTTCCGACTTCCTCCTCGTTCACCATAGGCAGTATGCCGCTGTCACTACAAAAAAGTAGCATCAATACGATGATGGCGACGGAAGTAGCCCATGACGATACTATCTCCATAATCCACATCAGTGTGGCGAATGCGAAGATAGCGATGATGCGCTGTTGGATAACCGTTAGATTCTGGATGCCGAACCATTCGGAAGGCATGTTCCAAAGAATGAGTGTGACCAAGGCAACAAAAGCTATCTTTACTGCCCGTTTAGTGCTGTCAGCAGGATGGTATTTCCGTTGATGACGCATGTTGTGGTAAGCGTCAACAAGATGGAAACCATGATAAATGTGAAACATATTGTTTAAATATTAAATGGTTGAAAATAATTAGATTTTTTCAAGTGCCTGTTTGATGTCGTCGAGGATATCCTCCACGTCCTCTATACCTACCGAGAGGCGAATCAGATCGGGAGCCACACCTGCCTCACGCAGTTGTTCATCGCTGAGCTGCCGGTGGGTGTGACTGGCTGGATGCAGTACGCAGGTACGGGCATCAGCCACATGGGTCACGATGTTAATCATTTCAAGGGAGTCCATCCATTTGATGGCTGTTTCGCGGTCGCCCTTCAGTCCGAAGGCTATGACACCGCACGAACCGTTGGGCAGATATTTCTGTCCCAGTTCGTAATACTTGTCGCCCTTCAGTCCGCAGTAGTGTACCCAAGCCACTTTCGGACAGTCGTTGAGGAACTCAGCAATCTTCTGGGCATTCTTACAGTGCTGTGCCATGCGCAGATGGAGCGTCTGCAGACCCATGTTCAGGAGGAACGAGTTCTGCGGAGCAGGAATCGATCCGAGGTCGCGCATCAGTTGTGCGACCAGCTTGGTGGTATAACCCATCTTGCCGAAGGCTTTAACGTAGGTCAGTCCATGATACGAATCGTCAGGTGTGCAGAGACCGGGGTATTTCTCGGCATATTTCATCCAGTCGAAGTTGCCGCTGTCAACCACAACGCCGCCTACCTGAGTAGCCAGTCCGTCCATATATTTCGTGGTAGAGTGGGTGACAATGTCAGCACCCCACTCGAAGGGGCGACAGTTGATAGGAGTTGCAAATGTATTGTCGATAATCAAGGGCACCCCTTTCTTGTGGGCAATACGGGCAAACTTCTCAATGTCCAATACGGCACAGCCTGGATTGGTAATCGTCTCACCGAACAAAGCTTTTGTGTTGGGGCGGAAAGCAGCCTCTATCTCCTCGTCAGTGGCATCTGGCGATACGAATGTGCATTCGATACCCAGTTTCTTCAAGGTCACACCGAATAGGTTGAAGGTGCCTCCGTATATCTCATTGGACGTCACAAAATGGTCGCCAGCCTGACAGATGTTGAACAGCGCGTAGAAGTTGGCAGCCTGTCCTGAAGAGGTCAGCACAGCCCCTACACCGCCTTCCAGTGCTGCAATTTTGGCAGCTACAGCGTCGTTGGTGGGATTCTGTAAGCGGGTATAGAAATATCCCTCTTTCTTTAGGTCAAACAACTGTGCCATCTCGTCAGAGTCGTCATACTTAAAAGTAGTGCTCTGTATGATAGGCAATTCAATAGGTTCTCCGTTTTTGGCTTTGTACCCTGCTTGAACGCAGAGAGTAGCACGGCGTAATTTCTTGTCCATAATGTTACTAATTCAAATTTTGGCGCAAAATTACAAAATTTATTTGTAACTTTGCAACCATGATTTAAGAAATATGGAAGAAACAAGTAAAATACCCCAGGAATGGAACCAATTTTATCTTAAAGATGTCTCGTTTGTCAATTTGATGACGCGACGCATCTTTAATATCTTGATAGTTGCTAATCCCTATGATGCCTTCATGTTGGAGGATGACGGGCGTATCGACGAGAAACTTTTCGATGAGTATATGGAGTTGGGATTGCGTTACCCGCCGACGTTTACGCAGGTGAGTACCACCGAGGAGGCAGAAGAGGTGTTGAAGACTACCGACATTGACCTCGTCATCTGTATGCCAGGTAATGCCGATAACGATGCTTTTGCTGTGGCCCGTGATGTCAAGCAGTCGGCTCCCCACATTCCTTGCGTCGTGCTGACTCCCTTCTCGCATGGTATTACCAAGCGCATTGAGAACGAAGACATGTCTATCTTCGACTATGTGTTCTGCTGGTTGGGCAATACCAACCTCATCCTTTCCATTATCAAACTGATAGAGGACCGCATGAACATAGAGCATGATATCAAGGAGGCTGGTGTCCAGATGATACTGTTGGTAGAGGATAACATCCGTTTCTATTCTTCCGTACTGCCAAATCTCTACAACTATATCATTGCCCAGTCGAAGAATTTTTCGACAGAGGCTTTGAATCCCCATGCTGCTGCCCAGCGCAAGCGTGGTCGCCCGAAGGTGGTATTGGCCACCAACTATGAAGAGGCGATGTATTGGTATGACCGCTATTCTGATAACGTGCTGGGTGTCATCAGTGATACCCGTTTCCCCATCAAGACCAAGGCAGGTCGACTGTCGCATGTGGAAGAGGGCGATGCCGAAGCCGGTCTGAAACTGCTGCGTGAGATACGCCGTCGCGACGAGTATGTGCCTTTGATCTTGCAGAGCAGTGAGATAGCCAATAAGGAGAAGGCTGAGGCTGAGGGCTTTGATTTTATCGACAAGAACTCCAAGAAGATGAATGTTGACCTACGTCACATCATTGAGGAGCACATGGGTTTTGGCGACTTCATCTTCCGTGATCCGGTAACCAAGGAAGAGGTGGCGCGAGTCTCCACGCTGAAGGAGTTGCAGGATAATATCTTTAAGATTCCCCGTGACTCCATGCTCTATCATATCTCACGTAACCACATGAGCCGTTGGCTGTGTGCCCGAGCCATTTTCCCCGTTTCGGCATTCCTGAAAACGGTGACGTGGCATAAGTTACAGGATGTTGATGCCCACCGTCAGATTATCTTCGACGCCATTGTGCAGTACCGTCGGATGAAGAACATCGGTGTCGTAGCCGTGTTCGACCGCCTGAAATTCGACCGCTATGCCCACTTTGCCCGTATTGGTGAAGGTTCGTTAGGCGGTAAGGGCCGTGGCCTTGCTTTTCTCGATAATATCATCAAGCGCCATCCCGAACTCAATCAATTTGAGAATGCCACAGTCTCTATTCCAAAGACGGTGGTACTCTGTACCGATTTCTTCGACGAGTTCATGGACAACAACAATCTTTGGTCGATAGCCCTGAGCGATGCTGACGATGAGGTTATTCTGCAGCACTTCCTGCGGGCTCAGTTACCAGATTCACTGATAGCCGACTTCTTCACTTTCTTCGATGCAGTGAAGTCGCCCATCGCCGTGCGTTCATCTTCCTTGTTGGAAGACAGCCACTACCAGCCCTTTGCCGGTATCTACAGCACCTATATGATTCCATATTTGGAAGATAAATATGAGATGTTGCGCATGTTGGCCTGTGCCATTAAGGGTGTTTATGCCTCTGTTTATTATAAGGATTCAAAGGCCTACATGACAGCCACCTCCAATGTCATTGACCAGGAGAAGATGGCTGTGATACTGCAAGAAGTGGTGGGTTGCCAGTATGGCGATCATTATTATCCCACTTTCTCGGGAGTCTTACGCTCGCTCAACTATTATCCCATTGGTGACGAAACAGCCGAAGAGGGCATTGCATCGCTTGCCTTGGGTTTGGGTAAATATATCGTTGACGGAGGTCAGACACTCCGAGTGTCACCCTATCATCCCCACCAGGTACTCCAGACATCCGAGATGGATACGGCGCTGAAGGAGACACAGACCCGTTTCTATGCCTTGGACATGTCGCATGTGGGTGATGACTTCAAAGTTGATGACGGATTCAACATCAAGAGTCTTCGTGTAAAAGAGGCCGATAAGGATGGCTCACTGAATGGTATCGCCTCCACCTACGACCCTTACGACCAAGTGATCCGTGACGGCATCTACGAGGGAGGGCGTAAGGTTATTTCCTTCTGTGGCGTGTTGCAACAAGGCATTTTCCCATTGCCGGAAATATTACAGATGTCTCAGAAGTATGGTTCTGAAGAAATGCGCCGCCCGGTGGAGATAGAGTTTGCTTGTAATCTTAGAAGTGAAAAGGGAAAAGTGAATAGTGAATTTGCTACCGCCGGAGATTTCTATCTGTTGCAGATTCGCCCAATTGTTGATTCCAAGCAGGTGTTGGATGAAGACTTGGCGGCTATCCCCGACGAGCAGTGCCTGTTGCGTTCACAGAATTCCTTGGGACACGGCATCTCAGAAGATGTGGTTGATGTAGTCTATGTCAAGACAGACGACGACTTTACGGCAGCCAATAATCCCACTATTGCTAACGAGATAGAGCAGATTAACCGGAAATTCCTGGATGCCGACAAGAATTACGTATTGATAGGACCTGGCCGTTGGGGTAGCAGTGACTACTGGTTGGGCATTCCTGTGAAGTGGCCCCATATATCAGCAGCCCGAGTCATCGTAGAAAGTGGTTTGAAGAACTATCATGTTGACCCCTCTCAGGGAACGCATTTCTTCCAGAACCTTACCTCTTTCGGAGTGGGTTATTTCACCGTCAACACCTATACTGGCGACGGCATTTTCCAGAAGGATATCCTCGACAGTATGCCTGCCGTTGAAGAAACGCAATATGTACGCCATGTCCGTTTCGAGCGTCCGTTGAAGATTATGATGGATGGTAAGAAGCAAAACGGAGTGGTCTTATTGCCAGAGGCCTAAATATAGTCGGGGCTTCCCATTACTGACCTCCGAGCCGTGAGAAGTATTCAATGATGTCGTCCCACGTCTTGAACGTGTCGGAACCGAAGTCCAGGACGGTGCAAAGAGTACCTTCCAAATTCTCCTGTTCCGGAGCGGCGATGAGATAATCACCGTAAAGGAGTTCTCGGCGGTGGGTAAAGATGATATGCTGATAGGTGGGAACATCGAAATATTCCGTGAGCCACGATTCCGTCGTGGTGTAATCCAATGCAGGAGCAACGAAGAACACTTGGTAATGCTCTATGAGTTGGCGCACAGCTTTCTGAACTGATGATGCCGGTTTTCGATAGCTGTCCATCATTGTTTCTACACCTATATATATAATAGGGCGCTCCCGTTTCTCTTGTCTGTCGTCTATCCAGCGGATGACAGGTACTACCGAATGCATATAGCTCTTGTCGTCCATGCGGTGCTCCCCATGAAAGTGAGTCGCATTGGGATAGACGGCATGAAACATATCAAAGGTATCCACCAAATCGTCCTTGTCGCCAAAGAGTCCATAGACACGCCGCTTGTCCTCTGGGGTAACTCCTGCGAAACGCTGTTCGGAAATCTCTTTGTAAGCTTTGACGAGTGCCTTGTCAACATAGAATTCCTGGATGCCATCCAGTCGGGGATTCTGAAACTGTTGTGTTCCAGTCATACCATGTGCCTTCATCGTTTCAGCTATCTCCAGGGCAGGGTTGATGCAGATGCGGTCGAAACCACGCAATTGTTCTGTGTACATGCCACCCATCGAGGTGCCGATAATCAGGTCGGGCTTCTCCTCCTGGCAAATAGTGTGAAGCAGCGCAATGGCCTCGTTGGGGTCAACAGGCAGGTCGGGAGCCAACACGCGGGCATTGGGCATCACCGTGCGCAATCTCGTCACAGTACCAGATTGTCCACTACTGCCAAAGCCGTGGACATAAAGTACAGTCTTGCCCTCCATCAGCTCCGGAAACTGTTTGATATACGGATTTTCCATGTGTTTGTAGAATTATTATGCGCAAAGATAATAAAAAAATCCCTTTTGAGTGTTATTTATACAAAAAATTATCTATATTTGCATCCGAATGTTACTAATTGACCGCATAATCAACCGAAAGCTATCCGTACAGATAAGTGCTAAGGTAGTACTTGCGATAGCGTTGCTACTAACCATAGCCCTCTTTGTCATGCTTACTTTTTCGCGTGAGGCAGTGACGAAGGAAGCCCACCATAATGCAGAACACACCCTTGAATATACGGCTAGGCAGATTGATAATGTGCTGTTGGATGTAGAACAGGCATCGGGCAATATCTACTGGGACTTGCTGACGCATCTTGATAATCCCGACAGGATGACGAAATACTGCGAGGAACTTGTTCATGCCTGTCCGTTTATTGCCGGCAGTGCGATTGCTTTCGAACCGGATTACTATAAGGAGAAAGGTCAGCTCTTCATGACTTACGTCCATCGCTCCTATGACGACAGTCTGGGCAACGAGGATTCCCCGCTTATCCATCGGACTGCGTTTGGCACGAAGCCCTATACTGAGCAGTCTTGGTATCGCCAACCTATCGATTCCGGCCGTCCCGTCTGGATTGACCCGTTGAAGAACGAAGATGCAGAAGGTGTAGCTATCACTTCGTTCTGTATGCCTATCTATGGTAAGGAAGGTCGTCGGGTAGGCGTATTAGCCGTAGATGTTACCCTCAGCCTGCTATCTAAGATAGTCTTGGCAGCCAAGACCTCGCCTAATTCCTATGCGGTATTGCTGGGCAGCGACGGTTCTTATATCGTTCATCCAGAAAAGCAGAAGATTGACCATCAGTCAGTTTACAATGTGGCAGATGCAGACCCAGCTCTTCGTGAAGCTGTTGAGGCTGTCATGTCTGGCGAAACGGGTTTTAAGGCTTTCCGTATCCACGGTGTCGACAGTTATGTGTTCTACAAACCCTTCGTTCGTTCCGTTGTTCCAGGTCGCTCCTTGGATGATGCCGGTTGGCACATAGGCCTTGTCTATCCAAAGAGAGAAATTTACGGTGACTTTTACATGGTGATAGGTATTATAGTTCTGATAGGTGTTATCGGACTCATCATCTTGTTCATAGGCTGTCGGATGGTCACCCATCGCCAGTTATTGCCCTTGCGCATGTTGTCCGATTCGGCTCAGCGTATTTCAGAAGGCAATTATAATGATGTCATTCCCGATACGCGTCAGCAGGACGAGGTTGGTACGTTGCAGAACCATTTCCAGCAGATGCAGCAGGCGCTCTCCGTCCATGTGGGCGAACTGGAACGCCTGACAAATCGCCTCCGTAAGCAGGGCGATGTGCTCAGTAAGTCGTACGACCGTATAAAGGAGGCCGATCGTGTAAAGACGGCTTTCCTGCATCATATGACCGACCAGATGATTCCTCCTGTCAGTAAGATAGAAAGCGATGTAGAGTCTTTGGAGGCTCACGTTACCGACCAGCAGGAGGAAGGAATAGCATCGTTGGTTCAGGAGATAGACGAGCAGGGAAAGGTCGTCACGGGATTGTTGAACCATCTGTTGGATGTTTCACAGGCAAAAGAGAAGGAGGACGACGTATGAAGAATATTGTCAGATATTTCCACCAGTCGCTCTCGCTGAAACTCAGTATCGGCGTTCTGCTGATGACCGCCCTCATCTTCTTTGCCACCTTGGGCATTGTCTTCGTGGAGTCTCGTCGCAACATCCGCCAGGAGTCCATCGAACATGCTGCCAGTGTGCTGAACAATGTTGCGCAGAATATCAGTCGCTATCTCAATACCGTCGAGACAGCCACAAATGCTAATGCATGGATGGCAATTGAGACGTTCCGTCCTGACTCACTGATTAATCTCACGCGTCGCATACTATTGCTCAACGGCAATGTTGATGGCTGTTCCATTACAGCAGCTCCAGGAAGGTTTGGCGAGAATGACAATTTCTCTGCCTACACCGTGCGTAAAGCCGATACGATAGTCTCTGTCCGTGAGGAACAGTATGACTATTACGAGAAGGAATGGTACAGGGCTCCCGTCAAAAAGGGCAAGGCCTGCTGGGTTGATCCCTTCGACGATAATAACCCGGGAAACCTCTCCGCAGTTGATTTAATCGCCTCTTATTGCAAGCCCCTTTATAATATCCATGATGAATTGCTTGGGGTTATTTCTACGGATATCCTTTTCTCTAAATTGGAGAAGGTCATGATGGAAGATAAGCCTTACCCCAATTCCTATTTCATCATGTTAGGCTCGCAAGGACATTTCTTTGTGCATCCTGACTCCACCCGACTGGTCAATCAGACTATTTTCAATACCACCGATGCACAGCAACATCAGGACATTGTCACCTTGGGTTATGAGATGATTAGTGGAAAGCAGGGTTGTATGCGTGTTGATGTGGATGGTAAGTCCTGTCTCGTCAGCTATCGTTCCGTACCTAATACCCCATGGAGCGTAGCACTGGTTTGTCCGGAGAAAGACATCTTCAAGAGCTACCATCGTCTTACCAATGTCATCATCCTGCTCGTCTTGCTCAGTCTGATTCCCATCTTCCTGTTCTGCCATCGTATTGTGAATCGGGCCATCCGTCCTCTCAACCGTCTGCTCGACCAGACGCAGCGCATAGCAGCAGGCGACTATAGTGTGGTGATTCCTCGCACCAAGCGTTTTGATGTTGTAGGGCGAATGCAAAACAGTTTCGCTATGATGCAGGAGTCCATTAATCGCCATGTGTCCGACATCCAGTTGATTAACAAAGGTTGGGTACAGCGCAACGAGGAACTCCATCGTGCACGTCAGTTGATAGAGGAGTCAGACCGTCAGAAGACCATCTTCATCCAGAATGTCACCCACCAGATTCGCACCCCGTTGAATATCATCTTGGGTTTTGCACAGATTATGCGCGACAGTGTGGGTTCGTTGCCACTCGAAGAGGTAAAGGGCTTTATCGGCATGATGAAGCATAATGCCCTGTCTCTCAATCGTATGGTACTGATGCTCTATGACAGTTCAGAATCAGGTGCCACCGAGGAGCTCAACAATATGCATTTCGAACCTGTTTCATGCAACGAGTTAATCCGTTCCGCCATTGATGCTACGCATTATCGCTTCCCTGATCTTAAAATCAGCCTTGAGACGGTGATTCCTGATAGTGTCTGCATCAAGAGCGATAATGAGTATCTGATGCGTAGCCTGCGCGAACTGCTCTATAACTCCGCCAAATATTCTGACGGAAAGCATATCTCCGTACAAGTGTCAGCCAATGACACCATGGTGCGTTTCGTCTTTACCGATACCGGCCGGGGTATCTCCGATGATTATTTCGACAAGGTGTTCATTCCCTTTAGCAAAGTCGACGACCTCTCCGAGGGACTCGGTTTGGGATTGCCTTTGGCAAAGCGTCATATCGACAATCTGGGTGGCAAACTTATTCTCGACAGGGACTATCGTGAGGGTTGTCGCTTCATAGTTGAGTTGCCTATATCATAATTTTCCGATTTTTCTTGCATAATTGAAAGATTATTACTATTTTTGCCGTCAATAAATCAATGTTATTAATCACTTAAACTAAAAAACATTATGAAAAAGTATTTAGCAGAAATGGTAGGCACATTTGTGCTGACATTCTTAGGATGCGGTGCTGCCGTCAGTCTGAATTGTGGTGTTGACACTGCATCAGTCGTTGGTACAGCCATTGCTTTTGGTCTTTCTGTAGTAGCTATGGCATACGCTATCGGTGGCATTTCCGGTTGCCACATCAATCCCGCCATCACACTTGGTGTGTTCCTCAGCGGACGCATGAATTCCAAGGACTGTGGTATGTATATGCTTTTCCAGGTCATCGGTGCTATCATTGCAGCAGCACTGTTGGCATTCCTTGTTTCCACCGACCCTGGTCTGGCTCGCGGCACAGCAACTGGTGCCAATGCCTGTGCTTCTGAGAATGTGATGAACGGCCTGTTGGCTGAGATAGTGCTCACCTTTATCTTCGTACTCGTTGTATTGGGTTCTACTTCCAAGACCAACGGTGCCACCAACAACTTTGCCGGTCTCGCTATCGGTCTTGCCCTCATCCTGATTCACCTCGTAGGTATCAACTACACCGGAACATCCGTTAACCCAGCCCGTTCCATCGGTCCTGCTCTCTTCGAGGGTGGTAAGGCTCTTTCTCAGCTATGGGTATTCATCGTTGGTCCGTTCGTAGGCGGTGCCCTTGCAGCATTGGTTTGGAAGGTCATCGAACCAGAAGAGAAGAAATAACATTAACGATATTTTAACCAGATTATCCCGATAAGCGCCTTGTTTATCGGGATAATTGTGTGTTTTACACCTCTATATGGGCAAGGTGAAGTAAGCAGTATCGGCAAAAATTGACAATTGTAGTTTACATTTTGGCATTAGTTACCCGTTTGATTTGTTAATCAATGAAAAAAACGGGCAACTTGGAATAAAAACTCTAAACGCCAAACTATAAACTCTAAACTTTTTAGTATCTTTGCGCTCAGATTTGAAATTCAAACTAATTATTATTTTTAAGTTAATAAAATTATGGTAAACTACAAGGATTTGGGTCTCGTAAATACTCGCGAGATGTTCAAGAAGGCCGTTGCCGGTGGTTATGCTATTCCTGCTTTCAACTTCAATACAATGGAGCAGATGCAGGCTATCGTTCAGGCTGCTGTTGAGACAAAGTCTCCTGTTATCATGCAGGTTTCTAAGGGTGCACGTAACTATGCTAACGCTACTATTCTTCGCTATATGGCTGAAGGCGCTGTGGCTTATGCTAAGGAATTGGGTTGCGAGAAGCCTGAAATCGTGCTGCACCTTGACCACGGTGATAGCTTCGAGCTCTGTAAGGATTGTATCGACATGGGCTTCTCAAGCGTGATGTATGATGGTTCTTCACTGCCTTACGAGGAGAATATCAAGATTTCCCGTCAGGTTGTAGAGTATGCTCATAAGTATGATGTTACTGTTGAGTGCGAGCTGGGTGTGCTGGCTGGTGTAGAGGACGAGGTTGCCTCAGAGGTAAGCCATTATACAAAGCCTGAGGAAGTAATCGACTTCGCTACCCGTACTGGTTGCGATTCTCTGGCTATCTCTATCGGTACTGATTGAGAAGAAGCTTCCTGGATTCCCCATCGTGCTTCATGGTTCTTCTTCTGTTCCTCAGGAAGAGGTTGACACCATCAATAAGTTCGGTGGCAATCTGCCCGATGCAGTAGGTATCCCCGAGGAGCAGCTCCGCAAGGCTGCTAAGAGTGCTGTATGTAAGATTAACATCGACTCAGACTCTCGTCTGGCTATGACTGCTGCTATCCGCCAGTATCTGGCTGAGCATCCAGATCACTTCGATCCTCGTCAGTATCTGAAGCCAGCTCGTGAGAACATGAAGAAGATGTACATCCACAAGATTAAGGAAGTACTTGGTTCTGACGGAAAGCTTGGATAATCCAATAGATTCCCAATAAATGATAAGCCTCGGACGTATTTGTCTGAGGCTTATTTTTTATTCAGGAATCTCTGCTTGAAGCTTTTCAATAGCTCCTGTAATGGGGTTGAGCACCAAGTGGGTAGGGTATTTCTTGAAAAGGCTGCCTCCATGAAGCTCGGTGAAACCGAACTGGGCAAAAGGATAGTTGTAGGTAGCTAATTGCTGGTTTTCCCTGTAAAGGGTGAGTTTGACGATACCAGGTATATTAGCATAGAATCCTCCGTCTTTTTTGTTTTCAGGGAAGTCAAATTGCTGTTGGTTGTGTTGGTGCAGGTCTTCTAACGAGAGATAGAAGGGTATGCCGGACAGGTCATCCTTGTCAACAAGTCCCAATTGCTTGCTAATGCGGAAGATGACTTCGTGTTTCAACTCTTTGTCAGGACAGATGACAATCTGCTGCTCTGTAGTATCGCAGACAGTGGTACCAACAAAGAGCGACATCAGTTGTTGGGTAGTGCGGTCTATCTCGTCGAGCATCAGTTGCAACTGGGCGCGGTCGGTAGGCATTTCCTCTGCCTCACCGGTAATGAGTTGTTGACGGTGCTCTTGTAGTTCGGCAATCTGCAGCGCAGTGAGTTCTGCCTTGCGTGCCATGCTGCCAGCCTGCATTATTTCCGAACTGAGTAGCAGTATGGGCTCACTCACTGGCTGACGGGGGGCAGGGATGAAGTGCTGCGGTTGGCTGACAACCATCGGAGTGTCGTTAACTGCCAGCAGGATTCCGTCTTCGCTGCGATGTATCTCTGATGTGGCACTTCTGCCTTTGAGGTTGACAATAAAACATTTTGAGGTGTCACGAACACCTGACAGACTTAGTTGGAAGTTCAGGAGCCGATGACTGATAGCCTTCTCTCTGGCCACGTCCTTACGCAGCAAATAACGCTCGGCATAGTCGCAGAAGATACCTGGGGTATAGACTTTCTTTTCGACAAGAAGATGGAAATGAACAGCGGTTTTGGGTAAGTAGTAAACTGTTCCTTCCGGCATTTTCTCTGATTCAAGAAGGGAAACGGAAATAGGCTGCGCCAGCAATGTCATGGGACAAAGCAATAGGGCAACATATATAAGGATAATCAGTCGTTTCATGAATGCTTACTCTTTCAATCGCTTGAAGGCGCGTGACAGATAGCGGATAATATCTTCAGCAATCAGACTCTCTTCGCCTAAGTCGCGGGCAGCTAAATCACCAGCCAATCCATGCAGATAGACGCCTACAATACAGGCTTCTTTCTGATGGTATCCACGTGCCAGAAGTGCTGTGATAATACCTGTCAGTACGTCACCGCTTCCCGCTGTTGCCATACCGGCATTACCGGTGGAATTGAAAACGACATGGCCGTCGGGCATGCAGATGGCAGTATAGTGCCCTTTGATAATGACATACCCTTGTATTCTCTCTGCCAAATGGCGGGCTTTGGTAAGCCGCTCGTAAGAGTCGGCAGAAGGACCTTCCATGCGGTCAAACTCCTTGACATGAGGCGTCAGGATGATACCTTTAGGCAATTGCTGCTGCCAAGCGCGATGGGAACCCAAGATGTTGATGGCGTCAGCATCGGCAACAATAGGACAGGTGGCTCGGCGTAGCTGCGTAATCATTGGAATCGCCGTAGTCTCGCTTTGCCCGATGCCAGGACCGATACCCAATGCCTGGAAATCTTCTGTATCGACGGCTTCCGAGAAAATGGTTTCCTCTGGGTCAAACTGAAGCACGGCTTCTGGAACAGCTATCTGTAGAATTTCACGGTTTTTCTTAGGGGTATGTATGGTTACCTTGCCCACGCCGGAACGTAAACAGGCTCGAGCTGACAGGATGGCTGCACCGGCCATTCCATAGCTGCCTGCTACCAAGAGGGCATGTCCCATCTGTCCTTTGTGAGAAAAGGGGTCGCGACCAAGGAGCATGGAGCGCACCTCAGCTTCCTCAACCACTGTGTAATTGGCCTCTATTTTGTTGATGCCTTCCTGACTGAGGCGGATGTCAAGCACTCGCAATTGTCCAATGAAAGGTTGGTTCTCTTGGAAATAGAAGGATAGTTTGGGCTGTTGGAGTGTCAGGGTAAGCGTTGCCTTAATAATGTTCGCGCGTACATTATAAGTATTGTCCTCTGTCATTAGGCCGGAAGGAACGTCAATAGATACGATGTCGGCAGTAGAGGCGTTGATGTATTTAACCAATGAGGCAAAGCCGCCGGCTAAGGGTTTGTTAAGTCCTGAACCGAACAGTCCGTCAACGACCAGCATGCCTTTCTCCAAGCGTGGCGGGTCGAATTCCTGAGAGACCTCGGTAAAATCTTTTACATGTTTCGATTCTGTCAATTTGCGTTTGTTCGCAGCACATTCTTCAGCAAGATGCCCGGAAATATTGAAAAGATAAACACTGACCTGATAACCTTGGTCGCCCAACATACGGGCTACTGCCAAAGCATCACCACCATTATTGCCGGGTCCGGCAAAGACCACTACGGGTATAGCATTATTCCATACTTCAGTGATGGCTCGTGTCAGCGCTTTTGCTGCACGCTCCATCAAATCGATGCTGGGTATAGGCTCGTTTTCAATGGTAAATCTATCGAGCTCTTTGATCTGAGCACTAGTGAATATCTTCATAACAACTGCAAAAATAAGAAAAATAAACCAATTGTTAGCCATTCTTTGGTAAAAAATTTGTATTTTTGTACCAAATTTAAGACTTTTGAGCTATGAGTATTGTGAAAATCAAGGACAAAACGTTCAAAACTTCTATTCCTGAGCAGGAGATAAAGGAACGAGTTAAGAAGTTGGCTTTGCAGATGAGCAAGGACTACGAGGGAAAGAATCCATTGTTCCTCGCTGTGCTGAATGGTTCATTTATCTTTGCAGCTGACTTGATGCGAGAGATGACAATACCATGTGAGATCTCGTTTGTGAAGTTGGCGTCTTATCAAGGTACAACGTCAACAGGTAAAGTGAAGGAGGTAATCGGTATCAATGAAGACCTTACCGGACGCGCAGTCGTTATCGTGGAAGATATCGTAGAGAGTGGACATACCATGAAGCGGATGATAGAGACGCTGGGTACTCGTAATCCTGCATCGGTTGACATCTGCACGCTCTTTGTGAAGCCCGAGAAACTGGCGGTGGATCTCGATATAAAATATGCGGCATTCTCCATTCCTAATACTTTTATCGTAGGCTATGGCTTGGACTACGATCAGCAAGGCAGATGTCTGAAGGATGTATGTTCACTAGTTGAGAGTTGAGAGTTTAGAGTTTAGTGTTATGAGAGAGGTTAAACTGCCACATTTACCAAGTGATGTGGAGGCACGTCAGAGTGACCTTCTGCAAGATTTATGGTATAAGGGGAAAGAGGCACAAGTTAAACAAGACGAACAAGAAAAAATTATACAAATGAAGAATATCGTAATTTTTGGCGCTCCTGGTTCTGGAAAGGGAACTCAGAGCGAGTTGTTGATAAAGCACTATGGGTTGGGACATATCTCGACTGGTGATGTGCTGCGTGATGAAATAAAGAAGGGAACCGAGCTTGGAAAGACTGCCCAGCAGTTTATCGACAAGGGTCAACTGATTCCCGACGAGTTGATGATCAGTATTTTGGCTTCCGTTTACGATTCGTTTGGAAGGGGTCATAAGGGTGTTATCTTCGATGGCTTCCCCCGTACCATTCCACAGGCGGAGGCTCTTAAGAAAATGCTTGACGAACGTGGTGACAAGGTGGCTGCTATGATTGAACTCGACGTTCCCGAGGAAGAACTGATGAAGCGTCTCGTTCTGCGTGGACAGCAGAGCGGTCGCGCTGATGACAACGAGGAAACCATCAAAAAACGTCTGGTTGTTTATCATTCACAGACACAACCGCTCATTGAGTGGTATAAACAGGAGGGGCTTCACCACCATATCAATGGTTCGGGCACACTGGAGCGTATCTTCGAGGATATTCGTGAGGTGATAGATGGAATCTAATTTCGTTGACTATGTCAAGATATATTGCCGTTCGGGCAAAGGCGGACGAGGATCTATGCATCTTCGTCATGTGAAGTATAACCCTAACGGTGGACCTGATGGCGGTGACGGTGGCAAGGGTGGCAGTATTATCCTGAGGGGAAACCATAATTACTGGACATTGCTGCACCTTAAGTTTGAGCGTCATATCTTTGCAGAGCATGGAGGTAATGGCGGACGCGATAAATGTCATGGTACCGACGGAAAGGATGTGTATATCGACGTGCCTTGCGGGACGGTGGTCTATAATGCGGAAACAGGCAAATACGTCTGTGATGTCACTTACGACGGACAGGAGGTTGTGCTGCTGAAAGGAGGTAGGGGAGGACTGGGTAATTTCCAGTTCCGCTCAGCCACCAATCAGGCACCTCGCTATGCGCAGCCTGGAGAGCCGATGCAGGAGATGACCATTATCTTGGAATTGAAACTCCTGGCTGATGTTGGACTGGTGGGCTTTCCCAATGCAGGGAAATCGACTTTGGTGTCTTCTCTGTCGAATGCCCGTCCGAAAATAGCGAATTATCCGTTTACCACTATGGAGCCTTCGTTGGGCATTGTGGGCTATCGCGATGGGAAATCGTTCGTGATGGCTGATATCCCGGGTATTATTGAAGGCGCCAGTGAAGGCAAAGGTTTAGGTCTGCGATTCCTCCGTCATATCGAACGTAATTCGTTGTTGCTATTTATGGTCCCGGGTGACACCGATGATATCAATCGCGAATATCATATTCTGCTCAACGAATTGGCGCAGTTCAATCCCGAACTGTTGGATAAGCATAGGGTGCTGGCAGTGACCAAATGCGACCTGCTGGATGCCGAACTCATCGAAATGTTGCGTGAGACACTTCCTGATGACCTCCCGGTGGTCTTTATCTCTGCAGTAGCCAATATGGGGCTGGACGAATTGAAGGATGTGTTGTGGCGAGAGCTCAATGCGGAGAGCAACAAACTGGCTTCAGCGATGGCAGAGGATACCTTGGTACATCGCGATAAGGATATGTCGCGCTTTGCCCAGGAACTGGCTGATGAGGGCGAAGATGAGGAGATAGAAGTGATTGATATAGACGATCTGGATGAACTAGAAGATGTGGAGTATCTAGACGACTTGGAAGATCTGGAATAAATGAGAATCCCCCAACTGCTATATTATCCACTCGCTGAAGAGGTCATTGCTTTCAGCTCCACCCGTCATGGTGGCGTCAGTGAGGGCAACTATGGCGAATTCAATATAAATGCCTATTGTGGCGACAATCCTCAACACATTGCCGAGAACCGCCGTGCGTTAAGTGCCCTGCTCGGTATCTCCGAGGAGCGTATCATTATGCCCCATCAAGTTCATGGAACGGAGGTGCGACGTATTGATGCCCCTCCGTCGGAGATTATCGAGGGCGTGGATGCCGTGATGACGGATGTCCCCGGTTTGTGTATTGGTGTATCTACGGCAGACTGTATTCCCATATTGCTTTACGACGCTCGTCATCATGCTGCCTGTGCCGTGCATGCGGGATGGCGGGGAACTGTGAAGCGGATTCTCCATAGGGCCGTTGCGGCAATGACTGATGCCTATGGTTGTATTCCTTCTGAAATGAAGGCTGTGATAGGTCCAGGTATATCGTTGGAAAGTTTCGAAGTAGGCGATGAGGTTTATGAGCAGTTTGCCGATGCCGGATTTGAAATGGGGGTGCTGGCTCGTAAATATTCCAAATGGCACATTGACCTTCACTTGTGCAATCGTCTCCAGTTGGAAACGTTGGGCGTAAAAGATATTATGACATCAACTATCTGCACATATAAAGATTTTTCTCATTATTTCTCAGCACGTCGGTTGGGTGTGCAGTCTGGACGCGTGTTTTCAGGCATAATGCTTGGACATTAACTTAAATTACGTTAATCGCGTTAATTATAGTTAACACCCCCCCCTAATAATGGGGGTTTTAAATATAATTATGTATCTTTGTCCAAAGTTGTCCAACACTTCAATGTTAAAGAAAGTATTGTATTAATGACCATAATGTTTAAAAACAGATTGTATACAAGCCTTCTACTGTCAACACTTATGTTGTTGACGATTCCTGTGAAGGCACAGCAAGTAACCATCAGTAACAACTTGCTATATGATGCTACGCTGACGCCCAACCTGAGGGTAGGGCTGCGGTTGGCGCCCCATTGGTCAATGGGTGTGACGGCAGGTTACAGACCTTGGCCTACTGATGATCACAAAGAGAAAAAGTGGAAGCATTTGCTGGTTTCTCCAGATGTGCGTTATTGGACTGATTCCGTGAATGTACATCATTTCTTTGGAGTGAACCTCATCTACGCTCATTTTAACATTGCCAATGTAAAATTCCCATTCGGGCTTTATAAGGGATTCCGCAATGAGCGTCGCCAGGGCGACCTTGGCGCTTTGGGCGCATATTACGGATACTCCTGGCCATTAGGACGCCACTGGAATATCGAGGCGTTGATAGGTGCAGCTGTGGGCTATACCAAATACAACCGTTATGAGTGCGGACAATGCGGCTCGAAGATTGGCGAAAGCAGAAAGTGGTTTGTCATTCCTCAGGCAGCGTTGAATATTGTGTTCAATATCCCCGGACGTCCAAAGAAGGATGTTACACCTGTTGAACCTTTCCAACCTGTCGTCCAGACGGAACCTGCATTGCCTACAGAGCCCGAACTGCCAGTTGTTGAGGAAACGGTGAAGGAGCGTCCTATCGACGTATTGGTTCGCGAGAATCCTGTTTTGTCTCATATCTCAGAGTATAAGGCATACGACCGAAGTCAGGTCGTACGTCGCGATCCACATGCCATGTTCGTGTACTTCAAGCAGTCGGAGGTGAAGATTCGTCCGGAGTGGCATAATAACCAACAGGTTCTTGACCGCATTATTGAGGTCATCCAGAAGATGCAGGCTGACGGCGAAGGTCAAATCTGCAAGATACAGATTGTTGGTATGGCTTCGTTCGACGGTCCTGAGAAACTCAATGAAAGTATTGCCAAACAACGTGCATGGGCTCTCAAGCGCCATGTACAGGAAATATTGCCCATTGGCGACGACCAGTTTGATATGGCCTATGGTGGCGAGGGTTGGACAGACTTCCGCGACCAGTTGGAGGAGGTTATTGCCGGTGGTGATGAGAAGTCTGCTGAACTGCGTCAGGTGATTGACATCATCGACAATGAGCCAAATCTGACGCGTCGTGAGCAAAAAATCAAGAAGCTCAACAGCGGGCGTACCTATAAGTACATACGCGACCACCATCTGGGTGAACAGCGTAACTCCGGTTAATAAAGGAAAATAAAAGCATATCGATATGAAGAAAATCAAGATTTTAACTTATGCGAGTGTTTGTGCACTGCTAAGTTTAGTAGGATTCTCGGCCTGTTCATCAGGAGACTCGGCAGCTGCTGAACCAGTTACGCCAAGTCCTAACTACAATCCTGTATCAGACGAGGTGGTAGCCCAGTTCGTTTTCAATCTGTCGCTTGGAAATACCCCGTCAATGCGTATGACATCGGCTGCAACCCAGGCAGTCAATACGGAAACCTTCCGTGGTATCGACAAGGCGGGGCTCTTCTCTTATAAGCAGAGTGCCGATGGTAAGCATCTGGCTACTCCGGAAAATGCGGATAAGCGCTTTGATATTGCCCGTATTCTCGGACGAGCTACTATCACCAAGGATAAGTCACATCGCGTGATTGAGACATCTTTGCCGCTGAATACCAATACGCTTTTGTTCTACGGAAAAGCCATTCGTGGAACAATGACTCCGGAACAAGAGGAGCAAACAGGTCTGACAGCTAAGGATGTTTACGGCTGGTTAGAGAAATACACCTTGGCAAATGGCGATGGTGACCAGGATTTGAAATTGTCGGATACCACCTTCGAACTTCAGTCGCGCATAGAAGATCACAAAGAAGCTTTCGAGAGGATTGAGTCTTTGTTGGCAGGTATTATGACTTGTATCATGAATACTAATCTGGCAGGTGAGAATCATGTTAAATTGCCAAAAGACGAATGTGGATGGTCTGAGGATATAGATGTTGACAAATATCCGGAGGTGTATTGGGCAGACTTTAACTCAGCAGATAGAAAGAGTCCGATTGAGACAACCCACGCGCTCTATGCCTTGGAGGTGAAGATGGCAGATGCCTATCGTGAGATGACGACTATTAAACAGGCTAAAGGTGAGTTGCGTGCCGGCTATGGCACAGCCATCCTCAGTACTATCCAGAACCTTTGGTCCGTTGTCAACGAGGTTCGTTGCGCTACTCCGTTCAGTGTGCCTGAAGCCGTGGCTAAATATATGGCAGAGCGTATTCATGAGCGAATCAAGCAATATTTCAATGGAACTGTACCAAGTAACGGTATGAACGTGACAGAAGTGTCTTTCGAAACAATGACCAACTTGATCACACACTTCACTTCCGACACGGCATGGCCTACTACGGCAGACAAAAGACCTGATGCACCTTATTATGAATCAATTAAGGGTACAAAGTTGGTTGACTTCCCCCAGAAGAGCTATCGTGTTCCTGTTGGTTCTACTCACTATCTGTTCGATAAAGACAAGAAGCAGTTCTACTATGTCAAGAACTACAATACCAGTGCTGTGGGTGACGCTACAGGATTTACAGTAGAGAGTTACTATTATCCTCCCGAACTGCTTTATTTCGGTAACAGCCCTCTCCGCATCTCCAATCAGGAACATAAGCCTGAAGGTTATCCTGATGGTGTAGCCAACTGGGATGATGATAAAAACTGGGATACTTCCTCTTGGACAAAGAATAGCCATGTCACCTCAGCCACACAGAGTGTCGCTATGGTGAACGATATCAACTATGGTACATCCTTGCTGAAGACCACTGTCAGCTTTGGTTCTTCTATTTTGAGAGATAATAACCACGCTATCCAGAAGGTTAAGGATCCCTCTATTACTGAAGAAGATGAGCCCGACAAGAGAATTACAGCCGACGCAGGTCTCTTCCAGTTGAATGGCGTTATCATCGGTGGTCAGTGGAAACAGGTAGGATGGAACTTCCTTCCAAAAGGCGACAAGCAGGGTTATGTTTACGACTGCGATATTGCCAGTCCTGATATTCCTACATCAACACCTAACTACACATTGGTGTTTGATAACTACAATGCCCTGATGGCAAAACAGGACAAGGTGTATGTTGCACTGGAGTTAATCAATAACGGTGAAATGTTCTTCGGCGAGCACGGAATGATTCCACATGGTGGAATTTTCTATCTGATTGGTGAACTTGACCCGAACAAGGCAGGACTGGAGAAACCGACATGGCCCCAACACCATCCTCTGCCTCCGTATAATGCCGATGGCTCATCGATTGAGACAGCTCGCGTGTTTATGCAAGACTATATGACTACTGCCAATTTTGTGATTGGCGAGAACTCCCTGAAACATGCCTATATGACAGTGCCCGACCTCCGCTATAGCGCCCTGACACTGGGTATGTCGGTGGATATCAACTGGTCGACAGGTATCGACTTCGGTGATGTCATCTTAGGAGGCGACGGCGCTAATAATACAGGAAACTAATTATAAAGAATGAATTTGAGAAGATATATCTACGGAATAGGACTGTTGCTTTTAGTCAGTCTGCTGACAGGTTGTTCAAAGTTTATTGACGACGACCTGAGCGACTGTCCTCCTGGCCCTAATCCACCAGTGCCGCCGGTAGAGGATGAGTATGAGTTGAATTATGAACTTCGATTGGTGACGAACATCACCACGGAAATTAATACTCAGCTCGACACGGAGACGGAAGCCTACGTGGCTGATGCCTTGCGTTCTCATCTGAGTACAATCTTCACAGACTATGCCCGTGATGTGGACCTCTCCTTCTATGATACAGATAACGACAAAGAGCGTCTGTACCATGAGAATCCAACGATGAATGCCAGCGAGAAGAGCTATACTATCAATTTGCCGAAACGTGAGTATATGCATCTTGCCGCAGCTAACCTCAAGGATAATAAGGTGGTGGCACTGACGGGCGATGAGCGTAGCCTGACATCCCAACTCGCGACAGTCTCTACCGACGAGGAAACTATCGATTCCCATACCACAGGACTCTTCACGGCTCGTCAGTCGATGAGGGTGCTGGAGAATGTGGATCAGACTTTCCATGTCAAGCTTTATATGGCCAACTGTGCGGAAGCTCTTGTGATAGAACCGCGCGGACATACCGTCAAGGACATCAAGGTATTTGCCACAGGCTTTGCCAGCCAGTTCCATATTAGCGACAGCGTCTATACATTTGCAGAGAAATCGCCTGTTGTCCGTAGCGTGAAAGTGGAGACAGGAGGCGAAGACCTGTGTTTCTGTGCTGTCAACTTCCCTTCAAAGGACGAAGAGGGCATGCGTACAGTCATTGAGACCGATTTCGATGAGACAGATTTGGGCGAGACATGCTGGCAGTTCATTGTCTATGTGACGTGTGAAGACGGTACTATCACGCAGACCATATTAAGTATCCCAGAACCTCTGAATGCCGGACAGTTCAGGATTATCAAGGGTTACATCGGTGACCAAGGTGAAATCAAGACAAATGACCAAATGGTCGGTGTGAGTGTGAAAATCGATTGGAATGATGGAGGCACCCACAATGTTGATCTATAATAAATAAGGTATTATGAAGAAGTATTACATCATCCTCCTGTTGACAAGTTTGTACGCGATATTGACTTCGTGTACTAGCCATGATGATGTAATCGCTGAACCAGAAGACGGCGTCTATCAGTTCGACTTGGTGATCAGTGTTGCTCGTCAGAATGGGATGCGTATGGCCAACGAGGTGATACAGGCAGAGAATCAACCGTTTAGAGGCTTGCAAAGTCTGACGGCTATTCCTTATATTACCAATGGTCCTGTAACAGCTAATGACGAAGCGAAGACATCAACTTTCACCAGAGCCGTTATCAATAGGATTGATATAGATGGTGGCTATCACTATTATCTCGTGGTCAACTGTTCCTTTGCCAAGCATACCAATCACTTGTTGGTCTATGCACAGGCTTCAACAGTGCCTGGGATGGAGACAGATACCCAGAATGGAAAATTGGTAGCGACGTTGTCAGAAACAGCAAATCAGAAGCCTTCGGCTTTCTCCTTCAGTCTGCAGTCCATTCGTGAAACGGAAGAATCGCACGCAGAAGCTAAGGCACTGGCTGAATATATGACGACTATTGCCAACACTCCTGGTTGGAGCACTACGACGAATTCCGTATTGCGTGCGTATTATTCTAGCTTTATCCATGCTAATGCGGATGGTAATGGCTTGATGGCGGGTTCTGCAGCTAATGTGAAGGCATACGTGGCAGCCCTTAAGACACAGCTACAAACGGTTAGCAATTCTCTGAGTACGGCGATTATTGCCAATATTGATAACCAAAGCAGTATTGCGGATAATACCTACCCGTCATCGTTGGGACTTCCTGACGGTTCTACTGCTCTTCGCTGGAATGACGGCGCTTTCACGGTTCGTACAACGACTACCCCGCTGGACAATATCAATAATGTTACCCGCTATACCTATCCCGCAGAATTATGGTATTATGCCAATAGTGCTATCCGTACATCCAGGGATGAAGTGTCAAAGACCACTTACGAGAGTACGTACTGGGACGAATTGTTGAGTCATTATTATACAACGGGATCTGAAGTGACCAGTGAGACGAAGTCGGTTGCCATTGCCGATCCGTTGCAATATGGAGTAGGGCGTTTACAGGTATCCTTGAGTCCTATCACGGGAACCTTGAACGACTCGAAGGGAGCTGTGGTTAATTATGGTGATGCCTCGAAGTTGCCCCTGACAGCAGTGCTTATAGGAGGTCAGCATACCGTGGGCTTCGATTTCAAGCCTGTTGGAGAACCGAGTGATGTGGATGCCCGTTTCATTTACGATCCCATTGTGGGAAGTGCTGATGCCAGTGGCGTTTATACCGTGAACACCTTGGTGCTCCAGTCGTACGACAACGAGAAGGTACCTGTCATCCTGGAGTTCCAGAACAATTCCGGACAGCAGTTCGCTGGCAAGGACGGTATCGTCTATCCTGGTACGAAATTCTACCTGATAGCACAAATAGATCCTGCAGGTAAGGGCGAAGGTGTTTACGCCAATCGCGTGTTTACCCAAGACTATACCACGAAGATGACGATGAAGGTCACTTCGTTGGAGAATGCTTACTCCTGTATGCCCGACCTGTTGCAGCCTCGTCTGGAAGTCGGAGTGGAAGTACAGACACAGTGGATCCAGTCAACAACGACGATAGTGAAGCTGTGAGAAATGAAAAAAGAAAATAGAGAATGAGATTGAGAATACATATTAGCGGTTTGCTGTTGGCCATCAGCTGTTGGCTATTAGCTGTAGGTTGTAGTTCTTCCGATGAAACGGGAGGAAAGCAGACCACAGTTCTGACAGTCTATGTGTACTCACCGGCCCGTCCGATGCTCATCCGTTCATCCGTAGGTCCTGTTGATGCTTCCGCAGCAGAAACAGAAATCAATAAAATACAGATATGGATTTTCGAGAGCAGTAGTGGGCGCAAGGTCGGTTATTTATATTCGGATGAGACCTCTCTCTTGAATACGAGTGAGGGTGCGACATATCAGATGATTGTTGACGACGACTTCGCCCAGCATAAACCCGATGTGGATGTCTATGTGTTGGCCAATGTCGGTCCAGGCAACTGTGGTGTTTCTTCATTCAATGAAAGTAGTACGCGTGATGCATTGAGAGATAATGCCAAGATAACAGAAGCTCATTTCGGATTGTCTACTCTTATGACAGAAATTCCCACTGAGGGAATTCCTATGGTTGGCGTACTGAGAAACCAACCCGTTATCGGAGATGCCCCTGTGCTGCGTATTGGTACCCAGACCAGCATGGCCAATGTGAGATTAGAGCGTGCCGTGTCGAAAATGCGTTTTGTCTTTGCCAACACCGAAGGCGACGACGATTTGGTCATCAAGAATATCACGTTGAATGCCGGCATGATGCCTACCGAGGAATATCTCATACCGCAACAAGGCAAGACATTGACCTATAACACTGCTGCTGCTTCGTTATTACCGAATGAAATCAAAGCGCTGATTAATCCGGTAAATCAAGTGGCTAATCCCACCATTTATATCTATGACGGGCAGAAAGCACAGGAGTATGAAACAAAGATTAACAATGCCAATCTGACCACTGTTGGTCCTTATTACCTGCGTGAGTCAGACAAACAATTGGCTGGTACGATATCCTATTCTATTGGCGGTGTTGCACAAGAGCCCGTCACCTTTCAGATGCAGCAGGCTGGCGACTTCAAGCGAAACCGCACATGGATAGTCTATGCTTACCATGCCGGAGGCGGTTTCCTGCAGACGAATACCTTATATGTTAAAGACTGGACAACAAAGACGGAAGATCATGAAGTATATAACTGGTGATGAATGGTTAAGGGTTAAGGGTTATTGGTTAATGGTCATAGGCCTGATGCTGATAGCCGGTTGCTCGTCGGATAGTTCTGGTGAGCAACAGCGGTCTGCAGGTAGTCCTTTGCAGGTAGTGCCTTATATTGCCGCTTACCAGGGTAACGACGCTTTGTCGCGTCGGGCGGTTTCTGAGGGTTATTCGCCCTATACTCCCAATCAGGACATTTCTATAGGTCTGTTCATCATGCCGGCATCTACAGATGCTCAGTTGGTATATAAAGCTCAGTTGGTGCGCTACAGTAATGGCGACTGGCATTCCCAGATAATGGTTGAAGGTAACCATGATTATACCATCTATGGTTATATGCCCATGTCCATCACGTCGAGCATCTCGCAAAGTGATGAAAATACAACGTTGACGCTGACAGGTATTCCTGCCGTCAGTGCCGATGATATCTGCTTTGTTACAGGTGTTAAGGATGGCAAGATAGGGGATGCCGGTGACTTGCTGCAAGGTAAGTTTGATTATGCGGGTAAGACCACCAATAACTACCTGTGTCTGCTGTTTGATCACCTCTTCGCCGCTGTCAATCTCCATTTTACCGTCGATCCGGAATATGCTGCCCTGCGTAGCATCAAACTCAAGAAGATGGAGCTGACTACAACGAAGTCGGCAGTAAATGCAACGATAACATTGACCCCCAATACAACAGGTGCTGATCCTGTTACCTCCATCAGTTATTCTACTACAAATGGTACTTCAACCGCTACATTCTTCGAGAATGCTGCGGGTATCGAGCTAAAAGAAGATAATGCAGCCACTATCGGCAATTATTTTGCTTGTTTTGCTCCAGACTTGGACAATGACCTCACCCTTGTCTGCACCTATGATGTGTATGACAGATATGGAAATAAGATAGCTGAGCGCACAACTCCTAACAAACTGCGCAATCTGAATACTGTACGTGGTCAGCTAGTGACGCTCAATCTGAACATTGCCCCAACTTATCTGGGTGTACTGTCAGAACCTGATTTGGATAACCCAACGATTAAAATTCAGTAATTGAATAATGACTAATATATATAATATAATAAGGTGTATGCATTGGAAGAGATTGCTGCTGATGGTGGCAATGCTCTATGTTCAATGTTCAATCTTCAATGTCTATGCACAGATTGTCATTGCCGGACATGTCTATGGCGGCGGTAATGCAGGAGACACGGGTGGTAATACCTCTGTCACGATACGAGAAGGCAACTTGAACCGAGTCTTCGGTGGTGCCCGTATGGCAGATGTCAACGGTAGAGCCTTCATGAATATCGATGGCGCTAACGCTTCCAACTATATTGTTATTAACCGTCTCTATGGTGGTAACGATATTGCTGGAACCATTGGCACGTCGGATGAGGATTTGCCTGATGTTATACAATCTCATGCTGCAACCAATCACGTTGACAAGACATGGAATGCCCTCTTGCTCATTTCGTCTAAGATGAATGGCACTCAAGTGGCTGACGACAACCAGAAGATATATATTGGTCAACTCTTTGGCGGAGGTGATGGCGAATATGTATATGGTTCAAGAACCGAGGGTTCCCAAACTGTTTATTATGCCAAGGAGAATAATGTGGAAGTGGCTACCAGTAACCATGAACTTACCCCACCTCATATAGGCAAGACATTCCTTGATATTCATGGCGGTTCCATTGTCTATGCATACGGTGGCGGTAACAATGCCACGGTGACGGAAAAGACCGTCATCAGCTTGGATAACCCAAGTAAGGTGGTTAATAGCATTAAAGATACCCGTATCACAACTGAAAATGATGGTGAACTATTGACCAATGATCGTTTTGAGAATCAGATGGATATCAACACCACTTTCTCCTATCCAAGTAGTGCTGAATACCAAATTGGCCGTCTCTTTGGTGGTAACAACAAGGCTGATATGGCCATCCGCCCTCTATGGAACCTGCAACGAGGTAGAGTTCGTAGCCTCTATGGCGGAGGTAACGAAGGCCGTATGACCAGTCAGGAAGGTCTGCTCATGCAGATTGAAGGCGAGGGAATGGTGGTTGATAACGTCTTCGGTGGTTGTCGTAAGGCAGATGTGCGTCCGCTCTATGCTGATGGAACCGATGTTGCTGAAGCTGATATCAAGTTGAATCCCAACCCGAACAATATTCCTGCCGGCTATGCTGCTCGTGTCAGAGTGCTGGCAGGCGATGTCAACAATGTCTATGGTGGTAACGATATCTCTGGAAATGTTTATGGCGGTAACACCGTAGGTATCTTTACCAATATTCATGGCGACGTCTATGGTGGCGGTAACGGATCGTATGCTTATACCGATAACGCACAGCTGAAAACAGATCGCAGATGGGGTGACTTCTATTATAGTCCTAAGGAAATTCTTAGGTTGAGTGGTGACTCATTCACAGGTTTGGAGTCTGCTGAGGCTCTAAACAACTTCCGTCCCAATGCAGAGAAGGTGTCTATCCTCGTGAGAGGTACAGCCCAAAAACCTGTATTTGTGGAGGGCGCCCTCTACGTAGGTGGCAACAGTGCTTCACTGCGCAATCAGTCCAATAGCACCAGCACTAACACGCGTCAAACCCATATCAAGATTGGTTCTTATGTAACCATCGACAACGTGTTCCTCGGCAACAACGGCGCCAACATGATTAAATACGATGGTGTCGATGATTTTGTCAGAGGAGAGGGTGTGTTGCGCACTTTTAAAAGAACGTTTAAGGATCCAGATAATAACGATGCCAAATTCAGCCAGATGGATCTGACCAATGCAGACGTCTTTGCCAAATACATGGAAGGCTGCGCCATGAAGGTAAAGCCTACTGTTGTGTTTGAGAGCACGGCAAATGGAGATGGTACCGACTATATTGCATACACCACCAAATTCGGATCGTTCTACTGCGGCGGTAATGTGGGAAGCATGATAGTTCCAGGCAAGATAACTGTCGATTTCGATGACAAGGTAATTATCTACAATAAGGTGGTAGGTGGCTGTAATAATGCCAATGTATATGCTGCCACAGGATTTAATGCTGAATACTTAGGTGGTTTGTTGGGTGATCCAGATCCTGCTCCTACAGGTTCGCCAGACAATGCTATCGGTGACAAATTGGAACTGAACCTGTCTGGTTTGAAGATTCAACCTAAGCGCTGGAAGAACCCCAATGATAAGTCGCAAGGTCTGGAGTGGAATACATTTGTTGATGACACCCCCAACAATATAGACCCAGCTACAGCTTCTACAGGAGAGACTAACAACTACAATGACCTGAACCGCCGTTTCAAGGGTGGTAATATCTATGGCGGTTGTTATAATACTGGTCATATCAATGGCAATGTGATCATCAACCTTAATGCGACGATCGTTGATCGTAAGGGCGAAAATGCCATCTTCGACCAAGTGGAACAGAACGAGGGTGAGGCAATCCTTTATGGGCACGATAAATATAATATTACCGAGCGCCGCTCAGGTGTCATCCTCGACGAACAGGGTATGGATGTGCTGGGTAAGGCACTGAACGTGTTTGGCGGTGGCTATGGTGCTGAGTCAGAGATCTGGGGCTCTACCACCATCAATCTTAATAAAGGCTATGTCTTCCAGGTATTCGGTGGGGGTGAGAATGGAGCCATTGGTAATGCCACCTATGACTCGCAACAAGGCAAACTTATCTACACATACGACCCAAGGTACAGCTGCTATATCAATCTGAAAGGCAATTATGAGGGTGTTTACAGGGGACATGCTGACGATAATGACGATATGGCTGAGGCTGAGTTCATCTATGGTGGTTCCTTTGAGGCTCCAATTGCAGGTAATACGGTCATCAACTTAGGTAACGGACGAATCTTTAACTCCTTTGCCGGCTCTTGTAATGCAGATATCTTAGGACATACTGAGACTTACGTAGGTCGTCAGAAAGTCGTGAATACCGATGGTACTTTTACTTATGTTGACGGTGGTGGTTTCCCATGGATTCGTGACCACGTCTATGGCGGTAATGACTTGGGTGGACAGATTCTCGGCGAATCTGATTTCGTTTCCCGTATAAATTCTACAGCCCTGGGTAAGGTTCATAATCCTAAAAATGCAGATACTCCAGAAGTAACGAAAGCTTCTGCCTATATGGAGTATATTCAGGGCCGTGTTGACTATATCTTCGGCGGATGTTATGGTGACTACGATTATAAAAATAGTCACTACAGTGCTTATACTTATCCGGATGGAAAATCCAAGGAAGGCTTCACTAAGCCCCGTATGAATAATGCGTTTGTCAACATCCGTCCTAATATGCATACCGGAAATGCTTTGTCACGCGTATTCGGTGCCGGTCAGGGCCATGTAAGAGGTATGGGCGTTGACAGTATGCAGAACCGTAGCTATATCTTGGTCGAAATTCCTCAGGGTAGCACAAAGTTCGGAGGCGTGGAAGTCTTTGGCGCAGGTGCTAACTGTGGTCTGGGTATGGGTGTAACACCATCAGACTTGGTGGATCATGGCAATGTAGCAGGTCAGCCCGACAAGGCTTCTGCCATTATCGACTTGGTCAGTGGTCAGATTAAGAACGCCTTCGGAGGCAGCTTCCAGGAGGGTGTTACCCGCCGTTCGGTTGTGAATGTACCACGAGGTTCAACCATCCGTCTTGACAGTATCTTCGGTGGAGCCTATGGTTTCGACCCCATGTATCCTTGCGACGTCTATGAGGCAAAGGTGAACTATCATAGCGAGGATGCCAGAGTCGGTATGCTCTTTGGTGGTAACAACTCTGCCGACCGTACGCTTTTTGGACAGGTCAACATCGATGTTCCTGTGTGGAAAGATAAGGAGAGTGGTCTTTTGGCTACTGTCTTCGGTGCAGGTTTTGGTAAAGACTCTTGGTCACAATACACCGAGGTCAACCTGTTGAATGGTGCTAAGGTGTATGAGGTCTATGGTGGCGGTAACAGCGGTAAGGTGCTGAATCTGGAGTCGTTACGTAAGTGGAAGGCTATTGAGGAAGAGGCTGGTCGTTCACTCGTACTCAGTCTGCCTGGTTATGAAGAGGCTGATGGCTTTGATGCAGGTTTTGACAGTCCATTGGTGAATCCGGTACGATTGAATAATGAGAAACACAATACCAACATACATATCCACCAGGGAGCAACAGTTGTCAACTATGCCTATGGTGGTGGTTTGGGTGCTGATGCCGTTGTCAGCGGTACGACGTATATCGACCTGTTAGGTGGTACTGTGAACAAGGATATTTATGCCGGTGGTACCAGTGGTGCCGTACAGGACTTCTATGGTGCCAAGACTTTTACAGCCAGTGCTACTGCTTACATTGAAGGTGGAACGGCGCGTAATGTCTATGGTGGTGGATGGGCAGGTCATGTGGGTTATCATGATCCTGCTACGACAGAAACAAACAATGATATTTTAGGTGAAACCCATGTGGTCATCGGTATTCGTAAGGATCAGCCTACGCTGCCTGAAGGATATGGCTTCTTCAAGGGTGTTCCTGCCATTCAGCGTAATGCCTACAGCGGTGGTGAGGGTGGCTCAGTGTTTGGTACAGCCAATCTGACCATGAACAACGGCTATATCGGTTATACATACGACGCCACCGCAGATAAGTATGAGGAGAAAGTTAACGACGAGACTTGGACCGACCACGTCGGATTGGACCGTCTGTCAGACTGTGGTAATCTCTTCGGTGGCGGTTACGATGATAACAGTAGTGTTGACTCTACCAATGTTACCGTCTGGGGTGGCTTGATTCGTAACAGTGTCTTCGGTGGCGGCGAGATTGCTACTATCGGACGTGGTAAGGTTACTGAGAGTGGCGATGATAATAAAACGCGTGTTGTGAGTGCCATTCACAAGTTTGGTGGTACAAGCATCAAGATATATAATGGTCATGTGAAGCGTAATGTCTTCGGTGGCGGTAAGGGTTACAACATCCTTGGTTATGGTGGTATTCATGGCTTCTATACCGATGGTTATGTTTTCGGACAGACGCAAGTGTATATTCATGGCGGTGAGATAGGAACCGCAGAAGGACTGGCTAAAGGCGATGGTAACGTCTTTGGTGGTGGTGATGTAGGTTTCGTCTATGGTAAAGGCTATCTGACCACAGACGCATCTGCGGCTGATAATAGTACTGGTTCGCCTGGACATATTTATTATAAGGATGGAGATGGTAACTTGACGGAAGACTGTAAGGTGGTCGTATCTCCTATGCTTCAGATTAAGAAGAATGGTACACAAGTTAGTTTTGGTGGCAACACTTATGACCAATACGACTATGTCCCTACCGAATATCTGAACACCCTGCCAGCCGACAAGAGCGATAGCCGATGGAAGAACCTCTATATGGGCGGTCAGCAGTCTGGCGACGACCAGGAAGAGCGTGGCGTACATATCCGCAACGCTGTGTTTGCCGGTGGTAACGTTTCCTCAAACAGTGAGAGTTATGCCAACTCTATCACCGTATTCGGCAATACGACGGCAACCCTGTACGACGTCTATCATCACGACTTCATCACCGTAGGTACTGAGCATACTGGCGGTCTCTACGGCGGTGGTAACCTCTCGGTAGTAGGTGGCTATCGTGAGCTGAACATCACCAACTATGGTACCGATTACTACGGATTGGACCAGCAGATTACCCTTGAAGAATATCAGCAGCTGACCAACCGTGAGCGTGCTTACTTCAAATTGGAATACCTGTGTCAGTCGGATGTCACCATCAGTGGAAAGGCTTATCATCAGGGCGACCGCATCAGTGAGGACGAGTATAACGCATTGCCAGCTGCCTATAAGACAACAGCCTACTGGGTACAGTATGGTTTCTGTTCTATCTATGCAGGTCGTCTGCTGAATACCATCCAGCGAGCCGACTTCTGCGGCGTGTTCGGCAGTCGTCTGGTACTGCAGGGTGCTAAGGACCGTGTGGCTGATGTGGCTGATGCTACGGAATACACCATCAACCGTATTGGTGAGCTGTCACTGAACCAGCAACGCTTTACGGCAGGTAGTGACTCACAAATTCACGGCAACTATTTTGGTATCTATAGTATTGTAAACTATTTGGGCAATCTGACCAGTGATGTCCGTTTTGATGGCGATAAACGTAGGTACGTGGAAAGAGGACAGACTTATGTAGATAATGCCCATACTTATTTGCAATACAAGCAAGAACACTTGACTAAGCGCGACCGTAACAACGGTACTTCATGGAACCAGGTGGCTCTGGCTTCCGGTGTGTTCTTGGAACTGACTACTGAAATGAGCACTCCCAAGAACAAGGTTTACGGTGACATTACGGGTGTCGTAGAGCTCGACCTCATCAATGTGAAGAAGGATATCGAGGGCGGTGGCTATGTCTATGCCCGTAACGAACATGGACAATGGTCAGAAGTTTCTCATGTTAATACGTTGCTCTCACCTTATAATATGAAAGACGGCGACGAGGCACTGACCAAGAAGATTTATACCTATAGTACGAGTTCGACGGATCTTAAGCCCTACCAGACCTCTGGTAACTTCATCCATAAGTCTAAGCGTATTGTTGACGACTGCTATCCTAACAATGGTGTCTATACAGACGGCTATCAGAAGTCTCCTGCACACTATTGGTTCATCAAGGGTGAGGTTTACGTTTACGATCAGACGGTTTCTGCTTATGCAGGTTCTGCTACTGCCTATAGTAAGGAAGTGAAGATTCCTCTTACCATAACGGCTGGTTC
Organism: uncultured Prevotellaceae bacterium; assembly: GCA_900316645.1. Taxonomy (GTDB): domain Bacteria; phylum Bacteroidota; class Bacteroidia; order Bacteroidales; family Bacteroidaceae; genus Prevotella. The sequence continues at coordinate 71,855 of ONDP01000015.1, forward strand.
GAATGGTAAACTGAAACTGCTCAATGTGCAGCCCAATCTCTATGCTTATTATGCTGACGAGAGTAGAGAAAACAGAATGGGATCTGACGGTGTCAAGGTGGATAATGAGAGTATGACCTACCATCTGAATGATGTCATTACATGGTGGGATTGGCACCAGTTGTCGCCTAACGAGCAGAAGTATTTCGTCAGAGATACCTATGTCAATGTTGACTCATGTGTCGTTGATGGTACACCATATTCTGCAGGAACCTACGTCATCGAGAATGATGTTACGGCTCGTGAACGTACGACATGGGTGGCATTCCAAGAGCGCAATCCTGAGGTTTATGATGCTCGTGGTGAACGTGTAACTGATTTGACAACGATGTTCCGTTCGTCTAACAATATCAGTCACGATACGGGTTATGTGCTGACCTTCGATATGAATAGTCCGAAGGATTGGGACGACTGGTACTCTCCGATTACGGGAAGTAGCGCTTCGGGCAAGATTCGTAAGGATGCTTATCAGGAATTGACCGACGGTAAGGCTAACTATCGTGAGGGACCGACCTATACGCTGAAAGCCGGTGAGTCGTCAGGCCTCTATGGTCAGCGTGAATACACGAAGGGTGAAGTGATTTCTCAGGAAGTCTATGACGACTACGAGAGTACGGTTAGCAGAATGAGTCCTCGTCCAACGGAGGGACAGGCAACGGTACAGCCTGCCTATGTGGCTCTTGTCGATTTTGGTAATACGCAGGCTGGTAATGCTATTCCTAAATCGGAATATGACAGCATGACTGACAAGTCGAAGTTTGCACCGGCTAAGATATGTGTTAACACCATTCAGTTGGGCGATGAGGAGTTCGTACTCCTGGGCGAGTTAGTATCTGGAACGGATGATAATATGGATGCTTTGGCAGCCAAATATAAGGATTATAATAATAACAAGATCAATGCCGACCAGATTACTATCGAGCAGGCGAAGGAATATATCAACGAACATCTGTCGAATGCCTGGTATATTGATTCGGATGGTCTCTATGGCGGTCAGTACTTCGAGAGCGGTATCAACTATAGTGCCCTCAAGTCGTGGAGCTCACTGAGTGAAAGCCGCAACAAGTTCGAATTCAACTACGATGCCTTAGACTTGCTGATCGCCCCAGAATATCATGGCGAGGGTTACACCGAGACTTATTATAAGAGTCCGTATAGTGATGTGAAGTCAGTAGAGTACGATGCTTACTATAACGGTACAGGTACGTTGACTTACTACGATAACGACAATACTCCTCATACCATTAACTCGGGTGAGTTTATTGGACGTGAGGCTTATGAGAAGGTGCGTAACGACCAGATGCACTACACCCGACTCTCTGTTGATGCTGGTTCCGACATGCAGACCTTCTATATTGTCAATAAGACCATGATTGACAATGGTACACCTTATGCACAGGGCCAGGACATCAGCGAGAAGGATTACAACGCCCTGTCGGCTGCCAACAAGGAAAAGGTCGATGTGGTGAACATCCAAAAGGAAAGTCATGCTGCTGTGAAGTACTACTGCTATGAGTCCTATACTCCTTCTGCTTCGTTCTCAACGGAAAGGGGTACTGCCGGACAGGAGGGTTCTATCATTTCGGATAATGTATTCAATAATACCGACGATGTGCCCAACTATCAGAAGTTCTTCTCTATCCAGGGTTCTGAACCTACGGAGACCACCACGCTCTATGTTTCCCGTGAGTCTAACGCTAAGGATGTAACTTCTGAGAAGGTTATCAGCGTCGTCTATCAGTACACCTACTATGAGGCTGATGACGAAGGTGAAGGTGTCAGCCTGGTGAACGAACTCCATGTGGTGAATATCCACTTGAAGTTGGAGAGTGGCGCACCGGAGATTGGACCGCTGAATGCACCACCTGCCGTATTGCCAGGTAACACTGTCGGTCTGAAGGCTCCTACTGTAAATCCTGGTCTTTATGAGGTACTGACCAATGGTTGGGAATTGTTTGCCAGCGAGGACGATGCTATGCTGCATCGCAATGGTGTTCCATTCACCAACAACGGCACACCGCTCTACTGGTATCAGAACCAGAAGGTATTCCTGGCCTTCTACTCGAAGACCTACTTAGGTAAGACCTATTCTAACTATGTGCCTCTGACGGTGGCTAACTACCACGATATTGATGCCGTCATGAAGGATAAGGAACACCACCTCTATGTGGATCATCCCGATGTGATGCGCAACTCTAAGATATACATCGACAACCGCACCTGCGAGAGCGACCCAACAAAGAGCGAACTCGACCTGCTGAAGGACTTCTTCGACCTCAGCGTGAACAGCGGTTCCCCCGCTGTTGCCGGCCACGCTCCCCTTGACGAACATGTAAAGGGCGGTGCCGACCTCGAGTTCATCCTCAACAGCAATGTCAGTCCGAAGGCATACACAGACTGGAAATCTATTGGTAATGACACCCAGTGCTTCGAGGGTAACTTCCATGGTGACGGTTATACCATTAGTGGTATGAACAAATCTCTGTTTGGCAAGCTTTGTGGTAGCGTCTATAACCTCGGTGTAACGGGTTCATTCACCTCTGCAGGTGTTGCTGATACTGGCGATGGCTATGTGGAGAACTGCTGGATCAACACTACAGGCACACCAGCAAGTGGGGTAAGAGCCGTCTTTGGTAACCCATCACGAACCAGCGGCACTCAGTTAGTCAACAGTTACTATCAGGAGGGCAAGGCTTACAACACTTCTGACAATGGTCGCGGCATTGCTACCCCAATGTCTGAACAGGCCTTCTACAATGGTACGGTGGCTTACAACCTGAACGGCTTCTATCTGAACAAGCGCTACTATGATCATAATGTGCCCAGCGGTTCCCCCGCTGAGTATAAATACCTGAAGGCAGATGCCGACGGCACGCTGCCCGAGGCACCAATCACCGGCTACTATCCCGCTGATCCTGCTGCTCAATATGGATATGTAGGGTATGTGGAAGAGCGTTATGCCGATGGTGACTTCGTCTATGCAGGTGGTACAGTGCCAGAGGCTTATGATGAACGCCGCCGTGTGATTAGCGATGGAACAACTGCTGAGGTGATGTTTGCACCCATCTGGCCTGACGACTATATCTTCTTTGGGCAGGCACTGAACTATGGCTATGACGCTTCACGTCCTCATGAGAAACTGCCTTCCCGTATCATCAAGACAGATGGACGCGTAGCTTTCAATGCTAATAGTAACCGTGTATATCGTGCACCGGCTTACTATCAGTCGAAGGTAATGGATGTGGCTCACTACAACCTGTGGGCTTACCTCGCAGCTTTCTCCAAGCCGACATCTATTACGGATACCGACTTGAATCCTGCCTATCCGAACATGACAGCCATCGACTTCGCCGGTCATAACGACACCGAGTGGAAACTCGGCACAGTGCCCAGCAGTTCCCCCGCTGTATCAGCCCTCTTCTATCCGCCGTTGCTCGACAATGAGGACGGTCTGCTGAATATCGTGAACGAAGGTGAGACAACCAACCTCTTGGTATATGCTCCTTCAGCTGAAGTCAACGAGAGAACATACAATGTGCTGACTGGCTATTTCACTGATCCTAAGTACACCACATATTATGCAGACGACAGTTACCGCCGTGTAAGTGCCGCACCGGTATCGTCCGTTCACGGACATCTGGTACAGAGCAACCTCACTGCTACCAATGACCATCTGCTGGTTGACAAGCGCGACTTCAACTGTTCTATCAGTTATAAGTTCACGACGGGCAATCGCATGTGGTATCAGCGTAATCCTGACCGTTACGTCAGTCTGAGCGATGGCTGGGAGACAGTCAGTCTGCCTTTCACTGCCGAACTGGTTACTACTCATCAGAAGGGTGAGATTACCCACTTCTACAGCGGTAGCCGCTCCATTGACGAGAATGGAACGAAGATTGGCCACGAATACTGGCTCCGTGAGTATCAGGGTATAGGTACGGCGCCCACTGGTTCCCCCGCCGGTGTCCTCACCGCAACCTTCAACTATCCAACTGCTACCGGTGATAACAAGGTTGTTGACAACACCTTCCTCTGGGATTACTACTACAGTGCCAACAATAGGGAGGATGGTAACCGTGATACCTATCAGCGCTATTACGAAACATCGCGCAGTCTGGCATCTTATCCGTTGCAGGCAGCAGGCGTGCCATATATCATCGGATTCCCAGGCAAGACCTACTATGAGTTCGACCTCAGCGGTGAGTGGACGGCAAAGAACACTGCCAACCCTGCACCTGTGAGACTCGAGAAGCAGATGATTACCTTCGCTTCTAAGCCTGGTATCACTATCGGTGTCAGCGATGATGAGGTAATCGGTGTGACGAAGAATGGCTATACCTTCAAGTCGAACTATGGCAGCAAGCCTGTTACGGGCTATCTGCTCAATACCACTGGTAATAGCTTCGATGTTACCACGACGGCAACAGCATCTGTTCCATTCCGTCCGTACTTCGTAGCTGCCCCATCAGGTTCCCGTCAGGCTGCCAGTCAGATTCTCTTCGACAGTGCCGACTCATTCTTCGCTATTGGAGATAACGACCCGTCGAAGGAAGAGATTACTGGCGAACTGGTATTCTTCACCAAGCATCATCAGATCGGTGTCACCTCGTCACTCCGTGAGGCTGCCGATGTACATATATACAACATGAGCGGTCACGTGATAACATCATTCACCGTTCTGCCTGGTGAGACAGTCGAAAGAGACGTTCCAATCTCAGCCGTTTATATCGTCCGCGCCGCCAATGGCCGCTACACGAAGAAAATAGCTGTAAAATAAGATATGATACAAGATATGAGTACGATATACGGATTTAAAAAGCAAGTAACAAGGGATCAGCAAGGCTCTAGCCTTACTCTAGCCTCGCTCATGAGTAAGCTTAGGAGCAGGCTAGGAGCAGCCTGGGAGCAGCCTAGGAGCAGGCAAGAGTATACCCATCGTACAGGGGGACAACTCACACGTGCTATATCCCCTGAAAAAGGAACATATGTTCGTAGGCTTACGAAGCTAGCTTCCTTGGTTCACGAACATATGTTCATAGGCCATCGAACATATGTTCTCCCAAAAGCCTTCTTTTTGACTGTGTTGATGCTGGTCGCAATTACGGGGGCGTGGGGACAGACAACGGATTATTCGGGAACGTATTATATCCGTAGTGAAAGTACTAACAAGAACACTCCTGGTGATTATTATCTATGTCCTACGAAGAACTGGTATCTTTATAAGGCTACGAATAGTTATGAAGACGACACCGATGACAACGACGACAATGGACAACCATTCCTCACCACATACCAAGACAGATTGCTATTACATCATACAAAGAAAAACTGGCAGATACATGGTGTCCAACGGCATAATTGGCTCCGATGCCAACCGTATGCGTGTACACCTGGAAGCTGTTGCTGATGCCACCGCACTTGCTAATCTTGGTGATTTAGCCCTTTTTGAGATTACATCACATAGTGGTCATATTTGGTTGTGAACTTCAAGAATTTTAATGAACTCAAGGGAAGTGCAGGCAAGCAAGGCGGTCCTAATGGTAGCTATGGAACTAACACAGCAGGAATTATTGGCTTATATGATCAGGAGGAGAATCACAAATGGTTTCTTGAAAGCGCTAAATGTAAAACGCCTGTCATTACGTTTGATAATGTAACATCCAAGGTTACTATTACTTCCGATAATGACGAAACGATCTATTATACTACGGATGGAAGCAATCCAGATGCCAATTTCGGTGTATATAGTGAGTCTTTTGTGCTTACAGAGGGAAAAGTCATCAAGGCCATATCAAAGAAGACCAATCTGATTGACTCAGAAATAGCGACGCTTACAGTAGAGAAGTTAGCTACACCAAGCATCACATTCGATGAGGAAACCAGAAAAGTTACTATTACAGCGGCGGAGGGTGCAGAGATTTACTACACCACCGACGACACAGACCCTACCATAGAAGAGACGACAGCACATGCTGCATCACTTGTCGTCATTGAGCATGCCCTGCCTTCTACGAAGATTCATGCACAAGCAGTAAAAAGCGGAAGCATCAATTCTGATATAGCCACAAAGACGGATATTCCAGCCAAGGTTCTTACGAATCCGACCATTATTCTTGCGGAGGACGAGTTCATTTACGATGGTTCTGCCAAGGAACCTGCCATCACGGTAAAGGACGGGGACGTTGTTGTCAGCGCTGATGAATATGTGGTGAATTATAGCAGCAACACCAATGCAGGTACAGCTTCTGTTACCGTGTCAGATAAAGCTGGTGGAGACTATCAAGTGAATGGTTCAAAGACATTTACCATTTCCCCCAAGAGCATCGGTGACGGCAATGTCGCTGCAGACGGCATTATTATAGAAATGACACCTGAGGGTGATTTAAGTTCTGTAAAGGATGGAGAAACGACACTCGTGTTGAATACCGATTATACTTATACAACTGAGACTGTTGATGAAAACAAAGTTGTGACAATTACAGGAAAAGGTAATTATCAGAACTCAGCAAAAGGCATTTATGCTAATCCGCCCTTTATAAAGCCTGAGGGTGAAAGTTCGGCAGCTGCAGTGTACACAGCTATGACAGACTTGGCCAATCCTACAGGTATAAAACCATATATCATTCGTAAAGTTAATCCATCTATCGGGACAATGGTAATCAGTAAACTCGATTATATCCCAGAGGGTGTTCCTGTTCTTCTTTTATCAGATGAAGAAGCAGAAGGCTTTGTGGCTGCTCCCAAGGATCCCTCAACACCCGAAGTTACTGATGGTACTAAGAATTGCAACCAACTGAAGGTGTCGGCTGGAGGCGAGACCGTACAAGCCGCACAGATTTATATGTTTTATCAGGGTGAGTTTGTGCTGACAAAGGCAGGAACGCTTGGTGAAGGAAAATATTACCTTTACAATCCTAACTATAGTGCTCAAGCCCAAACGGCAGGAGGCAATTCAGGTTCTGCATCATCTCGTGGCAGTTTGCAGATTGTCTTCGATGATGAGACAACAGGAATTTCAGAATTAAACAATTCAAAGATAGAAGAAAAAGAAACGGATGTATGGTATACCCTCGAAGGGCAGCGCATAATAGGTAAACCATCCAAGGGAGGGATTTACATCCGTAAGGGCCAAAAGATATTTTTAAAAAGGAACTAAGATATGAAGCATACGATAAGATTCATCATTGTACTTTTTTCTCTTGTTGTAGCTGGTACAACTAGTGTATGGGGAATTACAGAGAACGACATCGTTATTAATGTGTTGCCAAATAATAGTGCGGGTACTGTCACTGTAACCAATATTTCTGGGATGACAGTCACCATTTCTGCCACACCTGCAACAGGCTATTATATCGATGCCAGTCATATTATTGCTGAGAAGATGGTTGACCCATTGGCTGCTCATCATGCTCCTGGTGTATCTTCTTCACTTCCCATTTCTGGAAACAATCCTTTCACTTTTACTATCCCCGACGGTTATTCCGGTGCTTATGTGACGGTGAATTTCTATAAAAAGACAGAGGGCTTTATTCAAATTACATCTCTGTCAGAGATTACGGATATGGATGGTAAGTACCAGTTAACTGCTGATGTTTCTGGCATATCCAGTAGTTTAGGGCAGCTTACAGAGTTTACAGGAACCCTCGATGGTGGATTGCATAAGATCATTGGTTCTTCTGCACCGTTGTTTGCATCAACAGATGGTGCTATCATTCGCAATATTATCTTTGAAGATGTGAATATCTCATCAGGTGATAACGATGGTGATGCTGGTGCTGTTACCTGTAAGGCTAAAGGTGCAACCCGAATCTATAACTGCGGCATCCTTCCCACCTCGGTTGAGCGTGATAATGAGGGGAATATCACAGGCTTTTATGGTAGCAGCGTAGGTGCCACACGCAATGTAGGTGGCTTGGTTGGTCTCCTTGATGGCACTTCACGTGTTATCAACTGCTATAGTTATGCCAATATTACAGGGGGTAATGTTGTAGGAGGAATAGTGGGCAACAATAATCAAACGTCATCACAGACTGCTCTTAAAACGATAGTCGTTAACTGTATGTTCTATGGCAATATAACAGGTGGCACTTCAGTTTATCCAGTATATGGCGGTAAAAGTATAAATAATGATTCCGACACTGGTATCAATCCATATTGCTACTTTCGCAAGAATGCTACACTTACCCCGACTGCCTATAACCGTTCATGGCCAGCCGAGGAGAAGAACCTGACTC
>ONDP01000019.1 GCA_900316645.1 uncultured Prevotellaceae bacterium
ACAAACTGCTTTTCTGCGTATTAATGCATTTATCTTGGAGAATGGTGTACGCCTGAATAGTGTTGTCTCCAATTCTGTAGAACTTAGCTTCAATCCTTACTATATTGAGCTGAAAGATGCTGAGCCTATCATGTGGTATCTGGTAGGTAACAACATCCTCGACGGTAAATGGAGCAACGATGCCGGTGTCAGCAGTCTGCCTATGTTCATACAGAGTGATTATTCCTACGATAAGGCCACAGGAACGGGTGAGATTACCTATCTGAACTATTTCAACACAGATGGTTGGAAGATCCAGCCAGCAGATTTCAACTGGGATTTAGGCTTTATGAGTGGCGGCTCTGCTAATACTGCAGTATTCCGTAATGGCGACAAAGATGCCGGTAATATATGGTGCGAGCCGGAGGGCTATTATCTTGTTACAGTAAATACGGCTTCTAATGAGTGTACGATTGTTGCACAAGACATTGCTCCAAAGGTGTTTACACAGATATGTATGGCCGGAACATTTAATGATTGGGGTGATACCGATATGACACCAGCGAACATAAGTGGTGAAAACCATGTTTGGGTATATGTGATGAATGTCGAAGCAGGAAAGACTGAGCAGATTAAGTTTAAAGAAGCAGGATCCTGGGATACAAACTGGGGGTATGGCTCCGTTGATGGTGAGGTGAACACTTGCGGTGTTGCTAAGGGCGGCGCCCCTAACATTGGTGTCGAAGAAGGTACATGGGTCATTGTGTTCAATGATATCACCGGTGAGTTTAGTATTATTAAAAAAAAAGTAATCTAAAAGAGTAAGAGTATTATGAAAAAAATTATATTGTGTGGAATAGCCTTGGTTGCAGGATTAATGTCCTGCACCGAGGACTACAATGACTGGGCTAGTCCACAGAGCAATGCTGCTGGCGAACAGAATCCCCCATTGGAGATGGCTATTGACTTTTCTGCTGTTACTGACGAAACAATCCAGTTGTTCACTACAAACTTGCAAGAAGGTCAGGTCGAGTCCTACAATGTTAAAATCGAAGGTGCCGACATTGATAAGGATGTGACTATTGTGGCAGATGAAGATGGTTATATTAAAGCAACAGAATTGAAAGATGCTGTTAATGCCTTATATGGCGCTGCTCCCGTAGAGCGTACTTTAATAGTTACAGTGTCTACACAGGTGAAAGTCACTACAGAAGAGGGAGTCATCATTGTTAAGAGGGAAGCAAATCCAATTGAGATAAAAGTAACTCTTGATGCCCCTTATATCGATGCAAATGGCTATTACGTAGTTGGTAATATCGATGGATGGAAGAATATAAGGGTTGATGCCTATCATATGACGAATAATGGTGGACCAGTTTATGACAACCCAGAGTTCAGTGTAGAGATAGAAGCTGTTGACGGCATTACAACCTATGAAATCAAAGCTATTCCTGCATCAGATTTCAAGGAAGACGGTAATGTTAACACTTGGGATCGTGCGTTCACTGCAGCGGAAGGTGTTGATGAGCCTGCTTATGAAGGAACCCTGTCTAACTCAAATAAGGGAGGAAATATTAAGTTCAATGCTGTTGAGGGGTCAACATCATACCTTCTTACCATCAATGCCATGACTGCTACTTATACAGTGGTAGCTCAGTCGGCAGGTGCTGTCTTTGATACAGATCCTGTGCTTTTCTTAACTGGTGACCACTATAGTTGGGGCGGTTCTGCGGATGACTGGATTCCGATGGTTCCTGTTTACGATAACCCTAACCTTTCATGGATTATTATATATCTCCATGAGTGGGAGAAGATTAAGTTTGCTCCTCAGCAGGGATGGGGTGATGATTTCGGTTACGATGCCGAGTCTGTAGTAGACAATGCCGAGGCTGGTGCGCAGGCAGATGGTTCTAATCTGATGGTCAGCAAGGCTGGCTGGTATCTGCTCAAGGTCGACAAGACCTCAGGTGCCCGTGTCGTAACTATCGACAAGCCTAATATTTACCTCATCGGTAACACCTCAGCTGCTGGTTGGGAAGTTAAGGAGTCAGGTCTCTTCACCATTCCTGAGGCTGAAGACGGTAAGTTCGTGTCTCCAGCCTTCGTAGCCGACGACGAGGTGAGAATGTGTATCAAATTTGCCGATAATGTTGACTGGTGGAAGACAGAGTTTGTTGTTACCGCGAAAGGACAAATTGATTATCGTGGCGCTGGCGGTGACCAAGCACGTGTCAAAGTTACAACAGGGCAGAAGTGCTATTTGAACTTCAACTATGGTTCTGGTTCGTATAAATAACCCATTTCCTCTAACCATATTTCAGGCGGACATCTATGATAGGTGCCCGCCTGTTTCTTTTGCCGGTATCCCGCTTTTAGTCCGAGGGGCTCGAGACTGCAATCAATTAGAGTTTAATATGACTTCAATATGTAATAGGATGTAGCCTGTGACGACCATTGTCCGAAGGCTTCGGACTGCGAGTCCGTCCCGAGCGGACTGGCAGTCCGTAGGGACGGACTAAATGCCACTTTTCTATCAATCTTCGTTTTTCAAAAGTTTTTTTGATTTTACCCTCACATCCTAACATTTTCGCAGGGAATGCCTTTGTAGAAAGGGGATAGGACACGTGAGGGAGAACAGCTTTGGGGTAACGTCTCCCTAACGTTTTTATCTTTTTACCCTCACACCACATGGACTGAAAGGTTTTGTGATTAAGGTGAGGGACTGGTCTGAAAAACGTTAGGGAGGCGTGAGGGAGAACCAATTATCCCTAACGTGTCTCAGCCCTCTGTATATCGGGCTTCCAGGGGAAAATGTTAAGAAGTGAGGGCTATTTTGCAATACTGGTTGTGTCAACCCAAATCAGGAAATGTCAATAAGGGCATGTTATTTGATAATAAGGAACCCTTATTTGTTAATAAGGACTTGTTATTCTTAAGCGCTTGGTGCAATCGATTGCACTAACGCACTAAATAGATTTTATGACGTTGGTGTTCACCCTATTAGTAAATTATGTATCTTTGCAACACAAACTAAAAATCAGAAGCGTATGAGAAAGATTTACACAACCCTTTTATTATTTGTCGCCTCTCTGACCATTTCGGCTCAAGACTCTAATGCCGGATGGCCGGCGTGATGCTTCAAGGCTTCTACTGGGATGGCTATGACGATGCCAAGTGGTCTGTTTTAGAGGCGCAGGCAGATGAACTGTCACAATACTTTATGTTGGTATGGATACCCCAAAGTGGAAACTGTGGAGGTAAGTCGATGGGTTACGACGACTTGTACTGGTTCCCAGGTGGGGATAACTATAAAAGTTCGTTCGGTACGGAGGCAGAACTGCGCTCGATGATCAAGACTTTCAAGGAAAAGGGGATCGGTACCATTGCCGATGTCGTCATCAATCATCGTCGTAATGTCAGCAGTTGGACAGATTTTCCCCAAGAAACTTATAATGGCGTTACTTATCAGTTAACCTATAATGACATCTGTTCTGACGATGAGGCTGCCAAGAAAGGATATCAGGTAGGACCAAACAAAGATACTGGTGAATTTTGGGATGGTATGCGTGACCTTGACCATAAGAGCACAAATGTTCAAAATAATGTGAAGGCTTATCTGAAGATGCTATTGGAGGATTTGGGTTATGTGGGTTTCCGCTATGATATGGTGAAGGGCTACGCAGGTTCCTATACCAAGATGTATAATGAGGATGCGAAGCCACAGTTCTCGGTAGGTGAGTGTTGGGATGGTACGAATACCATCAAGAACTGGATAGATGCGACAGGTAAGACCAGTGCCGCCTTTGACTTCCAGTTCCGCTATACGGTGCGCAATGCTGCAAATAATGGGGCGTGGAACCGATTAGCACAGGAAAACGAGGGGAATTACCCATTGATTAGCAATCTTTTCAATAGCGGCAGTTACAAGCAGTATGCCGTGACTTTCGTGGAGAACCATGATACGGAGAAGCGTCCCACTGCCGAGCAGGACCCTTTGAAGAAAGATACACTTGCCGCCAATGCCTATCTGCTTGCCATGCCTGGTACTCCTTGTGTCTTTATGACTCACTGGCAGGACTGTAAGCAGGACATCAAGTCGATGATTGACGTGCGCTATCTGACTGGTATCCAGAACACAAGCAGTTATACACAGGTGACTAGTAACACCAATGTATATGCAGTGAGTGTGGAGGGTTCAAAGGCAAAATTGTTGTGCGTCGTAGGTAAGACCGCCAATAGCTATACTCCTTCAGGGTCTTCATGGGTGAAGGTGCTGTCAGGTTATCATTATAGCTACTATGTTGACAAGGCTGCTAATACTGCATGGATCAGTCATGCCTCTGGTAGTTATGAAGGTGAGTTGAAGGTACTTCTCTCTGCAGTGACCAGTGATGACGCCAAATTGGTATACACCACGGACGGTTCAGATCCTACATCAGGAAGTGAGCAGGTGGCAAGTGGTACGGAGATAACTATTCCCAAGGGAACGACCACATTGAAGGTTGGACTGCTTGTCGGCAGTTCTGTCAGCAGTATAGAGACACGTACCTATACAGTGACAGATGCAGAAGAGTTTACTATTCCTCCTTTCTGCGAGGTTACTGATGGCGAAGTTTGTGCCTTCTATGAGTCACCAGCCACATGGACGACGGTGAAGTGCTGGGCATGGGATGACAAGAATAACTATACGGGTGGTTCTTGGCCTGGTGTGGAATGCACACAGGTGGGGAAATTGGACAATGGTAATAAAGTGTGGAAGTGGACCTATTCAGGTACCTTAACGACAAAGCCGACAGGTATTATCTTTAGTAATGACGGTAGTTCCCAGACCGATGACCTGGAATTCGAGAATGCCGCCTATTATAACAAGAAAGGTCAGAAGATGGGTATTGTTACTGGAATCAACGTGATACGTGCCGATGTGACGAACAAGGATGGCCATTGGTATGACCTTAATGGGCGCAGATTCTCAGAAGAGCCGACCAAGAAGGGTGTTTATATCTATCAAGGGAAGAAAATTCTAAAGTGATTTAAATAGATACGAAAAAGAAGAGGGACGTTCCGTGAAGAACGTCCCTCTTCTGATTATTTCTTGACAAAATTACTTGTCGCGAGCTCTGCACCAGCCTTGAATTTAGCCACCTTCTTAGCAGCAATCTTAATCTTCTGCTTAGTTGCAGGATTGATACCCTCACGAGCAGGCTTCTTAATTACATCGAATGTACCAAAGCCAACGAGCTGAACCTTGTCACCCTTCTTCAGAGCCTCAGTGATAGCTGCGATAGTTGCATCAAGTGCCTTCTTAGAATCAGCCTTGGTCAGACTTGCACCGGCTGCGATCTTCTCGATTAATTCTGTCTTGTTCATAATAGTTTTTTTTAAATAAGTGAATTATTAATAGTTTAAATAGGTTTTATTTCTAAAATCCATCGCAAATATAGGATAAAGTATTTATAAAACAAACAAAAAAGCGAAAAAAAATCATTTTTTTTTGAAAAAAAGTCCTTTAAGGCCCGTTTTAGTGCCTAAAAACAGATATTTTTAGTAATTTTGCGCACAGAAAGAGATGAATAAGGTAAAAGTATATTGTTAAATTGCAAAGTGTTAGGATGAACAACATACCTACAATGACAAAGAATTTGCTCATCGTCAATTTCCTGGCGTTTGTAGCAACATGGGTGCTGGAACTGCGCGGTATCGACCTGACGTCGATGCTGGGACTTCACTTCTTCATGGCGAAGGATTTTCATCTGTTCCAGTTTATTACCTATATGTTCCTGCACGGGGGCTTCACGCATATTTTCTTTAATATGTTTGCCCTGTGGATGTTCGGTGCAGTAATAGAAAGAGTATGGGGTCCGAAGAAATTCCTTTTTTATTACATTTCGTGCGGTGTCGGTGCCGGTATCGTGCAGGAAATAGCGCAGTATGTCAACTATCTGTCGGTAGGACTGGCTGCCTATGACCATGTGAACCTGGGCGGTACGCTGATGTTGACGGATGATTATCTGAACCTGTGGACGACCATCGGTGCGTCGGGTGCCGTATATGCCATCCTGTTGGCTTTCGGTATGACATTCCCCAACGAGCGGTTGTTTATCATCCCCTTCCCATTCCCCATTAAGGCCAAGTGGCTGGTAGTTGGCTATATTGCCATCGAGCTGTTCTCGGCACTCAGCGGACCGGGTGACGGGGTGGCCCATACGGCTCATTTAGGAGGTATGCTCTTCGGTTTCATCATGATTCGCTATTGGCGGAAGCATCCGGGCAATGGCGGCAGTTTCGGACGTAGCCGAGGGCAAGAGTTCTTCGATAATATGAAGCGCAAGTATGACGAGCGCAAGCGCTATGCGTCAGATCACCAGCGTCGTCGCTGGGCTGACGAGCCAGACGACCCCGAGCCTCCCAAGAAGCCGAAGCGTGCCAATCAGGAAGAGATAGACGCCATTCTCGACAAGATTAGGAAGAGCGGCTACGACAGTCTGACAAAGGAGGAAAAGAAGAAGTTGTTTGAACAAAGTCAGGAGAATTGATTAAGCAACTGAAGAAATTCACTGTTCAGATGATGGCGGGTGCCAATATCGCCACAATCATCGTGATGTGTCTGGTGGGCTATTCCGACAGGCTCAGTCCGACGGAGCATCCCGTGCTGTCGTGCGTGGGCATGACATTTCCCCTGTTCCTGTTGGTCAATATGGTGTTCCTGCTGTTCTGGATAGTCTTTAAGTTTCGGATGATATGGATACCCATACTCGGCTATGCCTTAGCGTACGTACCTATTAATATATATATGCCCCTCAACCTGAAGTCGGTTGATGTGCCTGATGATGCCCTCAAGGTGATCAGCTACAATGTGTGTGCCTATGGTGGTAACTATAAGTATGAGCAGGGGTTCGAGAAGGTGCGAGACTATCTGTTTGAGCAGAATGCCGACATTGTCTGTCTGCAAGAGGACGTGGACACGTGGCGGCGCTACTGTTTCCAGCATTACGAGAAGAAATTCGCCTATAACGACACGGTGCAGTTCGTGAGCGAGGGACTCGTCAACGGGGTAGGTATCCATACCCGGTTCCCCATCATACGTCGGGAGCGCATTCCCTACCGCTCGCGGGTCAACGGCAGTGCGGCTTGGTATCTGCAAGTAGGGAGCGACACGTTGCTGGTGATTAATAACCACTTTGAAGGTACGCATCTCTCGTCGGAAGACCGTTATGTGTATAAGGAAATCCTGAAGGGCGAAATGAAGGGCGACACAGCGCGTAGGGAGTCGAAGAAGCTATTGGTGACGCTGGCTGAATCGTCCACCAAGCGTGCTCCGCAGATAGAGGCTGTGTGCCGCTATATTGAGGCTCACAGACAGTATCCCATCATCCTTTGTGGCGACTTCAACGACAATCCCATTTCCTACTCTCGTCATCGGATGGCGCAGGTGCTGAACGACTGTTTTGTTGCCACGGGAAAAGGACTCGGTTTGTCATATAATCAGAAAGGATTTAATTTCCGAATCGACCATGTGTTTTGTTCCGATGACATCCATCCCTATAACTGTCAGATAGATAGTAAAATGGACGCAAGTGACCATTATCCGGTGGTCTGTACGTTAAAAATAGGTGGAAATGATTGAAAAATGAGCGAATTTTCTTGATAAATTTCGCCAAGTGGAGAAAAATAAGTATATTTGCAGGCTAAAATAGCGGAATCATAAATTAAAATAATATAACAAACAAGATGCAAAACAAAGGAATTGTAAAGTTTATCGCACTCGTTTTGATTCTCGTGTGCTGCTTTTACCTGTCCTTCTCGTTTGTGACACGCCACTACGAAAGTAAGGCTGCTGCCATGGGTGAGGAGGCCGGTCAGGAGTACCTCGACTCAATCATGAACGAGAAAGTGTACTGCGGAATCTATTCATTCAAGCAGTGCCGCGAGATGGAGATCGGTCTCGGACTTGACCTGAAAGGCGGTATGAATGTCA
Source organism: uncultured Prevotellaceae bacterium (assembly GCA_900316645.1). Classification (GTDB taxonomy): domain Bacteria; phylum Bacteroidota; class Bacteroidia; order Bacteroidales; family Bacteroidaceae; genus Prevotella. The sequence continues at coordinate 7,955 of ONDP01000019.1, forward strand.
TTCTTGAGGTTTCAGTACCCGATGTAGTCGACGTACTGGCTGACCACAAGACAGATGCTGCCTACAAGAAGTCGATGGAAGAGGCTAAGAAGGAAGAGGAAACCAGTCAGAGTGATTTCATCTCCCTGTTTATCAAGTATTGGAAGCAGAACTCCAATGGTCGTCCCCTGGCTGCCGTCTTTGCTACTCAGCAGATGAAGGGCAAGGTGAGCACTAGCAGTACCGACGCCGAGGTGGAGCGTGCCCTGCGTGCAGAAGTTCAGTCGGCTGTTGACAACTCTTTCAATGTAGTCCGCAACCGTATTGATAAGTTTGGCGTTGTACAGCCAAATATCCAGAAGCTCGAAGGACAGAGTGGACGTATCATGGTGGAAATGCCTGGTATCAAGGAGCCCGAGCGTGTTCGTAAGTTGCTGCAGGGTAGTGCCAATCTGGAGTTCTGGGAGACTTACAATTCTCAGGAGATTTATCCGCTGCTGGCTCAGCTCAACCAGAAGTATGCTGCTGTTGAGGCTGGTGTAGCTACCAATGATTCCGTTGCTGCCGATACGACAGCCGTCGATACCGCTGCTGTTAAGACCAACGACTTGGCTGCCAAATTGGCCAAGAAGAACGATAAGGTCGTGGATGCCAAGGCCAAGGCTGAGGCGCTGAAGCAGAATCCACTGTTCGCTGTGTTCCAGCCCGTTCCCCAGGGACTGGCTATCGTTGGTTATGCCAACGCCCGTGATACAGCCGACGTGAACAAGGTGATTTATTCCGACGTAGCCCGTCAGGTATTGCCCACAGAGTGTAAGCTCCGTTGGGGTGCCAAGGCAGAGGACTTCGGTGAGAACACCCATGGCGACATCTTTGCACTCTATGCACTGAAAATTACTGAGCCTAACGGACGTGCTCCACTGGAGGGTGACGTGATTACCAATGCCAAGGACGAGTTCGACCAGATGGGTCATCCTTCTGTTTCGATGCAGATGAATTCTGACGGTGCCCGCCGCTGGAGCCAGATTACCAAGCAGAACATCGGTCGCGGTGTAGCTATCGTGCTCGACGACGCTGTTTACAGCGCTCCACGTATCTTGACTCAGATTGACGGTGGTAACTCATCCATTACCGGTAACTTCACCATCGAGGATACCAAGGACTTGGCAAATACACTGAACTCAGGTAAGATGCCTGCCCCAACCCGTATCGTACAGGAAGAGGTGGTAGGTCCTTCACTCGGTGCCCAGTCAATCAAGCAGGGTGTCATCTCGTTCGTTGTAGCCTTCGTGCTGCTGATGGTTTACATGGTGATGCTGTATGGCTTCATCCCAGGTATGCTGGCCAACATGGCACTGCTGTTCAACCTGTTCTTCACCCTCGGTATTCTGACCTCGTTCCAAGCAGCGCTGACCATGCCGGGTATTGCCGGTATCGTGCTGACCTTGGGTACTGCTGTGGATGCCAACGTGCTTATCTATGAACGCACCAAGGAAGAGCTGCGTAAGGGTCACACCGTCAAGGAAGCCCTGAACCTCGGTTACTCGAATGCCTTCTCGGCTATCTTCGACTCTAACTTCACTTCGTTGATAACAGGTATCATCCTGTATGTCTTCGGAACCGGTCCTATCCGTGGTTTCGCAACCACCTTGATGATTGGTATCTGCGTATCGTTCTTCACAGCCGTCTTCATGACTCGCTTGATTTACGATGCTAAGATGAAGAAGGACAAGTGGCAGAACCTCACCTTCTCGACAGCTTACTCGCGCAACATGATGCAGAACACCAAGTTCAACTTCATGGGTATGTATAAGAAGTCGTTCACCATCTGGGGTGTTGCAGCCATCCTGTTCTGCGTCAGCTTCGCCGTTCGCGGCTTGAGCCAGAGCATCGACTTCACCGGTGGTCGTAACTATGTAGTGACCCTCGACAAGGAAGTGCCCGTTGAGCAGGTTCGTATTGCGCTGGGAGGTGTCTTTGTCAACACCATTGGTGAGAATGCCGGTAAGGAAGCTAACACCAGCGTTATTGCCCTGGGTACAGACGGAAAGACCGTTCGTATCTCTACCAACTGGGACATCGAGTCGAACAATCCTCAGGTTGACGACAAGGCTGAGACCATTCTCTACAATGCATTGAAGAAGGCAGGATATGTTAATCAGGCTAATGTGGAGGCCTTCAAGAACCCCGATGTTCGTGAGGGCGGCTCTATCATCAGTTCTGCCAAGGTAGGTCCTTCAGTAGCTAAGGATATCACCTATGGTGCTATCATCTCAGTAGCTATTGCCCTGATTGCCATCTTCCTTTACATCCTGTTGCGCTTCCGCAACGTGGCTTACTCAGTAGGTTCTATCGTTGCCCTGGCACTCGATGCACTGATTGTGATTGGCTTCTACTCAGTATTGTGGGGATGGGTTCCCATGTCACTCGAGATCGACCAGACCTTCATCGGTGCCATCCTGACCGTTATCGGTTACTCTATTAACGATAAGGTGGTGGTGTTCGACCGTGTACGTGAGAACTTCAACCTGTATGCTAAGCGTGATCGTCAGAGTCTGTTCAACGGTTCACTGAACCAGACGCTGGCTCGTACCATCAACACCTCTATCACAACGCTGATCGTATTGCTGTGTATTTTCATCCTCGGTGGTGACTCTATCCGCAGCTTCTCGTTCGCCATGATTCTCGGTGTTATCTTCGGTACGCTCTCGTCTATCTTCATTGCTGCTCCTACGGCATTCCTCGTGATGGGTCGCACCATCCGTGAGGCCGACGCTGCTGACGAGAAGTAACATAGAACTTTGTCTTTTGTAAAAATATGTGTGACAGTCTGTTTCCTGTTTGGAGACAGACTGTTTTTCAAAGTAAGCAATCAATTGATATAATAATGGAATTAAGAAACTTTTTTAACACAAAGACGCTCTGTATTGCTATGGCTGCCATGAGCATGACCATAGTATCGTGCAGTGACAATGACGACAAAGGCACAGTGCCGCCTCCTACTCCTCCTGCTCCTGAGGAAAAATATGCGATTGAGGTGGAAGAAGGCATGACTTTGCCCGAGGATGAATTCTTGAAAGTTCCTGCTGTTGCCGGTGATCAGCAGATTGTCAATGCCCTGAAGTCAATCGACAAGGTGACTGACGTGAAGCCTTTTGAACAGACAACGGGCTATGATGATAAAACCCAGAAGGCGATTACCAAGACTGCCTACTATTTCAACTACAAGCAGGACATTGACCATAACAATCCTTCAAAAGGTTGGTTCAAGCAGCAGTGCGTGCTCTCTGTGGCTGGTCAGGACCGCCCCACATTGTTGCATACAAATGGTTATGCTTTGGCTGATAAGAACCGTCTGCAGAATCTTGTCCCATTGGCGCTGGAGTCAGTGCTTGATGCTAACTGTCTTCATGTGGAATATCGCTACAACGGTTGGTCGCTACCTGAGGGATATACCAATAGATGGAACTATCTGAGTGCCAAGCAGCAGGCGGCCGACTTGCATGCTATCGTCACTGCCATCAAGCAGAGTGGTGTAGTAGGCAAGAATAGCAAGTGGCTCGCTTCCGGTGTCAGCAAGGACGGTATGACTACAGCGCATTACGCTTATTTCTATCCCAACGAGATGGATGCCTATGTGCCCTTCTGTGCTCCCTTCCTGCTCGACCTGCTGGACAAGCGTCCCTTTTCATATATTCTTAGCAAGGCAGCTTACAACGGTAATCAGGAAGTTGTGGATAAAGTGAAGGCAGCCTACCGCGCGTATGTCGGCAACAAGGAATTGCAGGCTGAGTGTGTGAAGATATATAAGACGATAAAGCCGGAGTATGCGTCTTCTGCCGATGAAGATATACGTTTTTTCCTGTTGAATAGCCTTTTCTCTAATTATTATTCCAAAATGTCGTATGTACCCTATAAGAAATGGGAGTATATGATTCCTAAGGCTGGCGATCCCGCTGTCAACTTCTATGATTTCATTATGGCAGATGCGGATACGAAATACAAGGAAAATAACCTTTCTGGGCTATATAGCTCCAGACGTGCTCAGGCAGTCACCCGTCATGACCCCTATGATGTTCAGGCATGTATCGACTTGGGAAGCTATAGTTTTGTACTCGACTGGGTAGAGGACTTGTTGAGCGATGCTGAAAAGAAATATCTCTTAAAAGGTTACATTCAAGCGACCTATGGTGTGACTTACGACAAAGGCAAGTTTGTCAGCGAGTTCCTTGAGGGTATGAAACAGTCCACCTGTCACATGATGTTCGTTTACGGTATGCAGGACCCCTGGACTGGCGGTCAGATTCCCGACGACAAAATGGGAAAGAACAGTCGTAAGCTCATCATACAAAGACCATACGATGAAAGTGAGGCGGGACTGCACAATGATGCTATTTCTACATGGAGCCAATCGGAGAGAAACGAGCTCTTCACGTGGCTTAATCAGCTTGGTTTCGCTACTAAATAATAAAACAAAGGTGCGCACACAAGCGCACCTTTATTTTTCTGTAATCACGTTATTCAAAATAATAGAGGAAGGCCGCAATACCTTCAAGGGCAGGTTTGCGTTGCCCCTCGATTTCGATTTTGAATTTGATTTCGGTCTTGCAGATGCCACGCAGGTTCTGAATGGAATGGAGCTTGGTGACCAGACGCACGCGGCTGCCTGTGATGACGGGCTGACCAAATCGCATGTCGTTCATACCATAGTTCACCATCATCTTGATATTGTTGACCTCGATAATCTGTTCCCACATGTAGGGCAGCAGGCTCAGTGTGAGGTAGCCGTGGGCAATGGTGCTCTTGTAAGGGCTTTCTTCGCGCGCGCGTTCCACATTAACATGTATCCACTGATGGTCGAGTGTGGCATCAGCAAAAAGGTTGATACGTTCCTGGTCAACCTCCAACCACTCGGAGGTACCTAATTCTTCGCCCAGATGGGCTGCAAACTCGTCGTACGAGTTAATGACTAATTTTCCCATGTTATAAATAATTTAAAATATGGTACAAAGTTAGTAAAAACTTTAAACTTTAAACTCTAAACTCTAAACTTTTTATTATCTTTGCACTCGTAAATGATGACGCCCTGATAGTTAAATGGATATAACAAGGCTCTCCTAAAGCTTAGTTCCGAGTTCGATTCTCGGTCGGGGTACTATGAAAACGATTGAGATTAAGGAAGTTACAAGCATAGCGCAACTGAAACAGTTCGTTCAGTTCCACTATGACCTTTATCGAGGCTGTCAGCAGGCGGTTCCTTTTCTTTTTACTGAGGAGATGAACACGCTGAGGCATGACCGTAACGCTTGCTTCGACTTCTGCGAGGCGAGCTACCTGATGGCTTTCAGAGGCGAGGAGATGGTGGGACGCGTGGCTGCCATTATCAATCATCGTGCCAATGAGCGTTGGCAGCGGAAGGTCGTTCGTTTCGGATGGCTCGACTTCATCGACGACAAGGAGGTGAGCCGCGCCTTGCTCGAGGCTGTCGAACAATGGGGCAGGCAGAAAGGAATGACCGAGGTGGCAGGTCCCCTGGGATTTACCGATATGGACCGTGAAGGACTGCTGATAGAGGGCTTCGACCAGGATGCTACCATGTATATCAATTACAACTATCCTTACTACGTTCAGCACATCGAACAGATGGGCGGCTTCGAGAAGGATAACGACTATATGGAGTATCGGGTGAAAGTGCCTGAGCAGGTGCCTGAGAAATTCCATAAGATAGCCGAAATGATTCGCAAGCGCTATAATCTTCATGTGCGCAAGTTTACCCGTGCCGAACTGCTCAAGGGCGGCAAGGGTAGGGAGATTTTCAATATCGTCAATGCCACGTATAAGGACCTCTATGGCTACTCTCAGCTCTCTGAGAAACAAATCATCCAATTGGTTGACCAATATATCAAGGTGGTTGACTATCATCTCCTGACAGCCATCGAAGACTGGAATACCCCCGACCATAAGGTGGTGGGATTCGGCATTACCTTCCCCTCGTTCAACGAGGCATTGCGTAAGACGCGCGACGGCAGGCTGCTGCCCTTCGGTTGGTGGCACATGCTGAAAGTGCTGAAGTGGCACAAGACCGACGTGGTTGACTTGCTGCTCATCGGTGTGTTGCCCGAATATCGTGCCAAAGGTGCCAATTCATTGATTTTCGACGACCTCATCCAATGGTTTCAGCGCTATGGTTTCAAATGGGCTGAAGCAATGCCACAGATGGAGACGAACGAGCACATGCGTGGGCAGTGGCAGTACTTGGAGGCCACCCAGCATCGTCGCCATCGCTGTTATAGAAAGAAGTTATAACTAAAAACTGTTATTATTATATGATACAAACTGTTGTAAAGCGCGACGGGCGCATTGTGGGTTTTAATGAACAGAAAATCATGGCTGCTATCCGTAAGGCCATGCTGAGTACCGAGAAGGGTGAAGACGAACGACTGCTCCAAACCATTACCGACCGTATTGCAGCCAAGGGTAGTCCTCAGATGACGGTTGAGGAAATCCAGGATGCTGTTGAGGTGGAGCTGATGAAGTCGAGTCGTAAGGATGTAGCCCAGCGCTATATCGCCTATCGCAACCAGCGTTCTATTGCCCGTAAGGCAAAGACCCGTGATGTGTTCCTCGATATCGTGAACATCAAGAACAATGATGTCACCCGTGAGAATGCCAATATGAATGCCGACACTCCAGCCGGTATGATGATGAAGTTTGCCTCCGAGAGCACCAAGCCCTTCGTTGACGACTATCTGTTGTCGCCCGAAAGCCGTGATGCAGTAGAGCATAACTATCTGCATATACACGATAAGGATTACTATCCCACCAAGTCGCTGACCTGCGTACAGCATCCGTTGGACAATATCCTCAATCAGGGTTTTGTGGCAGGTCATGGTGCCAGCCGTCCTGCCAAGCGCATCGAGACAGCCGCCGTGTTGGCCTGTATCTCGATGGAGTGCGCCCAGAACGAGATGCACGGTGGTCAGGCCATTCCAGCCTTCGATTTCTATCTGGCTCCCTTTGTACGTCTCTCGTATATTGAGGAACTGAAAGCCCTCGAAGACTTGAACGGTGAGGATTACAGTGCCCTTTACGATGAGGTGCTGATAGACTATATCAAACAGCCGCTCGGCACGTTGAAAGGCATCGACCGTGTGCGCCAGCATGCCATCAATAAGACAGTGGGACGTGTTCATCAGGCGATGGAGGCATTTATCCATAATATGAATACCATCCATTCGCGTGGTGGTAATCAGGTGGTGTTCTCGTCTATCAACTATGGTACCGACACCTCTGCCGAAGGCCGTTGCATCATGCGTGAATTGCTGAACAGCACTTATCAAGGTGTGGGAAATGGTGAGACAGCCATCTTCCCCATCCAGATATGGAAGAAGAAACGTGGTGTGAACTATCTGCCTACCGACCCCAACTACGACCTCTATCAGTTGGCTTGTAAGGTGACGGCTCGTCGTTTCTTTCCCAACTTCCTCAACCTCGACGCTACCTACAATCAGGACAGTGAGTGGCGTGCCGACGACCCCAAGCGCTATCTGCATGAGGTGGCTACCATGGGATGCCGTACCCGTGTGTTCGAGAATCGTTTCGGTCCCCGAACCTCTATCGGACGTGGCAACCTGTCGTTTACCACCATTAACATCGTGCGTATAGCCATCGAGTGTATGGATGTGAAGGACAAGGAGGCGCGTATTGCCAAGTTCTTTGCACGCCTCGATGAGATGTTGGAGGTGGCTGCCAAGCAGTTGGACGAGCGTTTCCAGTTCCAGAAGACAGCCTTCGTCAAGCAGTTCCCGCTGCTGATGCGCAGCCTGTGGATAGGTGCCGACAAACTCAGTCCCAACGATACCATCGAGAGCGTGATCAATCAAGGCACCCTGGGTATTGGCTTCATCGGACTGGCAGAGTGTCTGGTTGCCCTCGTCGGCAAGCACCACGGAGAGAGTGAGGAGGCTCAGGAATTAGGTTTGAAGATTATAGGTTATATGCGTCAGCGTATCAACGACTTCTGCGATCGTTATCAGCACAACTATTCGGTGCTGGCTACTCCGGCAGAGGGCTTGAGTGGTAAGTTCACCAAGAAGGATCGCAAGGAGTTCGGTATCATCCCCGGGGTGACTGATCGTGACTATTATACCAACTCCAACCACGTGCCTGTTTACTATAAGTGCTCTGCCCGTCACAAGGCGGAAATCGAGGCTCCTTATCATGAGATGACGCGTGGTGGACATATCTTCTACGTGGAGATTGACGGTGATGCCACGCATAACCCACAGGTCATTATGAGTGTGGTGGATATGATGGATAAGTTGAACATGGGTTACGGCTCTGTCAACCACAATCGCAACCGCTGCATGGACTGTGGCTACGAGAATGCCACACCGTCGCTGGAGAAATGTCCGAAGTGCGGCAGTACCAACATTGACAAGTTGCAGCGCATCACGGGCTATCTCGTGGGTACAACCGACCGCTGGAATCACGGCAAACTCTGTGAACTCAACGATCGTGTGACACATATCGAGGGCTCGCAGCAGCAAGAATTGTTCTAAATGATTTCCGTCTTAGACATCATAGAAGATACAATGGTAGATGGTCCGGGTTTCCGGACCTCTATCTATTGTGCCGGATGTCGCCATGCCTGCCCTGGCTGTCATAACCCACAGTCGTGGGATTTCAGCGGGGGCCACCCCATGACCACCGAACAGATAATGCGCGTCATTGAGGCCGACCCCTATGCCAATGTCACCTTTACCGGTGGCGACCCCATGTATCAGCCTGAGGGTTTTGCCGAACTGGCACTGGCCATCAGGGAACGTACGAATAAAGATATATGGTGTTTTACGGGTTTTACCTACGAAACCCTCTTGCACAACCCCCGCCACCGCCAACTGCTGCAACTGATTGACGTTCTTGTTGACGGTCCCTTCATCAAGGCTTTGCGTGATGAGACATTGTTGTTCCGGGGCAGCAGCAACCAGCGACTCATCGATGTGCCGAAATCGCTGACAACAGGTAAGGTGGTGCTTTTTGAACCTGATGTGTGAGGGACGAAGTACGAAATATTGTTATTTTAGGAACTTTTCCAATTCTTCTACCACCTTGTTAGGTTCTATGTCGCGAGCAACGATTTTCCCTTGTTTGTTGGTGACGACCATCGAAGGAACAACAAACAATCCCAATTGCTGAACAATAGGTGTCTGAAACATCTGCTCGTCGCAGACGATGGTCCATAGCAGCGAGTCACGATCCACGCGTTTCTTGCACTCCCGTTTGTCACCGTCGATGCAGATGCTGATGAGCGACAACTCCTGCGGATATTGTTTCTGTAATTTTCTGAGTTTTCGCTGTATGTCCGTGCTGGGGAAGTTCCATGTAGCCCATGTCGAGATGACGCCAATCTTACCCTTTACCTGACTGGTTGATATGCTCTTGCCATTGATATCGGTAGAACTGACAACTGGCAGCAATGCCTGCAGTCGGCTGTTTTTCAGTCCGTCCAATTGCTTCTTCAGCTTGTGCAGTCGTCCGTTGTCAGGATTGGCCTTCAGCATCAGTGTTGCCAATCGCTGTGCCTCTGCGTAGTCGGGTGTCTTGGCATTGACGAAATACTTGTCCAGCAAGTAGATGCTGATCATCGAACTTGGCTCCTCCTGAATATATTCGGCAACGGCAGCTGCTATCTCGGGTGGAGTGAGCTTGTTCAGACGGATGCGCAACTTGGTCAGTTCGTCATTCTCGTCGGTTCCGGTGATGGTCATCTCTTTCAGATGAGTGGCGTCGCCCTTGATTTCCACCTCTTCACCTGGTGATGCAAACACAGCCTGTTCGCTGAAATTGGGGAATACCAGCATGAGTGTGATATCTTTGCGCACCTCCTTCTCATAGGCGAAACGCCCATTCTGCACTTTGATGGTGTCGATACCCACAAAGGCTCCGTCGGGACTATACACCAGAAACTGGCCTTGGTTGATGTTACGCAAGCGTCCTGCCAGTCGGAATTGGTTCCCTGAGGGGCCGCAACTGGTTAAGAGCAATAGGGCGAGAAGGGTAAAAAGTATTTTTTTCATTTCTTAAACTCCAAATCCTTATCGGCATAAGCCTTCAGTGAGGGGTCTTTCTGGATAGCACTGCGAAGGAACGAGGCTGCTGCGTCGCGATTACCCTGTCGGGCCTGTACGATGGCTGCCAGATAGTCGGTCATAGCGTCAGGGTCTTTCACGTTCTTCAGGGTGCGCTGGGCACGTTCGTAGTCTTTGTTCAGCAGTTGCGCCAGCGCAGCACTGTTGCTGGGATGATAACCGAAGTCCTGCTGGGCAAGGGCATAGTTGCCTTGTGCCAGATGCAGGTTGCCTAATGCCTCCGACAAACCGTAGGCACCAGCCGACTTGGCAATCAGGTTCTCGGCAGTCTGCGTGTCGCCTGCCTGCAGGGCCATCAGTCCCAGGTTTGCGCTGGCTTCTGTCACGTCGCCAGCCTGTGCGAAATACTGTTTAGCCTCCTCTTTCTTACCCTGCTGCATTGCCAGTACCCCGAGGTTGTTGTATATTCTGCCGTCCTTGGGATAGAGACGGGCAGTTGTCTTCAAGATATTCTCTTTCTCTGTATCTGTTGTAGCAATCGAGGCAGCATAGATTAGTTCTTCTACGCTCAGTTGCGAGGCATCCTTCTGATACTGCTCGAAAATCTGGTCGTCATCACGGCCTATCACTTCGTAGTTAATGGTCATGCGGGCGCGTCGCAACTCCGGCAGCACGCCCTCTGCCAGTTCGCGGAAACCCTGACTCAGGTTTTTGATTTGCTGTTCGCGCTCCTGTGGGTCTTGATACATGGACAGCACGCGCAGGATGACGTCCTTGTCGGGGATATTGCTGGCCTTCACCAGTTCCTGAAATCCCTCCCAGTCCTGGGCTGTATATTCCGAACTGATACCGCCTTCCAACTTGGCATCCTTCATCTGCTGGCGAACGTAGCTCTCCGTGTTCTGCTGACGCTTATTGGCCAGTTTCTCGTTCAGCTGCACACCACCGTCGGGCGATGCATAGGCTGATATCTCTACGTCAGTGAGGTTCAGTCCCTCTTGGTCGCGGGCTATCTGCTGTAGCATCTTCACGAAGTCCTGAACCGAGTTCGACTGCAGTTCGCTCTTGCGCAGCTCAGCCTGCTGGATGAGGAAACGGATGTTGGCCTCCTGCTTCTGTTCTGTGATACGTTGGAAAGCGTCCTGAGCCACACAGGGCTGTGCCGACGCTACCGTCTGGTGATACAGTTCGCTGGTGGCAATCACGCCATTGCCAATCTTGACGGCTGGCACATGGACAGTCTTGTTGCCCACCTTGGCATCAAACGTCAGGTAAAGGTCGCTCTGCTGCATGGCAGGCTGATAGTCGAAAGCAGTCTTCATCGTGTAGTGACCGCCCAATAAGTAGGAAATCACTTGGTCGTTGCCCATGACCTTCTCGCCCTGGAAAGTGGCAGGTTGTCCCTGCACCTTCTGCTGTATGCCGTCTTTCGTGAAGCGCAGTTCGGGAATGACGGTCACCACAGCTTTGCGGTTCATGTATTGCTCAGGAAACATGCCGTTTATCGTTGCCTGCACCTTACCGCCTTCAGTCTCTAACGGATGGGGGTTAACCTTGAAGTTGTCGGCAGAGAGCGATTTCAGTCCTCCGCCACATGATGTCAGCAGTGCCATGGCACCAGCCAGTACTATCAGATTCTTTTTCATATTTTTCTTTGTTTATTGGTGCAAAGGTAATAAGAAAAAGAGTAATAACGAAATAATTTTATTTTATTTAGGAAGATAAGTCCTAAATACCATGTAGAAACCGTCAGCACGGATGGTGAAATGGCTGGTTAGCGATTCGTTGAGGGTTCCCTGCCATAGTTCTTGGTACGCATAGGAATTCCATTTCAACCCCTCCGACGTGATGGTTTTACTTCCAAAATTGAAGATGCTGACCTGTTGTCCGGGCATTGAGTCAAAAGTCTGTTCCCCTTGTGCCGGTGTGAAGCATCCGGAATCGGTGAACATGGTGCCGTTGATGTTCATCTCACGGAAATAACGCATCAGTAGCGAGATATTTCCCAAGGTGTGGTCTTCGCGTTTTCCAGTACAGCCTATGTAGGCAATGTCGTGCCACCCCTGTGCCTTGCAATATCGGGTTGCTTTCGTCAGGTCGTTGTCTTCTTGTTCGTCCACCTTTATCAAGCGGTCACGGAATTCAACAGGCACCGAGTCGCCGTCGCCTATCACGATGTCCGCATTGGGGAAGGCATTGATAGCTCCGTCGCAGCATACTACTCGAGGGGCCTCGTGTAATATTCTTAACGGCAGGGAGTGAGTAGGGAAATCCCCGTTGGCTAAGATAACTGTGTCGAAAGTTTTTTCCATTTGAAATATCCAGCTATAGCAATGATGACATAAAGTCCGTAAAGTCCTGCTTTGAAGGGGATGTCTTTTTGTACATAGAGTATGCAGCAAACTACATCCACCGCAATCCAAAAGAACCATTGCTCGATGTATTTACGAGCCAGTGCCCATAGCCCTACGAACGAGAGGGCATTGGTAAAGGCGTCGAGTAGGGGCACGGTGGAGTTCGTCCACGTAATCAGTATATAATAGGTGACAGCCCATGCAGCGAAGAAGAAAAAAGCGATGGGCAGATAAAGACGCACTGGCGTATGGGTTATCGGCATCTCAGACGTAACTTGATTTTTCTTGCGTCCGAATTTCCAGACGGCATAACCGTAGATAGCCGCCAGCGTGTAATAGACCGCCATACCCGCATCGCCATAGAGCCCGTGGCTCCAATAGAGATAGATGTCGAGCGCAGGCATGATGATGCCGACCACCCAAAGAGCGATAGAAGCACGATACTCGAGCCAGATGTATATCAGGCCGAGTATCGTGGTCAATATGTCGAGCCAATGCTCACTGATGAATGATGCCATTTAGAAATTGATAGAGAGATGAGCCATCACATTGAAGGGTGCCGAGGGTGCGAAGCCGGCTGCACCGCTGTCGCGCACACCCCATTCATTGACGGCTTTCACGTTGCCGCTTGCGTCTTTGGTTAACTGAGGTGATGCCCATCCGTTGTTGTCGTATTTCGCATTGAAGATATTGTATAGTGTCATGCCTGCGGTCGCCTCCTTGATACCTATCGATTTTGCGGCGAAGGTGTACGACAGGTCTATGTTGGTGTTGAAGTGCTTTTTCAGCAACAGAGTTTCGTAGGTCTTCTTCCCGTCAGCGTCTGTGCATTCCATCTCCCTGAAGCCGGTGTTCGTGAGATATTGGTCGCTGACGTACTGGCTTTGGATACTGGCCTTCAGCCCTCGATAATTGAAGGTGAAGATGTTGTTCATAATGAAGTCGGGCGAGAAAGCCAGCGGCTGACTGCCTAAGTTGACGTTACTACCATCTGTCAGCGTCACCACCATGTCTTTCACACGGTTGCGGCTCCAAGTGGCATTGGCATCCCAGCGGAACCAGTCAATGGGCTGCCAGACTGCTTCTAACTCTATACCTAAGCGGTAACTCTTGTCGAGGTTCTTTGTTAGCGCCTCTCCGATGGCATTAAGTTCTCCCGTTAGCACCAGTTGGTCCTTGTAGTCCATCCAGTAGATATTGGCTCCTGCAGAGAAGTGCTGACTCTGGTATTTATACCCTGCCTCCAGGTCGTTAAGGCGCTCTGGCTTGGCAATGACGTCTGTACGGTCGGGATTGGCTATCTGCTGCATGAAGTTATTGCGAACAGGCTCTTTATGGGCGATACCGTAGGATGCGTACAGCTTGTGGTGTGCGTTGAGGTCATAGTTGACACCAAACTTGGGATTGAAGAAATTGTAGTGGTTGTCTATCACATACCGCTTGTCATTGTTCATACCATACGCCACGGTGGGATTCTGCATTTTGTAGTCGATGCGGCGGTATTGCAGGTCTATGAAGGCACTCAAACCTCTAACAAATTCGTAGGTGGCTTTACCATAGATGTTGAAGTCGGTCTTGCGTGAGTGGTTGCGGTAGTATTCGAAGTCGGGCGACAGTGATGCAGGTTCGGGAACAGTAGTATTTACACCAGGTTTTGCCCATACGATGTGCCCGAACTGGTCGCCAGAATAGCGGTTCCATCCGCCACCGACAACAGCTTGGAGATTCCGCTTGTTGTCGTAGTTGAGCGACGCTACCAAGCCATAGAAGTCGTTGTCCATTTTCTGCTGGTCAACCAAGTCTTCTTGAACGCTCTCGTCGGTGCTCAGTCCGAAGGTCTTCCATGATGTCCCGTACATCTTCTGGGTGGCGGCACTCTGGTATTGCTGGTAATAGCCTTGTCCTTTGGTATAGTGAAGGCCGATGTTCGACTTTAGCGTGCGGCTGATTAGCTGGTTCCATATCAGCTGGTAATTTTGCTGATGGTAGTTGTCTGTCTGGTCGTTATAATAATGGCAGTTGCCCTGCTCGTCATAATACTCTCCACATGAGTTGTAGGTGCGCCCATAGAGGCTCTGCTCGTACTTCGAGGTATAGTTCCATGCGTGATAGGTCTCTTCCACACCGTTCCAAGTGATGAATTTCACCATGGTGTTGTCGCTGAAATAGCCTCCCTGCAGCAGGTATGAGTTAAGTTTTGTCGAGGCACGGTCCAGATATCCTTTTGAACCGATGTTCGACAAACGGCCTTGTATGCCCCAGTGTTCAGCGAGTATTCCTGTTCCGAATCGTAGTGTCTCTTTGTGACTATAATAGGAGCCGCCAGACAGGTCGAGGCCGATAAAGGGTTTGATGCCTACGTTTTCTGTCTGCATATTAAGTGTGGCACCGAAAGCGCCAGCACCATTGGTCGATGTGCCAACACCGCGCTGTATCTGCATCGACTGCACGCTGGAGGCAAAGTCGCCCATGTTGACCCAGAACACGGTGGCGCTCTCTGCATCATTCATGGGGATGCCGTTGGCGGTGATGTTGATACGGCTGGGATCTGTTCCGCGCACACGGAGCGAGGTATAGCCGATACCATTGCCCGCATCCGACGTCATTGTCACCGAGGGGGTTAGCGACAGCATATAGGGCACATCCTGTCCGAAGTTTACACTCTTAAGCTGTTCCTGCGACATGTTCGTATATGCCACAGGTGTTTTCTTTGTAGCACGGGTAGCTACTACCTGTACGTCCTGTAACTCCACACTCTTCAGTGTGTCCACTTCTGCTGCCTGCATGTTCATTGTCATGCCCAGCAGACCTAAAAGAAACAATCTTTTCATCTTTTCCTTTAATTTTTAATTCATAAAAATAAAGGGGCTCTCTGTTGTTGATTTTGCTCTATCATCCCTACGTCGGTATTGCCCGCATCAGGTTAAGAGGGTATCATCTCAGCCGCCAACTGACGGCACCCCTTGATAATTTCGGGGGGCAAAATTACAAAGAATCGAGCGAAAAACCAAAGGAAATTTAGTTTTTCTTTCATTTATTTTATTGCCGTTTCGAAAATTTATCGTACCTTTGCATGCACTATACAACATAAAAAAGAACGAAATTATGAAGAATTTGGTGGTAGCTGCGCTCATAACAGTTTGCAGCATGAGTATGTTAACCTCTTGCAAGACCAAGACTGCGGCCGTTTCGCAAGTGGAAAGTAAAGAACTGATTCGCACCAGCCAGAGCTGGGATGGGGTGGAGTTGCCTGACTATTTCAAGGGCCGTCCCGAACTGGTGGCTGTAAAATATGTATTCCCAGCAGGTCAGAAACTGGGATGGCACCATCATCCAGTGATGAACTATGGCATCTTGGTACAGGGCGAGTTGACCATTATCGGACAGGATGGGAAGGAGAAAGTGGTGCATGAGGGCGAACCCGTCGTAGAAATGGTGAATACCATCCATCATGGCGAGAATCGTGGCTCAAAGCCGGTTATCCTTTATATGTTCTATCTCTCGCAGAAAGGCTTACCTCTTGCCGTACAGCATCCGGAAATCCCGTTGAAATAACCAACCCCATTGCATCATGTACGATCAACCATTGCCCGACGATATTCTGTTCTATATGTTATATGGCGGAGTAGCAGTGCTGACATTCGTGGCCAGCTGCTATCTGTTATTCCGTCGGGGCAATGCCTTTGCCCAAGACATTACTACCCCAATACGTCTGCGGCGATGGACGGCAGCTTTCTT
Source organism: uncultured Prevotellaceae bacterium (assembly GCA_900316645.1). Classification (GTDB taxonomy): domain Bacteria; phylum Bacteroidota; class Bacteroidia; order Bacteroidales; family Bacteroidaceae; genus Prevotella. Next base: position 24,117 of record ONDP01000019.1, read on the forward strand.
TGCTGCTATGACGTTGAGCCATCTGTGGTATCTGCCGACCGCTTTTGCCGATGCGGGCGATGAAGCTAAGCTATACATCTATGTTGGGGCGATACTTGACTTCTTGTTGGTGATACCCTTGGCGGGCATCATATTGTTGGTGATGCTGCAAGACCGCCGTCGACGGCTGTGGCCCATTGCTGCCTTTATGGTGCCGCTTGCTGCCGGTGCGCTATGGTGCCTTATCAGTGGTAGCGACGAACTTGTGCCGCCGTTGTATATTTACATGACGGTCGTGAGCGTCATCTATATTATATATGTAGTGCGCGCGCAAAGACAATACAGTCGTTGGTTACGCGACAACTATGCCGATTTGGAGCACAAAGAGGTGTGGCAGTGTTATGTGGTGATGGCATTTATTTTTTTCGTGTTCGGCTACTACGTTTTTGCCAATCAGGCGAAACCTTACGAATACGTTGTTCAGATAAGTGTGGCTATCCTCGTATGTTTCCTCCTGTGGCGAGTTGAGACGTTAAGTGACCTCAGCATCTCCCAGCCTCTGTCTGCTGACGAAGAAGCAGTCCCTGACGAGGAGGAGATGATGGAAGACGATGAACTTTCACAAAACGCAATCGAGACCATTGGACCGTTGCTGCAGGAGTTCTGCATTGACAAGCAACTTTACTTACAGCACGACCTCGCGCTTTCCCAACTTGCCAAGACCATTGGTACCAACCGCTATTATCTCAGCCAATACTTCTCCTGTCAGGGGATGACTTACAACACTTATATTAATGATTTGCGCGTCAATCATTTCATCAGTCTCTATCGCGAAACCATTGCTACTGGTCATTTTACCACAGCCCAACAACTGGCTTACGACAGCGGCTACAAGAGTTACAGCACCTTCAGCCTTGCCTTCAAACAGCGAATGGGTCAGACTGTAACGTCATGGATGCGAGAGTTTGAAGGTAATAGTGAATAATTTGCTACCGCTGTAGTAATCATAATTATCAATTGTCAATTATCAATTATCAATTAGAAAAAGTCCTGTTGTCCTTGCAAAAAAGGACTCCAAAACGACTATACACTTTCAAAATATGCAAAAAGAGTTTCAAAATATGCAAAATCTTATTTTTTTAGTTGTTTCTGCATAGTTTTTGTGAGATTTTGCTTATCTTTGCAAAAGACTATTTTCTAAAACTATAAATACTATATATAACATTATGAAACAAACAATTATCCTCGGCAACATCATTACAGTTGATGAAAAAAGACCTTTTGCCAAGGCAGCAGTGGTAAAAAACGGTGTGTTCTCATACATCGGCAGTGTTGAAGAAGCTAAAAAACTCGCAGGCGCCGATGCCAAGGTGCTGGATTATGGTGACAACTACATCTACCCCGGATTCATCGAGTCGCACTGTCATGGCAGTTTTGCCGGAGAACGTGCTATCGGACAGGCAAATCTGATGCAGGCAGGCTTGACCAATTATCCCAAATATCGTGAGATTATTAAGGAGTTTATTGCGAAGAATCCACAGCGTGACTTCTACGTGGCTGCTGGTTGGGTGGAAAATGATGAATACGTCGATAAGTCATTTCTTGACGAGATCTGTTCCGATAAGCCCCTCTTTATGCAGACTGGCGGCGGACACTCTATGCTTCTCAATACAAAGGCGCTGGAATGGGCAGGAGTTGATGCTGAGTATGCCAAGAAATGGGGTTATGACTTGGTTCATGTAGATAAGAATGGTGAACCTGACGGCTATCTCTGCGAAGGTCCTTTGTTTGAAATCGTACCGAAGTTGCCTACTACGGTGAGAGACATCAAGGAGTATCTGCTTGCTTGGCAGGAGTTTGCCTTCAGCAGAGGCTATACAGCCGTTGGTGATGCTGGTGCGGAAGTTATACATCGCGCTGCTCCCCAGGCATACTATGAACTTCAGGAAGAAGGCAAGCTGAAGCTGCGCACCTATGCATGGATGTATGTGGCTGATAATTCCGACGCAAAGACTGAGATTGCCCGCATCGCTGCTCAGCGTGCAGAGATGAGTGGTGAGTATTTCCACATCGTCGGCGCCAAGGCGTTCCTCGACGGTGTGACCGAGGCTCATACAGGTTGGCAGAACCAAGATTACCTTGACACACCAGGCTATCACGGTGCAGAGCGCTACAACGACCACGACAAGATGGTACAGCTGATTGCGGAGGCCGACAAGGAAGGCATGTCCGTACACGTTCACTCAGAGGGTGGCGGTGCCACACACTATATGTTGGGATGTATCGAGGATGCTGAAAAGATTACCGGCAATAAAGACCAGCGCAACGTTTTGGCTCACCTGCACTTCGTGACCGACGAAGATGTCCGTCGCATGGCAGAAACTGGTTCTATAGCAGCAGTTCCACCACTGTGGACACCAGCCGTTCCGGGCCTTTATGACCAGGAAGTATTATATATGGGTAAGGAGTTGGCAGATCAGGCTTATCCTATCAAGTCATTCTATGATGCCGGCGCCAACGTGGTATTCCACTCCGACTATCCTGTGTCTCCTATGATGGACATCAAGTACAGCATATATACGGCAGAGAAGCGTGATGTTCCAGCAGGATTCATGGGAGTTGAAGGCATCAAGGCCCGTAATCTCAAGGAGGCTATCACCCGCGAGCAGTCGCTGCGTGCCATGACCATCAACGTAGCCCGTCAGTTCCATCAGGAGCATCGTCTGGGTTCTATCGAGGTCGATAAGATTGCCAATATGACAGTATTCGACTGTGATTTCCTGCACGCCGACATCGAGAATGTAGCTCAGGCCAATATCATCGCCACCATTGTTGACGGTGAAGAGGTCTTCAAAGCATAATAAGCTGACTGAGAGCCGGAGGAATTTTTCCCTTCGGCTCTTTTTTTACTTTTTATTTTTGTCGTTTTGCTTTTGTCATTTGTAGAATATTGCTTACCTTTGCACCCCAAAACGTCATCAAAGAATAATAAATGCCTAATAGAGCAACAGATTAATAATGAAGAAAAGTTTTTTTGTATATGGCATAGCCTATTTTATATTGCTAATCATCACGTTAGGATTGCTGTACGCATATCCGAAACTTGAGCTTCATCTGCTATTAAATTCATATCATACACGACTTCAAGACATTTTCTTCACCTATTACTCCATGTTGGCAGAAGGACCATTATACGTTTTGGCCCTTCTCCCTCTCTTCTGGAAGAAGGTAAGGCTAACGCTGTTTTTTGCACTGTGTGAACTGTCGGGGGGTGCAATATTACAGATACTAAAACACCTTATTAGTATGCCCCGCCCTCACTCTGCGTTTGAGAAGTGCCCTGACATGGTATTGCCTTTGGTAGAGGGAGTCAACCTGCATAGCAGCAATTCGTTCCCATCAGGCCACGCCTCTACCTTCTTCGTCTTTTGCACTTGTCTTGCTATTTTTCTGGCATACCGCCATCATCTCAAAGCTGGGCAAAACAAACATAAGATTAGTATCTTCTATGATTGCTCGCTATTGCTGCTTCTGTCATTTGCCATATTGGGAGGCTATTCGCGGGTTTACCTCTCACAACATTTCCTGTCTGATGTCTGCATGGGCAGCATCATTGGCTTTGTCACTCCTTGTCTGATGTTTTACTTTGGCAAGAACAAAATTCTGAAGCTTAAGCAATCATAAGTTTCAATGTCTTTAATTTTTTTTGCTCAAAATCGATGTCATACCACCTAAAAGGCGATATCGACATAGGCTGTTTATTTTAAATAAAAGACCTTAAGTCCTGTAGTCCTTGCCAAACATGAATGGTCAATCGAGTTTCAAAATATGCAATCGAGTTTCAAAATATGCAAAATCTGCAATTTGGAGCTGAAAATTGCAGTTGTTTTTCTTTTTTTTGAGAGAAAATGACTAACTTTGCCTTAGAATATATTTAACCTAAAATAATTGTAAACATGCGAATAATGAAAAAGTAAGTGTTTGCCTCCGCCAATTCAAATAATAATACTAACAATGAAACAGACAAAACTATGGATACTTGCCGCCATCCTGCTTTGCGGCACAGTGACTTTCATGACGGCCTGTAAAGGTGGTGCAAAACAAGCTGAGGGCGAAAAGAGCGACTCCACCGCAGTAACCGACGTGGACAAGATTAAAGAGCGAATGTATGCGCTGTATGGCGAGAACAAGAAGATTACCGACGACAATTACGACAAGTCGCTGGCAGTGAAGTGCATCAACGGCACCTTTGTGGGTAGGAAGACAGAGAACGTTATTGCCTATAAGGGTATTCCGTTTGTCGGCAAGCAGCCCGTTGGGGAACTACGCTGGAAAGCACCGGTAGACATTGTGCCCGATGACGGTGTCTATGAGGCGTATTACAATGGGAAGAGTCCCTGCCAGGTTGATGACGAATGGCAAAGGGCTGCCCTTTATGCCAGGGGTGAGGACTGCTTGCGTCTGAATGTATGGAAGGCAGACGACGGGGCCGTGAACAAACCTGTCATGGTCTGGATTCACGGTGGTGCTTTTGAGATTGGCGGTACGGTGGAACCTCGCGAAGAAGGAACCAATTTCGTAGAAGAGAATCCTGATGTCATACTGGTAAGCGTCGAATACAGATTGAACGTCTTCGGTTTCCTGCACCTCTCTCACCTTCCAGACGGCGCCGACTATCCCGATGCCCAGAACCTGGGCCTTATGGACCAGATGATGGCCCTGAAGTGGGTACACAATAACATTGCGGCATTTGGTGGAGACCCTGCCAACGTGACCATCTTCGGCGAGTCGGCTGGCGGAGGGAGCGTATCCCTGCTTCCGCTGATAGAGGGTTCTCACCAATACTTCCGACGGGTTATCGCACAGAGCGGATCCGTTTGTTTTACAAGGTCGGAAGCGGAGGCTATCGCCTGTACGGATGAATTGATGCGCCGTTTGGGTTGCAACACCGTTGCCGACCTTCAGAAAGTCGATGTCCAGCAATTGCTGGATGCTGCTGACGGCTTATTAAGCTTGAAGATATTCCCTGAAAGAGATGGTAAATACCTGCCCTTAGACCCTTATGAGGCCTATGCTAACGGGGCAGCAAAAGATATTGACTTCATGCAGGGTTGCACCAAGGACGAACTGAACTATTTCATGTTCTCTGAAGGAGCAGATGACTTCGTGGATTTCTTCGGCAAACGCCTGAAAAAGAATATCGTCAAGTTGACGGAGGAAGACAAGGGGGTTATAGAGAGTTTCCTTAAGAACATCAAGGGAGAGCCCTACGACCCGCTATGCCGCCTTTACGATCAGCTCTGGTTTATTGCACCTCTGTTCCGGCAGACGGAGAATCACGTCATGGCCGGTGGTAAGACCTACAACTACTACTTCACGGTGGAATCCTCGATTCCAAAGATGAAAAGCGGACATTCCACAGAGCTTTCGGCAGAGTTCAAGCATCCGGAGGTGACCTACGTGACGGGCAGGGCATTCGATGAGACCTTCTCGTGCACCATGCGCCGCATGTGGGTTCAGTTTGCCAAGACAGGCAATCCGTCACTCAGCGCTTCCGAGTCGCCCGACGGGAAAGTCAAGGTGTGGCCTTTGTATAACCTCTCAGACAAGGAGGTGATGGTACTCGACGAATTCGATATCCATCCGCAGAAGGAGTCCATGCTGAAGATTGTTGACTGGGAGATAATTTATCCGCTGACAAAATATTATGTGCTATAAAAAGATACCATTATGAGACTGTTTAAGAAATGGGTGATGACCGCCGCCCTCGTTTGCGGTGCATGCGTATTCACATCGTGTACGAACAAAGCGAAGCAACCGTCGCTGAAGGAAGAACTGAGAGCCCTGTACGGCGAGAACAAGAAGATCACCGACGGCAATTACGACCGCTCGCTGGCCGTAAAGTGTATCAACGGCACCTTCGTAGGCCGCAAGACCAACAATGTCATTGCCTTCAAGGGTATTCCCTTCGTAGGTGAGCAGCCTGTCGGCGAACATCGTTGGAAAGCACCTGTGGCGTATACCGCCGACAACGGTGTGTACGAGGCTTATTACAATGCCAAGAGTGCCTGCCAGCCTGATGACCCTTACGAACCTGGATCCGTCTACTATAAGGGTGAAGACTGTCTGTATCTGAACGTATGGAAGGCAGATAAGGCGGTAGGGAAGAAACCGGTCATGGTATGGATTCACGGCGGAGCCTTTACGTTGGGCGGAACCATCGACCCTATGCATGAGTGCCACAATTTCGTCGAAGAGAATCCCGACGTCATCGTTGTAACCGTTGCTTACAGGCTTGGCATTTTTGGCTTCTTCCATCTGTCCCACTTGCCTGACGGCAAGGACTATCCTGATGCGCAGAATCTGGGACTCTTGGATCAGTTGATGGCATTGAAATGGGTACATGAGAATATTGCAGCCTTCGGCGGCGACCCCGACAACGTGACCATCTTCGGCCACTCTGCCGGTTCGACCAGCGTAACCCTGCTTCCACTGATGAAAGATGCACAAAAATATTTTAAGCGCGTCATCGCCCAAAGCGGTGCCCCCTCATTAACGAGGTCTGCAGAACAGGCTATCACCTGCACGGATGAAGTAATGAAAGTCCTCGGCTGCAAGACGGTTGCCGACTTGCAGAAGGTGGATGTCGATAAGATTGTGGATGCCACCCAAGTACTCGCTTTGCATATATGGGCGGAAAGGGATGGCAGAAACCTGCCCCTCGATCCGTATGATGCTTATGCCCGTGGTGCTGCAAAGGATATAGACTTCATGCAGGGCTGCACGAAGGACGAATGGGGGTATTTCATCTACTGCATGGGAGATGCAGGGCCTGCATTTGAGGCAGAACGCTATGCAAATAAGTTGGCTCAGATGACTGACGAGGAGAGGGCTTCGGCTGAGAGTTACTGTAAGAGACTACCGGCTACCCCTGAATATTCAGCCATCGCTCGTTTTTTCGACCAGTTTGTGTTTATTGCGCCGCTTTTCAGGATGTCAGAGGCACTGACTGCTGCTGGCGGCAAGTCATACACCTATTTCTTTAGAGTCGAATCTGCTATACCCCTCATTCGAAGCGGACATGCGGTAGAACTTAACACTGTGTTTAACCATCCTGAATTAAAAGATGCTACTGGCAGGGCTTTCGATGAAACCTTCTCACGGACCATGCGCCGTATGTGGGTGCAGTTTGCCAAGACAGGCAATCCGTCGCTCACAGCCGAAGAGTCTCCTGACGGCAAGGCCAAGGTGTGGCCGCTCTATGACACGAAGAACAAGGAAGTGATGGTCTTCGACGAATTCAACATCCATACAGAGAAAGAGTCCGATTTGAAGATTGTTGAATGGAATTTGCTTAACACCCTAACTAATTATTATTGTATATGATATTGACGAAGAAGAAGGCGCTATCGCTCTTCGCAGTGATAAGCGTCGTGATTGGAATGGGCATGCTTTCTGGCTTTTCAAGTTCAGACAGTCTAAGTAGTACCCCCACTTCTGAGAAGGCCGACCTAGTGGTCTATGGCAAGATATTCACTTCTGAAGGCAATCAGATTGTGGAAGCCTTTGCCGTAAAGGATGGCAAGTACGTCTATGTAGGCGACAAGGCAGGTGCCGAAGCCTTTGTGGAAGAGGGCAAGACGGAAGTGATAGATTACTCTGGCAAGGGCCTCGTGATGCCGAGCTGCGGTAATGGTCACGCTCATTACTCGATGGCGTATGCCATCAATACCGTAGGGACAGTCCTGGAAATGACGGACCATGTGGACAAGTTTTTCAACGAAATCGTACCCGCTGCTGTCAAGAAAGCCAAGGAGACTGGGGCAACGATTGTCTACGGCCATGGCTGGGATCAGATGATATACCCGAAGGACTTGAACTACCGCAAGAAACTGGATGCTATCTGCAGCGACATCCCCATCTTCTTTTCCGACGAAGAAGGACACAAGGGGCTGGCAAATACCATCCTACTGGTCAAGGCAGGTATTATGAAAGCCGACGGCACACCACTGAAGACAGACATACGAGGCGGCGAGGTTGTGCTGGATGCTCACGGCATACCTACCGGTTATCTCAAAGAACAGGCCGGCACCTATGTACGCTCCTTTATAGACAACGAGAAACTCTTTTCCGTTGACATAGCCAAACAAAACATGGCCAGCATTCAGGAACAGCTGCTGAAAGAGGGCTATACCATGTATCTCGACGGTTGGGCCAACTATTTTTTCAACGAGAATTTCTATAAGGCCGCCCATGAGATGGACCAGGCCGGCAACATGCACTTCGTCCTCGGCACAGCCTACGAAATAGAGAGTTGGATGGATGTAGATGCTGTACTGGCCAAAGCCGCCGACTGCAAGAAATACGCTTCTACGCGTGTAAAACCAAACTGGATCAAGCTGTTCATGGACGGCACGGTGGAAAGCGGCACAGGATTTGTGGATCCGCTCTATCCTGACGGTCACCAGGGTATTTCCAACTGGTCGGAAGACGAACTGACCGGCATGACGCGCAAGGCCAACGCCAAGGGCATCACCATGCACGTACACGTGATGGGTAACAAAGGCGTCACTCGCATTGTCAACGCCTTCGTCAACGGTGGAAAGGACGAGATGCGCAACACGTTGGTACACGTGTATAAAGCCGATGCGGCGGATTTTCAACGTATGGCTGACCACCATATCTATGTCACCTCAGGCATGCTCTGGCATCATGTCACCGATGAGGCACAGACGCTGTATATGCGCGACCACCCTGAAGGCATGAAGGACAAGGGCTACCCGATGAAGTCATTCTTCGACTATGGCATCAACGTATCTTCACATACTGACTACCCCGCCGTGAGCGCTTCTCCCGACGACCCGTTCGGCGTCATGGAGATCACCCAGACAGGTGACTATCACGCCGAGGTGGGCAAGCCCTGGTGGACGGAAGAATGTATCACCCGCGAGCAGGCCCTCTACGCCCTGACCCTCGGTGTGGCCAAGCAGATGTTCCTGGAGAACGAGCGTGGCAGCATCAAGGCTGGCAAGTATGCCGACTTTCTCCTTGTCAACAAGGACGTGCTGACCTGCCCGGTGAAAGAAATCCACGAGGCTAAGCCTGCCGCCACCTATTTCGAGGGCAAGAAGGTGTTCTCTATGTAATAATACTAAACTAAAATGAAGAAGCTGAAAGATAGATATAAACGGTTTAAGCAATGGGAACAGCAGCCTCACCAGGTGGCGCCTCTGTCGGATGATTGGCATGAGTGTGCTACTTGTGGCACACGCTATGAGGGCAACTACTGTCCCCGTTGCGGGCAGTCAGCCAAGATAGGGCGCTATTCCTTCAAGAATGCTTTCCTGCTGTATCTTGACGTTTGGGGGTTAGGCAATCGTGGCATGTTCCGTACATTGCGTGATTTGATATTGCGACCAGGCTACATGATCCGCGACTATCTCCGAGGCATGCAGATGGCCTATTTCCCTCCCTTCAAGATGTATTTCCTGCTCTTCACCCTGTCGCTGCTGGTTGATTCGGGCTTGAATATCCAGGGCGTCAACCGCTTGGACAAGACAGAGGAGGAGTCTGTGGAAAACGTGCAAAAAGAAACGGCATCTCAGGAAACGATAGACCGTTCGAAAATCAAGTCGCTGTCCCATGAGAAAAAGAAAGAATTTGCGAAGGAAGAATTGAAGCGAATCGTCGATTCCTTCTTCGAGTGGTGCGAAAACCACAGTTCGTTGGTGCTACTTGTCCTTGTGCTGCTCTTCTCTTGTCCGCTTTGGGTGCTGTTCCGTCATAGTCCTTCCTTGCCCGACATCCGTCTTTCTGAGTGTTTCGTGGCGATGGTTTATATCAGTAACATGCTCCTTATCTATAACATTGTACCCTCATTTCTGTGTTTCAGTGATAGAGCAGAAAGTATCTACAAGGTGCTGATTCTACTATTGGTCATCATCCCCATCAAGCAGTTGTCGGGTTTCAGCTATTGGAGCACCATCTGGCGAGTCCCTATAGCAGCAGTTTTCCTTGCCGTTCTCTTACTGCTGTTTGTCACCATATCATTATCATATGTGTATGTAGTTGTTATTTATTTATAATTCAAAATAAAATAGTATTAATATGGAAAAGAAATTTTTGATGGTTGTCGCCCTTCTTTGGGCAGTGGTGTTCACGTCGTGTAGTGATAAGGACGATAACACCGACACACGCAGTCAGAAAGAGATGGAAGAGAGCATCATCGGACTGTGGCAAGAGGAGTTTGAGTATAAGGATGTGACCGAGGACGGTAAACCCTTCAACCGTGCATTGATAGTGGTGGAGACCAAAGCCGACCATACGGGTTATGTCGCCTTGGCAGTGTTTGATGACGAATTCAACGAGCCGCTTGAGGTTTATGGTGGTCCGAAGGATGCACCGTTTACATGGCAGGTGACCGCTCAAGGACATATCACGCTGTCAGTCCCGAATGCAGGTCCGACCATGAAGTCGGCTCGTAGGAGCAGCGACGGGAGTCACAGCAACTTTGTTGATATCGGGCAGATTAATATGAATTGTGCGCCCTCAGGTGATATCACTTTCAGCAATTCATCCCATGAGGGTTCGCTCAGCAAGACAAGTGATAAGAATGGCTTGATTCATGAATGGATGGCGAAATCGACGCTCCCTCGTGCCTGCATTACTGACAGTATCCCGGTAGAGATTTTTCCTGACTATATGAACTATGTGTTCAACTACCCTTCGATAGATCCCTTCGGCAATCCCTGCACGCTCAGTGGTACCATTACGGTTGATAAGTCGCTGATAAAAGACGATCAGCCCTACAACGGTATTCTGCTATACAACCACTTCACCATCTATGCTACCACGCAGGCTCCCTCGCGTGGTGCCGTTGAGTTCCCTACGGGGGCTGCCTTCACCAACTTCATCGTCGTGGCTCCCGACTACTACGGCTTCGGTATCACGGAGAAAGAACCGCAGGCCTACTGTATAGCACGGGCCAACGGACGCGCCTCGCTTGACGCTTACCTTGCTGCCAAGCGGATGATAGAAGACTTGAATGTGAAGAAAGGTGACGACTTCGTTATCGCAGGCTATTCGGAGGGTGGGCAGACCACGATGAGCGTGTTGCGCGAAATATCGGAACGCCATTCTGAGATAAAGGTGAAACGAGCTTTCGCCGGCGATGGTCCTTACGACATCAACTCAATGTATGATGCCATCACCAAGGGTGACACCGAGATGCCCAGCACCGTCTGCAACTTGCTCTATGCTTATAACCACTTCTTCAACTTGGGTTACGACATCCATGACTATCTGAAGGATCCCGTAGCCAAGAACTTCGACGAGTGGTTCCTCAGTAAGAAATATAAGCGCAAGGCACTTGACGAGGAATTGATCAAGACCAAAAAGACGAGTGACCTCTGCACAGAGGCCGTTCTCAACACCAACAGTTCCCTGTCGCACCGATTTAAGGAGGCTTTCAGGACCGATGCGCTTACCAGCGGTTGGACACCCCGCAGCGATTTTGACGTGATGCTCTTCCACGATACGAAAGACGATGTAGTACCTGTGGAGAACTTTTATGCCATGAGCAAGTTCCTCAAGGACAATGGTATCAAGACGCAGGAGTTTGTCGGTGAATACAGTTCCGAAGCGACAAAGGAAGCCGGAATAACCAATCATGAGGTGGCTGCTGCTGTCTTCTTCCTAAGGATTATCGAGTGGGTGAGGGCGAATTATTAATTTTTTCGCCCCACATGCCGTTAATTCAAAAATCTTTTGTATTTTTGCATAATCAATAACTAAAATAAACAAAACTATGAGTCAAACTGATTTAGAAAAACCGTTGTTCCCTCAAAATAGTGAGAACAAGCAAATCACTGACGGCAATTACGACCAGTCGCTGGCTGTGAAGTGTATCAACGGAACATTCGTTGGAAAGAAGGATGAAAACATCATCTCCTATAAAGGTATTCCTTTCGTAGGCCAACAGCCAATCGGCCATCTACGCTGGAAAGCCCCTGTAGATGTAACACCTGACGACGGTGTGTATGAGGCCTATTATTTCCCAAAAGCCTCCTGTCAGGACAAGTCTGTCATAACGTATCAAGGTGAAGACTGCCTGTATCTGGACGTGTGGCGGTCGGACGAAGAGTCGGGGAAGAAGAAACCCGTCATGGTATGGATTCACGGCGGTGCTTTTGCTGCTGGAGGAGCCGGAATCGAGTTGTTTGATTGTGCCAACCTGGCAAAAGAGCATCCGGATGTCATCTTTGTTACCATCCAGTACAGACTGGGCGTTCTTGGTTTCCTCCATTTGTCGCACCTCCCGGACGGCAAGGATTATCCCGACTCCCAGAACCTTGGACTGCTGGACCAGAAGATGGCGTTGAAGTGGGTTCATGAAAATATTGCAGCCTTCGGTGGCGACCCCGATAACGTGACCATCTGGGGAGAATCGGCGGGTGCAGGAAGCGTGACCATGCAGCCTCTTATCAATGGTTCCCAACAGTATTTCAAGAAAGTTATCGCACAAAGTGGTGCCCCCTGCCAGACATCATCCACAGAAGAGGCCATCGCTGCCACTAATGATTTCGTGGAGGCTCTTGGCTGCAAGACCGTCGCCGACATGATGAAGTTCTCCGCCGATCAACTGGTAGCTGCTGGTGCCGGGGTGGTTACCCTGCGCCTTTTCCCCGAGCGTGACGGGCGCATCCTGCCTTTGGATCCCTGGGAGGAATATGCAAAAGGCACTGCTAAGGATATTGTCTTTCTCCAGGGATGCAACAAGGACGAGATGAACTGTTTCGTGGCAGACTGGGAAGTGGAAGGATTCAAAGCGTGGGCTGCAGACCGTAAGACAAAGAAGTTTGCTCATCTGCTGACGGAGGATGAGAAAGCGAAGATAGAAAGTTTCTGTAAGGAAGGAGCTGTAGAGGACTGGGAGCCGGACAGCCGTCTTTTCGGTCACAGCTGGTTTATCGATGGCTCCATCAAATTGGCGGAGAGTCAGACGATGGGCGGTGGTAAATGCTACACCTACTTCTATAGGGTGGAATCTTCAGATCCTATCCGAAAGAGTGCACATTTTGAAGAAGTACCCATCGTTTTCGCTCATCCGGAATTTGTGGATGGAAGACCCTATGACCCCACCTTCTCAAAGACCATGCGCCAGATGTGGGTACAGTTTGCCAAGACCGGCAATCCGTCGCTCAGCGCAGACATCTCGCCAGACGGTAAGGCGAAGGAGTGGCCCCTCTACGACCTGAAGGATAAACAGGTGATGGTGCTCGACGAGTTCGATATCCATCCTGCTAAGGAATCCGACGTGAAGATAGTAGATTGGGATAGAACCTTCTTCTTGACAAAGTATTATATGCTTTGAAGTGAAAAGTGAGAAGTGAAAAGTGAAAGTGAAAAGTGAGTAGTGAAGAGTGAAAAGTAATCAATTAACAATAATAAATTATGAAAGTAGATAAGATCATCAAAAACGCGAAGATATTTACAGCGGACAAAACAAATCCAGAGGCAACAGCTCTGGCAGTGAAAGACGGCAAATTTATCTATGTAGGCGACGAGGCTGGTCTCTCTGAGTATGAGGGCGAAGTGACCGATCTTGGCGGCAAGTTTATCATGCCCGGCATCATCGACAGCCACGTACATGTAACCACCAGTATCGGATTCGCATATATGGATCCAGGCGAGTATATTGTTTGCTCCAGCAAGAAAGAAGCGCTGGACTTTATGTCGGAAAATATAAAAAATAATCCTGGTCAGAAACGTTACAGATTTATTCTGGAACGTAAATATCTGAATGGCGATGATATCGTCAAAGAAGATTTAGATGCTTTCTGTCCGGATGCCGAACTCCTGATTCTGGAAGGCGAAGGTCACAGTGTCTGGGTAAACTCCAAGATACTCGACAGGCACGGCATTACCGACGAGACGCCTGATCGCGTGCCCGAACTCAGTTATTATGTCCGCAAAGATGGTCATGTAACGGGAAATGCCTTCGAGTCCTCGGCTTGGCACATGCTCTTCGACGATTTGAATGTGACAGATGAGCAGATCGATGCAGAGCTGATGCGATGGATAGATTATTCTGTAAAGACTGGTGTATCCGCTGTCTTCGACGCAGGTTTCCCGGAGGGCGATGCCCTTCACGAGCGTATTTATGAGCGCCTTTACGAATTGGACAAGCAGGGCAAGCTGCCTGTTTATATTGACGGAAGTATTGCGCTCACTAATCCTAAGAAGATGAAGGAGGTTGTGGAAGAGGTGAAGCGTTTCAGGGAGAAGTTCGACTCTGAACACCTGAATGTCCATACCTTTAAGGTGTTCATGGACGGAACTTTGAGAATCGAGACGGCAGCCCAGGTGACTCCTTATGTAGATACCAACAAGCGCGGTGGTACAACCTTCACAAAGGAGGAGGTTGCAGAGGTGATGAAGCTGCTCAACGAGGCAGGACTGGACTTCCATGCACATACCGTTGGCGAGCGCGCATCACGCACTGTTCTCGACGGTGTGGAACTGGCCAGAAAGGAACTGGGTGACAACTTCCACGTGAAGGTGACCTGTGCACATCTGGAGATCCAGGATGATGCTGATATGGACCGCTTTGCGAAACTCGGTGTTACTGCCAATTACACACCATGGTGGCATTCCGGATGTACAGGCGGCAAGCCTTGGGATATATGGTGCAGTCTGTTGGGCGAGGAGCGTGCCAACAAGATGTACCGCTGTAAGACAATGTGGAACACCGGTGCCAATGTGACCTTCTCAAGCGATAATATCCTCTATGGTGATTTTTCGACCTGGAACCCATTCCTCGGTATGGAAATCGGTATGACGCGTTATATCAACGAAAAGACCAAAGCCCCAGAAATGACAAGAGTCGTTGCGGAGTTTCCATCGCCCTGTGAGAAAATGAACATTGATGAAATGATGCTGGGATATACCATCAACGGTGCCAAGCAGTTAGGTATCGAGGCTTCCAAGGGCTCTATCGAGGTCGGCAAGGATGCTGATTTCTTGGTGTTCGACAACGACTTGCTGACCGCAGAGCACTCCGGTTTCAGCAACAACAATCCGAGTGAGGTTTATTTTGGCGGAAAGAGAATGGATTGAAGCAGGAAAGAGCATATGAAAACGAAAAGCGCAAATCTCCTTGCAAAAGGATATGAACTGATTGATGGTATCACCGTACCTGTGGGGACATCAAACATCGATTTGAACGTGGAGGGGAAAGAACCCCAAAACGCTCAGAAACTGACCATTGTTGTAGGCAATGAGAAGATAAATATGTTTGTTTTCCGTCCGTCAAATTACAAGGAGGGTGAGATAACGCCGCTTGTCTATTTCATTCACGGAGGTGGCTATCATTTTGGCAATGTCAGTATGGATGAACCAAAGATACAGGGTGTGGCTGATGGGTGCGGCGCCACGGTGATCGCTCCCGACTATACGCTTTCGCTGGATCCCTCTTACAAATATCCCATGGAGCTTGAACAGGTGTATGCCGGACTTCTTTATGCTTATGAGCATGCTGACGAATTAAATATTGATGCGGATAATATTGTCATTGAGGGAGAAAGCGCAGGTGGTGGACTGACCGCACGTCTGGCTCTTTATAACAGGGACAAGGGAAAGGTTCCCCTGAAAGGTCAGGTACTGATATACCCCATGCTTGACTACCGTACCGGTGGTGAAAAGGATATTTACAAGAATGAATATGCCGGGTATTGTGTCTGGACCAAGGAGAATAACGTCTTCGGATGGGGAAAACTGATGGAAGGTCAGGACAAGCAACTCACCGATGAGGAAATGATTTATTTCTCACCGGCAGTGGCAACTGTAGAGCAGTTGGAGGGATTACCTGAGACTTTCGTGATTGTCGGCAGCCTTGACCTTTTCTGCGATGAAGATATTTCCTATGCCCAGAAACTGATGGAAGCAGGTGTTTTCACAGAGCTCTATGTAGAACCCGGAGTTCCTCACGCCTATGAATATTTGGAGTGGACGCCTCAGGCACATAGGCTTATTGAAATGAGAAACCATGCGACGGCACGGATGCTTGGAGCTGAAAAGGATGTAAAAGAGTCGGCCGAAGCACAGGCTTTCAGAGAGTTGCTGGCAAAGTATAATATTCAGTAGTGATATAATTCCTGCACGACGACATTGAGAAGGTGGCACAGGCT
Organism: uncultured Prevotellaceae bacterium; assembly: GCA_900316645.1. Lineage (GTDB taxonomy): Bacteria > Bacteroidota > Bacteroidia > Bacteroidales > Bacteroidaceae > Prevotella. The sequence goes on from ONDP01000019.1 coordinate 40,283, forward strand.
AACATCGTTGCCACCATCATTGACGGCGAAGAGGTTTATAGAAAGTAACTTTTAGATAATTAAAAATATGGAGACAAGATTTACAAAGACAGCTAAAATCTTCGACATAACCATTACTGCCATTGCAGGAATGTTGTCGGTAGGTGTCATGCTGTATGCCATCGGTCATTTCGGACTCAAAGAATCATGGCCAGAATTAGTGCTTAACGTGTTCTATGTGGCGTGTCTAGTCATGATATGGTTGTACTTCTTCAACCGCCTTGACACACACCGCTTCAACTACTGGTGTTCGGTGTCAGTAGGTATCACCGTGTTGCTGCGTGACATTCTTTTCGCGCCACCACTGGTCAATTACCCTCTCCACCTGTTGTGCCTTACCCTTTCGGTGTTCTTGGTGCTCTTGCTGACATATTTTTATGCACGTAAGGATTGGGAGAGCTATACCAAGAGTAACCTATGGCTCATCTGTATTGTTGATATGATAATAGCTGCGCTTTACAATATCGACATCTATCTTGAGCCTCAGGACGAATACACTGACTATCTGCTTATTGAAATCTGGATACGTCCCACCATTACCTATGGACTCGTAGCCTGTTTCGTAACGGAACAGAAAGTGAAGGATTGGGGGAGCTCTCTCAATCCCCCTAAAGAGGAAGAAAAAAGGGTTAATGTTCAATAACTAAACATTTATGACTATGGATATCAACGAAATAAGAGAGAAAATGAGAGAGATGTACGGCGGCGAGAACAAGCCGATTACCGATGGTAATTATGATCAGTCGCTGGCCGTAAAGTGTATGAATGGTACTTTCGTTGGTAGGAAGACGGATAACATCACGGTGTTCAGGGGTATTCCCTATGTAGGCAAGCAACCCGTAGGCGACCTGCGTTGGAAGGCTCCAGTAGATGTTGTTCCAGACGATGGCGTCTATCAGGCCTATTACAATGCGAATAGCGGCTATGGCAACCCGTCGTTTGAAGTGGGTTCATTATATTATCTCGATGAAGACTGCCTATATCTGAATATATGGAAATCGGATGAACCATCAACCAAGAAACCGGTCATGGTATGGATCCACGGCGGTGCTTTTGAGTCAGGCGGTACCATCGACCCAATGTTTGACTGCATTAATTTGGTGAAGGAGAATCCCGAAGTCATAGTCGTTACCATAGCCTACCGACTTGGTGTGATGGGCTTCCTGCACCTCTCTCACCTGTCTGACGGCAAGGATTACCAAGACTCCCAGAATCTGGGACTCCTCGATCAGCTCAAGGCATTGAAATGGGTACACGAGAATATCGCAGGCTTCGGTGGCGACCCCGACAACGTGACCATTTTCGGTGAGTCAGCAGGTGCCGCCAGCTGTACCTTGCAGCCGCTGCTTCCGGGTTCCCATCAGTATTTCAAGCGACTCATAGCCGAGAGCGGTTCCGTGAACCAGACGAGATCTCCGGAAGAAGCTATCGAGTGTACCAACAAACTGATGGACGTGTTAGGTTGCAAGACCGTTGCTGACCTGTTGAAGGTGAGTGGCGATAAGCTGTTGGAAGCTTCTGCCATCAACTTTGTACACCAGTTACCCGAAAGAGACGGGAAGTATCTGCCCACCGATACCTTTGCAGCCTACGCTAACGGCGCAGCGAAGGATTTGGAGATTCTGGTAGGTTGCAACAAGGATGAAATGAACTTCTTCGTTTCCAGTTTCGGCAAGGAAGGCTGGGACAAGTGGATTGCAGACCGTAAGCAAGAGAAATATGCCAAGTTGCCAGCTGACGAGAAAGCACTGGTCGATAGCTTTATGAGCGATGTGCAGGGTGATTACTTCCAGCCCGACAGCAGCCTTTTGAGCCAGGCGTGGTTTAATGTGCCTATCATACAGCTGTCTGAGTGCCAGACAAAGGCTGGTGGTAAAGCATTCACTTATTACTTTACACCCGAGTCGCCCGACCCCATCATGAAATGCGGACATGCCATCGAATTGTCAGTTGTATTCAATCATCCCGAGATGACTGCCGACACGGGAAGAGCGTTCGACGAGACCTTCTGCAAGACTATGCGCAAGATGTGGATACAATTTGCCAAGACTGGCAATCCGTCGCTCAGCGCAGACATTTCGCCCGACGGTAAGGCGAAGGAGTGGCCTCTCTACGACACGAAGGAAAAACCGGTGATGGTGCTCGATGAATTCGATATCCATCCAGCCAAGGAATCCGACTTGAAGATTGTCGATTGGGACAGGACCTACTTCCTGCTCAAGTATAACATGCTTTAGAATCGCTTCGCTCACCCCAGAAATTGGGGGTCTCGAGTCAAATCGTGTGTTGACTCGAGTCAGTAGGCGATTTGACTCGAGTCAAACTGAATGAGCCCCCAAATCGGGGGTTCATTTTTCGTTAATGAGGTTTGAAATGCGTTAAATAACGATTTTAGACTTTCAAAATCAGCAAAAATTGTTTCAAAATCTGCAAAAAGTGAGGTGGGGGCAAAAAAAAAATGCTTTTTAAGAAAATTATTGTTATCTTTGCATAAAGTTAATTGCTGAACCTAAGGAAGGAAAGTGGACTGAAACAAACTAAATGATATAAATTAGTATAAACAATTACTAAATAAAATATTTTATGATGTACAAACTAACAAACATTCTGCGAGGACGTCCGTGGCTCATGCTGCTGCTGATGCTCGCATGGCTGATGCCTCAGCAGGCATCGGCTACCTATGTGGACGATGCCGCCAACTACACCGTGCGGTTGGGCGGTACGAACATCGTCTACTTCACGGCTCCCGTGTACGACACGAGCGACTCCGACACATGGATCGAAAAGGGTCAGCTCAAGGTAACGCCGGAAGGCGGATCGACACAAACCATCTTCCAGTGGGAATCGGAAACGGACATCAACAACAGCAATACGACGCTGTCGTGTAAGTTCACCACCGATGCCGACGGTTTCTTCGACATCACGCTTGGCAACTCGAATGGCACCTCCCGCCTGACCAAGAGCAACGGCGGAAACAGGACACTGGTACGCAACAGCGACGGCAAGACCTTCGAGTTTGCTGCCGAGTGGGTGGTGCCCTACAACATGTTGGGCAAGAAACTGACGTTCTCCTGGGAAGTCAGGCGCAATGGTAATGGCGGACGCTCGGCCGAAACGGTGAAGAACCTCAAGTCGGTCACCATCAACATGCCGGCGGCGGCCTCCAAGTTGAAACCGTTCGTAGCAGCGCCGATGCTCAACCCGCGTAACCCCGGCAAGCTGGAGCTGCCCTGGTATCTCGCCTCGGACAGCATCACCAAGGCCTACTACGAGTACGTAGATGCCGCCGGCACGACCCATAAGGTGGACATCAACAACATGAACAACGGCACCATCATGCTCGATGCCAACGTGCCCTACAGAAAGTTCCATATTGTCTGCAACTACAAGGAGAGAGGCGACAAGGGAGTGTACGAAATCGAGAATGTCTCCTCGTCGACAACCAACCTGGCCATCATCCATGCGCCCGTCGGCCTCACTGCCCGCGCCTTGGACGAAAGGAAGGCGAAGGTGGAACTGAAGTGGACGGTGCCCTATGTGGACGACGAGGACCTGGTGCCCACCGACTTCTTCGAGGTTCAGCGCTCGCTGACCGGCAAGGAGGAAGACTTCGTCGCCATCGGCCAGCTGTTTTATTCCAAGAACGACAAAAAGAGGCTCTATACCTATATCGACAGCACGCTGGTGGACGACGTTCAGCCGAGCATGCTGAAGAATGGCGGTACGCTGGACAACCTGACCTACCGTGTGCGCCGCACCATCACCAAGGAGTGGGGATGGACCGCCGCCAACAACTGTGCCACGAGCGCCCGCTGCACCGTCGACAACCTGCACCTGCTGCGCATAGCCAACTATTCGGCCAAGTGGGAGGACGAGCGGGCCTACAGCGTGCGCGTGACATGGGACTATGTCAACGAGTATCATGCCATCTGGGACGACCGTGCACAGATGGTGCTGCGCGTCATTTCGAAGAACAATGCCGGCAAGGTGGTAGACAGCCTCATCTATAAGCTCGACGCGAGCGAGCGCGCCCGTCGCTATAAAATCCTGAACCTTTCGCGTTCGTGTGTGCATTACGACGTTGACATGTATGTGGAGCGCGGCGAGTCGCCCATCAACTTTATCGAGCAGTTGACTCCCGACTTCTTCCCCATCCGCTCTCAGGCAGACTGGAACACGTTCCGCTTACTGGTGCAGAATGCCAATGGCAACAACGTGAACGCCATCCTCTATGCCGACATCACCACCAACTCAAGCGCGGGCGATGCGAGCAATCCCTATCGTGGCGTCTTCGACGGTAACGGACATACGCTGACCGTCAACATCACGAACAACTCAAGCAATCAGGCTCCCTTCCGCTATGCAGGCAATGCCACCATCCGCAACCTGCGGACGGCCGGCACCATCACCACCAGCGCGAAGTGTGCCTCCGGACTCATCGCGGAAATACAGGCTGGCAGCACCGTCAACATCGAGAGCTGCCGTTCGTCAGTGACGATTAACAGCAGCGTCAGTGGCGATGCCACCAACGGCGGCTTCGTGGCTACCATGAATGGCACGGTCATCATCCGCAACAGCAAGTTCGACGGCAGTTTCGAGGGTTCCAACTGCAGCCACAACGGCGGCTTTGTAGGCTGGGCCAACAGCGGCAGCAGCCTGACTATCGAGAACTCGGTCTTCGCGCCCGACCACATCACCACCAAGCTCGCAGAATGTCAGACCTGGGTACGCAAGGCTGACAACGTGAAACTCTCGAACGTCAACAGCTATGCCACCAGCGAGTACAAGCCCTATATCACCATCCGCAGCGTCAGCGACTGGAATAAGTTCCGTGCCATGGTGGAAGAAGCCAAGAACCTGTACGATGTGGATGCAGTCCTGCAAGCCGACATCACCACCAGCGACTACGTGGGAGGCAGCAAAGCAGCTTACTATCGCGGCACCTTCGACGGCAACGGACATACGCTGACCTTCAACAAGGCAGGCTGGACGGAGGATTACATTGCTCCCTTCCGCTATGTGGGCAATGCTACCATTAAGAATCTGCATACGGCAGGCTCCATCCAGTCCAGCAGTGTATATGCGACTGGTCTCGTGGCTGCCCTTATCAATAATACCACTGTTACCATTGAGAACTGTCAGTCGTCTGTTAAGCTGAACTGTACAGGCAGTGGTGACAAGACGCTCAGTGGCTTCGTGGGACGACTGCAAGATTGTACGCTTACGATCCGCAACTGTAAGTTCGACGGCAGTTTCGAGGGTGCCAGCAGTTATGGTCACGCCGGCTTTGTCAGTTGGGCAGCCACCAACACGAACGTAACCATCGAGAACTGCCTATTCGCTCCTGACCGCATCAGCACCATGACCAATATGTGCAATAATTGGGCCCGCAAGGATGGTGATGCATCAGCTAAGCTAACGGTGACCAACTGCCATGCCACCAAGGACTTTTCGGTGTTTGTCATCCGTTCCAGTGCCGACTGGGACACGTTCCGTGAAATGATTACAATAGCTGAAGGTAATTATTATTTGGATGCCTGGCTCGCTGCAGATATCACTACGAAGCAATCGGCTGCCATGCAGAAATCATGGACTGGCACGTTCAACGGTAATGGCCATACCATCACCGTCGACATCGATGGCGGCGATAGAGAGTATATTGCCCTGTTCCATTCTACGCGCAACCATACTATTAAGAACCTGCATGTCAAAGGTAAAATCAAGGGTGGTAGGTATTCAGCAGGACTTGTTGGCTATACCAATGGCACTTATAATCATATCGACAACTGTCGCGTATCTGTCGACTTAAATTATGACTTTAGTAGTAGAGGGAATGGCGGTGGATTCGTCGGTGATGGTGACAATAAACCACAAGTCATCACGAACTGCCTGTTTGATGGTACAATGAGTACAATCCCTGGTAGCAACCCTCTTGTTTATGCCGCTGCATTCATTGGCTGGCAAGATAATAAAGGTAATCAAATTTCAGGAAATTCTTTCAACAACAACCTGGAGAATGGAACCTATCCCAAAAATTCTAATTTAGATGCGACCTATGTAGGAATGAACTTTTATCTATCAGGACTTACTTCAAACCCCCAGTGGGCAAACGCCGGTCAGTATGGCTCAAACAACTGGACCTACCACGCCGTTGAAACACGTTTTAACCTTTCCGCTGGTGGTAACGTTCAATGCTGGAGCGAAGCCAGTCAGGTAGGCAGCAAGTCCGCCCACGAGATGGTGACCCAGCTGGGTAGCGGCAACTGGAAGGTGGATGGCGATAAAGTGGTTCCCATCATGGCCGACGACTTCAGCGCCAACGCCTGGTACGCTGGTACCATTTCGGCCAGCCAGCAGGTAGAGGCTTTAGGCAAGGACAACTGGACGGTTGTCGACGGCAAGGCGGTTCCCATCATGGAGCTCATCCTGGACCAGGCTACCGTAGAAGAAATCCTGAAAAACATCCCCGAGGGCTGGAAGATAGAGGGCGACGACCTCGTGCCCGTCATGACGACGGAGGCTGAGCCTCAATATGCCACCATCACCAAGCCCACCCTGCCCGACTTCTACCACAAGAACACGGGTACGATCGACAAGGTGCTGCTGACGCAGACGCGCCAGAGCAGTGTGCTGCTGTCGTGGAACACCGACGGAAGCCCCATCGACTACTTCACCGTGATGCGCCGTCCCGAGGGCGGCAGCGACAGCGACTGGAAGGAGATAGCCACCAACATCGACCAGATGAGCTACGAGGACACCAGCGTGTCGCCGCTGCTCAGGTATGAATATAAGGTGCTTGGCGTGAACGACTGCGAGGGCATCAGCACCACCGAGACCGATGTCAAGGTTGGCGAGAGTAAGCATACGGGCCGCGTGGAGGGCTATGTGCGCTTCAACGACGGCACGGGTGCCCCCAACATCCAGGTGGCCGCTATGTATGATGGTAAAACGGTGACGAGTGTCAAGACCGACGAGAGTGGTTACTTCGAGATCGACGAGCTGTCGTACCTGGGCGGTACGAAGGTCGACTACAAGGTGACACCCGTGACGGAAGGTATCAAGATGGATCGCAGCGACTACTTAGTGACCTTCGATGCCAACACCAATAATGTGACCCTGAACGAATTTACCATCAACAACGGCAAGCGCTTCTCGGGCTACGTGATGTACGACGGCACCAGCATCCCCGTGAAGGGTGTCAACTTCTTAGTGAACGGCCAAAAGGTTCACAATGCCAAGGGCGACTTCGTGGAGAGCGACTATGACGGCAGCTTCTCGTTCCGACTGGTGGGTGGCGATGCCACCATCCAGGCCGTGAAGGACAACCACGTGTTCACCAACGACGGCTGGTATAAGAACAGCAGCAAGCAGAGCATCAACGACGACATTGCCGGCATCTACTTCTACGATGCCACGAAGGTGAAGCTGACCGGCCGCGTGGTCGGCGGTGACGACCAGGGCAGCAAGCCGCTGATGAACAACCTGTCGAAGAACAACCTGGGCGACTCGCTGAAGATGGTGCTCACCCTGGAGGGCGACAACACGTCGTGGCTGGTCTACGACAACCTGAACCCCAACCGCACCACCCGCGAGGAGGTGGTACGCCATCCGCGCGGCGGCGACAAGCACTACACCCGGGTGACCACCGAGCGCAAGCGCATGGAGGTGCTGCCCGACCCGACGACGGGCGAGTACCTGCTGATGCTGCCGCCCGTACGCTGGAAGGTGCAGCAGGTGTACTGCAAGGGCTATGGCACACTGTTCCAGGAGGGACAGCTGAACGAGGTCATCGACCTGACCGACTGCCTGACACCGGTGGATACCACCTATGCGGGCACCTACAAGGATGTGGACACCGTCACCGTCAGCACCCCCAAGGCCCAGTACCATGCCATCTACAACCGCATCTACCACAGTCCGGTGGAGGTGACCTACAAGCAGATAGGCTATGACAACTTCGACTACTTCGGCGACAAGTCATACTATGCTACCGAGCTGACGGGCAAGACGGCCGAGGTGCCGTTGGCATACGGCGTGAAGAAGCCCAACTGGCCCGCCACGCGGAGCGACTCGCTGAAGACCGTCTATACCTTCGGCTATCCCGTGTTCAGCCTGGAGCGCAAGTATAACATCCTGCTGCAGGTGGCCGAGCGCTATTATTACAACAACGACAAGGGCAACGGCACCCTCGACATGGTGCGCCTGGGCGGCGGCAAGGTACGCATGCAGAACGGCCTGAAGAGCGTCACGCTCGAAGGCATCATGGAGGCTCCGGTAGAGATAGACAGCTTAGGCCAGGCCCGCCTCACGCTGCAGGCCAACCAGATTACCACGCTGCTGAAGCGCGAGAGCGCCCTGCGTACGGTGACCTTCACCGTAGAGCGCGACGGCACCTTCATAGAGGCCGAGCCGCTTCGGGGCTTTGTGCTCAATATGTTCCCCATCGGCGGCGGCCAAGACATCCTGACCGAGGGCAGGCCCATCCTCTACGACGTGCTGCGCGACCCCCCGGGCGGCTACAGCTCGAACACGCTGGCCAAGGGTGCTACGATCAACAATACGTACGTGATGAACCTGACAATAACGGCCGGACTGTATATGAACTTCAAGTACGGCGAGAAGCTGGAGACCGTGTCGGCAGCCGTGCAAACACTCAACACTCCGGCTTCTTCAACCGGAACTGGCGTCGGTCCTATCAATGCCTCCGATACCGAGAGTGGCGATGTCGATATGTTCATGTACAATGGCAACGGCAGCAAGGCCTTCTCGCATACGATGGTGGTGGGCAACAATGTCAGCACCAGCGGCGACCCGTCGATGGTGGGTGCCGATGCCGACCTCTATATCGGTTCGGTGCAGAACGTCGTCGTCACGCCGATGTCTACCATCCGTGCCGTCACCGACAGCATGTATCAGGCTATCATTGCCCGTACGGCTCCCCAGGGCGGCATGATTTCCGAGGTAGGCAAGAGCATCGAGTATGGCACCGTAGTGGAGATAGCCAGCGGCGAACGTGAGGGCAAGAATGGAAAGACGGAGAAATTCCACCTGATACGCGACGTGGCCTTAGGCTACGGCCCGTCGGTGCAGTCGCAGTTCATCTACTCGCAGAAGCAGCTGCTCAAGCAGATTATCCCCGCCAAGGCCAAGGAGATTGTCGACATGATGTTCTTAGGCACCAAGGCCGAGGCCCAGGAGATTGCCAACAGGACGAAGCGTCCGGTCTACCTGTCGCTGCGCCAGCCCACTGACTCGACGTTCGCCGTGGTGAACCAGCCACTGAAGGGCCATGTCTTCAACGACAGCATCGACAAGGCCAAGCCGGGCTACAACTACCTGGTGGTGATACCCAGTGACAAGAAGCCTGAAGAGTTCAGCGACGAGGTGTCGGAGAAGTATCAGGTCATCAAGGCCTGGGTAGACATGATTGCCATGAACGAGAAGGAGAAGGTGAACGCCCGCGACCTGGTGGTCAACTACGACGTGGCAGGTGCCGCCGGCGTGAACTACAGCGAGACCTTCGACGCCAGCTATACGGAGTCATGGTCGAACTTCTTCCCCATTGTCACCGAGGTCGACTACTTCGGTGTGGGTAAGGGTGTGAGCATGGCTGCCTCGGCAGTGGGCATTGCCGGCTCGATAGCCAGTGCCATTGCACTCTCACTGAAGGAAATGAAGACATGGTCAGTACCAGATAACCTGGGAACCATACGTAGTTTGGACGATGGGTCGAAATCATTTGTTGTATTCGGCGGTAAGTTGTTCCAGTGGACATTGTTCCCCGTGGCTTCCTACACCACAGTAGGTGCCGACTCTGAGGCCAGGTCGTACAACCGTACGGAGAACTTCACCATTGCCCTCGACCCGCTGAGCCACCTGAACGTGGATGTCTATCGTGCAGGGCTTGCCACCAGCAATAAGCAGACGGTGGATGTCTACAACATCTTCACCAACGACAACTTCAGCACGTACTACGATGAGGTGTCGGGCCGTGTGATCAAGTCGCTGCAGAACATGAATGTCAAAGGTCCGCGCGGCTTCATCTTCCGCACCCGTGGCGGCTCTACCCGCAATCCATGGGAGGACCAGCGCGTGACACAGGTCTACAGTCCCGGATCGCAGCTCGATGCCCGCACGCTGAAGGTCTGCAACCCGAAGATCCGCCTCGACAAGCAGAGCGTGAGCGGCGTGTCCGTCAACGACGCAGCCCACTTCACGGTTTACCTGTCGAACGAGAGCGAGAAGCCTGAGGCTGCCGACAATCCTACCGTCCTGCAACTGTTTGCCAACGACCAGATGAATCCGTTAGGTGCCAAGATTAGCGTCAACGGACAGACGCTGACTACGGGCGGCATGGCCGTCTCGGTAGTGCCCGGAATGGAAACGGCCCTGCAGATGGAGGTACGTGCCGGACAGGGCTTCGACTTCGAGAAACTGGTGATTGGCGTGATGTCGCCCACTGACCCCGACCATACAACGGCCCTGACCTCATTCGACGTTCACTTCCTGCGCGAGGCCGGAGCGGTGACCATCTCGGCACCGGTCGACAAGTGGGTGCTGAACACCAATGCCGCGAAGGATGCCGACCGTGGCTGGTATCTGCCTGTGACCATCAACGGCTTTGACCGCCACCAGCATAACTTCGACCACATTGAGTTCCAGTACAAGGAGTCGCAGCGCGGCGACGATGCCTGGACGAACCTCTGCTCGTACTATGCCAAGGACTCGCTGATGCAAAAAGCCAACGGCGTGAGGGAGCTGATTCCCGAGAACGGCAATATCACGACGCGATTCTACGGCGAGGGCTGGGTGACCGAGCGCACCTACGACCTGCGTGCCGTGGTGTTCTGCCGCAACGGCAGTGACTTCCTGACCACGCCGTCGAAGATTATCAGCGGTATCAAGGATACACGCCGCCCGCAGCTGTTCGGCACACCCGAACCGAAGAGCGGAATATCATCTTCAACTTCTCGGAAGACATCGAAAACAACAATCTGAGTGCCATCACCAACTTCGAGGTGAAGGGTGAGGTGAACAACAACAGCCTCTCAGAGATGGTGAGCGTACAGTTTGACGGCAAGGGCAGCATCGAGACGGAGGCAAGGCGCAACTTCAGCGGTAAGAACCTGACTATCGACCTGATGGTGAAGCCCAACGAGACGGGCCGCGACATGCCGCTGTTCTCGCACGGCACCAACGGCCAGAAGCTGCAGCTGTGGCTGACGAAGGACTACAAACTGAAGGGCGTGGTGAACGACCAGACGTTCGTCTCTGACTCTACGATTTCGAAGACCGGCTTCAAGCAGGTGGCCATGGTGCTGAACCAGACCGACAGCACGGTGACCTTCTTCAAAGGCGGTGTGCAGGCTGGCAAACCGCACAAGCTGACCGCCCTCTATACCGGAACGGGCCCGCTCATCTACGGACGCACCAACGAACTGGACCGCAAGGCCAGTCAGTACTACGAGGGTCGCATGATGGAGGCTCGCCTGTGGTACAGTGCCATGGACGGCGGACTCATCGGTACGACCTATGGCAACCAGCGGCTGACGGGCTACGAGAAAGATCTTGTTGACTACTACCCGATGAACGAGGGTTCCGGTAAATATGTCAAAGACCACACGCAGGGAGCCAATGCCCAGATGATAGGAACCAGCTGGGCTATCCCACGCGGTATCTCGCTGAAACTGGCGAAGGAAGACAAGGGTATGCTCCTGGACAAGAATGCGCTGAACCGGACCAGCGATCATGACTACACGCTGATGTTCTGGTTCAAGACCGATGCCGAGGGCCGCGGTACGCTGCTCTCCAACGGTCGCGGACTGAAGGGGGACAATGGTGCCGATAACCAGTTCCATATCGGATTCGAAGGCGACAAGCTGATGTATCGCTCGAATGGCTTCAGCATCGAGGTGCCTGGCAACTGGAGTGACAACAACTGGCACAACTTCGCCATGACGGTGAACCGCGGACGCAACGTGGCCAACATCTATGTGGACAAGGAGCTGCGCACGACCTTCGGGGTGGACAGCCTCGGTGGCATCAGCGGCGGCTATCCGCTCATCGGTGCAACGCGCTACGACGTGCTGAAAGAGAATGGCGAGGTGGAGACTGTCGACGGTACGGATGCCATGGCAGGTAATGTGGACGAACTGATGTTCTTTGCTCAGGCACTGCCGCAGCAGCCAAGGGTGACGAGGCTGGTCTGCTGACCTACTTGGGCTTCGACCGTATAGAGCGGCAGAAGGACAACGACCTCGAAGTGGTGCCCTACGCCTATAGCAAGAAGCTCTATCTGGACGACAAGGGTGAGCCGCGCTATCAGCTCGACCCGCTGACCAAGGAGCCCACCGACACGCTGGTACGTGACTACGTATTCGTAGCCCCGATGGATGAGGTCCTGAAGCATTTCGACAAGACGCAGGCAGCCCCCGTCGTTCCTGACGAGGAGGTGAAGAACCTGAAGTTCTCGTTCATCGGCAAGGGCAACCAGGTGCTGGTAGACCTCGACGAGCCTGCCGCCAGGCTGAATCACCGCAACATCTACGTGACGTTGCGTGACATCGAGGACAGGAACGGCAACATGATGGCTTCGCCGAAGACGGCCTGCTACTACGTGAACAACAGCAGCCTGCAGTGGATGGTGAACAGGTATGACACTACTATCAAATATGGTAATGGAGATGCCTTTGAACTGCCGTTCTACAACAACGGTGCTACTGCCCACAACTACACCATCGACAACTGTCCCAAGTGGATCACGCTCAGTAAATACAAAGACGTGCTGGCACCACAGACATTGGATGGTGTTACGGCGACCGTCAGCAAGGACCTCAATATTGGTACGTATAATGAGATTATCTATCTGACCGACGAGGATGGTATCACAGAACCGCTCTACCTCAACCTGACGGTGGAGGGCGAGCAGCCGGCATGGGCGCAGAATGTCAGTGGTGAACTGTTGAAAAACTCAATGAGCATCAGTGGACAGGTATATCTCTATAATGAGTTGGACACTGACTCCCGTGATATCGTGGGAGCCTTCGACAAGGAGAACGTATGTCACGGCTTTGCCAACATCACCCATGACGTACAGACTGGTGAGACGGCGCTCTACCTGACCGTCTACGACAGCGAGGCAAGCGGACTCGACCTGAATTTCCGTCTGTGGCAGTATAGCACCGGTCGTGAGATTATGCTGACGGCAACACCTGCCGTCAAGTTCGAGAGCGGAGCCGTACTGGGCACTGACAAGCCTGTGCGCTTGGAAGGCGGTAATAGCTTCATGCAATACTTCAGTCTGAAGGAAGGCTGGAACTGGGTATCGTTCAACGTGAACAGCGAACAGATGAGTGACCTGAACACACTGCTCAGCAGTATGCGTTGGAACGATGGTGACGCGTTGACCGAACTGGGCAGTCGACTGGTGATGACCTACGAGAAAGACAAGAAACAGTGGGTTGCATCAGGAAATACAGCGGGAGTGGTCATCTCACCGCAGAAGTCGTATGCCATCAAGGTGAAGGAAGACTGCAAGTTCCCCATTGGCGGTACCGTCATCACGGACGAGAAGGTACGCACCATTAAGCTGAAGCAGGGATGGAACGCTATAGGCTACACGCCGACCATCAATCTGCCCGTGGAGACTGCCCTGAGCGACTACTACGACCTGGCAGAGGATGGTGACGTGATCAAGAGTCATACAGAGTTTGCTTACTTCAGTAAGTCTGGCAATACCGGACGCTGGCGCGGTAGTCTGCAGTTTATGAAGCCTGGCGAGGGCTATATGCTGCTCCGCAAGAATGGCGTAGATACCTCCTTCGTCTATCCGTACTACGAAATGGGTAGCAGCGTCAGTGAGAATGGACCGCAGCCGATAAGTCGTGCCGCCTCACAGAAACGTAGCACGATGAGCGTATCGGCTACTGTGGCAGGCTTTGAAGCGGAGGAGGGCGACATCCTACTGGCATATAGCAATGGTGAGATAGTAGGTGAGAGTGTGCTCCTCGGAGAGTCTGAACCTGCTTACCTCAGCATCGCCGGTGACTCTCAACAGCCTATCTTATTTGCTATTGAGCGTGAAGGTGAGATCGTGGCATCTACCGCTGAGATCATGGCATTCAGTACGAATGCGGTAATCGGTAGTCCGGAAATGCCTACCGTCATCAACTTCATGCAAGCAGACTACGAGGACGGTGTCTGGTATACCGTTGGTGGTATCAAACTGCCACAGAAACCGACACGTAAGGGTCTGTATATCTATAATGGCAAGAAGGTCGTGGTTAAGTAACATTAAATAATGAGTATGATGAATAAAGTTAAAATAATGTCTATCCTGCTGGCAAGCCTCGTTCTGGGGGCTTGCAGCAGCAGCGACGGCGACAGCAACAACAGTCAGCAGGCCTACAGCGAGACCACAGTCACTGAGGCTCCTGCGTGGCAGATAGACTGGAGCTACAACCAGGAGCGTCCGAGCTGGACGGAACCCGATGCGACGCTCTATGAGAACTGGACCATCCTGAAGGTGCTGATAGAGGATGAGTTGAAACCTTACACCTCCGAGGGTGACATGATGGCACTCTTCGTGAACGGTGAGTTGCGTGGAATGGCGACTCCTGCTGTCATCGTAGGCAGTAATCAGGTGGAAAATGGCAAGTTTGTGATGAAAGCATGGGGTAACGAAACGGGGGCGGAGACGGTGAATATCTCACTGCAATACTACAGCCAAACGCTGAAGCAAATCTTCACCCTGTCTGATGTCATCAAATTCAGTTCGGATTTGGATACAGGTATTGAGTCGGACTATATCCCAGAGTTCACCAGCGGCTCTGCCAAGTATCCCGTGCAGAAGACAGTGGCGGTGGAGCCTCTCCTGACCAAGGTGGGCATCACGCCCGCCAGCGGAAACACGGTGGCTGCCTTCGTGGGCGAAGAGTGTCGCGGCACGGTGTCGCTCTCTGCGTCCGGCAGCACTCAGCTGCTCATCTTCGGTCGCAACGCCGGAGAATCGCTGACGTTGAAGTACTATGATGCTTCAGCTGAAAAACTGTACACCATCCCCGACGCTGTGAAACTGTAACAGCGGACAAACGGTAGCGGGTTCGACTCCCGCTACCGTTACAAGAAATACTAAAAGGAATGTTTGAAATTTTGCTGTATTTGCAGAAAATTGTGTTGTTCGTTTGGTTTTCTGCTCACTTCTTCGTACCTTTGTCAATGAATAATACTACGAAGATATGAATAAGAACGAAAAATTTGTGATTGCTATCAACCGCGAAGTAGGTAGCGGTGGACGCACGGTAGGTCGTAAACTGGCCGAGAAATTAGGAGTGAAGTACTACGATAAAGCCATTGTAGAGGGACTGACGCAGAAGTTCGGACTCTCTGTGGAGCGTATTGAGGAAATCAAGGCCCAGAAGAAGTCATGGTGGGCCGACCTTAACACCTATTATAACACATTGGTAAACAGTGCCAGTCAGCCCTTTGAGGTTGATGTGCAGCTCGACAACCAGTCGATGTACGACACCGAGAAACACATCTACCAGGAACTGGCTGCCCACGAATCGTGTGTTGTTGCCGGTCGTACAGGCTTTATGGTATTCCGTGAGTGGCCCAACCATCTGAACATCTTCATCCAGGCCTCTATGGAGCACCGCATCCAGCGCATCATGCGCCGTAAGAACGTGACCGAGCAGGAAGCCCGCGACATCATTGCCAAGTTGGACGTCGATCGTGAGACCTATATCCAGAAATACGAGGATACCTCACGCTATGACACCCGCAACTATCAGCTGGTCATCTCGATGGACGATCTCAGCGAAGACGATGCCGTCAATGTCATCATGGCATACATCAACAACAAAGGCTAATCCTCTGCTGCGGCGGGCTGGAAGTTTTGATTCTGCTGAGGCTGTTGCTGGGAATCGTTGTCATGTTGCAATTCCTCGCGCTCAATCGGTCGCTTCTGGTTGTTCATGTTACCGAAGTTCCATGTCACCTGGATGTTGACCATGGGGTCGCGCCAGTTTTTCTGATAACGCCAGAAGGTGTCGCTCTCGGTATAGTTCTGCCATTTGCGGGTGTTGAAGACATCGCGCCAGTTGAAGGCTACCGACATCTGCTTATTGAAGAAGTTCTTGCGGATACCGAGGTCGAGCGAGGCATTGGCCTTGCGATGACCTTGGGTGATGACACCACGTGAGCGGTAGTTGCCCGTCAGCTGCAGCGATATGTCGTAGGGCAGGATGAGTGATGCCAGCATGCGGGCGTCCCATGAGAAACTCTTGTCGCTCACGCCAGTCACCGTCTGTCCGTCGATGACATAAGAGAACCCGTCGAGCTTGTTGTAATAGCCATTGACGGTAGTGGTGAGGTCGAGGATGCGGAAGAACTTGTTCTTGCCGATAATCTCCACACCGAGGCTCTGACGCTTGGTGAGGTTCATCGTGGTGGAATACATCATACCGTCGTCGGCATTCTGGTAGCGGATGCGCTGCATCACGTCGGTTGTCGGACGATAGTAGGTAGAGATGCTGAGGGTATGTTCCGCCCATGTCTTGAGGAAATTGAGCGAGATGGCATGGGTGTATTCCGGTGTCAGCTCAGGATTACCGAACGACACCATCGAGGCATCGCTGGTGTTGCGGAAGGAGTTGAGCTGTCCGCCCCAGGGACGGCGCAGGCGGTAGGTATAGTTCAGTTGCAGCTGTGCCGACTCGGTGAGTTCGTAGTTCAGGAAGAGTGAGGGGAAGAGCTTGAAGAAATTCTTCTTGTAAGGTTCGTCCTTAGCGGCAATGCCGTGTTCCTGGTCATAGTTGTAGCTCTCGGTATTCACTTTCCAGTATTCACCGCGCAGACCAGCCATAATGCCCACCTTGCCTACCTTGGCATTGAGGGTGGCATAGAGCGCATGGGTGTCCATCGAATAGATGAAGCGGTTGTAGTAGCGGGCATCCTCCACCATACCGGTTCCCTCCCAGTTGTCGGCGAGCCATGATTCCTGTGGTGTGTTCTCGTGTGAGAAACGACCGTTATAACCTGCCTCTAACTTGAAATCTTTCGTTATCTGGTTTTCGTAGTCGAGCTTGGCCTCCCATGAGCGGTTGCGAATGTGCATGGGGCGGTACTGATAATCATAAACCGTTTGTTGCGCCTCATTCGCAACATACGAAGTACTGTCGCGATAGACATTATCGTTATCACTCATCCAGCGGTTGTATTCCACGTTGGCAGTCAGCTTATGGGTGTCGCTCCAACGGTGTTCGTAGCCTAATTCTGCATGATACATGTGCATATCGCCATCGCCGTTGTTGGCACGGAACATACGATAGGTGTCCTCGGCAGCTCCGATAGTACCGTAGTGATAGGGCGTAGTGCTGCGGTTGTGGTTCTTGCCGTGCATCATCATGCCTCCGATGGAGAGATCGTCCTTCTTGGTGAAATGCCAGGTCAGTCCGAGACGTGTAAAAAGGTTGTTGCCCCTGTTCTTGCTTTCGCTATTGTAGCGCTGATACTGGTTGGTCTGCTTATAGTGCTGGTCGCTCTCGCTGCCTCCCTGGTTCTTGCGGTGACGGAAGCCGATGTTGGCAAAAGCGTCGAGTACGCCGCTGGAGTAGTTGATGTTACCGCTGGTGTTCCATCCTCCATAGATGTTGGCACCGGCACGCAGCGAACCGTAATAGCCGGCTTTGCGGTCGCGCTTCAGCACGATATTGATGATACCGGCAGAACCCTCGGGCGAGAATTTGGCAGAGGGATTGTCGATGACCTCGATGCGCTCGATGCTCTCGGCAGGTATCTGTTGCAGTATCTCGGCACGGTTGTCTGAGGTCAGACCGCTGGCCTTACCGTTGATCCATACCTCGACACTCGAGTTGCCGCGCAGGGATATCTCGCCATCGGTGGTCACCTCGACACTGGGAATATTCTCCAGCAAGTCGCTGGCAGAGCCGCCTGCTGCCGCCAGAATCTGATCGACGGAGAATACCTTGCGGTCAACCTCCAGTTTCATCTGTGAGCGTTGTCCCGTGACCTGTACTTCGCCAAGCACCTTGGCATCCTCTGAGATATAGAGTGCGTTATAGTGCTGTTGGCGGTTCTGGGGAGTGAGGGTAAACTGGCGGGTCAGCGTCTTATAGCCTACAAAGGTTACCTGCAGTCGGTAGGTACCGTCTTGCAACCCCGTGATATTAAAGTGTCCGTCAACATCGGTAATGGCTCCCTTCACCAGTTTGCCTGCCGGTGTCTCGACCACTACATTTACAAACTCCATCGATTCGTCGGTCTGCTTATCAAGTACTTTTCCTCTGACCGAACCCTGAGCAAGTACCACGATGGTACTCATTAATAGTAATAAGGTAGATACACAAATTCTTTTCATACTGAATACTATGACGCACCATGCCCCTAAAAGTTTAATTCTTCAGTTTTTTTTGTTATTTCAACGAAAAATAAGTACTTTTGCAGTCCAAATAATAAGTCATGAACGGGATTGTAAGGTTTCTGAAGGATTGGACATTGCCTGTGTCGATAGCTGTCGGCACGGTGAGCTATCTGACCTTTAACTATGTGCCAGCGCTGGATGAGGCTGGCGACTGGCTGGGATCAGTCTTCGACGTACTCTTCCCCGTCTCCGTGTTCATGACCCTGTTTGTCACGTTCTGTAAGGTTGATTTCCACGAGATGCGCCCTCATTGCTGGCATGCCGGCATCTTGGTAGCCCAGCTCCTGCTGATAACGGTGACGGTAGCACTGGCCTGGAGTTCAGATAACTCTAAACTGTTCTACGAAGCCCTGCTTACCTGTATCATCGGACCCTCAGCCTCGGCAGCCCCAGTGGTAGTGGGCAAGTTAGGGGGTAATATCTCGACGATGACCACCTACACCCTCATTTCGTCATTGGCATCAGCGCTGCTCATCCCCTTGGTGTTCCCGATGTTGGAACCGGCAGCCGGTATCACCTTCATGGCGGCTTTCCTGATTATTCTGGAGAAGGTGTCGTATGTGTTATTGCTTCCCTTGGTGTTAGGTTGGATGATGCAGCACTATCTGAAGCGGCTGTGTGCGTGGATAGTCTCCATGCCTGACCTGAGTTTCTATTGCTGGGCCTTCTCCCTCTCGATAACCACCGGTATCACCGTCAAGAACATCGTACACAGCACGGCACCCATCATGCTGCTGGGACTGATAGCAGTAGCTACCTTCGTGCTCTGCTGGATTCAGTTCGGCATCGGCAGGGGCATCGGCAGACTGCTGGGCGAGGAAGTGAACAGCGGTCAGGCCCTGTTCCAGAAGAACACGGCTTTGAGCATCTGGGTGGCGTATATGTATCTGAATCCCGTCTCGTCCATCGGTGCAGGCTGCTATGTGCTGTGGCAGAACATCATTAACTCTTTTGAACTATGGCAATACAGGAAAACATCAAAGTAATCGCTTTCGACGCCGACGACACCCTCTGGGACTGCCAGTCGTGGTTTGACGATGTGGAACGGCGCTGTCAGGAACTGCTGAAGCCCTGGGCAACGCCACGGGAGGTGAGTGAGGGACTGTTTGCCACCGAGCAGCGTAACCTGTCGCTGACGGGTTACGGTACGAAAGCATTTACGCTGTCGCTGATTGAGAATGCCGTGCGCGTCAGCCGGGGACAACTCTCTGGCGATGACGTGATGCAATTGATTGAAATGGGTAAGGAACTGCTGCGTTTTCCCACCACGCCACTGCCTGAGGTGAGAGAGACGCTGGAGCAGCTCTCACAGTCGCGCCGCTACCGGTTGGTGGTGTTCACAAAGGGTGAACTGATGGATCAGGAGGATAAGTTGCGACGCTCGGGACTGGAAGAATTCTTCTCGTACATGGAAACTGTGTCGAACAAGACCGAGACAGAATACCGCCAACTCTGTGAGAACCTTGGTGTTGCACCGGAACAGACGCTGATGGTGGGCAACTCCTTCCGCAGCGATATCGTGCCGGCATTGAACTCAGGGGCATGGACTATTCATATACCATACCACGTGGTATGGGCTTTGGAGCAGTCGGAGGAATATCCTCACGACCGCCTCATAAAAATAGCCCGTTTCAGCGAGATATTATCTCACCTTTAGTCTTTAGGGTTGCTTACCGATGTAAGCCAGAATGCCACCGTCAACATACAGGATGTGACCGTTGACGGCATCAGAAGCATGTGATGCCAGGAATACGGCAGGACCTCCGAGTTCTTCGGGGTTGAGCCAGCGACCGGCTGGGGTCTTTGCACAAATGAAGGAGTCGAACGGGTGACGGCTGCCGTCGGGCTGACGCTCACGCAGCGGTGCGGTCTGTGGGGTAGCGATGTAGCCCGGACCGATGGCGTTGCACTGGATGTTGTACTCGCCATACTCCGAACAGATGTTACGCGTCAGCATCTTCAGACCGCCTTTGGCAGCAGCATAGGCGCTGACCGTCTCACGACCCAGTTCCGACATCATCGAACAGATGTTGATGATCTTACCTTCGCGACGCTCCATCATCTCAGGAACAACGGCGGCAGCACAGATGTACGGAC
This sequence comes from uncultured Prevotellaceae bacterium, assembly GCA_900316645.1. Lineage (GTDB taxonomy): Bacteria > Bacteroidota > Bacteroidia > Bacteroidales > Bacteroidaceae > Prevotella. Next base: position 60,861 of record ONDP01000019.1, read on the forward strand.
CAACCAAGTCGATGTCGATGACCTGCTGGAACTCCGAACGCTTCATCTCATGCATCGGAATGCGCTTGATGATGCCGGCATTATTTACGAGGATGTCAATCTGACCGACCTCCTGGTGAATCTTATCAACCAGCGCCTTGACAGCTACTTCGTCGGTCACGTCGCAGACATATCCCTTGACATTGGTGATGCCAGCCTCGCGATAGCTGGCAAGCGCCTTCTGCAAGGCCTCTTCACCGCGTACGTTGAAAATAATGGTTTTGGCACCTGCCTCAACAAAAGCCTGTGCGATACTGAACCCGATACCATAGGCAGCACCGGTAATCCAGGCATTCTTGCCCTCTAATGAAAAGATGTTTGTCATAAAATTAACTTTTTAGTTGTTATAGTAAATTAATAATCAAGTATGAGCGACTGACGAGGACGCAGTTTCAAGTCTTGCGAGAGGTCGTAATAGCGTCCGGTAAGAATGTCTTTGGCACGTTTCGTGTCACCGATGACCTCTGCATAGCGCTTCACCTGCATGGTGGCTTCCTTGCTGGTGCCGTTGAGGATGGTGAGCGCTGTACGTCCCTTATACTGGCGGGCTATGACATAGATGCCGCCGTAAGGAATGAACTGAGTCTGCTTGCCCTTGGTGATGACTTCATTGCCCAGTCGCCAGTGCAGCAGTCGGCTGGTCCAACGGAACATATCCTGTTCGGCCTTGGTGCGCCCTTCTTTCGTAAAAGCGTTATGTGTGTCACCGGGGAATCCGCCGGGGAAGTCCTTACGCACATGACCGTCGGTTACCTCCTTGGTGCCGTTCATCAATATCTCCGTTCCATAATAGATCTGAGGAATGCGGTTGACGGTCAGCAGCAGGGCGAGTGCCTGCTTGAGGGCGAGAGAGTCCTGTCCGTTTCCCAGGAAGCGGTCGGTATCGTGATTGTCGATGAAGGCCATGACCGATGATGGGTTGGGGTAGAGAAAGTCGTAAACAAACGAGTTGTAGATGCGGTTAAGACCATTCCACCAGGCATCCGTCTCTTCATGTTTGGCAAGATTCAGCTTGTCGAAGAACGAGAAGTCCATGACGGTCTTCAGGTAGCTGTTCTCCTCGCTGACCTTGCTGTCTTTCTGCCATGCTGCGGTATAGGCGGGTTCGGTAACCCACGTCTCTCCGACAGTATTGAAATTGGGATATTCTTCGTCGAGCACCTTCATCCAGCGGGCCATCCCCTTGGCATCGGCATAGGGATAGGTGTCCATACGGATGCCGTCGATACCTACTGTCTCAATCCACCAGATAGAGTTCTGGATAAGGTAGGTCATGACATGGGGGTTGCGTTGGTTCAGGTCGGGCATGGTTGGAACAAACCATCCGTCAACGGTCTCGCGGAGGTCAGCCTTTGAAGCGTACGGATCCTTTACAGGAGTGAGTTTATAGCTGGTCTGAAGATAGGCGCTATTGGTTCTTGCCCGTTCGCTGTTAGGCTTTTGCTCGCTCAACCATTCTGGAGTGTTAAACCAGTCCTTGCTGGGCATATCTGCCACCCAAGGATGTTCGAAGCCGCAATGGTTGAAAATCATATCCATCACAATTTTCAGTCCTTTGGCATGTGCCTCGTCAGCCAGTTTGCGGTAGTCGGCGTTACTGCCAAAACGAGGATCGACGCGATAATAGTCGGTTGTGGCATAGCCGTGATAGGTACTATAGCCGTTCTTGTTGTCGGGCGAATTATTCTCCAAGACAGGGGTAAACCATAGGGCAGTAACACCTAACTCCTTGAAATAGTCGAGGTGTTCGCGGATGCCCTCTAAGTCGCCGCCATGACGAAGAGAAGGCTTGCTGCGGTCTTCCTGATAGCTATTGAGGCCTTTCACCTGTTTGGGGTGATTAGCTCCCTGTGCAAAGCGGTCGGGCATCAGCATGTAGAGCACGTCGGCATTGGTGAATCCCTTGCGCTCCTTGCCTTTCATCTCACGCTGCTTCAGGGTATAGTCCACTTTAAGCTCAGAACTCTTAGCCTTAAACTTTAACTGCATCTTGCCTGGTTTGGCATCTTCCAGATTCACATAGACCAGCAAATAGTTGGGGGAGTCGAGTCGTACTACGCTGTCAATGCGAACACCGGCATAGTCAGTAGTGACCTGTTCTACGGCAGCAATGTCTTTGCCGTAAACCATGAGTTGTACTTGTGGGTTTTTCATGCCCACATACCAGTCGATAGGCTCGATTTTGTCAATTTTCACTGCTGCTTTCATTGCAATCATTTGTAAAATGATGATTCCTGTAATAAAAACTCGTTTCATACTAATCTAATTTAATTGTTATGTTCGTTCATATATTCTCTGGGTGACATACCATAGAATTTCTTGAAGATGGTGGAGAAGGATGCCGGGTTGTTGAAACCGCAGGCATACATCACCTCCGTGATATTCATATTCTGGGTAGTCAGCAGGTTGGCTGCCTGCTTCAGGCGGATATTACGGATGAAGTCGTGAGGTGTCTGTCCGGTCAGTTCCTTCATCTTACGATGCAGGTGGACGCGGCTGATGCCCACTCTCTCGGCAATGTCATCGACACTCAGTTCGGCATTGCCGATGTTCTTGTTGATGACTTGCATGACACGCTCCATGAGTTTGTCGTCAGGCGACTGGATTTGTACATCGTCCACTTTCTTCTCTAAGTCGTCGTTGCGACCGTATTTCAGTCTCAGCATCTGGTGGGTGTGGATGAGATTGATGATGGTGCGGCGCAGGATGTCCATGTTGAACGGTTTGACGATATAGGCATCGGCACCCGTCTCCAGACCTTCCAGTTGGTCTTCTTCACGGTTCTTGGCGGTGAGCAGGATGACTGGCACGTGGCTGGTGGCGGGATTGGTCTTTACCTTCGAACAGAGTGCGTTGCCGTCCATCTCAGGCATCATGATGTCGGAAATAAGCAGGTCTGGTGTGGTCTTTAATACTTCTGCTAAGGCCTTCTTACCGTTTTCGCATCCCACCACTTTATAGTCGGCTGACAGTTCCTGTACCAGGTAGTCGCGTATCTCGCTGTCGTCTTCAGCAATGACAATCAGCTGTTGCTGGTTGCCCTTCGGACGTTCCGACTGCTCGGGGACTTCGACGGTTGGCTCTTCGTCAAACAGACTGGTGGTCGGAGTCACTTCCAGATTCTCGGTAATCATCTCCTCGGGTTTCAGGTGTTCGTTGCCCAGTGGGATGGTGACGACAAACTCGCACCCCTTGCCATCGGCGTTGTTATGAGCCGAGATGGTGCCGTGGTGCAGTTCTACCAGCGAACGGGTGAGGTCGAGACCGATACCAGTGCCCATGTTGCGGTCGTTGATGCTTGACGGCGACTGGTAGAAACGCTCGAAGATGCGCTCCAACTTGTCCTCGGGAATCTTTTCTCCGTTATCATAGACACTGATGGTAGCCTCTTTCTCGCTATGGGTGACGCGGAGGCGGACAACACCTCCTGTCGGTGTGAACTTGAAGGCATTCGACAGGATGTTGGCAATCACCTTGTCGAAGTTGTTGCGGTCAATCCATGCGGGCAGTATCTGGGTGTCGTGCTCATAGCTGAACTGGATATTCTTCGACTTGGCCTGTTGGGTGAACAGCATATAGATGTCGCCCACGAAATTGATGAGGTCGGTCTCACACATTCTCATCTGCATCTGTCCCTTGTCTATCTTACGGAGGTCCATCATCTGGTTAATCAGTCCCAGAATGCGCTCGGCATTCCTGCGGATGGTCTCGTAGATGCTGCGCCGGTGTGGGTCGTCGTCTTGTTTCATCAGGGTGAGCAGGGGTGAAACGATGAGCGTCATAGGGGTACGTATCTCATGACTGATATTCATGAAGAAACGCAGCTTTGCCTCGCCCATCTCCTCGGCATGAATATGCTCCTGCAGTCGCAGACGGTTTTGCTCCTGATGACGGCGGTATCTCAGGTATTGCCAGAAAGCCAGTGCTGCTATCAGCAGATAAATGAGGTAAGCGATACGGGAGCGATACCACGGTGCATGGATAAATACCGTGAAGCAGCGTTCCTCAGTGACCTGGTTGTTGCGGTGGGCTACGACACAGAAATCGTAGTTGCCTGGCGACATGTGACTGAAGGTAATCTCGTTGATGCCGGGTTGCAGCTGGACCCACTCTTCTTTGTTGATGCGATAACTGTAGTAGATATGCTCGGGGTTATCGTAGGTGAGGGTAGATAACTGGATGGCAAACGAATTGTCGTCGGCACTCAGAGTAAAGCGGTTGGAGGCTATCACTGTGGTGTCGGTGACTTGATACCATCCCGACTGGGTGGATGGAGTTACCCGTACACCATTGATGAAAAAGGCAGTGAGCTTCACGTCAGCCTTCCATTCGCTTTGTTTGATGTCCGAGGGGTTGAACCAAGTGATACCGCCTACACCGCCCATCACGATGATGCCGCTCTTTGAGATGCACGATGCTCCGTCGCTGAACTCGTTGCTCTGCAGACCGTTGTCCACAAAGAAACTCTGTGTGAGTTTTGTCTTGGGGTTGTAGCGGTAGAGTCCGTGGTCCGTACCTATCCATGCAATGCCCTCGCGGTCGAATTGTATGGAGGCGATACCGTTGTCAGCCAGTCCTTTCTCTTGGTTGATATGTTCCAGTTTCTTCGTTGTGAGGTCATAACAGTAGAGACCATTGTTGGATCCTATCCATAGTTTGTTGTGAGCCTCTCGTGCCTCTCGTATCGCCAAACCGTAATTCAAGGTGTTCTTACCTCCGAAGGTACTGAGCCAGTTCTCGGTGGCGATTTCCATACAGCAGATGCCCATCGTGGTAGCTGTATAAACACGTTTGCCATCAAGAGAAATGGAAATGCCGGAGATATAGTTGTTGACGATACTGTTCACCTTACGGTCAGAATCGGCATGCCCTATAACGACATACGCTTTCTGTTCATTGGTCTGTGGGTTGAGGCGGATGAGGCCGTCGCCCATCGTGCCAAACCATAGGTTGCCTTGTGGGTCACATGCTATATCAAACACACTGACATCGTCACCTTGGGGCAGGGAGAGCTTATGGAGCGTCTTCGACTTGGTGTCAATCCATCCGCATCCCTCACGGTACGTACCAATCCAGACTCGTCCCTGCAGATCTTCCGTAATCGTCAGCACCGTACCGGGGAAATGGTCTTTATAGTGATAAGTCAGGTGTTTGTTCTCATCGAAACAATAGAGTCCGTCCTTGTCCGTGCCGACCCATGCCCAGCCTTTGCTATCTACGAAGACGCTCGATATACAGGCTTCACCGATAGAGTTCAGTGCTCCCAACTTATAGCCCATATAGTTGAATGACGTCTCGGAACGGGGCTGCATATAGACGCCTTTCTGCAACAGACCCAGCCAGACATTACCCGTCTGGTCTTCCACAATACTGTAGCACTTGCTCTTCGTGAGATCGATTTCCTGACAGTTGTATGGATTGTCTTTGAGCGTTCCTGTCTGGGGGTTGAAAATGGCGACGCCCTTGCCGTCATAGCCCAGTAGCAGTTCTCCTTGTCTGTTGCGGTAGATTTCTGAGATAGGCAGGTTGCCGGTGATGGCGACATGCTCGAAATTGCCCTTTCCCGTCTTGACATAGAGTCCGTTATGGGCTGTTCCGACATAGATTTGTCCGTCTTTCCCCTCGCAGACAGAACGGAGATCGTTCTTGAATATATTATCGTCGAAATAGCGCTCACTCTTGTTGCCGTCGTAGCAGACAAGACCGTTCGACTCGGTTACCAGCCAGATGTGCTGCTGACTGTCTTCCATCATGCGGTGAATACCGACAATGTCTTGCAATGCACCGCCAATCTGGTGGGCATTGTCCTTGTCGGTCAGCTTCAGCAGTCCATGTCCCGATGTGCCAATCAGTATTTCGCCGTTCTGACGCTCCAATAGGCAGGTGACGTAGGGTGGGTGGACATGTCCATCCAGGTCGTACACCTTGATGTCCTTGAACTGGTGGTTGTTATACGACTGAAAAGCACCGTACATGCCGATATAGAACAAACCGTTGCGGTCTTGCAGAATGCAGTTCACGTAGTTGCTGGCCATACCGATATTGGCAGACTCTTTCTTGATGACCTGGAATTGATAGCCGTCATACTTGTTCAGGCCATTGCGGGTGGCTACCCAGATAAATCCGTCACGGTCCTGATAGACCTGACTGGTGAAACTACTCGACAATTGTTTGTCAGCATCAAACAGCTTGCCTACCTGGGCTTGCGAGCTCAGGGTGAGTAATAATGCGGTTACGGTTATAAGAAATCTCTTATTCATTTGGTTTTAGTTATGATACGTCGGTTACTTTCTATTTCCTTTCCCATCAGTCGGGCATCAGTATCTACTGGTCTGCTAGTGAAGTCGGGTGTGTTATAGGAATCTAATAATTCTCGGTAATATCGTTTGGGGTCCCTTTGGGGCAGGATAAAGGGCTTGGTAGCCTTTCCGCCTTCAATCGACGACAGATAGATGCGGGAATACAATCCGTCGTCTCGTCGGCTGGTAAACAGGAACCAGCGGCTGTTGCCCGTCCAGTTGTGGAAACTTTCTGCCTCCTCGCTGTTCGCCATTGTTATCGGTTGTGTTTCGCCTGTCTGCAAATCGAGTAGCCAAAGGTCAGCTTCGGGGTGCCAGATGGAGAAATAGCCATAGTCCGCCAGGGTGTACATGATATATCGTCCGTCGTAAGAGGGACGGGGCCATGTTACGCTCTTACTCGTCTGGGCTGCCCTGACGAGGGTGTCAACCTGTTGCCCCAATTTTCCAGTTGTCTCGTCGAAAGCCACTCGGCATAGGTCGTACCGCTCCTTGTCATAGTCGGTAGGGTAGAGCTGTCGCCGGGCGGTGATGTAATAGAGCCATTTGCCGTCGGGCGAGAATACCGGACAGTTCTCAGCCCATAGTAGTTTCATGGTCAGCGTGTCCCTTAGGATGGTATGCGTTTCAGTGTCATAGACAAACACGTCTGATTTAGAGTCATAGACCTCAATGCGCTTCTTGTTGGCGAAATGGAACATCTGACTGGTGGCATTGGTTGAGAAGGCACAGTAGCGTCCTTTCGGGTGCCAATAGGGATAGACCATCGACCCACCCAAGAACTCATTTTTGGCCTGCAATAATTCGTCCTTCCCCTCTCGGTGGATAATAGTAGCACCGTTGGCTCCTCTGGCATGGAACACGTATTGGTCAGGATTGGTCTTATTGGGGGTATGGCAGTTGATGCACATACCGTTTATCTGGGTATTCATCAGCATGGCTTTCTCTTCAAAAGTGGCGAGACAGCGCTGATAGAGTCCCATCTTGCTGTAAATCTGATAACTGGGGGGAATACGGCGATAGGTGATGCCCCATTCGCCGAGTGGATAGTTGCTGACGTAGATGGAGAAATCGCGATAGGCTGTCCATTGCCCATCTTTTTCGGCATTCACCGATACCGTGAGCTTTCCACCCTTGTTTTGTTCCAGCAGTTGGTGCCAGTCGTCAATGTTGAAGTCGGCAAAGGCACCATTGGTATGGAGTTCACCACCCTTGGCTCCTTTCACTGTCACATCCATTGTCGTCACTTCGTCGTCGGTCATGGCAAAGTTCAAGGGGGCGATATCGGTAGGGATGGTGACCTCGGTATAGTCAGGATAGATTTCAGGCAGATGGTCTGTCGTCACGGCATTCTGTGGTCGTGATTGGCATCCCGTCAGCAGTAGGAGCAGCAGTGATAATATGTTCAGTACCTGTTTCCTCATATCTTCATTATATAAAGAACATATCTTCCGCATTGGCATAAGCCTCCTGCGCTTGTTTGAAGAACGGATTCTTCCTGACCAGTTGGGGATGCTCCGCCATGTGGCGCATCTCATGGGCCCATTCGCGATAGAAAGTGGTCTCTTCCAGAATGGAGAGATATTTCAATGCTGTCTTATAATTGCCAGTAATCATATTTGTCTGCACCAGTCGTTGCAGCGCTCTTCCGCTTTTGTTGTAGTTAGGTGTAAACTCCATCGCTTCAAAGGCGGCTCGCTGTGAGATGGTGGGCAGATACATCTGAATGGCAATATCGCTCACCATGTAGGCAGCCGTCAGACTTTCGAAGTTAACAGATAGGTGCAGTCCGTTGGAACTGAAGATGGTGGGAGTACCGTTTTGGAGTTCCTTGGGTACCACCATACTTGAAAAGAGTTCCTGGCGACCTATCTGCCCAGTTTCGAATTTTGCCAGTCGGACGGCACTTGTGACGGTTGCTGAGTTAGAATACTGAAACTTGCTGATGATGTTGTCCCATTGGTTCATCCGCACCAGCATGTCGCATTCCATCTGTTCGTAGGTGCCTATGTTCCGTTCTTTTCCCCAGTAATAGTCAATTCCCATGGCAATCTTTTGGAGCGGGTAGGGGGCTATCCACGAACTGCCTATCAGACTGCCGGCAAACAGGATGACGGTTAATGGCATCCAGCGGACAGCACAGAACACCAGCAGAATGGCAGCAGGCCCGGTAAGCCAATAAACAATAGGCAGCAGTACACAAGTAGAAATCGCACGAATCTTTTTCGGCAGATACGTCAACCCTAACATGACTGCCATTACCAGGATGATGGCAATGGTAGGAGTCAGAGGCACCTCCGGTATCATGGCGATTCGCCAGAGGATGATAGGCGGAATCAGCGAAAGTGCAAAACGGATGGTTTTCTTCCATGCAGGGAAAGCCTGCTTGAGGAGTTGGCAGGTCAGCCATTGCTCTATCAGGAACAGCAGTGCATAGATGACGGCACCATTAAGCGGGTTACGGAAAAACTGCACCAACCCCTCTCCGATGTATTCTGCCAGTCCGCCTGGAATGGCGACGCGTTCCATGAAATAGCCGCTGTTCCAAAGGAATAATAGGAGTGATTCCCTTATGACAATCACATACGGGAAGGCAAAATACCAAAAGCAGAAAATGCTTATTGTGATTAGTAGTATTATCGCCTGTTGCCAATAATTATAGCAATTCTTTACTGCCATATTTTTGTATTCCGAATGCAAAGATATAAAGAAAAAAGATAACTGCCAAATCTTTCTTGTAAAAAGAAAGAAGGACACTGCAATCTCTGCAGCGTCCTTCCTTAAGAAATTTTACTCTTATAACCGACTTTGGCCTTATAAATTGAGGCCCGTCCAGCTATTTAGTTGAGTATAGTGTCATTTGCGTCGGTATAACCAACATATTTTTATCTGTAAGCCTCGTTCTGGTCGCAAGCAGGATTCTTGATGAGCTCATCCTGTGGGATAGGCATATCCATCTTGCGCTCATCGAAGTCGAAGTCACGGCAAGTACGCCACTCGTAAATCTGCTCAATACCTGTAGCATGTCCATAACCCTTTGGATAGTTGTGCTCCATGTGGTCTGCCAGATAACCAGACTTCTGCATATCGGTCTTCAAGCTCCATTCAGCGTTAAATTCCTTACGGCGCTCCTCATTGACAGCGACTTTCCAAACCTCAGAGGTAAAGCCCTTATCAGCCTTCAGCTTAGTGTAATAAGTCTCAGCATCTTCAGGTGTATTGCCATTGCTTCCGAATGGGATAGGATACCATCCTTCTGTATTTTCAGGGAGAGTGTACTGTCCGAAACCATTATCAGCTTCTTTGTAGAAAGCCTTTAACTTAACGAAATATGAGTTAAACTTGGAGGCAAGTTGAGTCTCCTTACCATCCTCAAGAATACCCCATGCACGTTGACGCAGTTTGTTAATCTGTTCCCAGCCCTTTGCAGCCTCACCAGTGCGGAAGCAGCACTCTGCATAGTCGAGCATGACGTTAGCCAAACGCTTCATATAGATGTGGTCAGGCAGCCACTGATCGCCCTGCCAGTGTGTACCACGTCCGTTACGCCAGTGCTTGGTAGAGTAAACGGTTGGCTGAATATCACCCTTCTCTCTGTGGCAGGTATTGTAACCTACAAACTCCTGAGCAAAAGGATTGAAACCGATTGGGCAATTCTCATCATAGAGAATCTTGTTCTTACTTTCGTCTGTCATATCTACAGAACCTGTACCAATATGGTTCGTGGTAGTCACATCATACTTACCAGTTCCCTTACCGTCTTTGTCCTTAATCTCTTGGTAACGGTTTGCGGGATTGTTGAGCCATGCTTCTGGCTTGAAAGTCTGCTGCCAGCGTAATTTGCCATAACGCTCCAACTCTGACTTTGGAAGGGTAGCGCAGACGAGAGAACCGTCACGACGCTTGTCGCCATCCTCATAGGCATCATACAACTCATAAGAGCAAGCGTAGGTTCCCCATGCACCATTGGCAGGAGCACCGTAGTAGAAACCAGTCCAACCGTGGGCGCCAGACCATTTACCGCCGTCCCAGCCACCCCACTGGTCACCCTCGTTGAGGACGGCCTGCCAGATAGCTTCCTTGCCCCATGCCTCATCAGCATCGAACAATGTGGTGAACGAAGCGTTCAACTCGTATGGGCCATTATTGAGGATGTCCTCCAGAGCTGCCTTGGCCAGTTTGTAGTTCTCATCAGCCTTGTCTGGGCAGCGGTATGCCTTCCACATATAAGAGTCAGCCAGATAGGCCTCAGCCATACCTTTGGTGCAACGGCCGTACTGACTCTGGTAAGGTTCCCAAGCAAGCAGCTCTGTAGCCTTTTTGAAGTCGTCAATGATGAAGTCCCACATTTCTTCATAGGTCTCAGGACGTCCCTTGGTAGGAGTGTTTACATAGGTCTCACCAGCCTCCAGCAAAGGAACACGTCCGAAAGTGGTGGCCAACCAGAAATACTGATAGCTACGGATAGCAAGGCATTCACCTTCACAGGTCTTTTTAACAGCTTCAGACAGTCCTTCTGCTGTAGCCAGACCTGCCAGATACTCATTACAACGTGAGATGGCTGCGTATGCATGACGCCAACCAGAGAGCAACTCTGTTGTCTGAGCGTTCCATCCTTGTGTACAGAAAGCCTTATCCCAACCAGAGGCCTGTGAGTCCATCGTGGGGTGAGAGGTCGTGAATACGTATGGTTTATAAGGGTCAGAATTATGTACCTCGTTACCGGCGAAGTCGGTAGTCTGACTTGGCAACATCAGGTCATAGCATCCAGTCAAAGTAGCGAGAGCCGCATCATCAGATGCGAAGATAGCGTCTGACGGGATAATATTACCATGAGTTACCTCAAGGAATTTGTCGTTGTTACAGGAAGAAAAACCAGCCAATACCAGTGCTCCTGCAATCAAACTATATATTGATTTTCTTTTCATAATAAAGTCTTTTATATTTGTTTCTTCTTATTCTTTATTATTAATAATGTATTAGAACGTAACGTTCACACCAAGTGTATAGGTTCGTGGCATTGGGTAACGACCAGTATCAAGACCAGTGTAGAGGACTGAACCCTGACCGACCTCAGGATCACCATACTTGTTATATGGAGAAATGGTAGCGAGGTTAGCAATAGCCAGATATACACGAGCACTCTGAAGCAACAGCTTCTTTGCAAATTCGCGTGGAAGGGTGTAACCAACCTGAATGTTAGAGATACGGAGGAAGTTACCGTTCTTTACCCACATGTTAGATGCACGCATGTTGTGGTTCTTGTCCTGGATAGAAAGACGTGAAATCGTTCCGGTAGGATTGCTGGCTGACCATGCAGCAGAAGCCACTTCTGACAGAATGTTTGGAGTTGTACCATCATCAGAACAGAACATGTTGCTCAGACGCATTGCAGAGTAAGAGAAGATGTCCTGGCCGAATACACCGTACATGTAAACGGAGAAGTCCCAATTCTTATAAGTAGCACCAAGATTGATACCATAGTTCAGGGTTGGGAAACCATTACCCAAGATGACCATATCGTTCTGGTCGAGTACACCGTCATTGTTGACATCCTCGAAGATATAGTCTCCCAGTTGGGCCATGCGTCTGCCGTTATCATCGGTATCACGTGGATACATTGGAACAGTCTTTGTTCCGCCATTGCCATCAGGAATCTCCTTAGTTGCAGTGAACTGTGATTCATCGGTGTAGATTCCAATAACGCGGTAGCCATAGAACGAACCTACAGCCTCACCTTCCTTACAGATAGAGTGGTTGCCCCAGTAGTAACCAGAAGCAGCACCTACGGCACCAGTGTTAGAACCGTCGCCAGTTCCCTGACCAGATGAGTCAGAGTTGGTGTTGTAGAGAGGCTCACCCATCTTCTTAACCTTGTTCTTCAGAGTAGAACCGGTCAGAGAGGCACTGATAGTCCAATCTTTGTTGAGGCGCTTGTTATAAGCGATGCTGAACTCAAATCCCTTGTTCTCAATCTCACCATAGTTGGTGTAGATAGCGGTGTTACCCTGAGAAGCACGAATCTGGCGGTTCAACAGCAGATCCTTAGAGGTACGGATGAAGTAATCCAAACCGATGTTCAAGTCACCATTCAGCAGACCGAAGTCAAGACCGAAGTTCCACTGCTCGTTGGTCTCCCATTTCAGGTTGGTATCAACCAGTGGAGAATAGAAACCTGTCTGGAAGTTCAGGTGGTCCATGCTTTCACCAGCGGTGTAGTACTGATACTTGATGCCGTTAGAAGATAGACCAGGAACAGCGAAGTCGGTAGCACCACCAGAGTTACCAGTCTGACCCCAACCGAGACGGAGTTTCAGGTTGTTGATCCATTTTACGTTCTTCATGAACGGCTCTTCAGAGATACGCCAAGATGCAGCGACTGATGGGAAGGTACCCCAACGGTTACCAGAACCGAAGTTAGAGCTACCATCGCGACGAAGTGTTGCTGTCAAGTTATAACGGCTCATCAAGCTGTAAGCTACACGTCCGAAGTAAGAGATACCGCGAGTCTCCAGATTCAGGGCACCACCTGCACTCAGAGTAGTAGGATCCTTGGTCAGACCGATGTTACGATTGTCCTTGCTCCAGAAGTCACGTGCAGAAGCAGATGTCCACTGTCCGTAGTTGCGTGAAACTTCATTACCGAGCATCACGGTTACATCGTGGATGTCGTTTTTCCAGTTGTAAGTCAATGTATTCTGAATGTCGAGGGTCTGCCAGTCACTGTTGCTGACACTGAATTCGTAAGCGTTGTTGTTACGTGGATTAACATAAGCATTACCACCCTGAGTGACGTCAATGGCTGTTCCATTATAGTAATTCACGCGTTTGATACCACCAGAGAAGTTGTTGCCAGAACTTGATCCATAGTCATAAGAAATCAAAGTCTTCCATGTCAATCCCTTTACTGGAGTAATTGCCAGGTAAGCACTTGCCAAGGCACGGTTGCTACGATTACGACCGTTCAATTCCATCTGCTTGGCATACATGTTACCAAGTGTTGCTCCCCAGAAACCATCGTTGGTGTCTTTACCGCAGAGTACCTCACCGTATGTTCCATCGGGATTCACTACGTTTGGAGAGATGTATGTTCCTGCAGGAACGCCATCATAAGTAGCATCACCACGGGTTACGAAGTCCATAGTAGGACATGCGAAAGCATAGTCACGAATTGAAGACAGGTTACCGAAGTTACCTACTGAATTATTGGAACCGTGAGAGTCAGTATGCATCCAGCTCAAGTCAACACCAAACTCAATGTACTTGTTGATCTGGGTCTTCAAGTTAGCGCGGGCATTGATACGCTGATACTCAGTGTTTACAACAACACCACTGTTGCGGAGGAAACCTACAGAAGCACCATACTGTGTCTTCTCGTTACCGCCGGAAGCAGAAATGTTGTATTGCTGCTTGAAACCAGTGCGAGTCATCTGGTCAAGCCAGTCAGTGTATTTGCGCTTGCCGTCATACTGCTCACTCCATACTTCGTTCCAAATAGCAGTACCATCATTTGCACGAGCTGTGCGAATGTTCTTGGCATACTGGTCAAGGCTACATACATCGAAAGACTGAGGAACGCTCTGGATTCCGAAGTCGGCAGTGATGTTCACTGTTGTAGCACCCTTTGAACCGTGCTTGGTGGTAATCATGACAACACCATTGGCACCGGCAGCACCGTAAATAGCGGTAGCTGAGGCATCCTTCAAAATCTCAATGCTCTCGATGTCAGAGGGGTTCAGGAAGTTAGCGTTAGTACCAACCTGCACACCATCTACAACATAAAGAGGAGAGGCATTACCGTTAATGGTGGCGACACCACGAATGCGGACAGCTGCGTTAGCATCAGGAGCACCGTCCTGCATGGTAACAATCACACCAGGAGCAGCACCCTGCAGTCCCTGGGCAATGTTCGTTGGAGCACGTTTCATCATTTCGGCTGTGTTAACAGAAGCAACAGAACCAGAGATGTCGCTCTTCTTCATGGTACCGTAACCGATAACAACAACGTCGTTCAGCGTCGTGTTGTCTTCCTTCAAGGTGACGTTAATGGTACTTCTTCCGCCTACGTTAACCTCTTGGGTTACATAACCTACGTAAGAGAAGGTGATGGTAGCATTGGAGGCTGCCTTTACGCTGTAATTACCGTCAAAGTCGGTAATCGCGCCTTCATTGCTTCCTTTCACTTTGACGGTGGCACCGATAACCGGTTCGCCAGACTCGTCACTTACAGTTCCTTTCACGATGCTTTGAGCCAAAGCTCCCAGTGGGAACAAACAAAGCAGGAACAGAAGAACTAATGGCTTTTGGATTGAATTAATTTTTCGATTCATACCTTAGTGATTTAAATAAAATATA
>ONDP01000013.1 GCA_900316645.1 uncultured Prevotellaceae bacterium
AGAACTCCCGCATCATCGCAACCACAACCCTCGCGCTGCTGATGAGTTTTGGCATCATGAGCATCTTCAGTAATGTGCAGGATATACTTGCCATTCGCCACAAAAGCATACATATTATTAATAATGAAGAATCACGGGACGGTTCTTTGATCCGCTGAAGATGGCTGATGTGATAATAATGTACGGAATAAAAACGTTATAAAAATAAAGTAAGACGAGATATGAGCGAAAAGAAGAAATATATTGACTTTGAGGCTTATGAACGTGTGGCAGAGCCACAAAGAATCACGGGACTTTGATCCGCTGAAGAAGGCTGAAAGCATTACGGACTCACGAATCTACGGATTCACGGAAATTTGGACAGAATAAAAACGTTAAAAATATATGAGCGACGAACAGAAATATACCATTCAGGGGTTGGATGAATACATCCGCCAAGGAGAGCCGCAACAGCGTGAGCGTAGCGAAGCGTGGAAGGTGGCCATCGGTCTGCAACAGGTTGACAGGCTTCAGACTTCTGAATACCTGCTTGATACGAGACTCTTACTACAAGTCTGCGTCTGGACGAAAGGTTGTCGAGAATGACCGAACGGAAGAGGCGGACAAGGTGGCAGCACGTATCACGGAGTTGATAGAGGAAAAAACCTTTTCGTTTACTCCTGCTCAGTTTATTTCTATACATCGCCGTTTGTTTGATGGCATCTATAAGTTAGCAGGACGCATTCGTGACTATAATATTACGAAGAACGAGTGGGTACTTGGCGGCAAGACCGTGTATTATGCCAGTGCAGATACTATCAGCGACACATTGAATTATGATATGGGGCAGGAACGCGAGTTCAGTTATGCTAACATGAATATTGACGATGCTATTCGTCATTTAACCCGTTTTTGTGCTAATCTATGGCAAGTTCATGCGTTTTGCGAGGGCAACACACGAACAACTGCCGTATTTATGATCAAGTACCTACGTACATTGGGCTTCAAAGTGGTCAATGATGTCTTTGCTGAGAACTCTTGGTATTTCCGAAATGCGCTCGTTCGTGCTAACTATAGTGATTTGACAAATGGCATCACAGAAACGACAGAGTACTTGGAGCGGTTCTTTCGTAGTATGCTGCTTGGAGAGGAACATGATCTTAGGAATAGGATTATGCACGTTGATTGGAACAAAGTTGAGGACGGAACTCACTCCCAAAGTGCAAATCATGAAGTTCAAAGTGCAAAAGTTGGCGAAGAATTGCCTCCAAAGTGCAAAAATTGCACTTTGGAAGAGATGGCGGTGCTTCGCATGATGCATGAGAATCCATCTGCTACCCAAAAAGAGATTGCTGCTGAAATTGGAAAGTCTGAGCGAACAGTCAAATCAATTACCATAGCGTTACAAGAGAAGAACATTCTACGTAGAGTGAATGGTAAAAGAAATGGCTATTGGGAATTTGTTGACGATTCAATTTAATAAAAGTCATATAATGGACAAGATGTCCCTCAAGATGTCCCTCAAGGTGTCAAAGTTTAACTAAAACTAAAATCCCGCATAACTACTTGAGTTATACGGGATTTCTATAATTGCTTGTTATTTGCTTATCAAACTTACTTCACCTCCTCGAAGTCGGCGTCCTGGATGTTTTCATCCTTTGGGGCGCCTTGCTGCTGAGCTTGCTGCTGACCAGCGAAGGGGTTGTCCTGAGGACCAGCCTGAGCACCCTGGGCGCCCT
Source organism: uncultured Prevotellaceae bacterium (assembly GCA_900316645.1). Classification (GTDB taxonomy): domain Bacteria; phylum Bacteroidota; class Bacteroidia; order Bacteroidales; family Bacteroidaceae; genus Prevotella. Next base: position 1,719 of record ONDP01000013.1, read on the forward strand.
GGTACATCTGCTGTGAAGCAGTCTGCCAAGCCTGATTGAGGGCATTCATGGCATTGTCGATGGCTGTGATGTCGCCAGACTTGTGGGCATCCCTCAACTGCTGGAGGGCATTCTCGATAGCGGGCTTGTGCTCGGCAGGAATCTTGTCGCCAATCTCCTTGAGCTGATTCTCTGTCTGGAAAATCATAGAGTCGGCCTGATTCATCTTGTCAACACGCTCGCGCTCTTTCTTATCAGCCTCGGCATTCTGTTCGGCTTCTGCCTTCATGCGGTTGATTTCGTCCTGAGACAGACCGGAAGATGCCTCGATGCGAATAGCCTGCTCCTTACCAGTGGCCTTATCCTTGGCAGATACCTTCAGAATACCGTTGGCATCAATATCGAACGTTACCTCGATCTGAGGAACACCACGACGGGCGGGGGCAATACCGGTCAGGTTGAAGATACCCAGCTGCTTGTTCTGGTTTGCCATAGGACGCTCACCCTGCAGTACGCGGATGGTTACCTCTGTCTGGTTGTCAGCTGCTGTTGAGAAGGTTTCGCTCTTCTTGCAAGGAATAGTTGTGTTGGCCTCGATCAGCTTGGTCATTACACCGCCCATGGTCTCAATACCCAGTGTCAGAGGAGTAACGTCGAGCAGTACGATGTCGCCTACACCGCCTTCCTTGTTCAGAATGGCACCCTGAATAGATGCACCAACGGCTACTACCTCGTCAGGGTTAACACCCTTTGAAGGCTCTTTGCCGAAGTAGTTCTTCACGAGTTCCTGAACAGCAGGAATACGGCTAGAACCACCTACGAGAATTACCTCGTCGATATCTGAAGTGTTCAGCTTGGCATCGGCAATAGCCTTCTGGCAAGGTGCCAGACAAGCCTGGATAAGTCCATGAGCCAACTGCTCGAACTTAGCACGTGTCAGCGTCTTCACCAAGTGCTTGGGCACACCGCCTACAGGCATGATGTATGGCAGGTTGATCTCGGTAGAAGTTGAGCTTGACAACTCAATCTTTGCCTTCTCGGCAGCCTCCTTCAAGCGCTGCATAGCCATTGGGTCGGCCTTCAGGTCGGCACCCTCGTCGTTCTTGAATTCCTGAACCAGCCAGTCGATGATAACCTGGTCGAAGTCGTCACCACCGAGGTGTGTGTCACCATTGGTAGAAAGTACCTCGAATACACCACCACCAAACTCCAGAATAGAGATATCGAACGTACCACCACCGAGGTCGAATACGGCAATCTTCATATCCTTGTTGGCCTTGTCAACACCATAAGCCAAAGCGGCAGCCGTAGGCTCGTTGACGATACGGCGTACGTTGAGGCCTGCAATCTGACCAGCCTCCTTGGTAGCCTGACGCTGAGAGTCAGAGAAGTAGGCAGGAACAGTGATAACGGCATCCGTTACTTCCTGGCCCAAATAGTCCTCTGCAGTTTTCTTCATCTTCTGCAGCACCATAGCTGAGATTTCCTGAGGAGTGTACTTGCGTCCGTCGATGTCGACACGTGGATAACCACCCTCGTTTACTACAGTATAAGGTACGCGCGAGATTTCCTTCTCTGTCTGCTGCCAGTTCTCACCCATGAAGCGCTTGATAGAATAAACGGTCTTCTTTGGGTTGGTGATAGCCTGACGCTTGGCAGGATCGCCGATCTTGCGCTCACCGTTCTCAACAAAGCCTACTACAGATGGGGTAGTACGCTTACCTTCGCTGTTTGCAATAACCACAGGTTCGTTACCTTCGAAAACGGCAACACAACTGTTGGTTGTTCCTAAGTCAATTCCAATAATTTTTCCCATAATTGTATCTTTTTTAATTATTAATATTCGCAATTTGTCAACGATTTTATAGCAAAGCACGTGCCAAAATCAAAAAAAATGCAGAAAAATGACTGATTGTCACGTCATTTTGGCACAAGTATCAAAAATTATTTATATCTTTGCGGCATGTTACGTAACAACAAAGAACAGATATATCTATGAAGAAACTGATTATTCTGGCAGGTCTGGCATTTGCAGCTAACACTGCAATGGCTCAGAATGCTGACTCCTACATCGTCAAGACGAAGGGAGTAACGAAAACCGAGACTAAGGCTGCTAAAGTTAAGGCTAACGCTGATGACCAAGCGGCAGGAAACGACTTTGTCAGCCAGAACTTCCGCTACTACAGTCTGTGTGACTGGCAGGACGGCATGAAGTTTATGGTAATCCCTGAGAAGTATGACCTAGTGGTCAATACTTTCCGTGATGCAGGTACAGGTAAGGAGGTGTCCAGTGGTAAGTTGCGTCATAAGATTATGATTTACAACAACCACACCGTTGGTGATAATGGGCGCGCCCGTATGAACTTTACCTGTCAAGATGACAACAGAAAGTACTATTTTGAGTTACCTAACGGTAGTTTCGAGGACTATTGCTACAGCAAGACAGGTGTGCCGACATTGGCTTATCTAGGCGATGTGGACATTGCTCGTGAGAAACTGATAGGACAATCGCTGGTGACTCGTTCCACCGACTATCGTGTGGACGTAGATTATGACAGTGACAGCTATCAGGACGTGAAAGTTGAAAAGAACATGGAGGTGAAGGTGGTTGCTGTTGGTGTTGGTACACGTTCATTCCCTGTGAAAATAATCGTTGCTGACAAGAGGGGCAATGAGTTCTATCAGAATGTTGCTATCAGTAAGACCAACAGTGGTATGCGCGATGATGAGTTTATCGTGGACAATGAAAAATACACTTTCTACGGATCGTTTGACCTGATGACGGGTGAAACCAGAGTTTCTTCTGACTACGCTCAGTATATGGGTAAGACCATCTACACCAAGTATGCTACCAGCATGACTACCAAGGGTGGTGGTAAGGACAACCGTGTAGTGAAAGTGCCTAAGTTGATGGAATTCCGTATTGACGGTATGGCACCAGTTCGCAATAGCAACTATGTCACTTTGACACTGACAGAGACAGAAACTGGTCGTATCTATTCAAAGGATGTCACCTTTGTCAACCAGAATGTTGTTGGCGACATTGACGGACAGAATGAAGACTACTTCGGTTATCTGTTCGGCTTCGGCGAGGGCCGTATGAGGAATACCAGTGCCGCCACGCGTACGATGATTCGCGAAGGTCGTGTCGGAATAGGTATGACAGAGGAAGAAGTTGAGATGGCAGTCGGTGAGCCTGACAGTAAGGCAGAGTCGAGCGACGGACGCTACGAGTGGACTTACAAGCGCACCAAGGCGTGGTTGATTGTCCAGTTCAGCAAGAGCGGTAAGGTGATTGGCATCAAGACACCACGTAGGAATACTGAGACAACACCTGCTTCCCGAGTGAAGAATAAGTAATCACTGCTATGTAGATAAGAAAAGTGGAAGTTCCATGCGAACTTCCACTTTTTTATTGTTTGTTGCTGAAAGGTGTTAATCCTTGTCAGCGATAGCCTGCATAATCTTGGCCTCCAGTTCGTCGCAAAGCTCGGGATTGTCCTTCAGCAGTTGCTTCGTACCGTCGCGACCTTGTGCCAACTTTGAGCCGTCGTAGGAGAACCATGATCCGCTTTTCTGGATAATGCCGTATTCAACACCCAAATCGACAATCTCACCAATCTTCGAAATACCTTCGCCGAAGGTGATTTCAAATTCTGCCTTGCGGAAGGGAGGAGCCACCTTGTTCTTCACGACCTTGACGCGTACTTGGTTGCCAATGATGTTATCACCATCCTTGATAGCTGTCACCTTGCGGATATCGAGGCGTACAGATGCATAGAACTTCAGGGCATTACCACCAGTAGTGGTCTCGGGATTGCCGAACATCACGCCAATCTTCTCGCGCAACTGGTTGATGAAAATGCAGGTGGTATTGGTCTTCGCGATGGTGCCGGTGAGTTTGCGAAGAGCCTGTGACATCAGACGGGCATGCAGTCCTACAGCAGAATCGCCCATGTCGCCCTCAATCTCCTTCTTAGGAGTAAGAGCAGCCACAGAGTCAACCACCAGGATATCTACGGCAGCCGAGCGAATTAGCTGGTCGGCAATCTCCAATGCCTGTTCTCCGTTGTCAGGCTGAGAGATGTAGAGATTGTTGATATCGACACCCAGTTTCTCAGCATAGAAACGGTCGAATGCGTGCTCAGCATCGATGAAGGCTGCAATGCCGCCAGTCTTCTGAGCCTCGGCAATAGCGTGGATTGCCAATGTGGTTTTACCACTGGATTCCGGACCGTATATCTCGATGATGCGTCCTTTGGGATATCCGCCAACGCCTAATGCAGCGTTCAGACTGATACTGCCCGTTGGTATCACCTCTACGTTCACAATCTGTTCGTCACCCATACGCATGATGCTACCCTTGCCAAAGTCCTTCTCGATTTTTGACATAGCAGCCTGAAGGGCTTTCATTTTCTCTTGCTGCGGGTTCAGGACCTCGCTTTCTGTTTCTTTTTTTGCCATATTTCTTTCTCTTTTCGTTATTTCTTTATTTCGATGTTTCGAGTCTTTTATTAAAGTTCCAGGTCGCCGTCGTGAATCTCGTGCCAGGGGAGACCTTGTTTGTTGAGTTGTTCCATAAAGGGATCGGGATCGAATTCCTCGACGTTGAATACGCCAGGCCGCTTCCACAGTCCCTTGCAGAACATCATAGCGCCAATCATGGCAGGTACACCAGTCGTATAGCTGACGCCCTGCATACCCGTCTCTTCGTAGGCAGCACGGTGTGAGCAGTTGTTATAGACATAATAAGTGTGCTGCTTGCCATCCTTGCCAATGCCTCGGATACGGCAGCCGATAGAGGTCTCGCCCTCGTAGTTCTCACCCAGGTCCTGTGGGTTAGGCAGTACGGCCTTTAGGAACTGAAGGGGTACGATCTTCACTTTTGCCGTACCAGTGCCATCAGCCAGAGGAGCTTCATATTCCACTTCGTCGATACGGCTCATTCCAATATTCTGAATCACTTCAAGATGTTTCAGATACTGCTGTCCGAAGGTCATCCAGAAACGGGCTCGCTTGATGGTGGGGTAGTTGATGACCAACGACTCTATTTCCTCATGGTGCAGCAGGTAGCTGTCGCGAGGCCCGATGTTCGGATAGGTTAGGTCTTTATGAATTTCCAGCGGTTCGGTTTCTACCCATTTGCCGTTTTCCCAATAGAGTCCCTTCTGGGTTATCTCACGGATGTTAATCTCTGGGTTGAAGTTGGTAGCAAATGCCTTATGGTGGTCGCCAGCATTGCAGTCAACGATGTCCAAATACTCAATAGCGTCAAAATGATGCTTGGCAGCATAGGCTGTATAGATGCTGGTCACACCTGGGTCGAACCCACAGCCTAAGATGGCCGTCAGTCCAGCCTCCTTGAAACGCTCCCGATAAGCCCACTGCCACGAATACTCGAAGTGAGCCTCGTCCTTAGGCTCGTAGTTGGCAGTGTCGAGATAACTGCAACCACATGCCAAACAGGCCTCCATGATGGTCAGGTCCTGATAGGGCAGGGCAAGGTTGATGACCAATTCGGGCTTGTAACTCGAGAATAAAGTCTTCAGCTGCTCTACATCATCAGCATCTACCTGAGCCGTCTGAATAGGCATGTTATAGCCTTTCTTATGAATTGCTTCCACAATAGCATCGCATTTTGCCTTGCGACGGCTTGCTATCATGAAATCTGTAAACACATCCGCGTTCTGGGCAATCTTGAACGCAGCAACAGTGGCCACGCCACCTGCTCCAATCATCAAAACTTTTGCCATAATTCCTTATTTTATTTTGTTCTTTATTTCTTCCGGTTTTATTCTGAGGGCTGCCATCAACGAATACCCCAATATCTCCTGTTGGAATTTTCCTCCGGGCATGGGCTGCATGGCATACACCATGATACGCTTGTCGGTATCGTCAAGATGGTTGAGCGTCTCGCGTACCTTATTATATATATAGTCGTCTTCAGCATTGGGAATCACCATCAGTCGCTTTACCTCCTCCTGTGATGCTATCAGTTGTAGCGCCTGTGCAAAGAAATCACCATATTCAACCAGGTCTTCCTCTGCCGGGTAAGCATCGAAGGCGAACTCACCGATATGATCCTTGAAGGCCTTGCCTGTGAGCTCTTCGGCAAAGTTAGAAGGGTCGAAGAGTTCGAAACACTCTTTCTGCTTCGTGTGGATGAGCACTACCTGTATCTCGTTGTCGCCAGGTCGTAATCCTCCATCGAGTGCTACGCAATCAGCCCACAGCGCCAGTTCTGCCTTGGGGATGTGGCGCTCCAGCATTCGCTCGAAGTTCACTGTTAGATTAAACAGAACCTTGTCGACGTAGTCAGCGTCGACAAGGATAACGTTTTCTTTCCATTTTTCCCTATTCTGCCATTCTTGTGTCATAGGGTACAAAGGTACAAATAATACAGCTAATCTCCAAATTTTTTTGAATGATTAATTGTACCAAACTGATGAATCTCCACGAGTGTAGAAACGGTCTTCATCGTTGTAGACATTGTCTAGCTCATACGACTCTTCATCGTGCATTTTCTGGGTTTTCATAGGCTTAACTAATTGAAGTAATATAGCTATATTCTTTTTGTTCGTTGCAAATATATCGGTTTTTCTTTAAAAATGCAACTTTTTCATATTAAAAAGTATTAAATTGTAATTTCGCCAGAACCGAAGCAACGATGATGCTGTTCGTCATAAAGTACGCAAAATTGACCAGGAGCCACTCCGTGGATGGGTGTCTGGGAGTGGATAGCATAAGTGCCGTTGCCCAAATCTTCCAGCTTGGCTTGGTGAAATTCAGGGGTGTGTCGAATCTTGAATGTCACGCTGAAGGTGTTTCCTGTAGAAAGTTGATTCAATGGTAGGGTGAGGGCGTGGAAATCCTTGATGGTGAAATCGCTCTTGTAAGCTGTGTGGGGATCGTATCCCTTGCTGACATATAGGATGTTGGCAGCAACGTCTTTCTTGACCACAAACCAAGGACCACCGCCAAAGCCCAATCCATGGCGCTGACCGATGGTGTGGAACCACAGTCCCTTGTGCTGACCGATTCTCTTGTTGGTTTCCAGTTCTATCACGTCACCTGGCTGTTCGCCCAGGAAGCGCCGGATGTAGTCGTTGTAGTTGATTTTACCCAAGAAACAGATGCCCTGTGAGTCTTTTCGCTTGGCATTTACCAAGTGTTCGCGCTCAGCTATCTCGCGCACTTCTTCCTTCATCATGTGACCAATAGGGAAAAGGGCCTTTCGTAATTGCCAGTCGTAAATCTGTGCCAAAAAGTCAGTCTGGTCCTTTACTGGGTCCGGGCTGGTGCAAAGCCATTTGAGGGCGTGAGGGGTACCGGAGGGTGAACCTCCGAGCGCGACTTCTTCCTCTTCCGTCTGAGCATAATGGCCTGTGGCAATGAGGTCGTAGTCATGGCCTCGTTTTTCGTCAAATGCTCCGAACTTGATGAGCCGGTTGCACATAACGTCGGGGTTTGGGGTCAGTCCTGCGCGTACCTTATTAATAGTATATGTGGTTACTTGATTCCAGTACTCCTGATGGCAGTCTATAACCTCCAGCTTGCAACCGTATTTGTGGCTGACGGCAGTAGCCATCTCTAAATCTTCTTCCATCGAGCAGTCCCATTCGTCTTTCTCGTCAGGACCTATCTTAATATAGAAACAATCAGGCTTTAAGCCCTGTCGCACCAATTCATACAGTACCACAGAACTGTCAACTCCGCCAGAGAGTAATACGGCAATTCGCTTGTCATTCAGATTCATGATGCAAAGGTACAAAAGTTCATAGTGGATAATCCACAGTTCATAGTTAAATGTAGTTAATAAAAAGCATAAATCCATTGTCGTTCCAAAAATAGTGTATATCTTTGCGATATCAAATTGATATCATTTTAAATTATATGGTCATGAATAAAGAAACTAAATTCAACGGAACGGTATTGAATGGATTCCTAATGCTGTTTATTGTTTTGGGACTGCTGATAGCTACGATTGTCGGTATAGTCTTTGGCATCATCCAACTCGATGAGAGCAATGGTGCTTGTGGTGGTTGGTTGCTGGGTGGCTGTGTTCTGCTGCTCTTGGCAGACATTATCAGTATGTGCAGTTTCCTTCAATTGGAGCCTAACGAGGCCCGAGTCATTACTTGGTTCGGTAAGTATGCAGGTACTTTCGGAGAAACGGGCTTTTATTGGATTAATCCCTTCTATGGTACAAAAAAAGTCAGTCTTCGTGCCCGTAACCTCGATGCAGAACCTATTAAGGTGAACGACAAAACGGGCAACCCCATCATGATAGGGTTGGTGCTGGTGTGGAAATTGAAGGACACCTATAAGGCATTGTTCGAGGTTGACACCCAGACGATGGCTTCGGCTCCCAATACCGTTGGTAGCGATACGAAAGGACTGATGAATGCACTTGAACGCTTCGTCAGCGTTCAGGGTGATGCGGCTCTTCGTCAGGTGGCAGGCCAGTATGCCTATGATAACGACAATGACGAGCCTACCCTTCGTTCGAATGCCGATGAGATTAATGAGCAGTTAGAACAGAAGCTCGACGAACGCCTTGCCTTGGCAGGTATTGAGGTAGTTGAGGCTCGTATCAATTATTTGGCATACGCTCCAGAGATTGCAGCAGTCATGTTGCGCCGCCAACAGGCCGATGCCATCATTCAGGCTCGTGAGAAGATAGTGGAAGGGGCTGTCTCTATGGTGAAGATGGCGCTTGACAAGCTTTCGACAGAAGAGATTGTAGAACTGGATGACGACAAAAAGGCAGCTATGGTTAGCAACCTGCTCGTGGTACTCTGTGGCGATGATAATGCACAGCCCGTAGTGAACACAGGAACACTGAACCATTAATCAATGGCTAAGAAAGAAAGCAAGAGCTTTATCCTTCGTGTTGACGCTGAAACGATGAACGCGATAGAGGCATGGGCTGCGGACGAGTTCCGCAGCACCAATGGCCAGTTGCAGTGGATCATCACCGAGGCATTGCGTAAGGCCAAGCGTCTGCCAAAAAAGAAAAAAGGAAACAACAATGAAGAAACAGAAATTTAAAGTAGAACGTAGCACGGAAGGGACCGTCTTTGAACTTGCCTTTTTGTCGTTGGCCATTGTCGTATGGGTAGCTATACTATTGTTCTACAATCAGGCTCCAGACATTATTCCTACCCATTTCGGACCATCTGGCGCTCCTAATGCCTACGGCTCCAAGGCGCATATCTTTTTCCCTTGTATATTGATAACAGTCGTTGCCGCCTTTATGATGGCAGGGTCTTACTTTCCTCATTCCGTCAATCTGCCTGGTATCTATCTCGTTAATGAGCGGCAGGCTGCATTAAGCACCAGGCTTATGCGTATCTTGGGTATCATGTCGCTACTGTTAGCAGGAGCCATTGCCTTGGATATGCTGCGTGGGCATCTCTTGTTTGTGCTGATAATGATTGTCGTCGTGGTGCTGGTTTGTGCAGTATTCATATATCTTATCTATAAAAACAAGTAGCTATGAACATGTCTAAATTTACAACCTATCTGAAATATGTCGGACTATTCTTTATAGTATTGGAGATAGTTTGCGGCTTGGCAATATACCATTCGACGTATGGCTTCAAGTATAGCGATACGCTACGCTATTTGCTTTACATGGGTGTATTCCTGCAGGTGCCGGGATGGGGCTATAAGTTATGGCACTTCAAAGCTTACAAAGAAGAAAACAAGAACAGGCTCATCGAGTGGGTATTGTTAGCTGCCCTTGTGGTATTGTTTATAATATTTAAAGGTTAATTCAAAAATATAATTATGATAGAACTAAAGAACGAACAGTTGACCATTCGTGTCGCTGAGAAAGGAGCCGAACTCCAGAGTGTGAAAGACAGTGAGGGTAGGGAATATATGTGGCAGGCAGGCGCTGAGTGGCCTCGCCATTCACCTGTTTTGTTTCCGCTGGTTTGCAGTGTTAACGACAATACCTATCGTGTGGATGGTAAAGAATATCACTTGCCACGTCATGGTTTTGCCCGTGACAGTGAGTTTACTTTAGTCTCTCAATCACCAGAGAAAGTAACTTTTGCCCTTCATGATAATGAAGAGACACTGAAGGTGTATCCTTATCATTTCAATCTCGCCATTACTTATCGTCTGGAGGGCAACAGAATACATGTCATCTGGCATGTAGAGAATACCGATGCCCGGGAGATCCATTTCCAGATTGGTGGGCATCCTGCCTTTAATGTACCAGGAGGAAAACTGCAGGGAATTATCAAACTTGACAACGAGGAACCGATGGACGCGCTGAGGAGCTACGCTGACGGTAGTCATGATATGGTGGAGGTTCCTTTGGAGGCAGATATGGGTATTTTGGAGATATCGAACAATTTCTTCCGTAACGACAGTGTGAAGATTCATAAGAGCCAGACCCGTAGGGCCATGTTGATGGACACCGATGGCGAGCCTGCTGTGACTGTTGATTATAAGACACCCGTTTGTGCCTTCTGGAGTCCTTATGACAAACAGGCTCCTTTCGTGTGCATCGAACCTTGGTATGGTATTGGTGACCCCCGTGGTTTCAATGGCGAGTTTAAGGACAAGCCTCTAATGAACCATCTCCAGCCAGGAGCTTCCTTTATGTCAAGATATACAATAACAATTAAATAAGAAAGATAAACAATGAAGAAACTTCTTTTATTATGCGTCGGTCTGTTGCTGACACTCACCATTCAGGCACAGGATATGAAGGGACGCATTTATTTCAACGGTAATATGAGTGTTACCCATCTGCTTGGTGAGAAAGATAACGAGACGCCGGAGCAACGCGAGCAGCGTGTGACAGTGATGAATGAAATCTTCACCATGACAGTGACCATCGAGTTTATCAATAGCCACGACATGCGTATGAAGATGAAAATCATCATGGATAAAGAGCGTGCCAAGGAACTGGGCGTCAGCTGGGCCAATCGCAAGATGTGGCAGGCCGACTTGGTATTCAAGACTAAGTTTTACAATTATAAGTCACGCTATACTGCCAATGACGGCATCATCAAGATTGAGGACAATGGTTCGAAAATGATTCTCAGTGAGGATGGTGAACTTCTGTCGGTGGATGACAGTGATATGAAGGCAACACTTAAGAGAATAAGGTAAGGCTAATACGCCTCACGATACTTATTCTCATCCTTGTCCTCAAGCATTGAGAGGTAAGACTGGTAGCGGCTCTGAGCAATGTAGTGATCTTCCACTGCTTTCAGAACCGCACAACCAGGTTCATGGGTGTGGGTGCAATCGGAGAAACGGCATTGCTTGGAAAACTCAAAAATCTCCTTGAAATAGCTGGTCAATTCCTCTTTCTCCATATCAAACGTGCCGAACCCCTTGATGCCAGGAGTGTCAATAAGCCAGCTCTTGACTGTTGAAAGTTGAACGTCAGGAGTTGAAAGAGGTATCATCTCAGAGAAGGTGGTGGTGTGCATACCCGTCTGATGGGCTTCACTGATATCTGCTACTCTTTGATTGGCATGTGGCACCAATCGGTTAATGAGGGTCGACTTACCAACACCGCTATTGCCGCTAAGCAGCGTAATCTTACCTTCCAATTTTTCTCTCAGTGCCTCTACACCGTCGCCTTCAGTAGCAGAGATGGCATGGCACTCATAGCCGATAGTCTCGTAGAGTTGTATCATCATCTCCTGATAGTGGTGCTCGTCTTCATTTAGTAAGTCTGACTTGTTAAACACGAGAACAACAGGGATACGATAAGCCTCAGCAGAAGCAAGGAAACGATCAATGAAGGTGGTGGAGGTTTCTGGTTTTACCACAGTCACCACCAACAGTGCTTGGTCAACATTGGCAGCCAGAATATGGCTTTGCTTTGATAGGTTGATACTCTTGCGGATGATGTAGTTACGACGGTCTTCGATTTCTGTAATCCACGCCCCCTCCTGACCTCCCCCTGATGAAGGGGAAGAAATCACCACCCTGTCGCCAACAGCCACAGGGTTAGTAGAGCGTATTCCCTTGATGCGGAAATTCCCCTTTACCTTACAATCGACAGTTGATCCATCGTCCGTCAGGACGGTGTACCAACTGCCAGTATTCTTAATAACAAGACCTTTCACTCTTCACTTTTCACTTTTCACTAGCGAAGCGCTTAGACGGTCATAATTTCTTTGTTCTTAGCCTCCATCAAGTCATCAAGTTTCTTGATGAATTTGTCGTGAAGCTTCTGCAACTCCTGCTCGGCATCTTTCTCGTTGTCCTCAGAAAGACCGTCCTTGATGGCTTTCTTCAGTTTATCCTTGATGTCGGCACGAACATTGCGAACTTCGACTTTTGCTTTCTCTGCAATCTTGTTGCACTGCTTCACCAGTTCACGACGGCGCTCTTCTGTAGGCTGGGGAATACCCAAACGGATAATCTCACCATTGTTTTCGGGAGTAATGCCTACGTCCGAGTCCATGATAGCCTTCTCAATGTCGCGAATCTGCTTTTTGTCCCAAGGCTTGATGGCAATGGTACGAGCATCAGGGGTTGAGATGTTGGCAACTTGGTTCAAAGGCACCTTCGAACCATAGGATTCTACACGCACGCCATCCAGAATGGCTACGTTGGCACGGCCTGCACGAACGCGACTCAGTTCCTCTTCAAGGAACATTGCAGCCATCTCCATGCGTTCTTCTGCCGAAGCTAAGGTCTGTTTTACGTCTATCATATTAATAAATGTATTAGTATCTATGTGCAAAATTACAAAAAAAATCGCATTTCCAAAAAAAGATGGAGTAAAAATGCGACGTTTGTATATTTTTATTATATTTGCAATCGAATATCAATTATTATGCTTATGAAAAAAACTGTATTCCTTATTCCATTCCTGTTGTATGCACTGATAGGTGGTGCTCAGGATTTTAAATCTGAAGTGGTTTTGGTGAATGTGCCAAATTTTAATGGCAAGACGTTGACAAAGGCTCCTGTAGGTAAAAGCAAGACGGTGCAGTTGGTGCGCACCAAATTCTCAAAGCCCCTGGATAGCTACACCTCGCTGGCACTGCCTTCGCTCAAGTTGGGAAACATCATCGGACATCCCACGTTGGGTTGGGACGATATCGATTTCAAGGTGCCTGAGGGTGTACCTGCTGAATATGACAGCGAGTGGGTGCTCAACGACGTGTTTACTGATGGCGACTTTCCAGTGGCTATCTATGGCAGAAAACCAAGTAGTGAGAAACTGCCTTGGGGCGAGACGGAGCAGGATATCTCCTGTCGCGGTCGAGAGCCTCATCTTATTATGTTGCTTGACCCTGCCAGAGAAGTGAAAAAGGTATATAACACACGCGAACTGACTTTCCCTCCTAATGAGCGTAATAGACAAGAAGTGCAATGGGCTGTAGTGAAGGATGGTGTGCTGTATTTCATGGAAACGAATAGGGTGGCACCCGACAAGAACTCTATGGGGCATTACTTGGTGGCTGTGGACATCAATACCGATCAGACACTATGGATGAGTAAGCCTCGCACAGCAAATTCTAGCAATTTCCTGATTGTTGACAATTCCATTATCTGCGGTCAGGGCGGTTCTGGCATTCCCGACTATATTTATGTATTGAACCGCTATACAGGTGTTAGAACGCACGAATACTGGATTCCTACGGCAGCCAGTTGGTTTTCAATCGGTGAAGACGGACAACTGTACGTAGCACTCTACGACAAGCATATGGCATTTAAAATTGCAAAATAGAGAGCTGGGCTTTCCTGCTTATAGTAAGGATAAAAAAAAGACTCAGGGTTTTCGGTTCCCTGAGTCTTTTTGATGTGTTTAGAAGAATAGCATGCGCTCTATCCAATAGATGAGAATACCGCAGAGATAGCCAACAAAGGCAATCCACGTTATGCGTTTCAGATACCAGCCGAAGGTGATCTTCTCGAGCCCCATGACAACAACACCTGCAGCAGAACCAATTATCAGCATCGAACCACCAACACCAGCGCAGTATGCCAGCAATTGCCAGAAGATGCCGTCCACGGCCATCGGACCAGCCTCGGCAACAGGATACATTCCCATACAGCCTGCTACCAATGGAACGTTATCTACGATACTTGACAAGACACCGATAATGCCGTTAATGAGATAATAATTGCCTGAGAAAGCTTCGTTGAGTCCCTCGCCCATCGCTGTCAGAACACCAATCTCCTGCAGTACGGCAACAGCCATCAGGATACCAAGGAAGAACATGATGGTCGAAAGGTCGATTTTCGACATAATATCACTAACACGTTTCGCCATCGTATCATCCTCATCTGTGTTATAGTGGAAAATCTCAGTGGTTGTCCATAGAATGCCCAGAACCAGCAGGATGCCCATAAATGGTGGCAGGTGAGTCAGCGTCTTGAAGATAGGTACGAAGATCAAACCGCCAACACCCAACCAGAAAATAATATCACGTTGAATCTTGGTAAACTGGCTTGCTGTTGATTTTGGCAGGTTCTGCTCTTTGTCGAATTTGCCCTTCAGATGCATGCTGATGATGCCGGCAGGGATAATCATAGAGACCAGCGATGGGATGAAAATCTCAGTGATGACACCTTGAGTAGTAATGACACCCTTAATCCACAGCATGATGGTGGTTACGTCGCCGATAGGGGAGAATGCTCCGCCTGAATTGGCTGAAATAATGATGAGGGCAGCATAGAGCAGTCGCTCTTCACGGCTTTGTACCAGTTTGCGCAGCACCATAATCATCACGATAGACGTGGTAAGGTTGTCGAGGATAGCCGACAGTAAGAAGGTCATAAATGCCACGCGCCACATCAGCTTGCGCTTTGAACGTGTCTTCAATGCATCGCGCACAAAGTTGAAACCGCCATTCGAGTCAACAATCTCGACGATAGTCATGGCACCCATTAGGAAAAACAAAGTGCCTGCAGCATCACCTAAGTGGTGTTCAATGACCCCGGAGATGTGGTGAACCGCGTCACCGCTTACAGCTGGGTAGAACGATGTCGGATTCAGCATCAGCAGTGTCCAGCATATTACACACATGAGCAAGGCGATAGCAGCCTTGTTGACTCTTGTCAAACTTTCGAGGGCAATGCACATATAGCCAATCACGAAAGATACAACAATTAGGATAGATAAAGTTGTCATTATATAATTGCTTTAAATTTGTTTTTATTACTTTCGGTCTATTTGAAAATCTTAAAGGCATAACCCTGTTCCATGAGCCATTCGATGGCCTGGGGCAGGGCCGTATGTAGTTTGTCGATACTTTTCAGCGAGTCGTGGAAGGTGATGATGCTGCCATTGCGGGCATAGCGCTTCACATTATTAAGAACGTCTTCGGCAGTGAGCCACTTGGAATAGTCGCGAGTGACGAGATCCCACATGACAATACGATATTTGCGGCCTAGCCAAGCATATTGACTCAGGCGCATCCATCCGTGAGGAGGACGTACTAGATTGGTGTGCAGATAAGCATTAGCTTTCTCTACATTATAACTGTAGTCATGGATTGTATGACGGAATCCGCTGATATGGTTATGGGTGTGATTGCCAATGCGGTGGCCCTCATCGACCACCCGCTGGTATAAATCAGGATATTTACGTACATTGTCGCCAACCATAAAGAAAGTAGCTTTAATGCCGTAGTGTTTCAACGTTTCGAGAATGAATGGCGTGGCCTCGGGAATGGGACCGTCGTCGAAGGTCAGATAAACAGCCTTCTCGTGACGATCCATTCGCCATGTTGCCCTGGGATATAACCAGCGCAGCCATATTGCCGGTTGCTCGATAAACACCTTTTGTTATTTATTATTTGACAATTTACTCAGAACCACCTAAACGACCACCCATTGCCTCGAAGGCATCGAGCATCTTGTTGAGCACAGCACCTTTCTTCTCACCCCATTGTTCGTCAATGGTTGTACCCAATTGGAGGAGTTGGTTGAGAATATAGATGTGCATGTAACAACTGTCTTCTGACATAGAGAACTGCTGGCCATTGAGGTTGCAGTACCAAGCCACGTATTGAGAAGAATTAGCCCATAACTGGTTAATCAACTTCATGGCTTCCTGCTTGTTGCCCATAGCAGCCCAGGCACGGGCCATATCCAATGAACCGGAACTATAGTTGTGAGGAATATTGTAAGCAGGCAGAACTTTCTCGCAGTATTTCAGTACTTCTGTTGCCTTCTTATCATTTCCTTCACTTATCAACTGTATGGCCAGACGTGCCATGATACGACGGTGAGTATAGCACATGCGCATCACCGTCTCGTCGAGATAGACGCCCTTAGTATTGGCACCTCCGAATTTGAAACGGTTCATGACATTTTCGTAAGTACGCTTGCTGTCGAAATTCTTAGCTCCCTCCTGATTGGTGGTGAATGGTGTGATGCGATAAGCTAATCCCTCGGTAATAGTGTTGTCGCCAAGGTTGATGTAGTTTTCGTCACCTACAGAAACTGCCACATAGATGGGACGTTCCCAATTGCACTGTGCCAGCATCTCAAGAATCATCAAGTCACCTTTATAGAGCGCAGTCTTGCCTTTCAGCGAGATAGTCATACGGTCGGGGATAGAGTCGGTGGCCATCATCATACCGCTCTTGCGGACGGCTTCCTTGTCGATAGTCATATAGATGACATCGGTAGGGATAACATGCAGATCGGACGACTTCGAACGTACCCAGTATTTCAGGATGTTCTTCAATTCAAAGGGATCGTCGCCGAACTGTTTCTTGGCCTCTTCGGGATGTTCTTTGTAGAGATCGAGTACAGCCTGCTTCATGTTGGTATCAATGGGTACGTACTCGTTAGTGCCAGCACAATACTCAATACGTTTCCATGAGATGGGTACTGAGGGAGAGTCGTAGGCAGGACGGCACATCTGGTCGATATACCAGTCTGTCTGCAGATACGACAGGTTGCAGACGCGGGCATCGGTACGCACACCTTCTACGTCTTGATTATACCAAAGAGGGAAGGTGTCGTTATCACCATTGGTGAAAATGATGGGGTTACCTTCGTCCTGAAGAGACATCAGATAGTTCTGACCGAAATCCCGACAGGAATAGCGGCCAGAGCGATCATGGTCATCCCATGTCTGAGAAGCCATCTGAATGGGAACGAATAGTGTAGCAAAGGCAACGACGGCGGCAATGGCTAACTGACCATTCTTCAGCTTGCGGTTGATGAGGTCGATAATGGCGGCAACTCCCATGCCACACCAAATAGCGAATGCATAGAATGAACCGGCATAGGCATAGTCACGTTCACGAGGCTGCATAGGCGTCTGGTTTAGATAAATGACAATGGCCAAACCTGTCATAAAGAAGAGGAAGAAGACAATCCAGAACTGTCGGATGCCGATAGGCTCAATCTCCGTTTGCTCCTTACCATCCACAATGACGCGGCGTTTGCGAACGTACCAAGACTGCCAAAACAGTCCAATGAGTCCTAATAGTAACGGCAGACAATAGAAGACATTATGTCCCTTGTTGTTCTTCAACTCATCAGGCAGAGTACTCTGGTCTCCCAAGCGCATGTTGTCTAACCAGTCGAAGCCACTGAGCCAGTTGCCGTGCTCTAGTTCGCCATTACCTTGTAAGTCGTTTTGACGTCCGGCAAAGTTCCACATGAAGTAACGCCAGTACATGAAGTTACATTGGTAGGAAAGGAAGAAACGGATGTTTTCCAATTGACTAGGAACTTTGACATTAATTATTTCGCCGCATCGGTCATACGATTCTTCATGTCCGTCGATGCTACCACCCATCCAACTTTCATAGGCTGCACGATGGGCAGAACTATACATGCGGGGGAAGAACATGTTCTGGGCATATTTGTATTCGTCTTTATTACGCAGGATAAAGTATTCATCTTTCTCATCAGCTGAAGCCTTTTCCTTACGTTGCCAAACAGGGGCTCCTTCCTTCATGACAGGACGACAGTATTCACCATCTTTCTCCAAGGCTACCTGTGAGGTATAGGCCTGTCCATAGAACAATGGGCGTTGTCCATACTGTTCACGACCTAAATATTCACCTAAGGTAAAGATGTCCTCTGGTGAGTTTTGGTCCATCGGTGGATTGGCGGCTGAACGGATGACAATAAGTGCATAACTGCTGTAGCCAATCATCAGCATCAACATGCAGAGCAACGATGTGTTCTTGATACGAGCGGTCACCAGCAGTTCCTTCTTTTGACGGTACTGCAGTACGAACCACAGAATTGCTAGGACTACGATACCGATGATGACAGCCGACCAACCATGTCCGTAGAAGGGAATACCCAACATGGCGACAGACAAGAGGAATGCAATATTCTGACGCTTCAGGCTGACGTCACGATGGGTCTCATATATAGCCCAGATAGTGATACCTATCAATAGGAAGATATAGACGATCTCACCCGTGTTGAAAGGACAACCGAGTACATTGACAAACAAGAGCTCGAACCAACCTCCCACTTGAACAATGCCAGGAACGACGCCATAGAGCACTGCTGCCAAAATGACAATGGAGATGCCCAGTGCTATCAGGGAACCATAGAGGTCCTTGCGCGGAAGACTCTGAGGAAATTTGCGATAGTAGTACACCAGGACGATGGCAGGCAGACATAGCAGATTGAGCAGATGGACGCCGATGCTGAGGCCTGTCATATACATAATGAGTACAAGCCAACGGTCGCTGTGAGGCTCATCAGCATGGTCTTCCCATTTCAGAATAAGCCAGAATACCACTGCCGTAAAGGCGGACGAATAAGCATATACCTCGCCTTCGACAGCCGAGAACCAGAAGGTGTCGCTAAAGGTGTAAATGAGTGCGCCCACCATAGCAGACCCCTCAATGGCTATCAGTTTCCACAATGAAAGTTCGCTCCAATCTTTGATAAGTAGCCTTCGCACCAAATGTGAGATGGTCCAGAACAGAAACAAAATGGTGGCTGCCGAAAGCAGTGCACTCATGATATTCACCATCCGTGCAACCTGTGAAGGGTCGCTAGTGAACTGGGAGAACAGATTTGCCGTTAGCATGAAGAATGGTGCACCAGGTGGGTGACCGATTTCCAACTTGTAACCTGTAGAGATAAATTCGGGACAGTCCCAAAAAGAGGCTGTAGGCTCAATTGTAGAACAATACACAAAGGCGGCAATCAGGAAACTGATCCATCCCATAATATTGTCTACCAGTCTAAATTGTTTCATCCTATTAATTGTGTAATTTGAATTCTAATCTGCAAAGATACAATATTTACGTTGAACATTATACATTGGACAATGAACATTATCCTTTTTTAACCAATAAGCAGGTTTGCACCATATATCAGGATGACATAGCGAAGAAATTTGCCAAGGCTAATACTGATAATGGAAATGAGAATATTAGCACGCATCAGTCCAAGTGCAATGGTAATAGCACTGCCCAATACGGGTAAGAAGGCGAAGAATCCCATCCAGGCACCATATCCACCCATAAACTTGACTGCCTTGTCGAGTTTCTCCTTGCTGACGTGCAAGTATCTCTCAATCCATTCTATTCTTCCCATGCGTCCTACGAAAAAGTTGAACATACTACCCAGCACATTGCCGATGGTGCCATAGACAATGAGTCCCCATGGGTCGAGTCCGGCAGCCATGAGTCCCATCATGACCGCTTCGCTGGAGAAAGGGAAGAAGGAGCCGGCAATGAAGGCTGTAATCAACATCCCCCAATACCCGTAGCTAATCAGAATTGAAGTGATGACATCCATATATTATAGGCAGTGAATAGCAGGATAAATACCGTAGCGGCAATGAACGTCAGGTTAGATAGTTTTGAATTGGTCAACGCAAAGAAATGCGCTACCAGCGGTGCAGTATTGATGATGCCCAGTCGTATGAGATGGTCATAGTGCTGGGGTTGGAGCAGGATGAGGAAGAAGACCGCAATATCCATTTTGATAAACAGACCGTAAATCTTGCGAATACGAAACTTGTCAAGATAGCTTGTGCTCCAGAAATGCAATGCTCCCACTATTGCCATAACAACAAGGAAGATGAAAGTGACCATTTGGTTGATGGTGAGTATAGACATATCAAATGGCATGTGCAAATTGAACAGTGGTGAGAAATGGTCAATAAAGGGCGTCAGATTGTTCGAGAAAAACCCCCAACTCAATAATAATACATAAGGTGTAGCGACGCCAAAGAGCGATGCAAAGAAGGTGCGCCAGGACAATGACTGGAGATTGGTGAGCATCAGCAGCCAGAAAAATGGAATAAAAAAGAACAAATGAACCCAAGCGAGTGTTGCCAGTCCCAAGGAAAGGAATCCATAGTAGGTGGTGCCTGGCGAATTTGTATCTTGGTATGTGAAGAATAGGATCAGATAGGCTGTTATGAACAACAGTTGACTAATGCCTCCGACAACTGATGGAAACAGGAAACATGCCATGCATGAGAGTACCAGGAATGAACATGATACCATGCGAGAGTAGATGCGGATGAGGGCATTGGTGTTGTTGAGCATTAGCATGGCAAATGCAGAGAGTGCAAAACAGCCAAACTGTAGCCATAGGTTGCTGTTAATGAGCCCGCACACCACCCAGCAAATACAGGCATACACTATCACGAGAGGTAGTGTAAGCCTGCTTTCTGAAACCTTGTTCTGTAATCGTTTCTTCAAGGTAGGATGCTTTTAGAGGTCGGCACCAATGTCACGACGGAAATATTTATCGGTGAATTGTATTTTCTGAGCCTCTTCAAAAGACTTTTGCAGGGCTTCTGCTTTGTCCTTACCATAAGAAGAGACAGCAATGACTCGTCCGCCATTGGTAACAATCTGTCCGTCTTTCAAGGCTGTGCCACTATGGAAAACGATGCTGCCCTCAACGTTCTCGATACCACTGATGGGGTAGCCTTTCTTGTATTCCTGGGGATAACCGCCGCTGACCAGCATGACACAAACAGCAGCCCTTTCGTCGAATTCAATAGTGCGTTGATCCAGATTGCCCTCGGCAACACCCTCGAAGAGATCGACAATGTCACTCTTCAGACGGAGCATAACACTCTCTGTTTCAGGGTCGCCCATACGGCAGTTGTATTCTATCACCATCGGTTCGCCTTTTACGTTGATGAGTCCAAAGAAGATAAAGCCTTTGTAGAGGATGCCTTCTGCTTTTAGTCCTTCGACGGTAGGACGGATGATGCGGTCTTCTACCTTTTGCATCCACTCCTTTGTGGCAAAGGGAACAGGGGTGACAGAGCCCATACCGCCCGTGTTCAGACCAGTATCGTGCTCACCGATACGCTTATAGTCTTTTGCTTCAGGCAAGATTTTATAATGGTCGCCATCGGTCAGTACGAATACTGAGCACTCGATGCCGCTCAAGAATTCCTCGATGACGACTCGTGATGAGGCATTGCCAAACATACCACCCAGCATTTCCTGCAATTCTTGTTTGGCCTCTTCAAGGCTGGGGAGAATCAAAACGCCCTTACCCGCACAAAGTCCATCGGCTTTGAGCACATAGGGAGGCTGAAGTGTTTCTAAGAAGGCTAGCCCTTCTTGCACGTGTTCACCGTCGAATGTCTCGTAACGGGCAGTCGGAATTTGGTGACGCTGCATGAAAGCCTTGGCAAAATCCTTCGAACCTTCCAAAACGGCTCCTGCTTTTGTTGGCCCAATAACAGGAATGCCTTTTGTGCGCTCGTCGGCTTTCAGATTGTCATAGATGCCTTTAACTAATGGGTCTTCAGGACCAACTACCACCATATTGATCTGCTTATCGGCACAAAACTGCTTGATGGCTTCAAAATCGTCTGCTTTCATGGCTACGTTTTCACCGCAGTTGTCAGTTCCAGCATTGCCTGGTGCAATAAACAGTTTCTCACACTTCTCACTCTGAGCAATTTTCCATGCGAGGGCATGCTCACGTCCGCCACTGCCTAACAATAATATCTTCATTGATGTCATTATTTTAAATTTGTCTGCAAAGGTAATGTAAAAATATGAAACTAACAAACCTAATCCTTAGTTTTCTGCACTCGTTTCGAGTGATTGATGGCTTTGGCAGGGCACACGAGGGTGCACAATAGGCAGCCCACGCATTTTCTGTTTAGTTTTTAAAGTTTTCCCTGTTCGCCCAAATAGGAGTCTTTGAACCCGAGGAAGTAGAGCACACCGTCCAGTCCAATGGTGTTGATGCTCTGTTTTGCATTAGCCACTACACGGGGTTTGGCATGGAATGCTATACCCAAGCCTGCCTCACTTATCATTGGCAGATCGTTAGCACCGTCGCCCACTGCAATGGTTTGGGCAAGGTTTACTTTCTCCACTTGGGCAATGAGTTTCAGGAGTTCAGCCTTGCGGTGACCATCAACTATCTCGCCAACGTAACGACCAGTCAATTTCCCGTCTTCGCCAATTTCCAACTCGTTAGCATAGACATAATCAATACCATAGCGGCGTTGCAGGTATTCGCCGAAATAAGTGAAACCACCTGATAGGATGGCAATCTTATAGCCGCAGGTCTTGAGAATGCTCATCAGACGGTCGACACCTTCTGTGATAGGCAGGTTATCGGCTATTTCCTGCATTACACTGACGTCGAGTCCCTTCAGAAGGGCTACTCGGCGTGTAAAACTTTCCTTGAAGTCTATCTCGCCACGCATGGCACTCTCTGTGATGGCACGCACTTCGGCACCTACTCCGTTTCGCTCGGCCAATTCGTCAATACATTCGGTTTGTATCAGTGTAGAGTCCATGTCGAAACAGATGAGACGGCGCATACGACGGAACATATCGTCACGCTGGAATGAGAAGTCGATTCCCATTTCCGCTGAAAGTTTCATAAGTTTCGATTGCATATCCTGCCTGTCTATAGGTTCTCCACGCAGGGAGAACTGTATGCAGGCACGGGTGTGCTTGTCAAGTTGCTTGATGCTCTTCCTACCAGTCAGGCGGAGTATAGAGTCAATGTTCAGACCTTGATCGGCAATAATGCGTGTGGCAGCCGCTATCTGGCGGGCTTCCAACTGTCGCCCCATCACCATGAGGATATATCGGTTCTTGCCCTGATGCCCAACCCAGTCTTCGTATTCGTTGTCGCTGATAGGCGAGAAGCCGATGTTTACACCCAGTTCAGTGGCCTTGAATAGCAATTCCTTCATCGCCAGTCCAGAATTCATCTCGTCCATGCGGATGAGAATACCCAAGGAGAGGGTAGAGTGGATGTCGGCCTGACCGATATCTAATATCTGGGCATCGTATTTTGCCAAGA
This sequence comes from uncultured Prevotellaceae bacterium, assembly GCA_900316645.1. GTDB lineage: Bacteria > Bacteroidota > Bacteroidia > Bacteroidales > Bacteroidaceae > Prevotella. The sequence goes on from ONDP01000013.1 coordinate 24,939, forward strand.
TGCTCATAATACTGGCGGTAAGTCCCGGGCGATCCTGTCCTGTAATGCGGACGAGTATTTGTTCTTCTTTCATAACTCTCAACAATCAACTATTTCAGGTAGTCTTCAAAATATTGCGTGATACGTTCGTGCAGATGGACACTGGCATGCCCCCTCATATTGTGAGACTCACCAGGATAAACAAAGAAATCAGGTTGTGTGCCTGCCTCAATACATGCTTTTAGAAACGAGAGACAATGCTGTGGAACAACGGTGTTGTCATTGTAACCAGTGATAATCTGGAGTTTGCCTTTCAAGTTCTTTGCTTTGTCAATTAGACTAATCTTGGCATAACCCTCTGGATTGGCTTGAGGGGTGTCCATATATCGTTCGCCATACATTACTTCATACCATTTCCAGTCGATGACGGGACCACCGGCAACACCCACTTTGAAAACATCGGGATATGTCGTCATAAGAGAAATCGTCATGAATCCGCCGAACGACCAACCATGTACTCCCAATCGGTTCATATCGACATAAGGGAGGGTACGCAGATAATCGACGCCCTTCATTTGGTCTTGCATCTCTATTTGCCCCAATTGGCGGAAGGTGGCCTGCTCAAAGTCGCGTCCACGGTTTTCAGAGCCGCGATTGTCAAGGATAAAGACGATGTAGCCTTTCTGTGCCATATAGGTCTCCCACGACCTACTGGACCAGTGCCAGCCAGCTTCTACATTGTGGGCATGCGGACCGCCATAAACATAAATGACGGTAGGATATTTCTTGTTGCTATCGAAAGTGAAAGGCTTCACCATCCTATAATATAGGTCGGTAACACCGTCGGCAGCTTTGATAGATCCACATTCAAAGATGGGTTGTTCATAGTCTTTCCATGGGTCGGAAGACGTCAGAAGGCGAGTAGCTTTACTAGATGATGTATTGATGAGGTCAATAACGCGTGGAATTGTGGGGCTGTTCCATTTGTCGAGGATGTATAATCCCGACCCAGAGAGTTGCCCATGGTGTATACCATCAGCACTAACCAATTCTTTAACCTTGCTGTCAGTTACGCTGATGCTGTAAAGCCAGCGGTGCAGGGGATGATATTTGTTAGCAGCGATGATGACCTGTTTCTGCTTGGTGTTGAATCCCAGCACTTCCTGTACCACCCAGGGTCCGCTGGTGAGTTGTTTTAGCAGTTTACCTGCCTTATTATATAAATAAAGGTGGTTGTATCCGTCACGCTGACTCTGCATGATGAACTTGTCGGCATCCCAAGGCAGGAACTCAATAGGATGGAGAGGCTCAACGTATTTGTCGCTCGTTTCCTGATATAGTTCAGCGATGCGCTCACCAGTTTTGGAATCGTAACTGACTAACCGACAGTCATTTTGGTCGCGGTTAAGCTCAAAGATATAGACCGTCTTGGCATCAGGGCTCCATGCAATGTTTGTTAAGTAGGGAACGGCAGTGGCAACAGAATCGCCACTTATGCTACCAGTGGGCGTCTTGAGATAGATAGTGCGGTTTGACGCCAAGTCGTAGATACCGATGGTGACGCAATGGGTTGTCTCACCTGCCATAGGGTATTTGTCGGGTTCATAGGAAGCACTACGGGTATCAATGTCAACTTGCGGATAGTCGGTAACCATGCTTTGGTCCATGCGATAGAATGCCAGTTTCTGTCCGTCAGGGCTCCAGAAAGTTCCTTTCTCAATGCCGAACTCGTTTCTGTGCACGGCAGAACCATACACCACATTGCGTGAACCATCGGTGGTCAGTTGGTGCTCGTTGTTGTCAGCATCTCGGACAAACAGTTGGCTATCCTTGACATAGGCTACTGCCTTTGATTGTTTGTTCCAGTCGCTGTTGTTCTCTCCTTCGCAGTTCTGAGTCCATGTGATTTGCTTTGTTTCCCAATTGTAGAGAACTCTCTGCCTGCTGTTTTCAAGTAAAACGAGCGGTTGCTGCGGATAGGGATATTCAGCAGAGTAGGCAGAATGCCATCCTTCACCGAGGTCTTTTAGTAAGAATACGGATTGCTGGTTGCCTTTTTGGTCAACCAAGCCTCCCTCTTCTGCTTCCAAATACATAAGCTGGTCACCCCACCATGAGAACCACTTGTTTTCTGGCTGTAGGTTGCGGAAATTAGTGCCTCCATAGTTGAGATCTTCCAGCGTGAAGAGTTTTTTCTCCTGTGCAGTCATAGGCAGATAGGGTAGGGAGAATAGAACTGTAAGAACTAGAAGAGGAATAATAGATTTAATCTTCGTCATGGTCAAATCTCCTCTTGCCTTTGTCGAAATTGCGCCCCTTCTTAAATGGCTTTCTAGAGTCTCTAGAATCTCTGGAATTTCTAGTATCTCTGGGAAATTTAGATTCTCTAGAGCCTCTAGGTTCTCTAGGTTCTCTAGGTGCTCTTGATTCTCTTGACTTCTTCTCAAGTGATCGGAATTTGAAGTTGCGGATATCTGCCTCTTCGTTTTCTTCCTGTTCGTCAAGGCGCTTCTTGAATTCACGATTTTGTTTGAAACGGCGCTTTTCGGCCATCTGACGTTTCTCTTCTTCCGATTTTACCGTACCGCCTTCTTCGCGGAAACTACGCATCTTTCCATCGAACAGTTGATATTTACGGAATTCGCATTCCAGACTTCCGTTGAAGAGCGGAATTTTGATAGAAGGCTTAAGGCCAATCTGGTCGAAACACTCTTCGCGATAGCTTAGTATCCAGGCATCATTGCCAGTAAATTGGTGTTTCAAACGCTCGCCAATCATCTTATAAGTCCCAAGCAGGTCCGGAGTTGAGATACGTTCTCCATAGGGTGGATTTGTTACCATGATGCAACGCTCCTTGGGTTGAACGAAATCTTTGAAGTCGCGTTCGTCCACCGTGATGTCGTTCGTCAGTCCTGCTGCACGTACATTGAGGCGGGCAGTGTTGACAGCCTTGATATCCACGTCATATCCATAGATGTGGTGATTGAACTCACGTTCCTGCGAGTCGTCATTATAAATGGCATCAAACAGGTCGCGGTCGAAATCCTTCCATTTCTCGAAGGCAAATTCCTTGCGGAAAATACCAGGAGCCATATTGCGGGCAATCAGTGCAGCCTCTATCAGCAGTGTGCCACTGCCACACATTGGATCAACGAAATCAGTCTCTCCCTGCCATCCGGTCATCAGAATCATGCCAGCCGCAAGTACCTCGTTCAGAGGGGCTTCCACTGATTCTTGTCTATATCCTCGACGGTGCAGTGACTCGCCGCTGGAATCCAAGGAAAGCGTGCATTTGTCTTCAGCAATATGGATGTTAAGTCGGATGTCGGGATTAGTCACGGAAATATTAGGGCGCTTACCCGTTTTCTCTCTAAACTGGTCAACAATAGCATCCTTCACTTTGTATGCCACAAACTTCGAATGACGGAATTCTTCAGAGAAAACCACTGAGTCGACAGCAAATGTGGTGTTGAGGTCTAAGTACTGTGTCCAGTCAACAGCCTTAACGCCCTCGTAGACATCGTCAGCTGACAGAGCCTTGAAATGCTTGATGGGTTTAAGGATACGAATAGCAGTATGCAACTGGAAATTGGCGCGATACATCATCTCTTTGTCACCAGTGAAGGACACCATACGGCGTCCTATTTGTACGTTCTCAGCACCCAGTTGCGTCAATTCTTTCGCCAAAACAGGCTCAAGGCCCATAAAGGTCTTGGCGATGAGTTCAAAATTTTGTATCATGATGTCTATATATAAATATGGTGCAAAGATAGTGTAAAGTAAGTAAAACACCAAATAAATTGCTTTTTTTTTCATTATTCAGAATCTTTTATGTAATTTTGTCGCCAAACAAAGGCTGGATATGTTTTCAATGACACATATACTATTATTCAATTTCAGTTCCTTGACAAGAATAGATGTCTTGTTATGGGTAGTTGGTATTCCTGCTGTCATAGCCTTTGTGATAGCCCTTTACCTTCAAATCCGGCAGCATAGTCGCTTGAAGACGGAACTGGATCAGTTGAACAGCATCAAGCACTATAACATCGAATACGAATTGGTGCTGAAAGCCATGCGACTGTCTATCTGGCATCTCGATGTGGTTGAGCGCACAGTGACTTTTGAGAGCGATTATCGCGACGAGATGAATAATTATGTGCCCGATGGTGAGACTTCTATTGATACACTTTTCGATTGCTTGGTACCAGAAGACCTGGAACGGGTCAGGGAAGCCATGCTGGGATTGATGGAAGGCAAATATGAAGACTACCATCAACAGTATCGTTTACAGACGCCCCAAACACAGAACACCTATTGGGAAGAGACTTTTGCAACAGTCGATAAGCGCGATATGGAGGGGAAACCGCTCTCAATAGTAGGAACTACTATGCGAATCGACGAGCGCAAGGCTATTGAGCAGGCTTTAATAGAAGCTCGTAATCAGGCAGAGGAGAGTGATAGGCTGAAGACGGCTTTCCTTGCTAATATGACTCATGAAGTTCGTACCCCGCTGAATGCCATTGTGGGTTTCAGTGATATTCTCCCGATGGCTCAGAGTGATGAGGAACGTAATGAACTCATCAAACTCATAAAACAGAATAATGCCCATTTGCTTCGCCTCTTCGACGACATGATGAATATGTCCAGGTTGGAATCCGGCAATGCAGGAAGTATTGTTAAGGAGGACTTTGAACTGGCGTCTTTGTTTAGCGAACTTGTAGAGAAATATCAGGCTCCATGTATGGAGAAAAACCTTGAGTTGTCTATTGAAGATTCGGCTTCTGGTGATATGGTGCATACCGATCGTGGGCGTCTGCGTGAGATTCTGAACCAATACCTGAATAATGCGTTGAAGTTTACTTCGGCAGGTAGCATCAGTCTTGGCTATGAGAAACAGCTTTCAACTGTTAGGATATGGGTAAGAGACACGGGTAAGGGTATTCCTGCCGACAAGTGCAACGATCACCTCTTCGAACGGTTCGTTAAGGTCGATGATTTTGTCGCAGGAACAGGATTGGGATTGAGTATTTGTCGCAGTCTTGCAGAGTCGTTGGATGGTAGGGTAGGTGTTGATTCTGTTTTCGGGGAAGGTTCTACTTTCTGGGTTGAGATTCCTCTTTGAAAGTATTCTGATGAATAGAAAGACTAGGTTAAACATATTGTTGTTGATGTTGTTGATGTGTCTGTCAGTACAGGCACAGGTGCTTATCTCGGGTGTTATCACTGATGCCGAGACCAAGACGTCCATCCCCTCTGTGACAGTATCCTATAAGGGGCATAGGATTGCCGTTGCCTCAGGGCTCAATGGTCGCTATGTGATTCAGAAGAATGTAGGTTGGCCGTTGACGTTCAGTGCTGTAGGCTATGTGTCTCAGACGATCATGATTGACGACCGAACGTCGCCTCAGGTCGATATCCAGTTGCAGCCTGACACGAAACAGTTGCGTAATGTCACCATCCGTTCGAAACGCCAGCGATATAGCCGTAAAGGCAATCCTGCTGTGGAACTGATGCGCAAGGTGATAGAGCACAAGCGACTTACCAACCTTACTAATAAGGATTACTATCAGTATGTCAAATATCAGAAACTGACGCTGGCAGGCAATGATATCACCCCAGAGAAACTGCAGAACTCTATATTTCGTAAGAAGAAATGGATACTTGATCAGATAGAGGCCTGCCCCTATAACAACAAACTTATCCTGCCTATCTCTGTTGACGAGACTGTTACAAGGAAACTCTATCGTCGTCATCCGCACGACGAGAAAAACGTAATAATAGGTCAGAACTCAACAGGTGTGGGTGATTTGTTCCAAACGGGGGATATCATGAGTGTCATGATGAAGGATGTCTTTACTGATGTAAATATCTATGACGATCAGGTGCGATTGTTGCGGCGCCCCTTTACGTCGCCTATAGGTCGAGGGGCTATTGGTTTCTACCGCTTTTATATAGAGGATACTGTCCAGATAGCCCGCGACAGTTGTATCCATTTGCATTTCCTGCCCAATAATATGCAGGATTTCGGCTTCCGTGGTGATATTTATATCCTTAAGGATTCAAGCTATCAAGTGAAGCGTTGCGACTTGTCCATTCCTCGTCAGAGTGACGTCAACTTTGTCGAAACACTGCGCGTTGTGCAGGAATTTTCGCAGTTGCCAACAGGCGAGTGGGTACTGACAGTAGATGATATGGTGGTCGAGATTCAAATTGCGAGTTTCCTTCAGCGAGCTATTGTGGTGCGCAACACCCGCTTGGGCGACTATGCCTTCGAACCTTTGCCCAATCCTTTGTTCAAGGGCAAACGTGATGTTGTCGAAGCAGATGCTTATTCCCATAGCGACTTATTCTGGAATCAGTATCGGCAGGTTCAACTCACAAAGAGCGAAGCACAGATGAAGGACTTCGTCAAGGGCTTCGAGAATATGAAGGGCTTCAAATACGTTATGCTGGGCTTAAAGGCTCTGATAGAGAACTATGTAGAGACGGGCAAACCGTCGAAGGTGGATATAGGTCCTATCAACACCATTATCTCTACGAACTATATCGATGGACTGCGCACTCGTCTGAGTGCTCAGACAACAGCCAATCTGAACCCTCATTGGTTCCTGAAGGGCTATGTGGCAAGGGGTTGGAAGTCGCATAAGAATTACTATAGTGGTGAACTCACCTATTCGTTCAATGCCAAGGACTATACACCGCGAGAATTTCCCCAGCGCACCATTACGTTCTCGTCAACGTATGATGTAATGTCTCCTTCCGACAAGTTCTTGACTACCGATAAGGATAATGTATTTACAGCCCTCAAGTGGAGCAAGGTAGATGCAATGATGTTCTATAATCGTCAACAACTCACCTTTGTTCGTGAAGAGCAGACGGGCATTAAGACTACCTTTAGTATGAAAACCGAAGAGAACGAGGCTTGTGGCGGACTCCGTTTCACCCCCCTCTCTGCGCTCAATTCAGAATTGGCACCTTTCAACGCTAAAATCCGCACTACTGAGCTACATGCTGAAGTGGAGTTTAGTCCTGGCGCTCTTTATATCAACACCAAACAGCGCCGTCGTAAGGTCAATCCTGAGGCTCCCGTCATCCGCATAGGTCACACTATTGGTATGAAGGGCTTCTTGGGCGGTGACTACAATTATCATTATAGCGAAGTGAGCCTTACCCAACGTTTATGGTTGAATAGCTGGGGCAAGGTGGATGTTTACGTCAAGGGTGGTGTCCAGTGGTCGAAAGTGCCATTCCCCTTATTGTGTATGCCAGAAGCCAACCTGTCAGTCATTCTCCATAAGAATACCTTCTCGTTGATTAATAATATGGAGTTCCTGAACGACCGATTCCTGACAGCTATGGTGGCGTGGGATTTGAACGGCAAGTTGTTCAATCGTATTCCATTACTCAAGAAACTCAAATGGCGTGAGTATATTGGAATAAAAATGCTGTGGGGTGGGCTCTCTGATAAGAATAATCCGTTTCTTGCTCAGAATGCCGACAGTCCTTTGCTGATGGCCTTCCCTGAGGGGTCGCATGTGATGAATCCCAAGACACCTTATGTAGAGGTGTCGGCAGGTATTCACAATATCTTCAAGTTGTTGCATGTAGAGTATGTGCGACGCCTCAATTACAATGCCTATCCTTCTGCTCATAAACACGGTGTCAGATTCACCCTGCACTTCACGTTCTGAAGTTTTTTTCTGAAAGCTGCAACTTTTTCCGCTCAGTTTGCGTCTAACAGGCAGAAACAAATAAAAAAGTTGATAGAATTATGAAAAAAACATTTTGTATCTTAGCCGTTCTACTGGCCGTTCTTTTCAGTACCAGTCTCTATGCATTTAATGCCAATGAGGTGGAAGAAACACGTAGTGTGACAGGTTTCGAGCGCATTCGTCTGCAAGGCTCACCTGACATCAAGTACACCCAAGGTAAGACATGGTCAGTTCGTGTAAAAGCTCCCAAGAGTCTCATCAGTAAGGTGGTGACCCGCAAGGAGGGTAATTGCCTGGTGGTCAGCCTCAAGAATACGGGTTTCTTCTCCAGGGAAGGCAGAAACAGTGACGTCACAGTTTATGTAACCTCTCCCGACCTGATTGGTGTTGAGGTACAGGGCTCAGGTGATTTCGAGAGCAAGACTCATGTTGATACCGATAATCTCGACATCAGTCTGCGTGGTTCGGGTGATATCAATTTCTATGATATTATCTGTGATCGTCTAAAAACATCGGTAGTAGGTTCTGGTGATTTGGAGATCAAGAAAATCGTAGCTCAGCAGTCTGTCGTTGAGCTGGTTGGTTCTGGCGACGTGAAAATAAGACAGAGTAAGGTTCATCAGACGCAGATAGAATTGAAAGGTTCTGGCGACGTCAAGGTGCATTGCGACAACTGTGGTACTGTCACTTGTCGACTCGTTGGTTCGGGCGACATCACTCTCTCAGGAACCATCAGCAAACTCAACCAAACTACTCGCGGTTCAGGAGATATCCATACAGAAAGTTTGAAAATCAAGTAATCTTCAGAACAAAATAAAACTACCCCGCTGTCATCTCTGTCAACGGGGTATTTTTTTGCTACTATACTAGGAAAAAATAATTCCCAGCGCTGGGAATAAATTTTTGTTGCTGACTTTTTGCAGGAAATAAATCAAGAAACTCTTGTTTATTTGCTCACTTAATTGTATCTTTGCAGGTGCAAAAATTAAATGATGTTTGTAGCATTAGCAGATAACCAAGATATTACACGGGCAGGCATGATGTATGTCTGCCAGGAAATGGATGGCGTAGAGATGCACCGTGCTGAGGATAAAACGGAACTGATCGAACAGTTGAAGAAACATCCTGATGCTGTGGTTGTAGTTGATTACACGCTCTATGATTTCAATGATGTAGATGAACTAGAGATACTGTATCAGAGGTTTCCTGAGGTGCAATGGATTTTGTTCAGCGTTGATCTTTCCGGTGACTTCGTCAGACGAGTCATTGCCATCAGTCCTCGTTTCAGTATTCTGCTGAAAGAATCGCCTATTCAGGAAATCCGTGAATGCCTGATGTTTGCCCGGCGGCACCAACGCTATATCTGTCAACGAATGGCAGAACTCCTTCTAGCGCCCCAAGCGACTAATATAGAAGAGGAAGTGAAACTGACGCGTACGGAAACGGAGATATTGAAGGATATAGCACTGGGGTTGACGACTAAGGAAATAGCCGAACGGCGATTCTCCAGTTTCCATACAGTAAATACTCATCGCAAAAATATATTCAGGAAACTGGGTGTCAATAATGTGCATGAGGCTACTAAATATGCACTGAGGGCAGGTCTTGTGGATTCGGCAGAATACTATATTTAGGGCATTGGGAGTTGACGTTTTGGTAATTGGGAAATAGCAATATCAAAAGAAAATAGGAACTGTCTCACGACAACTCCTATTTCAAATTTCTAACTAACTTATTATCAACTATTCATTACTCATTCTGAATTCACGCTGCAAAGATACATACTTTTTTCGAGAAATCCAATAAAAATGATGAAAAAAATCCGTAAACGTTTGCGTATTTATATATTTTTATCTAACTTTGCACTTGATGAACAATAAGAAACAAAAAAGAACCTCTCTAAAAGACCTGGCCAAAGAGCTAAATGTCAGCATAGCAACCGTAAGCCGCGCATTGCGCAGTTCATCGGAAATCGGCGAGGAAATGCAGCGTCGGGTGAAGGATTTGGCGAAGAAGATGAATTATCGCCCCAATCCATTTGCTCAGAGTTTGCGTAAGGAGGCTCCGAAGATTATCGGAGTGGTGGTGCCCAATCTGGAAACGCACTATTACGCTGCTGTACTGGACGGTATAGAAGACGAGGCCCGTAGGGCCGGCTATAGCGTCATCAGCGCAAATAGTCATGAGAGTTTCGAGACAGAGGCACAGGCTATTGACAACTTCATCAGTCTTCATGTAGAGGGTATCATTGCCTGTCTGGCACAAGAAACGACAGACTATTGTCATTTTGATGAACTCAACCAGATGGGAATCCCCTTGGTGTTCTTCGGTCGCACCTGCCTGTCTGATCGCTTTTCAAGTGTGACAGCCAATGGTGACGAGGCAGCACAAATGGCAACCCAACACTTGATAGATACCGGTAGCAGGCGCATTGCATTTATCGGTGGACCTAATCATTTGGATATGGTACAGCGCCGAAAACACGGTTATTTGGAAGCGCTTCGTGAAAACAGGATTCCCATTGACCGTAACCTGGTGGCTTGCAATACGATAGACTATCAGATAGCACTGGAAGAAACTACGAAACTATTGCAAAGTCCGAATAGGCCAGATGCCATCTTGGCTTTCAACGACATCATCACTTTTGCCGCTTTTACAGCTATCAAGCAACAAGGGCTCCGTATTCCTGAGGATGTAGCCTTGATAGGTTTTACTGATGATGCCCATGCGGCCTATGTGACTCCACGCCTGTCGGCTATCGTGGACCAGTCGCATCTGATGGGAGTAACAGCCTGTCAGTTGTTGCTCAACCACATCCAGGGCGACGCAAAAGTTTGTAAGAAGATTGTACCCCAGCAGTTGGTGATTCGCGACACATCAGCTAAAAATAAAATCTGAAAAAAGACGCTGTTTTTTTGGCAGTGTTGTAAAATAATTGTATCTTTGCAGTGAAGTAACTGTAATGAACTATTATCCAATGACTAAAAAGTCTGTTTTTTTAACCTTATATTTGCTGATGCTGCCATTGATGATAATGGCAGTCATTTCAAATATCAAGTTTCGTCGTCTGGACACACGAGACGGATTAACCAATTCCCAAGTGAACAGTATTCTTAGGGATGCCCGCGGCAATGTCTGGTTGGGAACGCAGTTTGGATTGTGCCGTTATGACGGATACCGCTTCAAAACCTTCTATTCATACGAACGCGACACGACGACTCTTCGGAGTCACCGTGTTGACGAGATACAGGAAGACTATTTTGGCAATCTGTGGATAGACCACGGCATGAACTTCTCGCTCTATGATCCGGTGACGGAGTCAGTCAACCGCTCTCCAACGACTTGGTTGGGCAAACATGGCATTAGGGGTGGCGCTGAGAGTCTCTATATTGACTCCAAAAAGAATTTCTGGATCAAGACCTACGACGATGGGTTCTATTTCTACGACCCTCAGCGCAAGTTTGTCAAGCATATTCCTTTCGGCTATGGACCGACGGAATTCTCGAAGGAATTTGGAGTATCGTCATATGCTGAGACCAAAGAAGGCATGTTGATGATATCAACCCTGGGTGAACTGATGTGTGTCGACGGGGCAAAAGGAAAAGTGCTTTGGAAAGACGATTTCGTCAAGAAGAGCCTGAACTCCTATAACGACTATTGGATTTATGTGGATAAGGACGGACTGATATGGGTCATTACACACTCTGTGGGAACCTATATCTACGTGCCACAGGAAAAGCATTGGTACACGAATCTGACTGACCTGATGAGGGCTCGCGGCTTTGCCGGTGTACCTGACGAGATAGTTGTATGGGAAGTGCGTTACGACCAGAAAGGGTTGCTTTGGGTGGCAACTGACCACTTGGGAGTGCTGCTGCTGGATTTTGCTAATAAAGAGTGGCGCCAGTTTACCAATGTGAAGGGTGACGAGACCTCGTTGCCTGACATTACGGCGAAACATTTATATCAGGACCAATTAGGTCGTATGTGGGTGGCTACCTACAAGAACGGTGTTGCCATGAGTTCTGATGCAATGACTAATTTCAATAGTCTGGCATTAGGCGATATCAACGGAATTTGTGAAGACAAGGAAGGCTTCTACTGGCTTGGACTGAACAGTGGTGGACTGTTGAAGTTCGACCCTCGTTCCATGGAAGTCGTAGCTTCATATAACAAGCACGATATGGGAACAGCCAGTGATGTTATTGTAAGCAACTATACTGCCAAGGACGGCACCTTATGGTTTGGCACATGGGAGGGCGGTCTGTTGAGTTACAAGAACGGTGAGTGGAAAAACTATACAGTGAGTTCAACAGGTAATGTGTTCCTAACCAATAATATCTGGGGTGTAACAGAGGACTATTGGGGAAATATCTGGATTGGTGTACTTGGTGGCGGTGTGGTTCGCATGGACAAGAAAACAGGCAAGATGCGCTCGTTCACTGAAGAAAACTCGAATCTCAAGACAGTATGGACGAACAGTATCTCGCGTGCTTCCAACGGTTGGATATTAGCTGGTAACTCAGAGTATTGCTCCATTGTCAATCCGAAGACAATGAAGGTCTTGAACCTTGCTAAGCCCCATTCCGATAAGACATATACCATTTCGTCAGCCACAACCCAGGCGTTGATGGACAGTCGTGGGCTGCTTTGGCAGGCTTCTCCGTCAGGCGTTAGTGTCTTTGACCGCAAATCAGGACAGATGCAGTTGCTTGATATGAAGTCGGGCTTCTACGGCTCTAACGTAGTGGCAATGGCTGAGGACGACCAACACTCCATGTGGGTAGTGACAGATCATGGCATCTCGAATGTCACACCACAGAAGGATGAGGATGATGGGCAATGGACCTTTGCAGTGCGCAGCTTTAATGAACGTGATGGACTGCAGTCAGGGCCATTCAACCAGCGTGCCATCTGCTTTACTCGTACAGGCTATCTGTTGGTAGGTGGACAAGAAGGACTGAACATTATCAACACCCACAATCTCAATGAGGGGAGTGACAACGAGAAGCCCCTGTTTAGTGGTTTGGTGTTATTCAATCAAGAAGTAGAGACGGGAAAGGAGTATAATGGACGCGTCATTCTCAAGAAGGCGCTGGATGTTGACCCTTCTTTCACTTTAAAGTCGAGCGAAAACCAGTTTACCATTCAGATGGGTTCCGACAACGGAGGTGCTAAGAACAACAACCGTTTCGTCTATCGTCTGAAGGGCTTTAATGATAAATGGATTGCGACCACCGCTTCTCAGCCAGACATTACCTATATGGGACTTCCTGCAGGCAGTTACACACTATGTGTCCGTATGCTGAAGGACGACGGAACGATGGGTAATGTGGAGCGCCAGCTGAGTATTACAATCAGAGGTGCCTGGTATACTACTTGGTGGGCTAAACTGTTATTGATTGTCCTGTTGTTGGGTACAGTCTGGTATGGATGGAAATATCGCAAAACGTTGCGCAATATGTTTAAGAAAACTAAGCAAGACGACTTAAATGTGTTAATAGATGATTCCGAAACACCAGCCGACGACGAAATCGAGGAGGCTGTGTTGATGGATGATGAGGAAAAGTAATTATTAAATTGGGAGATGAATGAAAAAGCGTTTGTTACTTTTAGGATTGATAGTTAATATAGCGGTATCTGCCGTTGCTGTTATTGACGACATGAAATTCAGCCGGTTGGATACGCGTGATGGTCTGAGCAATTCTCAGATTATCAGCATCTTCCGCGACTCTAAAGGTTTTATGTGGTTTAGTACGCCCTATGGTCTGAACCGTTATGACGGCTACCGTTTCAAGACGTTCTATTCCGTTGCTAAGGACACTACCACACTTCGCAGTAATTATGTGGACGAGGTGTTTGAGGCCTTTGACGGTAAGTTATGGATTCGTCAGAACATGAACTATACTGTCTACGACCCAGTCACCGAGAAATTTGACCGTCACCCAGAGTTGTGGTTGCGTGAGCATGGTGTGAAGGGTGGAATAGAGAAACTCTTCATTGATTCCCATAAGGATTTCTGGGTGAAGACGTATGATGAGGGCTTCTGGCATTTCAATCCCCGCACAGGAAAGATTAAGCAGTGGCATTTAGGCTATGGTCCCCAGGAGTTTAATAGCGACTTTGGTGTCAGCACTTTTGTTGAGTATGGCAAGTGTGTGCTTGTTTCATCTTTTAATGGTGAGATTTTCTGTTTTAACCGTGAAGATGACAGAATCAGTTGGAAGAGCAATTACTTGCGTAAGCGTGGCTTTACCAACAATCAGGATTGTAAGTTGCGTGTTGACAGATTTGGCAATCTTTTTGTGGTTACCACCCGGTCAACATTTGTAAAAACCAATAGTGCTGTACCCCGCTGGTATCATACACTGCCTGATTATCTTCGCTCCATTGGTGTTGATGCAGACCTTTCTGAGGTGGAGAGCGTTTGGGATGTGAAATTCGACAAGAAACGTCGCATGTGGCTGGCAACCGACCATCATGGATTGATAGTTATCGACTTGAAAACAAAAGAGTTACGCCAGTTCTTGCACGACAAGCACGACGACACCTCCATCAGCGATAACACCCTTCGTATTATCTATCCCGACCAGATGGGCCGTATGTGGTTAGGTTCCTATCTGAATGGTATCAGTTGCTATACGGAGAGCAGTTCCAATTTCCGCAATATTGAATTAGGTAATATTAATACGGTATGTGTTGATAAGGCAGGTAAATACTGGCTGGGCACTAACGACGCAGGTATTATGTGTTTCGACCCGGTTACCGAAGAGAAAGTCATTTATGATAAGAGCAATAGTGGTATAGGTTCAAATACGATGGTTTGCTCGCTGTCGTCACGCGACGGTTCAATCTGGTTTGGAACCTATGAAGGCGGACTCATCCACATCAAGAACGGACAGGTGACCAATTACCGGGCGACAGGCAAACCGACCGATTTGGCAAACAACAATGTGTGGTCGCTCTACGAAGACCAGTGGGGTTATATTTGGATAGGAACGCTGGGAAGCGGTGTGCAGCGCCTGAACCCACGAACAGGTCAGTTTGGTGTTGCCATCTCCACCAAGAACTCCATCCTGCCCAGTGACTATATTTCGACCATTAATCGTACCCAGAAAGGCTGGTTGATGGTATCTCATTCATTCTACTATTCTTTGATCAACCCCAAGACGCTGAAGGTGATTAATCGCAGTTTTGCAGACAATCCTGATAATGTCACCACCACGGAAATTTCTATCAATGCTATGCAGGATAGTCGCGGATGGGCTTGGCAAGGCTCTTCATCGGGTGCTACGATATGGAATCCCAAAGAGAATAAGTTCTATCTGATTGATATGCGTTCCGGTCTTTATGGCTCTACAGTGAATGGTATGATAGAAGATGAGCGTCATACAATGTGGTTGGTGACCGATCATGGTGTTTCTAATGTAACACCCCAAAAGGAAAAGGATGGCCGTTATAAGTTTATTGTTCGTACCTATAATAATAGAGATGGTTTGCAAAATGGTCCTTACAACCAGCGTTCCATCTGTTTGACACCTGATGGTAAGTTGCTGTTGGGCGGACAGGGTGGATTGGACATTATCGATCCTCGCAAGATGGGTAAGGGACGAGGTATAGAACGTCCCGTGTTCAGTGGTCTGAAGATTTCGGGTTATCCAGTTGCTGTCGGAGAGAAAATTGATGGCAGTGTCTTGTTAGATGAGGCAATAGACTATTCTGACGACCTGACCTTGAGCTACAATGATGAGTTTACCATCGAGATGGGCAGTAACAGCGGAGAACCCCACAACCGTTCCCGTTTTATCTATAAGATGGACGGATACAGTGATGTTTGGAAGATGACGGAAGAGGTGAATCCGAATATTACCTACCAAAGTCTTCGTGCTGGCTCCTATGACTTATGTGTTCGCATGATGAATGACGACGGCACGATGGGTTCCTATGAACGGCGAATAGGTATTAACATTCAACCGCCTATCTGGCGCGCCCGTTGGATGATGCTGCTCTATATGTTGTTGATTGCTATCGTAGCCTGGTTATGGCGCAAGTGGTATATGAAGCGTCAACAGCGCAGGCTTGATGCAGAGATTCTGCTCCGTGAGACGGAGAAGTATTCCTGGATGGCAGAGATGCGGCGCAAGATGGCAGAGGAAGGGATCAACATCCCCGAGCATCAAGTTGTAGAACAGCAACAGGTAGAACTGAATCTGAAACAAGATGATTTGGTGGCTTATATCAAGAAGATTTGCCATGATTTCAAAGCTCCTGATAATCTGTCGTATAAGTTGTCGATTGTAGCTGCTGTCGATCAACTCGAAGTCCTGTTTGACGCAGAGGCATTAAAGCAGGCGCTTTATATCCTTTTCACCAACTCGGTGAAATTTGCCTCGTCAGAGAGTCGTATCAGTGTGGGCATTGCACGTATGGCTAACGGTGATGCTCAGTTGCAGATTGCCGATAATGGTATTGGTGTTCCTGAACAAGTTCGTGAAACCTTGTTCGAACCGATGATGGAGGGCGAGGGTATTGGTCTTGACAAGGTGAAGGCAGTGATAGAGGCTCATCATGGCACCATCCGCATGGAGGACAATCCCGGTGGCGGTTCCATCTTCTTTATCACATTACCTACTGGCGACATAGTAGAAGAAGCAGAAGTTATAGAATAAAACCATAAATTAACATGAAACAAATGAAAAAATTGGTAGTGAGTGTATTGCTCGGAATGTCAGCTTCCCTTTGGGCAGCCGATTATCATGTGGATGGCAATTTCATCACTATCCCAGTGAAAGAAGTGAAGGCAGGAGGAGCCAAGGTGGTACGCCTGCAAGTAATCAACGACAACATCATCCGAGTACAGGCTACTTCGGAGAGTCAGTTACCCCAGAAGCAAAGTCTGATGATTGTGGCGCAGAAGGCACAGCCGAAGTTCAACGTCAAGCAAGACGACGATAAGGTGTGCGTAAAAGCTCAGAATGTTGAGGCTCGTGTAGATGTGAAATCTGGAAAGATTACTTTCTACGATGCGTCAGGTAAAAAACTGCTCAAAGAGTCGGACAACGGCAAGCAATTCAAGAATTTCACAGTTCCTGAGCGTGAGTATGGCATCAAGGGTGGTGGTCAATTGACTGAGGCCATGAAGCATGGTATTCAGTGGCAGATGAAATTTGACAGTCCGGAAGATGAGGCTTTCTACGGACTTGGTCAGCACCAGTCGGAGGAGTTCAACATGAAGGGCAAGAACGAAGACCTGTTCCAGTATAATACTAAGGTGTCGGTTCCTTTCGTTCTCTCCAATAAAAACTATGGTATCCTGTGGGATTCCTACAGCTACTGCCGTTTTGGTAATCCCAATGACTATCTTCAGTTGAATCGTGCTTTCAAACTTTACGACAAGAAGGGAAAAGAAGGTCATCTGACAGGTACCTATGTTGATAAGAATGGCAAGAAACTCGTTCGTGACGAAGATTCCGTCTATTATGAATATGGTTTCCCTGCCACTTCAGAGATAGCCGTTAAGACAGACAATGGCGGCATCAAGAATTTCCCCAAAGGCTTCAACCTGCAAGGTGCCAATGTCGTCTATGAAGGATTTATCCAGCCTGAGTGCTGTGGCAAGTGCGAAGGCAAGCAACAGCTCTATCAGTTTATTCTTTACTATTCTGGTTACGTGAAGGTGTATATCGACGGCAAGGAGGTTGTTCCTGAGCGTTGGCGTACAGCCTGGAACCCCAATGCCTATAAGTTTGCCACCCAGTTGGCAAAAGGCAAGAAGGCTCAGTTGCGTATCGAGTGGAAACCTGATGGCGGCGAGGCCTATTGTGGTCTTCGTGTGG
The DNA here is from genome assembly GCA_900316645.1 of uncultured Prevotellaceae bacterium. Taxonomy (GTDB): domain Bacteria; phylum Bacteroidota; class Bacteroidia; order Bacteroidales; family Bacteroidaceae; genus Prevotella. The sequence continues at coordinate 42,466 of ONDP01000013.1, forward strand.
CAGAGCCTCGTAGTGAGGAAGAGCGTGGTAAGCTGAGCATCTGGAGTGAGATGGCTCGTGATATGGACTACTACTTTATTGCCGGTAAGAACTTCGACGAGGTGATTTCGGGTTATCGTACACTGACAGGTAAGGCAGCCCTCTATCCTAAATGGGTGCTGGGCTTCTGGCAGAGTCGTGAGCGCTACAAGACTTCTGGTGAGATAGAGGAAACACTGGCTGAGTTCCGCAAGCGTCATATTCCTATTGATAATATCGTACAGGACTGGAACTACTGGCCTGAGAACCAGTGGGGCAGCCATCAGTTTGAGGCTTCTCGCTATGCCAATCCACAGGCTATGCTCGACAGTGTACATGCCATGCATGGACGTTTCATGATCAGTGTGTGGCCGAAGTTCTATGTGAATACCGATAATTACAAGGAATTAGACAAGAAAGGATGGATGTACACACAAGCCGTCAAGGACGATATCCACGACTGGGTGGGTCCTGGCTATGTAGCCGGTTTCTATGATGCCTATGATGCAGGAGCCCGAAAGATGTTCTGGCGTCAGATGGACGAGAATCTCTATTCTAAGTATAATCACAATGGTGTAGCTGGTGTGGATGCCTGGTGGATGGATGCCTCAGAACCCAATGTCCGTGACTGCACACCCATGTGGTATCGTAAAGCGCTGAGTGGTCCTACTGCTCTTGGTACTTCTACCGAATTCTTTAATGCTTACTCAACAGTGAATGCTGATGCCATCTATAATGGTCAGCGTAGTGTATGGAAGGGTAAGGACAATGAACCTCGCGTGTTCTTGCTCACTCGTAGTGGTTTTGCTGGTGAACAGCGTTTCTCTACAGCAACATGGAGTGGCGATATCGGTACCCGTTGGGAAGATATGCGTGCGCAGATGACGGCAGGACTTAACTATTCAATGTCAGGTATTCCTTTCTGGGGAATGGATCAGGGTGGCTTCTGCGTCGAGAATCGTTATGTGGCTGCTCAGCAGTTGTTTGACAAGAGTGGTGTCGAGAACGAAGACTTGAAAGAATGGCGTGAGTTGCAGACCCGTTGGAATCAGTTCGGTGCCTTCATCCCGCTGTTCCGTGCTCATGGTCAATGGCCTCTTCGTGAAATCTGGAACATCGCTCCCGATCATCATCCTGCCTATAAGTCGTTTGTTTACTACGACAAGTTGCGCTATCGCCTGATGCCTTACATCTATTCTATGGCAGGATGGGCTCATTTCAAGGACTACACCCTCATGCGTGCTTTGGTGATGGACTTCAGTGGTGACAAGAACGTAGAGAATATTGCCAACCAGTGGATGTTCGGACCGGCCCTGATGGCTTGTCCCGTAGGCTATTACAAGGCTCGCAACCGTAGTGTCTATTTCCCTGAGCAGTGTGGCTGGTACGACCTCTATACAGGTGAATATATCCAGGGTGGTCAGCGTCTTGTTGTGGATGCTCCCTACGAGTGCATTCCTGTCTATGTCCGTGAAGGTGCCATCATCCCCTTCGGTCCTGAAATGGAATGGAGTGACGAGAAACAGGCAGAGCTGATCAATCTCTATGTGTATGCTGGTCAGAACGGCGCCTTCCAACTTTACGAGGACGAGGGTGTGAACTACAACTACGAGAAGGGTAAGTATGCCACTATCGACATCACTTATGATGATGCTTCACGCACTGTGAAGATTGGTGCTTGCAAAGGCCAGTTCCCTGGTATGCTTAAGCAGCGTCGCTTCAATGTGGTACTGATCTCGAAGGATGCTCCGAAGGCGCTTAACCTTGAGAATCCTGAAGGAAAACTTGTCCAGTATAATGGTAAGGAAATCAGTGTAAAACTTTAATATAATAACCAATCCCATTTGCCTATGAAAAAGAAATGGAAATTGATGGAGAACAGAGTGGTGATGCAGCTGCTGACTTGGTTAGGCATCGGCTCCACCTCACTCATCTTCATGGCCTGCTACGGTCCTGCTCCTCGCAATTATCAGGTGGTTGAAGAGGAAGACTCTACCATAGTGATGGTTGGCGACAGTGTCGTTTTGTCTGTTGATGCCAAAGAAGATGTGGCAGTGACAGACCAGAAACCCGAAGGTGAATAACCCATTGGTATGAAGGCGACACCATTAACCCTGAAAAAGAGAATCGCCTTGGAACTTTGGCGAAAACGCGAACAGAACATGCTGCAGGATCATCCCCTGCAGCAACTGTTCTGGGAGTGTACCTTGCGTTGTAATCTGCGTTGCCGCCATTGTGGCAGCGATTGTAAGACACTCTCTGGCAGTCAGGATATGCCCAAGGACGATTTCCTGCGTGTACTCGACAGTGTGGCGCGTCGTTGTGATCCCCATCAGGTTTTTGTGGTTATCTCCGGTGGCGAACCATTGATGCGTCATGATTTGGAGGAGTGCTGTGCTGCTATTTATGCCAAGGGATTTCCTTGGGGAATGGTGACCAACGGACTGCTTCTTTCTGCTCAACGTTTGGAGGGGCTGCTGAAGGCTGGTATGCACTCAGTGACCATCAGTCTTGACGGACTGGAGGAGGATCATAACTGGATGCGGGGCCATGAGGAAAGTTTCCGACGAGTCGATGAGGCTATCTCCATGTTGGTCGGCCTGTCTCAGATTTCGTTTGATATCGTTACCTGTGTCAATCGCCGAAACTATTCCAAGCTCTCCGCTTTGCGTGAGTATCTGATAGGTAAGGGAGTGCGTCATTGGCGCATCTTCACCGTCTTTCCCGTTGGTCGTGCAGCCAATGATCCCGAATTGCGTTTGTCTGATGACGAGTTCCGGGGAGTTTTCGAGTTTATCCGCCAGACCCGTCAGGAAGGACGCATCCATCTCAGCTATGGCTGCGAGGGCTTTTTGGGTAATTACGAAGGTGAGGTGCGCGACCACCTGTTCACCTGTCAGGCAGGTGTCACCATCGGTTCCGTGCTGGTTGACGGTTCTATTTCTGCCTGCACCAGCATCCGCAGCGACTATCATCAGGGAAATATCTACGAAGACGATTTCATGGATGTATGGGAACACCGTTTCCTGCCTTATCGCAACCATGACTGGATGCGTCGTGACGCTTGTGCCGACTGTTCCTTATTCCGTTATTGCCAGGGCAATGGCATGCATCTTCGTGATGGCGACGGCAGGTTGTTGCTGTGTCATATTAAACGTTTGTAATTTTTCGCTGCTATATGATTGCATATTAAAATAAAAGATGTATCTTTGCAGGTATGAAACTAAAATATTTAATACTAACCATAGCAGTGCTCGCCTCGTCAGTTTCAGCACATGCCGACAATTCTTCCGATTATAAGCAGTCGAAGGAATATCTGACCCTTCGTGACTCTGTGCATCATACCTTTAATTCAGGCGACAGTGCACGCTTCTTCAAAGCTGTCAGCGCTTTGGAAGATTATCTTTCCCGACAGGGGGATGTTCATGTATACTATACCCAGCGTTGTAATGAGATTGTGTTCGAACTGAACCGTCAGCGCATCTTTGAAGCTTATAAGCTGGCCACCCAGCTGTCGCGAGAACTGACGGAGAAGAAACTCGACAAGGAAATGTATATGGCCATCAATATGATGGGACATATCTATAACTATTGTGGCGACAAGAAAAGTGCGAAACAGTGTTTCTGGGATGTGATACGTCGTATGGAGCAGGAGGGCTATTTGGAAAGCGAACCGCCTATCTACATGAATCTGGTCAACATCCTGATGACTGAGAATCCGCAAGAGGCCATGCGACTGATTGACCAAGCTGTAGCTATTGCCCAGAAGACACAGCCGGATCGCGTTTTCGATATCGAGGCCCGTCGCACGTTGGGCTATTACACCTTGGGCGACACACAGCGCTTCATGGAGGGCTACGAGGCTTATCGTCAAGGCTTGGAGAAAGGCTTGTCCACCGTTCATGGCCGTCGGCTGGAAATATATTATCAGACTTTGTTGGGCAATATTGACGAAGCAGTGCGAATGGCAGGTGAAAACAAAGAAGACCCCTATGAGACACAGGCAGAGATATTGTCTCGTGCAGGTCGTTGGCAAGAGGCTTTTGAAGCACTCAAGAAGGGCACAGCCGAAACGGACTCTATCAACAGTTTGCTGCTCAGCAGTTCTATGCAAGGTATTCAGAACGAGTTGAAAGTCTATGAAGCCGAACGCCATGTTTATCGTTTATGGGTATATGGTCTGGCTTTCATCATCCTCCTGTTGCTGTTGCTAATAATGGCCTATATCTATATCTTGCAAATGCGTCGCCGCCACTGGCGAGAGATGGAGAAAGCCTACCAGCGCGTGCTGGAGTCGGACAATATGAAGACGGCATTTATCAAGAACATCAGCCATGAGGTGCGCACTCCTCTTAACATTATCAGTGGCTATGCGCAGGTCATTGCCGATCCCGATTATGATGTCAGTCCCTATGAGCGCCATCGTATTGCCGAGACGGTGATGGACAACACCCACCGTATCACGAAGATGGTTGACGAGGTCCTTGAAATGTCATTGAACGAGACTTCTGGCGAAGAATACAAGCTGACCTCAGTGGCTTGCAACGACTTGCTGCGTCGCTTGTTGTCCGATTTCCAGAAGACACTTCCTCCCACCAAGACCCAATTCCGTTTCGAGACATCTGTTGACGATGATTTCACCTTCGACACCAACGAGGGGGTACTGCGTCGCATCATCAATCCTTTGCTCGAAAATGCTGAGAAGAATACCGAGACTGGTGTGGTCACCCTGCGTTGTTCCACCGACTCCGCTCATCTGCTGCTGCAAGTGGAAGACACAGGTTGTGGTATTCCTGCCAACGAGGCAGAACATATCTTTGAGCGTTTTGTAAAACTCGATAATTTCAAGGTGGGCGTGGGTCTCGGACTGCCTTTAAGTCGCACCATGGCAAACCGATTGGGCGGAACGGTCCGCCTCGACACCAGCTATGCAGGTCCTGGTGCTCGTTTTGAAGTAGAAATTCCCATTCATCCATAATATTATAGAAGCATAATTTTATGAAAAGACTTTTTTTTCTTAGTGTAGCCTTGGTGGCTATTGCCCTGTCTATGCAGGCTCGACAGCGTGATAATTTTGATAAAGGTTGGTTGTTCATTTTGGGCGATTCGGCTCAGATGGCCACCCCGACGTATAATGACAACCACTGGCGAAAGCTTTGCCTTCCTCACGACTGGGCAATTGAAGGCGATTTTTATGCTGGTAATCCCAGCGGTGCTGGCGGTGGTGCTCTGCCTGGTGGTATCGGCTGGTACAGGAAACACTTTCTCCTCGATTGTGAAGCGGAGCCCGGTGGTCGTTACTTTATCGAGTTTGATGGAGTATATATGAACTCGACAGTCTATGTCAACGGACAGGAAGTGGGGCATCGTCCTTATGGCTATTCGAGTTTCGAGTATGATATTACGAAATATCTGAAACGAGGAGATAATGTCATTGCAGTGAAGGTTGACAATTCCGACCAGCCTAACTCGCGCTGGTATTCCGGATGCGGTATCTATCGCCATGTGTGGCTGACAAAGACCAATGCTGTCCATGTGAAACACTGGGGAGTTCATGTCCAGACAGATGCCAAGACAGGACAGATAAAGGTTGAAGCTGATGTGGAAGGAAACAATTATAAGGTACGTAACACCGTCTATGATGCATCAGGTAAGGAGGTTGGTTTAAAGGTCAAGAATCCCCATCTATGGTCGGTAGAGGATCCTTATATATATAAGGTTCGCACGCAGGTGTTGGTTGGTGGAAAGGTTGTCGATGAGGTATGGACGACGACGGGCTTCCGTGATTTTAAGTTTGATGCAGAGACAGGCTTCTGGCTCAATGGCAAGAATTTTAAGTTGAACGGAGTCTGTGAACATCACGATTTCGGCTGCCTGGGTGCTGCTGTCAACGAGGACGCAATGCACCGTAAGCTCTCGAAGTTGAAGGCGATGGGTGTCAACAGCATCCGTTCCTCGCATAACCCTCCAGCTCCGGAGTTGCTGAATATGTGCGATACGATGGGCATCATCGTGATGGATGAAAGTTTTGACATGTGGCGACGTAAGAAGACTGCTGGCGACTATGCCCGTTTCTTCGAAGAGTGGCATGAGCGTGACCTTTCAGATCTGATACTCCGTGATCGTAACCATCCAAGTATTCTGATGTGGTCTATTGGTAATGAGGTGTTGGAGCAGTGGTCGAGTGCTGACGCTGATGAGTTGACACTGGAACAGGCGAATCTGATTCTAAACGCAGGCCACGACGCCTCTACGCTGGCTCATGGTGAGGAGATGAGCCCTAACTCTCTGTTGACGCGTCATTTGGCAGATATCGTGAAACGCTATGATACGACACGACCTATCCTTGCCGGTTGTAATGAGCCTGATCCCAATAACCACCTCTTTAAGAGTGGCGCCATTGATATCATTGGTTTCAACTACCATCACCAGTGGGTGAAGGATGTGCCTAAGAACTTCCCAGGCAAGCCGTTTATCTTCTCAGAGAGCGTATCGGCATTACAGACACGTGGGTATTATAAGATGCCTTCCGACGAGATAACGTGGGCTCCGCAGGAGTGGTGGCTCCCTTATACCGATCCTTCTTATATGTGTTCTGCGTATGATAATATGCATGCCTCTTGGAGTTCTACTCATGAAGAGACATGGGATGTGGTGAAGCACAATGCCTTTGTGGGTGGACAGTATATCTGGACAGGTTTTGACTATATCGGTGAACCGACGCCCTATGGTTTCCCTGCCCGTTCCTCCTATTTCGGTGTCATCGACCTCGCCGGTTTCCCGAAGGACACCTATTATATGTATCAGAGTGAGTGGACGACGAAACCCGTGTTACATCTCTTCCCTCATTGGAACTGGTTGGAAGGTCAGCAGATTGATATGTGGTGCTATTATAACAATGCTGACGAGGTGGAGTTGTTCATCAACGGCAAAAGTCAGGGCGTACGTCGTAAGACGGGAGAACAGCCAGAGGGGCGTTATGATATGCACAATACGAAGGCGAAGCTGAATTCAGAATATCATGTTGGTTGGCGTGTCACCTTTAATCCAGGTGAAGTCAAAGTAGTGGCCCGTAAGGATGGCCATATCGTTGGTGAACAGACGATTAAGACAGCAGGTGCACCAGCTAGAATCCGCCTCTCGAAAGACTATCAGGGAAAGAACACTACCTTTATTACAGCCGAGGTGGTGGATAAGGACGGTAACCTTTGTCCATGGGCAGATGATATGATTTATTTTATTAGCGAAGGCGATGGAAAGATTCTGGGTACAGACAATGGCTGCCAGACCTCGATGGAGAATTTCAAGGCTCCCCAGCGCAAGGCTTTCTTTGGCAAGTGCATGGTTGTGGTAAGTGGCAATGGATCGATAACTGCCAAGTCGCCGATGCTACAATCTGATGTGATAGAATTTAAAGTAAAGAAATAAGAACAATGAAAAAGACTATTTTAACCATAACTTGCCTGTTGGGTGCCTCAATGGCAGCGCAGGCGCAATTGCAGACTTCGGCAGGCATCCAGTACCTGCAGTGTATGCCCAAAGACCAATCGGGCGATTTCTCTGACCTGAGTAATACTTATTTCCTGGCTGATTCCCTGGCTTCGTTCGACGTGGCGAAGGGTGAAGGTCAACTGAATTGGAAACGCTATCGCCTCTCGCCCCGTCAGGCTTTCAATTTGAATGGCTACTGGCCCGTGCGGATGCATACGCTCGATTTCCCTGATACAGAATACGATAACGACCCCAATCTCTCCTTTAAGATTGATTTCGTCAGCCCACGTTGTGTGCGCATCCGTATGGCTACATCACCCATCCAGGCTCCGCGCAGCGACAGCGAGAGTGTGATGTTGGCGGGTCCTGTGCCTGCCACGTCGGCTTGGAAGGGTGTTAGCGATGGGAAAACCATCGCATACAAGACGGAATATGGCAGCATTGAGATTCAGAAATATCCTTGGCGCATCGTGTTGAAAGATAAGCACGGCAAGGTGATGACGCAGACACGTCATATCATCGACAACGATTCGTCGCAGGTGAAACTGCTGCCTTTCTCGTTTATCAAACGCGGTTCCGACAATTCGCGCAGCATCAATCCCGTGCTGGCCATTGCTCCAGGCGAACGTATCTACGGATGTGGTGAGTCGTTTGGTGCACTCAATAAGGTGGGGCAGAAGGTACAGATCATGGTGACCGACCCCCAGGGCCCCGAAACCGACGGACAGTATAAACCCGTGCCCTTCTTCTTCTCCAATCGTGGCTATGGCATTTTCATGCATACCTCAGCCCCGGTTACAGCCGACTTCGGAGCCTCCTACATCGGAGCCGACCGCCTCTTCATGGCTGACGAACAGTTGGATATGTTTGTGTTCTTTGGCGAACCTAAGGATATTCTCAATGAATATACCAATATTACAGGAAAGAGCCCCATGCTGCCCCTGTGGACGTTCGGCACCTGGATGAGCCGTATCACTTACTTCTCACAGGAAGAAGGACTGGATATTGCCAAGAAACTGCGCCAGCATAAGATTCCCTCCGATGTTATCCACTTCGATACGGGTTGGTTCGGTGTTGACTGGCAGTGCGACTACGAATTTGCCAAAGACCGTTTTAAGGACCCCAAGGGAATGCTCGACCAGATGAAGCGCGACGGTTTCCACACCTGTTTGTGGCAGTTGCCCTATTTCACCCCGAAGAACCGTTTCTTCCGCGAGATAGTGGATGGTGGTATGGCTGTCCGTAATGCTGCTGGCAGTCTGCCTTACGAAGATGCTGTGCTCGATTTCACCAATCCCAAGACAGTCAGTTGGTATCAGTCGAAGATTGAGGGACTCATGAAACTGGGTGTCGCCACCATTAAGTGCGACTTCGGCGAGGCAGCTCCTTACGATGGTTTCTATCATAACGGACGTGGCGGACTCTATGAGCACAATCTCTATCCCGTCCGTTATAACAAGGCGCTATGGGAACAGGTGGAGCGCTCACATCCCGGCGAGGGTGTCATCTGGGCTCGCTCGGCATGGGCAGGCTCGCAGCGCTATGCCCTCCACTGGGGTGGCGATGCTGCAACCACCAATACCGGTATGTTGGGCGACCTTCGTGGTGGCATCTCGTTCGGCTTGAGCGGATTCTCGTTCTGGAGTCACGATATGGGCGGTTTCGTCACTGCTTCGCCTGAGGATATCTATCGTCGCTGGCTGCCGTTCGGTTTCCTGTCGAGTCATACCCGTGCGCATGGTGCACCTCCCACCGAGCCCTGGCTCATCAGCGAGAGCTTTACCAAGGCTTTCCGTCAGGCTGCCGAGATGAAGTATCGTCTGATGCCTTACGTCTATGCACAGGCCAAGGATTGCACGGAGCGCGGACTGCCTATGGTTCGTGCGCTGTTGGTGGAATTCCCCGACGATCCGGGTGCCTGGCTTGTTGAGGACCAGTATATGTTCGGTTCCCAGATACTCGTAGCCCCCCTGTTGGAGAGTGGTGATAGTCGCACCGTCTATCTGCCTCGTGGCAAATGGATTGACTATCAGAGCGGTAAGGTGTACGAAGGTGGTTATCAGACCATCAAGGTTGGCGAGATTCCCTGTGTCATCCTCGTGCGCGACGGCAGTCTCATTCCTCATGCTCCTCTTGCCCAGCGTACCGACCAGATACAATGGGATAAGGTAGAGCTGAAGGCTTACAAGGCTGATGCTAAGAAGTGTCAGGGCCTGCTCTTCAAGCCTGGCGACAGCAAGATTCAAGTGATTGAACAGTGACCAGGGAGGTTAGCTTACTGTTGGGTGCCAGTGCAGTGATGCATCTGTTGGTCGACGGAATCTGTCTCTGTTGCCTGTATCTGACGGTGGCTTCCCCGAATGCTGAAAACATACTCGCTGTCTTCCTGTTATACAATGTTCTGGCTTTTCTGGGTCAGCCGTTGACAGGATTGATAGCCGACCGACTGACCCACCGACACTGGCTGCTGCTGTTGTCGGTGGGTTTCCTTGCTCTTGGTGTGCTGGTGTCGTTGTCGCTTCCGCTGTGGCAGTTGTCGCTGATGCCGGTTGCCGCCCTCTTGGGCATTGGTAATTCGTTGTTCCATGTGTGGGGCGGCAAGCAGGTAACACTCACTACGGAAAACGACATCCGGGCTTTAGGTGTGTTTGTATCGACAGGAGCAATGGGACTGGCCATCGGCATGGTGTTCTTCTCGTGGATGCTCCTCTCACTGTTCCTCATTGCCCTCTGTGTCTTGGCAGCCTTCTATCTGCATATCGACGCTCGCGCAGCTTCCTTGGCGCATCTGTCTGACGACCAGATCGCTCGTTCCTTCTCGCAGATGTTCATCCTGTTGTCAGTTCTGGCATTGATGGGTGTGGTAGCCCTGCGCGCTCATCTCGGAACCGCTTTCTCGTCGCCCTTTGGCAGGACCACTGACGTTGTACTGCTGATAGGCTTAGTCTCCATGTTGGGCAAGATGTCAGGTGGCTGGTTGGTGCACCTGTTGGGAATGGTGCCGGCTGTCGGTGTCATGTTATTGGCTGTCGTGGGTTGCTTGTTGTTCCGCCACGCAGGGCATTACGTCCTGCTGTTGGGATTGCTGGCTGTCAATCTCACCATGCCTGTCACACTCTATTTTGCCAATGTCGTGCTGAAGGGGCACGAAGGTCTTGCCTTCGGACTGCTTGCTGCCGCTTTAGTGCCCAGTTATCTTTTATTGCTATAAAACCCCGTATTGCCTATGGAATTGCTGCAAATACTGTTACTTGCCCTCGTTCCCACCATCGCTATCGAGTTGGGTGTGTTGCTTTTCGTTCGTGAGCGCAGGAGGAAAGTATTGTTGGCCTCAGTCGTCATGAATATCCTGACCAACATCCCCTTGAATTTCCTGATGATCTGTCTGGAGGGGGATGACATCGTCCTGTTCACAGCCGAGGCGGTAGTCATTGTTTTGGAAGCGCTTGGCTACATGCTTGTCGTCCGTCAGTGGAAGCAGTCGTTCATCTATAGTTTCCTGTGCAATTCCATCAGTTTCCTGTCGGGGTTGCTTGTTTACATGTTGTATGATATCATCTTTTAAATGCGAAACGCTATGACTCTATTAGACATTATTCTGGAACCGCCTCGTATGCCGAGAATCGTTCATCGGCCCGACACAGCCGACACCATTCTTCAAGTTGACAGTGTCAAAGTGCAGCACATGGACTTAGCCCCGCCTCCCACCGCTTTCGAATCCTTTTTAAGTGGTGATGTCTGGACGGTCCTCGTCGTAGCCCTCGCCTTGTGTGCCTGCATTTACATGGCAGTGCGCTATCGTCGTTGCAATAAGTGATTTGTAGTTAGTGCCGATACCAATGCGTCGATTTGGTCCTGACTCATACCATGGGTAAGCAGAAAGTTAGTAAATGCCTGAGCAAAATCGACGTCGGGCAGTAGTGTTTCGTCGCTGATACCGGCATAGAACATCAGACAGGGGTTCAATCTCAGCGTCACTAATGTGTTGCATACTTCGGGGGCATCCTCAGGCGTCATCAAGTAAAAGTTGTAATAGGTCACCAGATAGTCTGCCACTATTTCCTCGTAGGTCGCTCCGCACAGCCCCTCCAGCAGTGCGCACACATATCCAGTGCGGTCCTTGCCCTCCATGCAATGCACGAGATAGGGAGCAGGGTGTGACGGCAGTTCCTTCAGGCCTGCAACCAGGGTGTTGACGAATTCATCTGCTGTTGGGTCGGCTTTCAGCGGACACAATATGACGTTGCCGCTTTCCCACAGCTGACGGCTGTAGGCAGGCATATCGTATGATAGCATCTTCTCCTCGGTGTCAGCGAGGTTGAGCACCGATTTCACCTTTTCTTTCTCCAAATATGTCGCAACATAGTAGGCACGGTTGATATCATTGGTAAATGGTGTCGTACTTCGGTGCAGTATGCCACTGACAATGTTGCCGGCTTCCACAGTGCGTGCATTGGCGAACTCCGCATCCGTTAGGTCGGAATAGTCATCTCGCTCGTTGGAATAAGTGACGTTCATGGCATTTTGTACGTCGAGACACCCATACTTTTCCACCATACTGATGGTGACGTCGTACCCCTCCAGTCCTCTGAGTTCCTCGGGGAGTCCGGTGTTGTTAGCAGTGAAGCAGATGCTTGGATAGGTGGGATAGGCCACGCACAGTAATTCTCCGTGGTGGGTATAATAGCCGTCGTAGTATGGCATGATGAATGTCCGCTCGTCGATGGTGAGGCTGATGACGTCGCCGAGTGAGAATCCAGCCTTCGTCATGTCTGCTTCTGTGATATCCAGCATAGCTCCGTCAAACTCGTTATACGACACAATCTTGCCTTGCAGTCTCGCCACGTCGCTGTCGCTGTCGTTGTCGCTGTTTGAGCAAGCCGCCGTCAGAACTAATATACTTACAAGTACAAATAGGCTTTTTATCTTTCTCATGTATTCAATTTCTTCAATCTATTCACCAACTGCAAAGTTACACTTTTCAATTGAATTATCCAAATATCCTTCAATTCTTTAATTTTAACTTTCAGATTTCAGATTTCAGTTTCAGTTTTTTGAATTTCAAATACGGATAGTCGAATTTGTATAGTACTATATATATAATATATATATTATATATATAGTAAACTATAATTTCGCTCAATTTTCTCAATTTTCGATACTGAAATACTGAAATCTGAAAGATACCAGATAACCAAATTAATTCGTCAACTTTTTCAGGAATAGCGTCAACTGTCCCTGCAATGGTAGTCAACTATATCAGGAGGGAAAGTCAACCTTTTCGGGAGATATGACAGACACAAGAAACGTGGTCACAAAAGTCACAGATCACAAATCACAGTTATCAAAATTGTGAATTTTAATTATATATATATTATATATAATATATATATAATTAATATATAAATACACCTCTCTTTACTTGTTTTCTATTTCAGAAACTGTGATCTGTGATCTGTGACTACTGCATCCTTTCTAAATTCTTTACACAAATCATTTGTTTTGCTCACGAAAATTTATTACCTTTGCATTGTCAATAGGAACGATGGAATTGGAGCGCAGGGCAACAAAAATTTGCTTTTAGGCCTGGCAAAATTTTCTGCCTGCCCAGAGCGTAAAAAGGAAGTCGCGAATGGAGACGAAGTGAGTAAACCAACGATTTTCTATTAACATTAAAAAATTTTTACAACTACACGATTTTTTTTGATTAATTTCTTTGTCCAGCCCTCTGTGAAGATTGCTGGTAATTTTAAAAGAAAATAACTAAAAGCAACTTTCATTTTTTCCTCTTTTTCTTTTGCTATTCTCAAAACTTTTTGTAATTTTGCAATTAATCACTGGCATCATGACTTCAGTGGAAGCCGCTGGTGAGACTTTTGAGGGTTAAATAATAGCATCAGCTATTTATTCAGAGAATCTTGAAACCTCGGAAATTTCAATGATGTAACACTTTGAGTAAGTCAGCCGATGCCCGTGCGTATAGCGCGGGCATGACTTATATCTAGTGTTACAGGTACATTCCGAGGACCTCAAGATTCAAGAGAAGAGCCATGACTCGCGCTTCTTTTGTGTCCTGAGGTCGCTTAACTAAAACTATATTCTATGAAACTTGTAAGAACACTTATTGACAACTCTAAAGAGGGCTATAATATGACAGATGTCCTCAAAGAATGTCTGAAAGATAGGAATGTGACAGAAGTGTCTATTGCAACTGGCTTTTGGGATTTGCGAGGAACTGCACTTGTTTTTAACGAACTTGCAGAATTCCTTTCCCGTGAAGGCAGTAAATTCCGTTTGCTCATAGGTAAAGACCCTTATCTTTATTCTTCAGATACTGAAAGTTTTACCAAGGGCAGATATGACAAGCAAGAACAAGCTTGGCGTGTTGACCTTGACAAATTTGCTGCGCAGGAACAATATGTCAAGGTAGTTCAGATGTTGGTCGATAATTTGAAGAATGAGGATAACGAAAAGTTCCAGATTCATGTATACAAGCCAGAAGGAGAATTGAAAGATCAATTCCTTCATTCTAAATGCTACATCTTTAAAGGATATGATAATGAAGAAGAAATCCCTGTAGGTTATGGAATAATTGGTAGTACTAACTTTACCCAGCGTGGTATGGAGGGGAATTCGGAATTGAATGCTCTGGAAATAGAAGCTCGTGATGTAATTTCTCTCGACCCACAATTCAAGAAGAATAAGTCACATTTGCTTTGGTTTAATGAGAAGTGGGAAGATTCCGTTTCTTGGGAAAAAGAATTCCTTCTTCAGGTTACCCAATCTAAGATGGGCCCCGATATTAATGTACCAGAACCTGACCCAGAACCAGTAGCCGATGATACTATCGAGCCATTCACCCCATACGAACTATACATAAAGTTACTCCAACTACAATTTGGTGATGTAGTAGATAAGGATTTGGGCCAACAGATAGAATCCTATCTACCTATAGATATCCACAAACTTACATACCAGATAGAAGCCGTAAAGCGCTGCATTGGTATCATGCACGAACATGGTGGTTTTATGCTTGCTGATGTCGTAGGTTTAGGCAAGACTATTGTCGGTACTCTTATCATTAAGCGTTTCCTATCTGTCCCAACAGATGATGGCCGTGAGCGAAAAGTACTTATTATAACACCTCCAGCTATTCAGTCAGCATGGAAGAAAACCATAGCACAATTTGACAAAGATAGTGAAGAGAAGATTTCGCCATTTATAGACTTCATAACTACAGGTAGTGTTGGTAAACTGGTAGATGTTGATGACGAGGTAGAAGAAGACGATGATGATGCCGATACAGGAGAATTTGGTGAAGACCTCCAATACAAGAACTATGGACTGGTATTAATTGATGAGAGTCATAAGTTCAGGAATAGCAACACAATTATGTATCAGACTCTTGATGACCTTATCCAACGAATAGGCTCAGAAATGGGCGAATATCCATATGTAGGTCTTCTGACTGCCACCCCACAAAACAACAGACCAAATGACTTGAAGAATCAAATTTACCTCTTTGAGAGAAATCACAATGATAGTACCTTGAAGAAGGCTGAGGGTGGCAATCTGGAAAGATTCTTTACTCAAGTAAATAGAGAATACGATATTCTTATAAGTAACCGGACTACCATACCAGACTTAGAGCGTAAAAATAGGCTAGCAGAACTATCTAAGCAGATTCGTGATTGTGTCCTGAATGATATATTGGAACGCCGCACAAGAACCGATATCAAAAAGTATTACGAGAAAGATATGCAGGAGCAGGGAATCATATTCCCACGTGTTATCGGTCCGAACACCTTGGATTATTATATGGATGAAGAACTGGCACAGCTTTTCTCTGATACGACAACGATAATTGCTCCTACAGAAGAGGAGAAGCTAAAGACCGACGACTGGCTTCGTTATTATCGCTATCGTGCTATCGAGTATTTCAAAGATGCTAAAAATGCCCAAAAGCATGCTGGTCGAGGTAACAGAAATCCTGATGAGGTAGCCAAACAGCTTGCTAAGATTATGCAGATACTTTTGGTAAAGCGTCTTGAAAGTTCTTTTACTGCATTTAAAGATTCTTTGCTTAATCTTCGCACCTATACAGAAAATATGATAAAGATGTGGGAGAATGACACTATTTTCATTTGCCCACAGGTAAATGTAAATAAGGAACTTAACATAGAATATAAGAAGCAGAAAAAAGGCAAGACCGTAACATTCCAAGATTGTGTTGCCGATATAAGAAACAAAATAGAGAAGTTAACAAAGGAGGGTCGTAATACTCGAGGACAGAACGCCGAGTATAAACGTAGTGATTTTAGAAAAGAATATATTCAGCATCTGAGGGAAGACTATGACTTGATTTCAAGTCTTTACGACAGATGGGCAAATAACTCAGAAGACCCTAAGTATGATGCTTTCAAAGACAGTCTTAAGAACGAATTGTTTGACCCAGAGATAAATACCTCTGGTAAACTTGTTATATTCTCGGAGGCCATTGGTACTGTAGAGTCTTTGGCTCGTGCAGTCAGAGCAAGACACCATAGGCCGTTAATTATCACAGCCGCAAATCGCGATGACCAAGAAAAGGCAATAGAAGAAAACTTTGATGCGAATTATCAAGGTGACTGGAAGAATGACTATGATGTAATCATTACTACCGAGGTCCTTGCCGAAGGAGTAAACCTGCATCGTGCTAATGTTATTCTAAACTATGACACACCTTGGAACTCCACTCGCCTGATGCAGCGCATAGGGCGTGTAAATCGTATTGGCTCAAAGGAACCAAATATCTATGTGTATAACTTCATGCCAAGTGCCCAGGGTGACTCTCAAATCAAACTTGTACGCAAAGCACACACTAAGCTACAGTCTTTCCATACCTTATTCGGAGAAGACAACAAAATATATACAAATGATGAGGATGTATATAACTTTCCTATTCAGCAAGCAGCAGAAGGCGAAGAATCACCTATGCAGAAATATATTTATGAATTAAAACAATATAAAGAAAAGCATCTCTTACGTTATCAGCAGATAGAGCAAGCTGCTGATGATTGGCAGATTGCTCAGGCAAAGAGTGGAACAGCATACTTTATTGTAAAGGCTCCTCGTTCTGCACGTCTTGCCATTAGTGTAAATCAGGTAGAAGGAGAAGCACCTAAAGGTGTGGTCCTTTCAATGTTGGATATGCTTGAGAAAATGAAGGTGCCAGAGAATGCGCAAAGTGTATCTTTGCCTGATAATTGGAAAGATTTGTCAGATAAAGCTATCTTGACTTATAACCAACATTTTGTTCGAATAAACAAATCAAGGGCAGGAGATAAAGCTACAAAAGCAAAAGGAATTATTTCAGATTTGTTTAAGAAAAATGAATTGTCAACTAAATCAAAAGAACTTCTCAATAGGGCAAGGAAACTTGTTGACAAGGGAAGTAATGATATCATTAAGAAGATTATTGCTATAGGCGCAGAACTAGAAGAAAGGAAGCTGTTTGACTTGTCACAAAATGATATTGACAGCATATTAGAGCGTGAAATAGGAAAACTTGTCACAAATGTCGAGGGCAAACAAGGTAAGCCATCTATTCTATTAGGAACAATCAAATAATATCTCCACATCATGAATACAGAAGACTTAAAGAAATATCTCAGTAAGGAATATCAAGGAAGTCAATCCTTTTTAGAGAATATCATCTATCCAATCTTTGGAGAGGAAGAATTTGTCGATGGATATGAAACGGAAATCCTTGATGGTTATCCTGAATATCGAAGAATGGCAGATGCTACAGGTATTCGAAGTGTCAAAGATGTGGGAATGATATATATCGATGGCGAACCTCTGCAAATATTCGATATATCCGTATCAGATTACATTATGATGGAACGCAATAGGGTAACCATACAAAGCCTTGTCCGCAGGATAATGGACCAATATTCTAATGCTTTCATGTTGTTCCACTATGAAGATACAACTCAATGGAACTGGCGTTTCACATATTGTCATAAAAGCGCTAACAAGGAAGAGTCTACAGACAGTAAACGATATACATTTTTGCTTGGACCCAAACAGTCATGTAGAACCGCAGCAGAAAATTTCCAGTCTTTGTTCCATAAACATAAGACAAATGGTTATATAGCGATTTCGGACATTATTCAAGCTTTCAGTGTTGAGGCATTATCCAAAGAGTTTTTTGATGGGTATAAGAAGCAATACGAGGATATCATTCAGTATATTACAGGCAAACGTATGGTAAAGGTTGCCAATAAATGGGAAGAAAAGATTGTGGGCGAATCCAATCCTGAAATTATGCAAGAATTCTCTCATTTCTCAAATCCCGAGAAATCTGTCCGTGACTACGTTAAGAAACTAATGGGACGACTTGTATTCCTCCAGTTCCTTCAGAAGAAAGGCTGGCTGGGTGTGCCTGCAGACAAGTCATGGGGCGAGGGAAGTCTAAGCTTTATAAAGGATTTATTTGACAGGACTGAAGACAAAGACAACTTTGTTGACAATGTACTCGAAGTATTGTTCAATGACCTGAATACTGAACGGGCCAATGATTTGGTTTCTCCTTCCCTCGGTAAGAATATACGTGTTCCTTATCTAAATGGTGGGCTTTTTGAAAGAGATGCTGCTGACGAGACAAAATTCTCCTTACCAGAAAGTTATATGCGAGGACTATTGGAGTTCTTTAGTTACTATAACTTCACAATCGACGAGAACGATCCCGATGATGCAGAAGTTGGTGTTGACCCAGAAATGCTTGGCAGAATCTTTGAGAACTTGCTTGAAGACAACAAGGATAAAGGCGCCTTCTACACACCAAAGGAAATCGTCGGCTATATGTGTCGTGAGTCTTTGATATCCTACCTTCAGACAAACATAGAAGATGAGGCAACGAAGGAGGCTCTTCGTCAGTTTGTGACTACACATGATGTAGAAAAACTTGGTACAAACAAAAAGTTCCGTCAACAGGTAGATGAAGCACTTTGCAACGTTAAGATTTGCGACCCAGCTATTGGCTCTGGCGCTTTTCCAATGGGTCTACTGAAAGAACTCTTCCTTTGCCGCACAGCCATTGAAGGTATAGAGCAGAGCAAAGCTACTGAAATCAAAAAGCACATCATCCAGCAAAATATATATGGCGTAGATATAGAAAAAGGCGCAGTTGATATAGCTCGTCTCCGCTTTTGGTTATCATTGATTGTTGATGAAGAAACACCTCAGGCATTGCCCAACCTTGATTATAAAATAGTTGAAGGAAACTCCTTGATAACCACCTTTGATGGTCAGTATATTGACTTGTCAACAAATATTGGGACGAGTAGATTGCGTTCAAGCCTTGTTAGAATTAGACCAGAGAAGAAAGCATTACAAGAAGAGCAAAAACACTTCTTTACATTGTCTGGAGAAGAGAAGTATCGTTCTGAAATAGCCATCAAGAATCATATTCTTAATATTATATGGTATCAGTTGGATTACGAGAAACAGTCTTGGGAGAATGCAACGGTAGAACAGGCAGGCATATTTGGGATATCAGAGAAAAAGGGGCGCAAAAAAAATAAAGCCCAAGTGGCAGAATTCACTCAGGAACGCCAAGCAGTTCTCGACATATGTGAGAAATTAATAGAGAATTTAAATGATGAAAGTAAATCATTACAAGAAAGGGCAAGTATCAATATCCCTTTCTTTGAGTGGCAGACCGTATTCTCAGATGTATTTGAAGATGATAACAAAAGAGGCTTTGATATTGTTATTGGAAATCCACCGTATGTTGAAGCAAAAAAACTAAAATATATTGCCAGCACTTTAAAAAACATATACAATGTCTATTCTGGCACAGCAGATTTGAGCATCTATTTTGTAGAACATGGTATGAATATCCTTACAGAGGGAGGAGTGCTAAGTTTTATCACGACCAATAAATTCTTCAATACAGGCTATGGTAAGAATTTGAGAGAGTTGATAACTTCCAATACGATTCAAAAGATTATCAATTTCGAACAGGTTGAAGTATTTGAGGATATTCTTGTGTCAAGTGTAATTATAGAAATTGCGAAATATAATGTAGACAAAGGCAATTGGTTAACTTACGAGAGGTTTTACAAATTGAAGAAGGAACAGTTTATTCCGGAATTTATCGAGAGGCAAGAGACTTTGGGTAAATATTTGCAGGACTATCTTGATGAAAAAGAATGGTCATTCTCTGATATGACAGAACTCACTTTGAAGGCCAAAATTGAAAATGGTTCTCATTCTTTAGCTGAAATAGAGGGTGTTTGCATTTATCGTGGCGTAACAACAGGTTATAATCCTGCTTTTATCATAGATGATGCCATAAGACAGCAGCTAATATGTAAAGACTCCAACAATAAGGATGTCATTAAGAATATGCTCCAGGGAAGAAATATTCGGAAATGGTACTACAATGAGAGTAGCGACTATCTTCTTCAAACAGGTTATGATATAGATATTAAGGATGAGTATCCGTCGATTTTTGAGCATCTAGTTCAATACGAAGATGAGCTATCTATAAGAGCTGATCAAGGGAAAGATTGGTGGAATTTACGTGCATGTAAATATTATCCAGAGTTTGAAAGACCAGAGAAAATCATATGGGGCTTGACTGCTGATAAATGGGCTTTTACAATAGATACGGCACAGCATTACCTTCCGAGTAATGGCTATATCTTGACATCCACAAAACTACCAATCAAGTACATCTTAGGACTTCTGAATAGTAAATTGATGCACTACTATTTCCATTTCATTGGTATCATGACTGCAGGTGGAGCATATACATTGAAAGCTGCAACTATTTCTGCCCTGCCTTTCAAAATTGCTAAAAACACTCAGGAAATAGTTGGTATCGTTAATAAAATTCTTATTGAGAAATCAAAAGATCATGATTCCAATGTTTCTTCATTAGAATCCGAAATCGACCGCCTCGTTTATCAGCTCTACGGCCTGACGGAAGAAGAAATCAAAATAGTTGAAGAAAATTAGAATAATATATAATTTAAAACGCATATGGGTACATTTTTTATTATTGTTGCCATAGTTTTTGTGGTGATGTTTTTCTATTCATGGTCTCAAAAAGGAAATACTGCAAAAGATGGAGCATGGAGTGGAGGCTTTTGTGTCATTATACTACTTGTAGGTGCATTTACTGTTCTATTCGTATTAAATGAATTGAAAAGTTGTTCTTCTCATGGTCCTTCACGTGATTATTATGATGCTCCTCGAAAATAACCACAATAAAAAATGGCACGGGGACAGGTGAGTGACATCTGAAGTCTGATGGAAGATGTTTGAAGGGTGATTGAAGATGGAAAATAAAAAAGTTGCTCTATAATTTGGAAGTTTCAGAAAAAGTTCCTAGCTTTGCGGCGTTTGCTCTTTATGATGCCCCGACGTGGCTCTTTGGCATATTAACTTCTGCTTTACATATGGTCTGGGTGAAGACGGTTGGTGGCAAACTTGAAACTCGTTATCGATACTCTGCCCAACTTTGCTACAACACCTTCCCCTTCCCCAAAATCTCAGACGAGAAGAAGGAGAAGATAAAAGAGGCCGCAGAGGAAGTGCTGATTACCCGTGAGTATTACCCAGAGAAGACTTTGGCAGAACTCTATGACCCAGACAAGATGCCACAGGATTTGCGCGAGGCTCATGCCAAACTCGATGACATCGTGGAGAGCTGCTATCCTGGCTATCCCTTCGCCTCAGACGAAGCTCGTTTGGAATGTCTCTTCAAACTCTACGAAAAGATGACGGCGAAAAAATAGAAAAAGATTTGGAAGTCTCAAATATATTGCCTATCTTTGCATAAAAATGGAAGCAGGACATGAGGCTAGAACAGATATACGGAATTATCGCCAAGGAAGGCTTTACCGATATTGCGTTACAAGAAATTAATGACTACATAAAAGATATACAAAATGGGAAAGAAGATTTTCCTCGATTCAATCTATCAGAGCATGCAGGACTCAGCAAGGGAGGTGCGCCTCTCATTGGGGCGTCCATCATCGCATGCTACGCGGCAGCAAGCCTTGCAGCAAGTTGCAAAGCTGAAGGCCGCGAAGGAGGCCCAGCAAACTGGGAGATAGACGAGCGACAGGAGCAACTAATAGAACAATGGGCTAAGGCTTCTAATCTATGGGAAGATAACTCTGAGCAATTCCTCATAGAGGAGTTTGGCCCTATGATTGCTCAAGGAGCAGAGGCTAAGGTCTATTACAAAGAAGGTGACACATCTGTGATAACATAAAAAGAGGATGTGCCTTTGATGAATTCATTTTGGGCACATCCTCTTTGTTGTATATTGCCTTTTATTTCACGACAATTGATTTAATAAATGGACCAACAGCAGATTCATATTTGTTGGCAGACGTAGGACTATATGCGAAGTTTCCGAATGCTGTATTGCCTTTCTCGCCAAGGACATAGAAAAATACGACAATCTTATCTCTGTCTGCGTCTTTACATTGAATGGTCAAGATGTTGTTTTCGACTTTAGGCTCCTGAAGAAACTCAAAATCTCTCTTTTTCTCTGCAATCTTTTTCTCAGCGAACTGCTTAAAAGTCTCTGCTGTGGGTTTATTGTTAGTAACCAGGTTGACAGAGATATTTGCATCTCTTTCAGGTGCGTTGCTCAAGAATATTGTGTCGTTGATTCGTCCTTGTTTTAGGGCTTCTGGGCAATCGAATGCATAGCAAGTACTCTCGTAATGTACAAAATCAGCAGGTAATTGGTTGTCTGCCACAGCTGTAGAATCTGCTCCATCTGCATTTGCAGCACTTTTGTTACCACACGAAGCTACGAGCAGTCCTGCTGCTACGATAGCGATACTAAATAATACTTTTTTCATAACGGTTTTGTTTTTAAATGGTTAATATAGAGGTAATATAAAGTTTGATGCAAAAATAAGAATATTTTTCTACAATGCAAAATTTTTATTGATTTTTTCTTGAGATGGCAGAATTGAAAAAAAGTCATTAAGTCTTATAGTCCTTGCAAAATGTAACAGTACCTTTATTACCCATCTCATCAACAAGCGCAATAGTCGTCGCAAACAATGCGACCAAACGACTTAAATAACGTTGAAATGTTTCAGGGCATTCAGGATGCCATCATCATCTACTGAGGTGGTGACATAGTCGGCTTGCTGCTTCAGTGCATCAATGGCGTTACCCATGGCTACGCCTATGCCCGCCTGTAGAATCATGGAACTGTCATTGCCTCCGTCACCAAAGGCCATGGTGCGGTTGAGGTCGAACCCTTGGTGTTTTGCCATAGCGATGATGCCCTTGCCTTTATCAGCGCCATTGGCAGTGATGTCAGTGAATTCCGGATGCCAACGGCCTGAGATGCAATGTGGCAGACGGGCCAGTAGCTCTGCCTCGTAGTCTGCAGAGAAGAATGGCGTCAGTTGCAGAATGTCCTGCTTTAGTACTTCCGACAATGGTGAGGCCATATCGAATTCCGTCACGGCAAGCATCTGGTGGAAAATGCGTTCGACATCACCCTTGGGGTCAAGCACTGCTACATCCTTCCTGCCAACCACAATAAGACTGTAGCCTTTTTCCTGTGCGTCTTCAACACACGTCAGGACATCTTCTTTAGGGATGGGCTGGCAGCCTACAAATTCGTCGCCCACATAACACAATGCCCCATTGGTGGTGATGTATCCGTCAATGAGGTGGGCTATGGAGCCGAGGTTGGTGATGATGACGGGTGGTCGCCCCGTAGCGATATATACCCGCGAGCCATTCTTTTTGGCTTGTGTCAATGCCTGTATGGTAGAGTCGGGTATCTCATGGGTTATGAAACTCACGAGCGTCCCGTCAATGTCGAAGAATAATGCGTATGAATCTTTCATTTGTTTTCTGTATAAGAGTGCACAACGGAACCGTCCCGCTGTGCACTCTTCACTTCATTTGTAGCACTGGAAAATGCTGTCGATGGTGTTTTTGTTCATCTTCTTGGTGAAGAGACTGACGAGCCATACTACAGGGAAACCACCTACCATGGCTATGGCGCCACAGCTGATGGGGTTGATGGGATTGCCCAGCAACATGTTGATGACAGTCAGACCGACACCCCAGATGAAGCAAGCCCATACGCTGGCTGTGGTCACACCACGCCAGTAGAGTCCCAGCATGAAGGGAGCGAGGAAGGCTCCTGCCAAAGCGCCCCACGAGATGCCCATCAACTGGGCGATGAACGTTGGGGGATTCAGGGCGATGAGCAGCGAGATGGCGATGAAGAACATGATGAGCACTCGCATCACCACCACCTTGCGACGCTCTATCTTCTCTGCTACGATATCATCGATAGTTCCTTCTTCCACTTCGCCTGGCAGCGACTTCTTGTCGCGATAGATGAGGTCGAGCGTCATGGTGGAACTGGAGGTGAGCACCAGCGAGGCCAGGGTTGACATAGAGGCAGAAAGTACCAGCAACACCACAAGGGCTATGAGCACGTCGGGCAGTGTGACCAGCATGGCTGGCACGATGGAGTCGAAGGCTATCTTGCCATTGGCACCAATGACGGGCTCGTAGAGACGTCCGAAACCACCGAGGAAATAACAGCCGCCAGCCACGATAAACGCAAAAATGGTGGAGATGACGGTGCCACGCTTGATGGCGCTCTCGTCGGTGATTGAGTAGAACTTACCCACCATCTGGGGTAGTCCCATCGTGCCCAGTGACGTCAAGATTACAACACCCAGCAGTCCCCAGGGGTCGGGACCAAACCATGAGGCAAAGCCACCATTCACGGAGGGGTCGGCATCGGATGGAATCTGTGCCAGTTTTTCGACTGCTGCAGTCAGACCGCCCTGGGCATTGAGTACGGCAAGGATGACAGCCGTGATGCCGAAGAGCATGATGATGCCCTGAATGAAGTCGTTCATGGCCGTTGCCTTATATCCACCTATGATGACATAGATGGCTGTCAGGATGGACATGATGATGACGCAATACTCGTAGGGAATGTCGAAACCCATCTCGAACAGTCGGGAAATGCCGCTATAGACACCGGCTGTGTAGGGAATGAGGAATACGAAGGCTATGACTGAGGCTACCACGCGCAGTCCCTGGTCGTTAAAACGTGTTCCGAAGAAATCGGGCATGGTGCGCGACTCGATGTGCTGGGTCATCAGCTTAGTGCGGCGACCCAGGATGAGCCATGCCAACAGCGAACCGATGATGGCATTGCCAATGCCTATCCATGCTGACGACAGACCGTAGCGCCAGCCAAACTGTCCGGCATAGCCCACAAAGACCACTGCCGAGAAATAACTCGTACCATAGGCAAAAGCCGTCAGCCAGGGACCTACGGCACGTCCGCCCAATACAAATCCGTCAACACTGCTTGCCTGTTTGCGTGAGTAAACACCCACTCCGATCATCACGGCAAAGAAGACAATCGTCAAAAGAATCTTTATAATCATCGCTTAATAAAATTTTTTCTTTGAATAATCCAAACGAACCTGCATCTGCGCCATAATCTGGCTGCAGCCGCCATGATGGAAGGCTCCATTGGCTACGTAGGCACTCTTATAGACATATTGCACCTGGAAACGGCATTTCCTGAAGAACCAGTACTGCAGACCAGCTATCACCTTGTGCTGATCCATACCAAGCGACGTGTTGAAATTAAAGAAATCGTAAGAGCCTACAAACTCCAATCTTTTATAAAGAGGAACGCATCCGGTGATGTAACCACCACGACTGGTGGCATTGCCGTCTTTTCCTTCCAAATATTCTCCGTGCAGATTGAAGCTCTTCGACTTATAATCGAAGCCAACCGTCCAGCGGTTACGCTTGTAATTGTCACCTTCTTTGATGTCGGGGTTGTAAAGAGAATTGGCAATGGCGTGTCCGCGTCCTATCTGACCCGTAGCCACCAAATTGAGCCCCTTAACAGGTCTGTATTCCAGACGGGCTATGAAGTCTTTCTCCTTGTTGCCGTCTTTCTTGTTGATACCCTGTCCGTTCATCACCTGTGCCTCGTAGCGGAATTTCCCGTCGTTGGTCTCGCCGAAGATGGAGAGTCCGAGGTCGCGTCCGTACTGCACACCCATCAGTGGGTCGCTGCCACAGCCTGTCAGAAAGGTGACACCTTCTGAATAGACGTCGATAGCTTCCATCGAAGTAGGGGATAGGGGATTTTCAAGTGAAACGCCGTTCTTAAACTGTCCAAGGCGAACGGTCAAGGCCTTGTTGTTTGTAAATCGATAGTCGGTGTAATACTCTTGTACAACGCTCGAAAAGTCGTGCATGAACAAGAACGACCATCTGTCTGTGATTTGGGCGTTTGCCCAGAAGAGAATTCGCTTAAGCTCGAAAGTTCCTTTGTCTTCACCGTTCTGGTGGGTGTAGTTGAAGCCTCCCTGTGCATATCCGTGCAGTTCAATGCGGTCGGAAGCGTCTTTCAACCAGTCAATCACTTCGTTCTTCTCTTCACGTTGTTGTCCCATGGCCGCAGTGCTGCTGAAAGCGGCAAGGGCTACGGCTAATAAAGCCTCTTTGAAAAATTGTTTTCTCATCTTGTTTAATTTATATTGGTTAAATATCAATTCTCATTTGTATTTCCTGATTCTCACGTCAATCCCACTTCCTGCCAACAACATGCAGACCTTGCGGATGGGCGTGTCGCTATAGTGATAGGGGAACAGTACCTTGGGCTTGATAACCTTGGCTGCCTTTGCCAACTGCTCGGGTGTCATGGTGTAAGGCTGGTTGCAGGGCAGGAAGGCAACGTCGATATCCTTCAGATTGGCCATCTCGGGAATGTCCTCCGTGTCGCCTGCCACATAGATGCGCAGATCCTCGATATTGAGCACATAGCCGTTGTCGCGTCCTTTGGGATGGAATTTCTCTCTGCCCGCTGTGGTGTTGTAGGCTGGTACGGCTTCCACCGTGATGTTGTCGCACACCTCAGCCTTGTCGCCGTTAGCCATCGCATAACCGCTTCCCCATTGGGAATAGACATTGTGGTTGGTATAGATGACGGTATAGTTTCTGCGCAATTCCGTCAGTGCCATTGTGTCGAAGTGGTCGCGGTGCTCATGTGTCACGAAGATGAAGTCGGCCTTGGGCCATGTGGTGAAGTCGGTATAAGGCTCCATGTTGATGACAGGGTCGAAGTAAATGGTCTTCCCGTCATATTCCATCATGATACTGGCATGTTTGATACATGTAATCTTGATGTTCTTGCCCGATGCTGTGGTAAACACGTCTGTCTCACCAGTCTTCTGTGCCCAACATCCCAGCGTCAGGCACACGGTCAGTAATACTAAACTCAGTTTCTTCATTGGTCTTCAAAGTTTAATGCTGTTAATTTGCGGCGTCAAAGGTACGAATAATTCCGTAACGTTGCAAACGTTTACGCAAAAAAAATGTCCCAAAACGCATCAACGATACATTCTTTTTAGTACTTTTGCTCCCAGAAACAGGAATAAAGCTGTTAGCAAAAGCTATAGAGATATATACGAACAAAACAACTACTAATTCAAATCGGAGAAGGAGCCATGCGTGATGCGTGGCTCTTTTCGTTTGTTAATGAAAACAAACCAATGTTATAAAATGTGTAAAAAGTATTGGGATAGTTTGAAATGTATAAAGTAATTGCTATCTTTGTGATAATAAAAATAGATTAAATAACCAATAACAGCAATATTGTATGAAACAAGATGAAACTTTTGTAAGGGGAGGCAACAATCCTTATGCACGTTCCAATGGTGGTCAACGTACAGGCAGTGAGACTTATATTCCAGGTATGAATGATGTCACACCAGGCAGTGCTCCAACACCTTCTGCAGGCTATGCAAAGGCAAAACCAAACACCCCAGTAGTGGGATTCCTCTATTCCATCTCGCGCAAGGGTATCGGAGAGTATTGGCCTCTGCACTTAGGAACCAACACCATCGGACGTTCAGAAGATAATGATATCTGTCTGAAGGAGATGTCGGTATCCAGCAAGCATGCCACATTGAGCATCAAACAGATGAAGAGTACGCATAAGTTGATAGCCAGCATCCGCGATACAGGCTCGAAGACGGGTATGTTCCTCAATGACGAAGAGTTGGATTATGAGAACCATACCTGTAAGGCCAATGATATCATTACTGTCGGTGCTAACTATAAATTATTGCTTATCCTGATTGATGCCGAGGAGTATGGACTCTCAGTAGCAGAAGAGTTTGTCGAGGATAAGGATGCTGCCAACGATAATATGGGTTATCAGACACAGCCCCGTGGCGGATTCGGTGACGATGCTACCCAGAACAATTTCCGTCCGTATAGTGCAGACAATCGTAATGTGGACACAGGTACGGTTGATTTGAGCGGTGCCGGCTTTGACGAGCCAGGTGGTACGGAGATGATGTAGGAAGTATGATGTAAGATGTAAGATACGATGCCTTTAATATATATACAAGGAGAAGAAGAGAAACAAAGACGCATACACTATGAGGTTGACCCCTCCCTGCCTTCGTTGGGTGAAGGCGGGATGGGCCAAGTGCTGAAAGGTGTACAGGTCAATGAGGCTAATGGCGTGCGCCGTGATGTAGCCATCAAATTTCTGTTTGAAGACCTGCCAGCTCATGCTATAGAGCGTGCCAGACGTGAAGCCTCTATCCAAATCAGTAACGAGAATTTGGTAGAGATGTTTGGATTTATAGAGGTTGTAGAGAATCCAGAGAGTGCTCGCCCCATTAAGCGTTTCCATGTTGTCAGCGAACTCCTGCAAGGAGTGATGCTCTTCGATTTACTGAATGGCAAGACTACTGATAAGAATGGTCAGGAGGTTCCCTTTGCCCAAGAACTTTATCAGAGATATCAAAGTGACCGTTTCGGCTTTGCCGTTTTCATTGTGAAGAATATCCTTTCTGGTTTGATGGCACTTCATGATAAGGGTTATATCCATCGTGATCTGGACCCAAGTAATATCATGATTACCACTGACCGTAAAGTGAAAATCATCGATTTCGGAATTGCAAAGCGACTTGATAATCTGAACACACAAGACCAGCAACTCACCAGTACTGGTCAGTTCATAGGAAAGGCTGCCTATGCTGCACCGGAATTAGTGTTGGGCGATGTGCATAATCAAGACAAGACAACCGATATCTATGCTGTGGGTATCATGCTCTTCCAGTTTATCACTGGCACCCTGCCATTCGAAGGAACAATGGCAGAGCTTATCAAGAAACAGCTGAACGAGAAGATACCCCTTAAACTGATTCCATATAAGGCTGTACGCAATATCGTAGCCAAGGCCACTGCCAAAAAACAGGCAGACCGCTATCAGTCAGCTGCAGAGATGCGTGTGGATTTGGAACACTTGTCGAAGGCTGATGCCGTGCCTACTGCTACCAGTGCAGGACAGGTGGTGGCAAGTCTGGCTGATGTGAAGAGCGGCAAAGGTAAAATGATAGGTATTGCTGCCGGTGCTGTGGTGGTGTTGGGCATCATCGTGGCATTTGTGCTGGGCGGATCGTCAGAACCGGAACCTGAGCCAGTAGTGGAGCAGAAGACGGAAGTAGTGGCAGAAAAGGCACCTGATGCAGGCAAGATGGCTGCTGATGCTGTCAAGCAGCTGAATGATCCTACCACAGTTGTAGATGGTATCAAACAACTTACTGAGGTTGCCGACAAGTATGGCAATCAGAAGGAGGCTGCAGATGGTATCGCTCTTTTGGCTGCACTGACACAGCCTGCCGATATCGAGAATACCACTGACGAAATCAAGGAACTGCGTGCTGCTACCCATAACGACATCATTCGTGATATAGACAGGGCTCATGCCTATGCCGAAAAGGCTGTAAAGGCTAATCCCGAGAGTTATAAGGCGCTCTATGAATTGGCAACCGACTATTTGGGTGGCGAGGCAAGAATGAGTCAGGAGGCTGACTTCAAGAAGGCTTTGGAACTGTTTATGCAAGGTCAGAAGTATGCTGAAGCCAAGGGCGACAAGGAATATACCGACCTTTTCAACGGCCGTATAGAACTGGTGAAAGCCCAATTAGACAGTACGAACGAATAGTAAACCTTTATGCCAGGACAGGTTACGAGAAAGGGAAACATCATCTATCTGAATGCCTATGGACATTGGTATCAGTACGATGAATCGCAAGCACCGTTAGGAGCTGGCGCCATGGGAGTGGTGTATCTCGGGCAGAACTGTCAGACCCGTGAACCTGTTGCAGTGAAACGTGTGGTTGACCGCTATGCCAACACCCCAGAGATACGTCGCAGGGCTCATCAGGAAGCCGACCTCATGTTCAGCC
Organism: uncultured Prevotellaceae bacterium; assembly: GCA_900316645.1. GTDB lineage: Bacteria > Bacteroidota > Bacteroidia > Bacteroidales > Bacteroidaceae > Prevotella. The sequence goes on from ONDP01000013.1 coordinate 72,276, forward strand.
ATCCTAATTTGGTTGAGATGTTAGGTTGTTGCGAAGTGGCACCAGGGCAGGGACCTATCTTTATCATCAGCCGTTATGTGAGGGGAGAGAACATTGACAAGTTTATCAATGCCCACGTGCGTTCGCTGCCCAATGCAGAGCACCGCATCTGTGAACTGTTCTTGCCTGTGCTCGACGCTTTGGCATATATCCATTCCAAAGGTATCATCCACATGGATATCAAACCTTCGAATATCATGATGGAGCAGGGACGTAATGTCCGACTGATGGACTTGGGGATTGCTGACGTGTCGGAAACCATCAATAGTTCCACTTCAGGAATGATGGGCACTCCGAAATATGCGGCTCCCGAACAGTTCTCGGATGTGGCCAGCAAGCCCCAACTCACTTCGGCAACGGATATCTATGAGGCCGGTATTACGCTCTACGAACTAATCACCAAACAGAATCCTTTCTCTGCTTCAACAGTGGCAGAGTCAAAGGCCTTGCATCATGGTATGGTATTGCCAAGGGTACCGGGAATCTCTGATTCTGTATTCGAAGTTACCCGCAAGGCTACGGCCATCAAACAGGAGGACCGCTATCAGAATGCCAGTGCTATGAAACAAGCCCTCAAGGAGGCATTGCCCCCTCGTAATTACTCAAAATTCGATCGTTTCCTTTCTGGGATATTAAAGAAATAAACAATATGAATGCAATTAAAACATCCATGCCTTACGTTGGCTATTGGGACACCCGTCAAGGAGGGCGTGCCGAGAATCAGGACTCTTGTGGGTTCATTGATACCGACAAGGGATTGATAGCCGTTGTGTGTGATGGCATGGGAGGTGGGCCTGGTGGACAGCTTGCCTCCACTATAGCCGTTCAGAAAATAGTGGAGTATGTGGTGGGTGCCCCTCAGGATATGCCTCGCACAGAGATGGTTGCCAATGCCATAGAACATGGACATCAAGCCATCCTGGCAAAGACAGCTGAGACACCAGCCCTAAGAGGCATGGGATCTACAGCCACCGTCCTGCTGATCAACGAGCAGTCGGCTATCTTAGGTCATGTAGGCGACAGCCGTATCTATCAGTTCCGTCACGGAAAGAAGATATTCCGTACTGCCGACCACTCTATGGTGGCGGATTTGGTGCGCAATGGAACGCTGACAGAAGAACAGGCACGTCTGTCGTCTCAGTCGAATATCATCACCAAAGCCTTGGGCAGTAAGTTGACCAATCTGGCTGAGGTCACGGAGCGTCCGTATGAAAAAGGTGATCGCTTCATGCTTTGCACTGACGGCATCTGGGGTGCTATGCCTGAGCCTGAACTCATCAAGCGGGTTGCCAAGACGCCCTCTTTGTCGGGTGCTGTTGACGGCACCGTATTGACGGTTGACGATATCGGTCGTAAGAATGGTAACCATCACGACAATCTGACCATCGCATTATTAGAAACAAAACAAGATTCATTACTGAAAGAGAAAATGAGTAAGACGACATTACGTATTTTAATCGCACTGGCAGCACTCTGTCTGCTGAGTATTATTCTGAACATTGTGTTGCTCAGTCGCCCTGATACTCCTGTAAATAAGGAAGAGGTTGACAGTATGGCAGAGGAACTCGACAAGCGAGGCAATCGCATTCGGGCTCTCGAAGACTCCATCAATGCCATGTGGGGCAATGTGGCCAACTCCAAGCAGGAGGCTGCTGACGCTACGCTGAAGGCTGCCAAGGAGAAAGAGAATGCTGCAGAGAAAGCGAAGAGTGAGGCAGAGCAGAATGCCAAAGAGGCTAAGGAGGCCGCCGATAAGGCAAAGGCTGCTGCAGACCAGGCAAAATCGGCTGCGGATGCTATTCTGAAGTCGCGCAACGACGTGATAGCCCAGCTCACCAAGATTAAGGATATGCAGGAGAATGCCCAGCGCAAGCAGATGCGCAGCGCTGTGGCTGAGTCGCTGAAGACGCTTGCTGACAAGGATGCCAAGCATAAGTCTGTTTACGACGACGTGCGAGAGAAATTAGGCAACAAGGTGGCTTCGGAGAATACTGATATGAGTAAAGGTCATTATAATATCCTCATCAAGAATCTTCAATCAATTAAATAACTAGTGTGCCTATGAAGACAATAACAATAGGTCGTGGCGATGGCTGTAATATATACATCGATGATGAGTCGATGAGTCGTCGGCATGCCATTATCAAGATTCCTACTTTCGGGGAAATGGAGATTGTGGACATGAGTAAGAACGGAACCTCCGTCAACGGTATCCGGCTCCGTCCTAATGTGCCATTCCCTGTGAGCCGCAAGGATGTGGTCACTTTTGCAGATGTCGCACAGTTAGACTGGGCAAAGGTACCGGACCCCTTGAAGTATTATAAATTAGGTGTCCTTATCGTGGGTGGACTCATTGTCCTGTTGTTGGCTATTTGGCTTGCCAAGAGCCTGTTTAGTGGCTCAAAAGAAGAACCGGTAAAGCCAGCGATAGAGCAGGTGGAGAAGTCAGTTCCACCTTCAGAACAACAGGTAGAAACCACTAAGGAAGAACCTGCCGAAGAAGCTGCAGATGACAAAGCTGAGCCTCAGACTCCTGCTGCAACAGAAGGGAAAGAGACTACATCGGATACCTACGATCCTGTGAAAGAGTTTAATAAGGCCGTCCAAGCTGGCAAGGAAAGACGAGTGGCTGAAGAGAGAGCTCGTCAGCAGAAAGCTAAAGAACAGCAGAAGCAGAAGGAGCAGAAGCAGAAGGAGCAAAAGCAAAAGGAACAGCAGAAAGAGCAGCAGAAGCAGGAAGACAGCAAGCAGCCTTCTGATGGCAATTCCTCTAAGAAAGAATATAAACCAGAAATGATATAACCTAAAACAGATAAATATATGAAAATTATTAAGATTGGTAGTTCGCAATCATGCGACCTCGTATTGGACAGCCAGTACGTTAGCAGTTTACATGCAGAGATGACAATTCTTGACGACGGACAGATTATCCTCGAAGACAAGAACAGTAAGAATGGTACCACTGTGGGCAATAAGAAGATTGAGCCTGGCAGGGAGGTGAATGTACAGCGTGGTGATCGCATCTCCTTTGCTGATGTGCCATTGGTATGGGCTAAGGTTCCTGTTGCCGAGAAACTGACAGCCTACAAGTCGGTCTATAACATCGGCTCTAACTATCGTAACGAAATGATTGTCAACAGTCAGACTGTCAGCCGTTTCCATGCATCAGTACGTGTGGGCAAGGATGGTAAGGTTTATATCCACGATAATGGCAGCCGCAATGGTACGATGGTGAATGGTGTGAAGATTGCCGCCAACAAGGATGTTCGCATCAAGAAGGGTGACAACATTGTATGTGGTACGGAGGATGTGACAGATCAGATAGCTGCTGTTATGCCGAAGACCAATATGACCATGATTTATGGTATTGCCGGTGTTATTGGCGCACTGATTCTCATAGGACTTATCTATGCCCTGTTGCCAAGTGGCAAGATTGATCCTGTACCAACTCCTGACACGCCTTACGTAGCTTCTACCCCTACTATTACACCAGAGAAATATCGCAATTCAGTGGTGTTCGTAGGTGCACAATATCACTACATCGCTGAGTTCGAAGATAATCCTATTCCAGATGCTTGGAATGGTAAGATAGAGGATATCGGAATACTTGAGAAAACCAATACTATACGTCCTTATACAGCAACAGCATTCTTCCTCGATCGTAATGGCTATATGGGTACCAATCGTCATGTGGCTGTGCCTTGGGAGTACCGTAGCAAAGATGAAGATAACTTGGTTCGTGAATTGATAGAATATCGTATAGAATTGATGCGTCGTACTTGTATTTATATGCGAGATGGAGATGAACGAATAACTGGCAGCGATAAACTAGGAAGAGATTTCTCAAAAGAGATGATGAACAAATTTATTCAAACCGATTTTGGTAAGGGTATTCTCGCTCATCTTTCTAAGTATGGTTCAGCTGGCGCCGCAGAATTAAATAAAATCGTAAGCCGCTTGAATAGAAGTCGTTATACGATTACAGGCGCTATTGACTATATTATGGTTGGTTATGCAGGTCGTAATTATACACATGGCGATGAGTTCCAGCGTTGTGACGTCATCTCTGAATCGAAAGATCCAGATATCGATGTTGCTCTGCTCCAGTTGAACGACAAGAAGACACCAGACCATGTTGAGTTAGTCTTCAGTCCTTCACAGTTTGTAGAAGAGCGTCTTGTTCCTTTGAAGGACAAGCTCTTCACTATTGGTTATCCTGCTGGTCTGAACTGGGCCCTCGACAAGAAGGCTAAGTCATTGGAGCCCAGTATCAAGGAGACCAAGTGTAGCAAGGAGCCCAGCAAGTATGACTTTGAACTCCAAGAGTCATCTGTTGGTGGTAGCAGTGGCTCTCCTATCTTTAACGAGGCAGGCCAGTTGGTTGGCGTTCTGTGGGGTGGCACCAGCATTGCAGGTGGTTTCACCAAAGCCATGCATGCTAAGTATCTAAAGAAATTATGTGACGAAGAGGGTGTAAAGTAATGAATATTCAGAAAAGTCTTATATTATTAATAATGTGTCTTGCCCTGCCAATAGTGGGGCAAGCACAGTCTGCTCACTGGGCTCTCACACCGACCTATCAGTCGGTAACTCCCTTTGCCCCCAATTTGTTCAAGGTTAAGACCTATGCCAGTGTGGGCATCTGTGATGCTGACGAGAAATGGGTGGTGTCGTTGGCTATGGACTCCATCACCAACATCACCAATGGTTTTGCCCTGGCACTTACCAAGGTAAAGGATAAGTATCGTATTGCCTACATTATTCGTGAGAATGGTACACGCGAGGCTGTCAAGGAGGAACTCTATGCGGGTGATCATCCTTATTTCTCGGAAGACCGTTGTCCTGTGATGAATAAGAAGGGTAAGTATGGCTATCTGTCACCTTCAGGCGATTTGGCAATAGCTTGCGACTATTCCTCTGTACAGCCTTTCCTCAATGGTAGGGCTTTGGCAACGAAAGAGAAAGGTGGGTTTGCCGGACTGTTTGGCAAGAAGAAGGGTAAGGCTTTCGAAATAGACCTGAAGGGTAATGCCCGTGAAGCCAGTCAGGTGAATCCTGATGCCCTCAGTTCCAGTTCTATGGGTAAGATGAGTGAGGCTTATTCTCCTAACCCTGATCCTGCCTATCAGCGCTTCTCAGAGAATAATGCGTATGGCTATCGCAAGGGTAGCACCATTATTCTTCCTGCTCAGTTTGAGTCAGCAAGCAGCGTTTCCAACGATTGTGCCATTGTGATGGTTAACCATCTGTTTGGCGTTGTGCGTTTCAATAGCTCGGATGTCAGATGTAAGGTCAGCGAGTCGGGAGGTCATTTGAAGGCAGAAGCTACTCTTCCTGCCGTTTGGGAGAAGAAGGTTGCCACTATTACCCGTGTTGTCAACGGCTCTTCTCGCAAGGAATTCGAGATGGAGGGCACTGGTATGGAGCGCTCGCTTGATGTCACTGTCGATAAGGAGAGTGGCAAGAAAGTTTATGAACTCTCGTGCGACAAACTGGTGTTGTGGCGTAATGTGAACAATGCCGGCGGTGGTGACGATGACGATAGAGGTGGCAAGTCGTCAGGAGGTGGCATTTCTGTCAGTGCTCCTGGTACGGTGAAAGCCAATGCCAAGAATATCTGTTCTGTACCTGTCAAAGTGGTGAATCGGGGCAGCTCGGCTCGTACCATTTCAGTTTCTGCCAGCACAGGTCAGAGCGCCTCGGTTAAAGTGGCTGCAGGAAAGACGGGTAGTGTGACGCTGAGCATTCCTGTCACCAAGGACACCAAGTGCCGTATTACCGCCAGTGGTGGAGGCGCCTCCAGTTCGTGTTCTACCAACCTGAAGGCCAAATTCGCCTTGTAAGGTTCCCTTCTTTATGACAATTACACCTATTGCATATTTCCACTCTCCGTTCACGTCGAAGTTCGGCGTGCCACGGCAGAGTGGAATTGTTTCTCATCTGCAGGGCACCATTCAGTTTACACGCGATTATAGTCAGGCGGAGGCACTTCGTGGGCTGGATGCCTACGATTTCCTGTGGCTGATATGGGGATTCTCCGAAAACGAGCAGGCAGAGAAACATCCCACCGTTCGGCCTCCGCTGTTGGGTGGTAATGAAAGGGTAGGGGTGTGGGCCACGCGTTCGCCCTTTCGTCCTAACAATCTCGGTCTGTCGTCTGTTCGCATTCTGGCTGTCCATCCTGAGGTTCCCAGTATCGACGTGTTGGGTGCCGACCTGATGGATGGTACACCTATTTATGATGTTAAGCCCTATCTGGCTTATGTTGACAGTCACCCAGAAGCTCGTGGAGGCTTTACTGATACGCATCAGTGGCAGCGTTTGCAGGTGGAGGTTCCTCCTGCCCTTCGTCCTTGTTTTTCTGCGGAACAGTGGCAGGTCATAGAGGAAGTGCTCTCCCTGGACCCGCGTCCTCATTATCATGATGATGCCGATAGGCAGTATGTCATGCCTTTTGCTGACCATGAAATCCACTTCAAAGTTAATCGTCAAACCTTGACAATCATTCAAATTACGTAACTTTTTAGGAAAAAAAGAACTAAAAATTTGGAAATTTTTAGAATATTCCATAATTTTGCATTCGTAACTTGCAAAAAAGGAGGTCGACGATGATGCTCTTACTCATTTTATTATCTATCACCCTCATAGGTTTGGTTTGCAGCCTATGGTACATCAAGACTTTGAAGGATCGTATCCGCGAGACGACAAAGTCTGAGCGCATGAAACATGCTTTCCTCAATAACATCAATCACGAGGTTCAGGTGCCCTTGAAGTCAGTTTCTGAACTGGCTGGTGTCATTTCGCGTGAAGACCTCTACCTTTCCAAGAACGAGAAGCGCAGCATTTCCGAGCAATTGCGCTATCATGCCAATTTCATCTCTACGCTGATGACTGAAGTCATGATGTTCTCAGGTACCGATACGGAAAAGCACCAATTGCGTTTGGAGTCGTTTAGCCCAAATGCGCTCTGCCGTCGTTGCCTTGAAGCCAATATGTTCAGCATCTATCACCGCAGTGCCGTCAAGCTGAATTTCAAGCGCGAACTCAATGACGAGTATTTTGTCACCAATGACCGCCATCTCGTCGAACTGATAGTCAACAAGCTGATTCTCAATGCCTGTCGCTTCACCGAAGAGGGTGAAGTACTGGTGGGATGTAATGTCAGCGAGAATGTAGGGCGGCTTACTATCTTTGTAGAGGACACGGGAAATGGTGTCCCAGAGAATCGTCGCAACTATCTGTTCTCATGGTTTGACGACCCTGATGATATGAAAGACGAGGTGGAAATTGACCTCAGCATTTGTCAGCGTGTATCCCAGAAATTAGGCGGTGAGCTCTATATGGATACTAATTATCAGCGTCGCGGCACTCGTTTTGTTTTGACGCTGCCCCTCCGATAGTTTCCTCATCTATCATGTCCAACTGATTGTTCCAGAGGTATTTCCGTGTTTCATGCACGATAATACCACTTAGTGCCAATAGCGATATTAGGTTCGGTATCGCCATCAGCGCATTCATGCAGTCGGCCATATTCCATACGATTTCCAGCTGAATAGCACAGCCTAAGAATACCACCACGATAAATATCAGGCGATAGGGCAATACCCATTTCCTGCCACTCAGATACTCCATTGCCTTCTCGCCGTAGTAGCTCCATCCCAAAATGGTTGAGAAGGCAAAGGTCAGCAACCCGAATGTCAGCAAGGGAGTGCCCACCACAGGAATCTTCGCAAAAGCCATGTGTGTCAACACAGCACCGTTCTCGAACGAGATGTTAGGATAGTGCAGCACACTGCTTACAATCGCGATTCCAGTCATGGCACAAATAACCACTGTATCCCAGAAAGTTCCGCTGCTCGATACCAATGCCTGGCGCACAGGATTGCGCGTCTGGGCGGCAGCAGCCACAATGGGGGCAGAACCCATTCCCGACTCGTTGCTAAATAGTCCGCGGGCAATACCATAACGGGCAGCTGTTATAATTGCCGACCCCACAAATCCCCCTCCTGCGGCGTCGGGCGTGAAAGCTTGTGAAACAATCAACTTGATGGCAGACCATACATAATCGATATTGATACTGATGATATAGATACAGCCTAATACGTAGAACACCGCCATCACGGGCACCAGAGCAGAACACACCCGTGCTATACTCTTTACACCACCCAGCACCACAGATGCAACCAGCAATGCAATGACGATACCAGAAATATAAGGCGACACATCATAGGTCTCGTTCATTATGGTTGATATGGCGTTGGCCTGAACCGTATTACCTATTCCGAAGGAGGCTAAGATCGTGAAGAAGGCAAACAAAATGGCGAGCCATTTCCAACCCAGTCCTCTTTCCAGTGCGTACATAGGACCGCCACTGACACTCCCGTCAGAATTCCTCTTTCGGTATTTGATGGCCAGCAGTCCCTCGGCATATTTCGTTGAAATACCGAATACACCTGTCAGCCAGCACCACAGGACGGCACCAGGTCCTCCCAGTGTAATGGCAGTAGCCACACCGATAATGTTTCCCGTACCGATGGTAGCAGCCAGGGCGGTGGCCAGCGAAGCAAAATGCGACACGTCGCCAGGAGCGTCTTTGTCTTTCTGCACTGACAGCTTGATAGCTTTGAAGATATAGCGCTGGGGAAAACGCAGTTTCACCGTTAGGTATAAATGCGTACCAAGCAATAGAAAAATCATGGGCCATCCCCATAATATACTGCTGAGATTGACAAAAAAACTATTTATCATTTCCATAGTCAAATCTCACTTTAATAAATTTAAAACCCATACTTTGCATCACCTGTCGCACCTGAGCATCACCGTTCTGACGGGCAGCCTCCAGATTCTGGGGTGTCAGTCCGCGTTGCAACATCCGCTGGTAAGCTCGACGCAACAAGGCCTCGCGATCCTTAGTCTCCCACTTTCCACTTTCAAAGAAACTCTTTGTCCGTGCTTCGTCTATGAAGTCTCTGTCCAACAGTCCTATCTTAGGTAGCGTGATGTCCAGTGTATCGTCGTTCACAGTAATCCATCCCGACTCCACCTGTTTCAAGTTCACGCCCAGGCGCATTGTTCCATAGTAGATTCTCGCCAGATGGTCGTCGCTGAAGAATCCTTTCCTGACGGTGTCCACCATCTCCTCGTCACTGATAGCCAGAAATTCCCATTCACCGATATCTTTGATGCTTTTTATCTGTTCCGGTGTGATGTCAATTTTCTGATCGGCACTTATTTCCACGCTGCTCGTCTTCACGCTGCTGAAAATCCAGGCTATCAACACCACCGCCATGATGATGCCGACGCCATATAGAGCCAGTATGACTTTGTTACTTTTTCCCATTTTCGATATTCGTATTGATGAGAGACTGGATGTCCTGCAGTCCATATTCCTTGCGGAACTGGATGATGATGTCTTTCTCATTGTAACCCATTTGGGCAATGATAGGCACCAACACGCGGGCAGCATTCTCCTTGGCCATCGGAATAATGCCTAGTTGCGGAATCGTGGCAATGATGGAAGCCCGTCCCTGTTGTTCGTAGTTCGTCATTTCTGCATCAGTGAAGTGCGAGCGCACCAGTCCCACGTACTCTTTGATGTTGTGTTGGTCTATCTTAGAACTTGTCAGTACCACCTGCGGGTCGGGCAGTATGATGGTTATCTTGCCGTTTTCCCGCTCCACGTTTTTCTCCGAAAACGTGCTCATGTCGATATATGCCTTCAGTGTTGCATCCATCGGAATGGCAATCTTCCTGTCGCCCAACGGCATCTTGATATTGAAGTCCTGCGACAGCAGTGTCCCTTTCAGACGTATCACGTCATCGTGTGTGACTATTTTGTGTATTTTATATTCAGTGGTATATATGCGTGAGCACTGCTGAATCTGCGTCACCAGAATAGGAATAGAGTCCGTCACAACCGGTTCCGCCTCCTGTTTCTGTTGCTTGCTACAGCTCCAGCACATCATGAGGGCAATCGCTAATATGATGATTCTACTATTCATTTCGTCTGCAAAGATAGTTAAAAAACATCAAAATGCTAACTTTCTATGATTTTTTTTAGTCTTCTATTAAACTTTTTATTCTTTCGCCCGTCATAATGCAAAACAAAGTTTAGCGTATAGTGAAGCGAGAGACGCTCTCAACCAAGATAAAAACGATAAAAATTCAATAAGAAAACATCATAGTGATTTAGGTTAACATAGTGTTTTTTCATTGGGGCAAGCGTGCCCCTTTTTTTATTTGCACGCAAATGCCCCATGAAAACATTTCCCCCTTTATTACTCCGCTTTCTGCCAGATGAATACGGTGTTCTGCCCGTACATGTACTTGTAGCTGATGTCAGGGATGATACTGGTGACCATTCGAAGACCTAAGTGCTCGTAGCCATTGGCGCCGATGTTCGGATCAGCCATCTTGCCTGCCCTGACAGGGTCGAAAGGCTTGCCCGCATCTTTGAGGGTAACAAAGATGCCCTCTTTGTTGACCTGGATGTGTACGTCGAAAGTACGGGAGGTAATCTTGCCACGTGAGTGAGTGGCAATGTTGGTCATCAGTTCCTCGCAGCAGACGTTTATCTTGATGGCGTTATTGGTTGGCACCATGCTTTCCTTGAGGAAGGCTTTGATGTCGGAAAGGGCTTTGCACACATTTTTTATATCATATTCCACGGAGCGGTCGAAAGTGGGACCGGCTGTGTCTTGGGGTATCATGGTGATGGGCGAGACGTGCGCCTTGACAAGGCGGCTGCGCAGGGTGGTAAAGCCCACCTGAAACAGCAGTACCAGCACACAGGACAGTACAAAGCCCCACCATAGTTCTATGCCCTCCATCTCGGCTACGGCCCATACACCAATAACGAGCATAATCGTCTGAGCAGTAGCGGTGATGACGCTGGCCTTATCATGACCCAGTATCTGGTAGGTGCTGAGCAGTATCTGCGTAACGGCAAAAGGAATGAGCATCAGTGCAAAGATGCGGAGCACACGATTAAGTTCAACGGACAACTCAGTGCCTGATTCAACACCGAAGAGGTTACCCACAACCCCAGGCACATACATGACGACGATAACCAGTGCCACCAGTGCGGCAATGATGATGAGTGCCTGTCTGACGAGAATCTCAAGACCGCGAAGGTCGCGCTCGCCTACAAGGACACCGCCTATGGCAAACATCGACTCTATGACACCGTCGATAAATACATACGACAGCAGCAGCATTTGAAGACAGACGGACCAAATGAAGAGACCGTCGCTGCCCAGATAACGTAGCACAATGTCATTGATGAGCATGATAGTGATAGCCATCAGCGAGTTGCTGACGGTAATGGGGGCACCCTCCTTGACGTTTTCCCGGAAGACGTTCACAATGCTCTTTCCAGGCCACTTGAGACGGTAGGAACTGCCAGGTTTGTGCAAATAGGCAGCAAGGATGATGATATTGACGGCAAACATAGACAGCGAACCAAGGGCGGCACCATCGACACCCATGCCCAGCACGGAGATGGTCAGGAAATCAACCAGGATATTGACTGCAGCACCCGCCACCACGGCAATGGTGACCATGCGCGGACGGCCGTCGGTAGCCACAAAGAGACACAGGCCGTATGACATCATCTGTAGCCATGCACCCATCGCATAGGTGTGGATGTAGTCATAGGCCATCTCGTTGAGGCGGGGCTCGTCGGACATCAGTTCCACTATCTCACGGCTGAACAGACTAATGCCCATCGCCACTGCCAGTCCCAACGTCATCACCATGATGATGGTGGAAGTGAAGGTGCGTGCCACCTTGTCCATGTCGTGACTGCCTATGGCCTGTGCACACATGGCATTGGCACCGAAGCAGATGAGGAATGCCATACAGTTGAGCACCTCGACGAGGGGCAGTACCAAGTTGATGGCCGACACGGCATCAGTTCCTACTACATGACCAACTATCATAGAGTCGGCAGTGTGAGCCAACTGTGACGCAGCAGCTGTGAGCACAGCAGCCATTACGAATGTCTTTAACGCCTTAGAGACGATGAAGGAGTTTCTATGTCCTTTTTCCATTTGTGTAGTGTTTTATCAAATTAGGTTAGATGGCATCCGTTATACAGACATCATCAAAATTCGAGTTCAAAGGTAATGCTTTTGTTTGATACGAGCAAAAAAAAACAAATAAAAGTGTTGTTTTCCTTTCTTTGTTCTCGTTTAATCAGAATTTTGTGTAATTTTGTCCCCCGAATGAAACAGCAACAATATGTAGGACTGACCGAAGAGGAAGTCCTGGAGAGCCGGCAACGGTTTGGTAGGAACGTGTTTACGGAACCGGAACGGACACCATTATGGAGACGCTTCCTGGAGAAATTCTCCGATCCGCTGATAGTGATTTTGTTGGTGGCGGGTGTGCTGTCGGTAGCCATTTCCTTCTATGAGTTTTTCTCGCTTCATGAGGAAATGACGGTGTTTTTCGAACCTGTGGGTATCTTTATTGCCATCATTCTGGCAACGGGAATGGCTTTCCTCTTTGAGGTGAAGGCCGACAGGGAATTTGCCATTCTGAATCAGGTGAACGACGAGGAACCGGTAACAGTTATCAGAAACGGCAAGCGGCGACAGATTCCGAAATGTGACGTGGTGGTGGGCGACATAGTGTTGCTGGCTACCGGCGACGAGATAGCTGCCGATGGCGAACTGTTGGAATCGGTGACGCTGCAGGTGGACGAATCGACGCTGACGGGTGAGCCTATCTGCCAGAAGAGTATCAGGGAGGAGGATTTTGACGCAGAGGCTACTTTCCCCACCAATCATGTGCTGAAGGGTACAAAGGTGATGGAAGGGCACGGCATCATGAAAGTGCTGGCTGTGGGCGATGCCACTGAGAACGGTAAGGTGTATGAGGCAGCCAAGATTGACGACAGTGTAAAGACACCGCTGAACGAACAGTTGGAGCGTCTGGGACTGCTGATAGCGCGCATGAGTTATGGTGTGGCCTTCTTGGTTATCGTAGGTCGTGTGCTGATGTTCTTCCTCAACTACGACTTCGAATGGATACACTTCATCGGTTATCTGTTGCAATCCATTATGATAGCTGTGACGTTGATAGTGGTGGCTGTGCCGGAAGGACTGCCGATGGCTGTGACGCTGAGTCTGGCCTATAGCATGCGAAGAATGCTGAAGACGCACAATCTGGTGAGAAAGATGCACGCCTGTGAGACGATGGGTGCCACTACTGTGATATGTACAGACAAGACGGGAACACTGACGCAGAACCAGATGCACGTCTATGAGACTTGCTTTGACGACGAGCCGCTGGAACGCGTATATCAGGGTATGGCTGTGAATACGACGGCTTCACTGCAAACGGAGGACGGTGCACAGCCCAGTGTGATAGGTAATCCGACGGAAGGAGCCCTGCTGTTGTGGTTGTACAGTCAGGGCGTTGACTATCGTACACTGAAGGACAACGTGACGGTGGAAACTGAGTTGCCTTTCTCGACAGAGCGTAAAATGATGGCTGTCGTGGTCAGCGACGAGAAAGGGCGTCACCTATATGTAAAAGGTGCCCCTGAGATAGTTGCCAGGAAATGCCGTATAGATGAGGAGCGGAAGGCGAGGGTGCAGCAACAGTTGCTGGACTATCAGAAGCAGGGCATGCGTACTCTGGGCTTTGCCTATCGGAAACTGAACGAAGGGGAGGTTGCTATTGCCGACCAGCAGTTGACGGTAGATGATATGGTGTTCCAGGGCATTGTGGCTATCAGCGACCCAGTGCGCCCTGACGTGCCTGATGCCGTCAGAGAGTGTCTGCAGGCTGGTATTGCCGTGAAGATAGTGACAGGCGACACAGCAGCAACAGCGTGTGAGATAGCCCGACAGGTGGGGCTGTGGACCGACGGAGACGGAGAGCGTCAGTTGATAACAGGTACCGACTTTGCCGCCCTGACAGACGAAGCCCTACTGGAGCGGGTGATGGACCTGAAGGTGATTGCCCGTGCGCGCCCGATGGATAAGAAACGACTGGTGGAGGCTTTGCAGAAACTGGGACAGGTGGTGGCAGTGACAGGCGACGGAACGAATGACGCACCGGCACTGAAAGCCGCCCACGTAGGCCTCTCGATGGGCGACGGAACATCGGTGGCCAAGGAAGCCTCCGACATCACCATTATCGACAATTCGTTCAGCAGCATAGGAAGAGCGGTGATGTGGGGACGTTCGCTATACAGGAATATCCAGCGCTTCATCCTGTTTCAGATGACAGTGAATGTAGTGGCCTGCTTGATAGTGCTGACGGGTGCCTTTATGGGTACAGAAGTACCGCTGACAGTAACGCAGATGCTGTGGGTCAACCTGATTATGGACACGTTTGCAGCCATGGCACTGGCCTCATTGCCACCATCGGCAGCAGTGATGAACGAAAAGCCTCGCGACAGGCGCAGCTTTATTATAAATAAGGAGATGGCGTGGCACATCGTTGGAGTGGGTGTGACATTCTTCGTGGTGCTACTCTACATATTATATCAATACGAGCACAGCGGATGGTCGCAGTATGAGCAAAGTATGTTCTTCACCATCTTCGTGATGCTGCAGTTCTGGAACATGTTCAATGCCCGAGCCTTCGCAACAGGTGAGAGTGCCCTGAAGGTGAAGGGTTGCAAGGGCTTCCTGTTCATAGCCCAACTCGTATTCTTCGGACAGCTGCTTATCGTTACCTTTGGTGGGCGTATGTTCAACGTGACGCCTCTGGCACTGCACGACTGGTGCGTGATTATCGGCACCACATCGGTGGTGTTATGGATAGGCGAAGGGTGGCGCTGGCTGAAAAATCGGCGATAAAGTTTGTTATATAAGATAAAAGTATTAACTTTGCATAGTCAAAAAGAACGAAAGCTAATGAAAACAAATGTCATCTATACGGTCATGGTAGGATGCCTGGTGGCGTCGCTGATGGCTTGTGGGAATAAACAGAAGAGTAATGATATCATCACCAAGACGGTGGAGATGCCCAAGCCTCAGGAACCCGTGAGGTTGCAACCCTACAACGACAGCAGGGACGTGAGCTGGATAGGCAAGCAGTATCATGTGAATATCAACCGACAGCCCAGCGACTCGCTGCCGATGGTGAAGGACGAGACAGGTCAGCAGTTTGTTGACAACTACATCACGATGGAGGTGTCGCGTCAGGATGGCAGCAAGTTCTACAGTCATAAGTTCACCAAGAAGGACTTCGACAAGTATCTGGATGACGACTATCGTGAGACAGGCATTCTGGAAGGGTTGGTTTTTGACAAGGCCGATGGCGACTGGCTGGAGTTCGCTGCCAGTGTGTGTCACCCTCAGACCGACGAGTACATCCCTCTGATAGTACGTCTCTCTCGCATGGGTCAGCTCACCGTCCAGCGTGACAGTCAGATGGACACCAGTCCAGATGAATCGCAAAAGCAAGAGAAGGAACAAGACGACGAAATATAAAAAAACTCCCCGATTTGGGGAGTTCTTTTTTTGCTATAGACTATTCGCTGTTGGTTATTTGTCGTTAGCCAGTCTTTCCTTAATAGCTTTCGACTCAGCCTCGTAACCGGGTTTGTCGAGCAGGGCAAACATATTCTTCTTGTAAGCCTCTACACCAGGCTGGTTGAATGGGTTGACAGCCAGGATGTTGCCGCTGATGCCGCAGGCAATCTCGAAGAAGTAGATGAGCTGACCGATATAATACTCGTTGAGGCGTGGCACAGAGATGCGCATATTGGGCACACCACCATCGACATGAGCCAGACGGGTGCCGAGTTCTGCCATCTTGTTGACCTCGTCCACACGCTTGCCAGCCAGGAAGTTCAAACCGTCCAGGTTCTCCTCGTCCTCAGGGAAGAGCAGCTTCTTCTCAGGCTCCTCGATAGAGATAACCGTCTCGAAGATAGTGCGCTCACCGTCCTGAATCCATTGACCCATTGAGTGCAGGTCGGTAGTGAAATCGACACTGGCAGGGAAGATACCCTTCTTGTCCTTACCCTCAGACTCGCCGTAGAGCTGTTTCCACCACTCGCTGAAGAAGTGGAGCTTGGGCTGGTAGTTCACCATGATCTCAATCTTCTTGCCTGACTGGTAGAGACCGTTACGAACGGCAGCATACTGGGCAGCTGGATTCTCATCGAAGGGAACATCCTTGCCACAGGTCTTCTCCATATCCTGCGCACCCTTTACCAACTGCTTGATGTCGAAACCGGCACAGGCAATAGGCAGCAGACCAACTGGAGTCAGCACTGAGAAGCGGCCACCCACATTGTCGGGGATGATGAAGCTCTTGTAACCCTCCTTGTCGGCACAGGTGCGTGCAGCCCCGCGCTTAGCATCGGTAACGGCAACGATAACCTTCTTGGCCTCTTCCTTGCCACGCTGGGCTTCGCACTGCTTCTTCAGCAGACGGAAGGTGAGGGCAGTCTCGGTGGTAGTTCCCGACTTAGAGATATTGATTACTCCGAATTTCTTTCCCTTCAGGTATTCAGTCAGTTCGAACAGATAGTCCTCACCGATATTGTTGCCTGCAAAGAGGATGGTGGGGTTCTTCTTGTCTTGGATGAGCCAGCCGAAGCTGTTGCTCAAAGCCTCGATAACGGCACGGGCTCCCAGGTACGAACCACCGATACCTGCTACGACAACAGCCTCGCAGTTGTCACGCATAACTTTAGCAGTGGCCTCTAACTCGTCGAGGAAAGCGGGAGTAATCTCAGAGGGCAGATGCAGCCAACCGAGGAAGTCGTTACCAGGACATGTTCCATTCTCCAAGGCCTCTTGAGCGGCCTTTACCTTTGGCTCGAAAGCCTTCACGGCGCCTGCTTCGAGAAAGCAAGCAGCCTTAGTGATGTCAAGTTTAATGTTACTCATAGTTATAATAATATTATAGTTTGTCTTATCGGAATGAATCTGTTAAGAGCTTGATTTCAATCTGCGGACTGATGCGCTCGTACAATATATTATATACAGCGTCGAGGATAGGCATGTTGACGTGGCAGTGGCGATTGATTTCCTTCATGCACTTGGTACCGAAATATCCCTCGGCAATCATCTCCATCTCAATCTGAGCCGACTTCACGCTGTAGCCCTTTCCTATCATGTTGCCGAACGTGCGGTTGCGCGAGAAATTGGAGTAGCCCGTCACCAGCAAGTCGCCCAGATAGCAACTGTCAACAATGTTGCGCTCGATGGGGTGTATCACCTTCAGGAAGCGTGCCATCTCCTGGACGGCATTTGCCATCAGAACGGCTTGGAAGTTATCACCGAACTTCAGTCCGTTGCAGATACCGGCAGCAATGGCATATACATTCTTCAGTACCGAAGAATACTCAATGCCAATGACATCGGTTGAGGTCTTCGTCTTGATATAGTCGCTGGTGAGAATATCGGCAAAGGCCTGTGCCTTCTCCCGGTCGGCACATCCCACGGTGAGATAGCTGAGTCGTTCGAGTGCTACCTCTTCGGCATGTGACGGTCCACCGATGCACGCCAGATTCTCGTAGGGCACATCATACACCTGGTGGAAATACTCGGAACACACCAGGTTCTCGTCAGGCACAATACCCTTGATGGCTGTCACGATGTATTTGTCGCGAATGCGCGTCTTCAACTTCTTGAGATGGCTCTTCAGATAGGGCGACGGGGTGACAAACACCAGTGTGTCGTACATCTGCACGATTTTGTTCAGGTCGCTCGAAAAGAATATCTCGTCGGTATTGAAGTGGACACTCATTAGGTAGGCAGGGTTATGCCCCAGCCTGCGGAAGTCCTCAATACGATCGTCACGGCGCATATACCATCCGATGTGGTGAGTTTTCCCCACCACAATCTTGGCAATCGCAGTAGCCCAGCTACCTCCGCCAATGATGGCTATTTTTCCGCAGTCGTACATGATATTAATTGATAATTGACAATTGACAATTGACAATTAGGCTTGCGCCTTTTCTATCCATGCAGCGATTTCATCGACTGATGGCTTGGTCATTTCCAACTTGTATTTCTTGACAATGTCGCCAATCTTCTGTTGCAGTCCCTGCGCCTTCTCGTCCTTGATGTTTGACGTCAGGTTGAAACCGGCCTTGCGTAATACGGGAACCCACTCTTCGGCAACGCCAATCTCAGCCCATTCGGCAGGGGTGCTCTGGGGAATCTTCTTCTCAGGCTTCATCTGTGGGAAGAACAGTACTTCCTGAATAAATGTCTTGCCCGTCATCAGCATCACCAGACGGTCGATACCGATACCGATACCCGAGGTGGGAGGCATACCATATTGCAGGGCACGCAGGAAGTCCTGATCAATAATCATGGCTTCGTCGTCGCCCTTGTCAGCCAGTTTCATCTGTTCCACGAAACGCTCCTCCTGGTCAATCGGGTCGTTCAACTCAGAGTAGGCATTGGCCAGCTCCTTACCATTGACCATCAGTTCGAAACGCTCTGTGAGTCCGGGCTTCGAACGGTGCATCTTGGTGAGGGGCGACATCTCTACAGGGTAGTCAGTAATAAAGGTCGGCTGGATGAAGGTGCCCTCGCAGAACTCTCCGAAGAGTTCGTCGATGAGTTTTCCCTTACCCATTGTCTCGTCCACCTCCATGCCTTTCTCCTTGCAGAAGGCGCGAATCTCGTCTTCGCTCTTGCCCTCGCAGTCGAAACCGGTCTTCTCCTTGATGGCTTCCAGAATGGGCAGACGGCGGTAGGGAGCCTTGAAACTCACGATGTTGCCGTCGATTTCACGCTCAGGCTTGCCATTGACGGCAATACAGATGGTTTCGAGCAGTTTCTCGGTGAACGACATCATCCAGTTGTAGTCCTTATACTGCACATACAGTTCCATGCAGGTGAACTCCGGGTTGTGGTTGCGGTCCATACCCTCGTTGCGGAAATTCTTGCCAATCTCATAGACACCCTCGAAACCGCCCACGATGAGGCGCTTCAGATAGAGCTCGGTGGCAATACGCATATACATGTCCTGGTCGAGGGCATTGAAATGGGTAATGAACGGACGGGCAGAGGCACCTCCGGCAATCATCTGCAGGGTAGGGGTCTCCACCTCGGTATAGCCGGCTTCGTCCAATACGCGACGCAGGGTGCGGAGCACGGTGGCACGCTGCAGGAAAGTGTCCTTGACACCGTCGTTGACCACCAGATCGACATAGCGCTGACGGTAGCGCAGTTCTGGGTCATCGAATTTATCGTATGCCACACCGTCCTTGTATTTCACGATGGGCAGTGGCTTGAGCGACTTCGACAGCAGTGTCAGTTCCTGGGCGTGTACACTGATTTCGCCCGTCTGGGTGCGGAACACAAAACCCTTGACGCCGATGAAATCACCGATGTCCAACAGACGTTTGAACACCTTATTATATAAGTCTTTGTCTTCTCCCGGACAGAGATCGTCGCGCGAGATATAAACCTGTATTCTGCCTTTGCTGTCCTGTATTTCTGCAAAACTGGCCTTGCCCATCACGCGACGGCTCATCATACGACCGGCAATACACACCTGACGCGGCTCGTCCTCGTCGCGGAAATTATCGCGGATGTCGGTAGAGAAAGCGTTGGTGGGATATTCTGCTGCGGGATAGGGGTCAATGCCCATCTGGCGCAATTCCTGCAGACTTTCGCGTCTGCCTATCTCTTGTTCACTGAGTTCTAAAACATTCATATTGCTTTTCCATATATTTATTAATGGTTGCAAAGATACTAAAATTATCTGATACAATGAGCATTTTATACTTTTTTTTCATTCTTTGAGGGTGGGTAGGTTAAATATTTGCAAAAAAACGGACATTTTCTTGGTAGGATGAGGATTTATTTCTATATTTGCGAATTATTACTAACACGTCATTGGATGATTGACAATAATTTTAAGAAAAAAGTCGTAGGCGTAGATATCCGTATTGACAGGACAGCCCTTGGTGTTGTGAATATCCGGGGTGAGATACTTGCCCGTAATGAGTTTGTTACGACCGACTATCCAAATATCAGCGAATTTGTGGCTAAGTTGGCTGAAGCCATTGTCGATATGACGGAGGCGACCGGCAGCTTCACGGAGATACGCTCTGTGGGCATCAGTGTCCCCAGTGGCAATTTCATTACCGGCTGTATGGAGAACTCGCCCAACTTCCCCTGGAAAGGCATAGTGCCTTTGGCAGCAATGCTGCGCGACCGGTTGGGGTTGGCCGTTGCCGTCGATAACAATGCCAATGTGATAGCGATGGCTGAACAAGCCTTTGGTGCAGCCCATGGCATGAAGGACTTTATCTTGGTCAATCTGGGCAGTGGAACGGGTAGCTGTTTCTTTTCCAATGGTCATATTCATCGGGGAATTCATGGTTTCTCCGGCGAATTAGGTCACACCACCTTTATCCCAGGCGGTCGTCCCTGCGGCTGTGGAAAACAAGGTTGTCTGGAGGCTTATACCGCTGTGAAGGGAGTGCTGCAGACTGCCCGCGAAGTGCTGGCTGAGAGCGACAAGCCCTCCCTGATGCGCACGGATGCCGAACTGAAGGTCAGGCTGATTGTCGAGTTCTGTAAGGTTGGCGACGAACTGGCTATTGAGGTGATGCGTCGTACAGGGGTTTGTCTCGGTATGGCTTTAGCTCAGTATGCAACCCTGCTCAATCCCGAGGCCATCATCCTTTCGGGGGTGGTGTCGAAAGCAGGCAAGTGGCTGCTGGAACCAGCCAACGAGGCTTTTGAGGCTCACGTGTTCCATAATATGAAGGACAAGGTGAAGCTGTTTATCTCAGACTATGATGACAAGGAAATCAACGTCCTCGGAGCCAGTGTACTGGCTTGGGGCGTCAAGGAATATTCTCTATTTATATAAAATAACGGATACTCAATGGATAGAAATATCATAAAACGACATGTGGTAGCCATAGATATCAGTACCGAACAGACGACTTATGCTGTGGTTGATCTGCAGGGCGGCATTCTGGCTAAGGAGAGCATCCCCACAGCCGATTATGCCCATGTGAACGAGTATGTCTCTGTGTTGAGCGACAAGATCATCCAGATGGTAGAGCAGAATGGCGGCTACGAGAGTATTCGTTCGGTGGGTGTCAGTGCTCCCAGTGCTAATTTCATTACCGGCAGCATGGAGAATGCGTCGAATATGCCGTGGAAAGGTCATGTGCCCTTGGCAGCCCTGTTGCGCGACAGGTTAGGACTGGCTGTTGCTCTTGGCAACGATGCCCATGTCACTGCCGTTGGCGAGAAGTCGTTCGGTGCAGCCCGTGGTCTGCGCGACTTCCTTGTTGTCAATGTCAGCAGTCATGGCGGTGTGGGCAGTTGCATTTGTCTGGATGGTAAGCCCTGCTTGGGTGCTGACGGTTTTGCCGGTGAGTTCGGCCACATGTGTCTTGTGCAGGATGGCAGACAGTGCAGTTGCGGTCTGAAGGGATGTGTCGAGGAATACACCTCCGAACGCGGACTGGTGAAGACCGTATTGGAATTGCTGGACGAGACGGGCAAGGACAGTGTGCTGAAGGGGGCAGAGAAGATGACCATCCAAAGTATTGCCGATGCCTGTGAGCAGGGCGACGAGGTGGCTATCGAGGCCTTCCGTCGCACCGGAACCTACTTGGGTAGGGCATTGGCCACCTATGCTTCGCTGATTGATCCGGAAGCCATCATTCTGACGGGCGATATGGTGACGCAGGCCAAGTGGCTGGGTGACTCCGTCCGTGAGGCTTTCGACGCTCATATCTTCCAGAACCTGAAGGGCAAGGTGGATATCCTCATTTCGCCTCTTAACAACAACGAGCGTGACTTGCTGGGGGCCAGTGCGCTGGCTTGGGAGGTCAAGGAGTATTCTTTATTTAAGTAACAGGAAATTCAAATAACTAACAAATACCATTATTCCATGGGAGAAGATAACATTAAAACACGCGTCGTTGGAGTCGACATCAGCAATGAGCGAACAACTTATGCTATTGTTGACATCCGTGGTAACATTATTGCAGAGGATAGTTTTGACACGTCAGAGTATCCTGACATTAACAATTTTGTGTCATTCCTGTCTGAGAAGATTGTAGAGATTGTTGAAGCTAACGTAGGTTACGAGACAATCCGCTCTGTGGGTATCAGCTGTCCGAGTGCCAGTTTTATCTCAGGCAGTATTGTGAATGCACCCAACCTGCCATGGAAAGGAATCGTACCTTTGGCAGCGATGATGCGCGATCGTCTTGGACTGGCAGTGGCGCTGGCTAACGATGCCCATGTCTCGGCACTGGGTGAGCACACCTTCGGTTCGGCTCACGGTATGAAGGATTTCATCGTCATCAATGTCGGTGTAGGTCTGGGCAGCTGCTTCTTCTCAGCAGGCCATGAGCACCAGGGCTTCGAGGGCTTTGCTGGCGAGGTAGGTCATACCTGTGTTATTGAGGGTGGTCGTCTCTGCGGCTGTGGAAAGAAAGGTTGTCTGGAGGCTTATGTGGGTGCCAAGGGTATTATCCGCACTGCCAAAGAACTGATGGAGGCATCCGACGAACCTTCGTTGATGCGCAATCTTGAGAAGCTGTCGCCCCGTACCATCAAGGAGTGTTGCGATCAGGGCGATAAGATGGCTATCGAGGTTTATCGTCGCACAGGTCATATGTTCGGTCTTGGTTTGGCAAACTATGCCAGCATTGTCAATCCGCAGGCCATCATCCTGACGGGTGGCATTTCGCATGCTGGCGACTGGTTGATTGATCCCACTCGTGAGTCGTTCGAGGCAAATGTCTTCGGCAATATGCGTGGCAGGGTAAAACTGCTTGTATCGAAACTCGACGACCGTGAGCGCGACGTCTTAGGTGCCAGTGCCCTTGCATGGGAGGTGCCCGAGTACTCGCTGTTTAAGTAAAAAAGCCTCTCCCCCGACCCCTCCCCTAAAAGGGAAAGCCTCACCCCCGACCCCTCTCCTTCAGAGAGGGGAGAAAGGGGGAAGAAATCTCAAAGGTCAATGGTCAAAGGTCTAAGGTCAAAGGTTAATGGTCTAAGGTCAATTATCAATTGTCAATTATCAATTGTCAATTAAAAAAAAGGTGAACGTAGAAAGAATAAATCAGATAATAGCAGCAAAGCCCAACCTGAGTACTGCCCTTGGGATGGAGTTCATTTCCACTCCCGAGGACGATACCTGTATGGCCCGCATGAAGGTTGACGAACGCAATCGTCAGCCTTTTGGCTTCTTGAGCGGCGGTGCGTCGCTTGCCCTTGCCGAGAATGTGGCAGGGGTGGGCTCGTCAGCCCTCTGTGCCGACTGTGCCTGCGTGGGTATTGAGGTCAGCGGCTCTCATGTGCAGGCTGTCAGCGAGGGCGACACCGTAACGGCCTATGCTCGTCTGCAGCATCGTGGCAGCACGCTGCATGTATGGAATGTGGATATCAAGAACGCTGCAGGCGAATTGATCTCCACCGTCCGTGTCACTAATTATATCATTAAGAAACGCAGTTGAGCCACATGTCGAGTTTCGCCATATTCCGATTGCCATACGAACAGCAGCATACGTTTATCCAGCAGACTGCAGGACAGCCGCTTGAACTGAGGTCGTGTGCCGAACTGAGCGGGCAGTCGGGGTTCGTTGTGGCGCCCTTCATGCCCTCCGACTCACGCCCCATTCTGGTCATCCGTCCCGACGTGGTGACTCATGATGTGCCGTGGAGCCAGTTGCAGGTGTCGCCAAGTGCGTGCTCGTCGTCGTTGGCTGACGACCCCCGTAGCGATTACCACATCGACTTTGCCAATTTCCATGCCCATCTCGTGAATGGCGATTTTGCCAAGTTGGTGCTCTCGCGCAGCATCTTCATCCCTGCCGACAGTCCCCTGTCGCCTGTCGAGCTCTATCAGAAGGCCTGTGCTTCATATCCTCGCATGATGATTATCCTGGTATCTACCCCTCAGAGCGGAATGTGGCTGGTGGCTACGCCCGAGATACTGCTGTCGGGTAGGGGAGCGCAGTGGCAGACGGTAGCCCTGGCTGGCACCATGCCGTTCAGCGAACAGGTGTTGTGGAGCGATAAGAACATTCAGGAACAGCGTTACGTCGCCACCTACATCACTGAGCAGTTGGAACAGTTCACGTCCGACTTCACCGAGACGGGGCCTCGCACCGTCCGTGCCGGTCATCTGGCTCATCTGCGCAGCGATTTCCATTTCCAGTTGAACGACACGCAGACCATTGGCGAAATCATTCAGACGCTGCATCCCACTCCTGCCGTCTGCGGACTGCCCAAGCACCAAGCCCTCAATTTCATCCTGCACAACGAACACCATGACCGCAGCTACTACAGTGGTTTCATGGGTCCCCTGTTCGTGGACGATACCACCCACCTCTTTGTCACCCTCCGTTGCATGCAGCTCTTCACCAATGGCTACCACCTCTATGCAGGCGGTGGCATCCTGTGCGACAGTCAGGAGGAACAGGAGTGGCACGAGACAGAAATCAAACTCGACACAATGCGTCGTGTGATTAAGACAGAATAGCGTAATAACGAAATAACGCCAATGTATAGTAGTAAAGAGAATGTCAACATATTAACAGCCCTGTTGGTGGCGCATGGCGTCCGTCACGCAGTGGTCTGCCCGGGCAGTCGCAATTCAGCCATTGTACACAATCTGAACGAGTGTCCCGACATTACGTGCTATCCCGTTACCGACGAGCGCTCAGCGGGCTTCTATGCCTTGGGGATGACGCAGGCGCTCCAATTGCCCGTCGTGGTGTGCGTCACCAGCGGTACGGCATTGCTCAATCTGGCACCTGCCGTTGCCGAGGCTTACTATCAGCACCGTCCCCTCGTCGTTGTTTCTGCCGACCGCCCTGCTGCGTGGATCGACCAGTTGGACGGACAGACGCTGCCCCAGCCCGATGCCTTAGGCCGTTTCGTGGGTAAGGCAGTATCGCTGCCCGAGCCTCACGATGCCGACTCGCGCTGGTATTGCAACCGTCTGGTCAACGAGGCACTGGTGGCTTGTCGTCGTGCCCCGGTGCATATCAATGTCCCCATCACCGAACCGCTGTTCGATTACACACAGCCCTCGCTGCCCAAGGAGCGTAAGATAGAGTTGGTGCCTGCCGACATACCCCCTCACACGCTGAACCATGTGATACGCATGTTCATGCAGTCGGAGCGCCCCATGCTCATAGCCGGTCAACCGATGAATCCAAATTTGGATGAAGCCGTCAGTCTTGTTCAGGACGACGACAGCTACGTGCCCGACTTCGTGTTGTACATCGGCGACAGCATTGTCAGCAAGCGTGTGAAACATTTCCTGCGCAAGGCCAGGCAGACATGGGCAGTCAACTGGACGGGCGAAGTGAACGACACCTTCCAGAATCTCACCCATGTCATTCAGGGCGACGGTGACGTCGTAGCCGACCAAATCCGTTTCATGTTGGAACAAACCGCTCATCCCTTCGTCCAGAAATGGGATGAACTCTTAGCTCGCGTGCGTCAGCACCGCGATAATTACACCCCAGCCTATTCCCAAATGGCAGCCGTACAATACCTACAACAACAGCTCCCTCTCCTTTTGGAGAGGGCGGGGGGTGAGGCCCTCCATTTCGCCAACAGCACCGCCATTCGCCTTGCCAACATCTATGCCTTCCCCAATGTCTATTGCAATCGCGGCGTGAATGGCATTGAAGGCTCACTGTCCACGGCGGCAGGCTTCTCATGTGTCACCGACGAACCAGTCATCTGCGTCATTGGCGACCTCAGTTTCTTCTACGACCAGAACGCTTTGTGGAATCAGAACCTGCGTGGCAACCTGCGCATCCTCCTGATGAACAACAGCCGAGGTGGCATCTTCAACATGTTGCAAGGTTTGGAGCAGAGTCCTGCCTGCGATCGTTTCGTGGCAGCCGAGCATCACACCACAGCCGAGGGCATCTGTCAGCAGAACAACATCGTCTATCTCAAGGCAGCCAATGCGTCAGAGATGCAGCAAGGCATCAACCAGCTGTTGCAGACGGACAGTCCCCGTCCCATGCTCTTAGAAGTCTTCACCGATGCCGCTGAGGATGCCCGCGTCTTCCGCGATTATTTGCGAAGTCTTTAGTTCCCCTCTAAAGGACTTTTCAATGCATAATTCATAAATCAGCCATCAGTCATCGTAAAGATTTTTCATTGTCTCTCATTCCTCCCTCTCTGAAGGAGAGGGTCTGGGTGAGGCTTTGTTCTGCTATCTGGCTCGCCTGCGAAAATTTTTTGGTAGGCCTACAAAATTTTTCGCCCTTGCCATCGGCATCTTTCCTTCCCTCTGATTGACAATGCAAAAGTAATAAAATTTCGTGAGCCCAAAAAAATACAGGGGTCTGGATTTACACTTTTGAGCACCCTAATTTCCATTTTAACAATCGTCTCAAATCTCAAATCTCAGTTAATGAAAATGCGATTCGCTATAAAAAAGGGGTTAATTTATATATTACTATATATATAATATATATATTATATATAATAGTAAAAGTTCAGTTTCGGCCAAAAATCTCAAATTTAGTAACTGAGATCTGAGATTTGAGATTTTGAGACGCTTCCATCATCCATCAGCCTTCAGCTTTATCCTGCACTTTATCCTGTACTTTATCCTGTATTTTATCCTGCACTTTCGCTTCTTCCTCTTCTGCCTCTTCGTAGTTTTAGCCATCATACATCAGCCATCTTACATCTTTTCGAACATCCCCCGTCCCCTTCACCCTTGAAGGGGCTCCACCTCTCTCTTGTATTCTCCCCCCTCATGGGGAAGAAAATCATAGGTCCGGCTTGGTGTTTTTCTACTCACTTATTAGATAAAATTCTCCCACTCGACATTAAAAAATATTTTTTTGTTCTCGTTTAATCGAATTTTTCGTACCTTTGAGACTTCGTCTCGAAAGTACTCTCGTTCGAGAAAACTCAAAAAAGTTTTGGTTTTCTACTCGCTTATTCGTACCTTTAACTACGTTGAAGGTCCTTTCGCTCGACAATCAAAATTTAAAAAGGCTTTTTATTTTGTATTGTTCTCACTTATTCGTATCTTTGCAGCAGAAATAATAAAAATATATGGGAGTCCCCGCTACGTATATAGTTTCCTTGACAGCGAACTGAAGACGGGAAGTATTAAGTAAGGCGTAACGTCTGAACCTGTCATCTGTCTAAATTTTATGAAAGTATCTCAGATTTTCCATCAGCACATTTGGCTCATCAATACGCTCAGAAGCTGTCGTAAACTGACGCTCGAGGAACTGAACCGGAAATGGATTGACGACGACGTGGCCGACGGCAACCCGCTGCAACGCTCGTCGTTCAACCGCCATCGCGACGCCATTCTTGAAATGTTCGGCATCATCATCGACTGCGAGCCGCGTACCTACAAATATTATATCAGCAATAGCGAGGTGCTCAGCGACGACAGCATAGAACGCTGGCTCTTTTCGACACTCACTGTACACGGCGTGCTGGCCGAAAGTGCCTCGGTGAAGGAACGCCTGGTGCTGGAAAATTCGCCAGCAGGCGAACAGTATCTCGAACCCATTATCCGTGCCATCAAGACCTGTCGCCGCCTGCGCATGGGCTACAAGAAATTCGATGCCGAGGGCTACGAGAAGGTGGTGTGCCCCTATGCCCTGAAGTTGTTTCGCCAACGCTGGTATCTGCTGGCGCTGAACGACACGGAGCAGATGCGCGTCTTTGCCCTCGACCGCATGACGAAGGTGGAATTGACAGACGAGCCGTTCGAGATGCCTGCCCATTTCTCGGCACAGAATTATTTCTCGGAGTATTTTGGGGTGCTGACCGACAATACACCGATGGCCCACGTCATCGTGCGTGCCCACAAGTGGATGCCCAACTACCTGCGCACACTGCCCCTGCATCACTCCCAGCAGGAACTTGAATCCACGCCCGACTATACCGATTTCTCCTTCGACATCCGTCCTACCAGTGATTTCCTGGGCGAACTGTTGCGCCACAGCAACGGCATAGAAGTGCTCGAACCACTGGAATTGCGCGAGAAAATGCGGCAAATGATTACCGAAACTCTTAAAAGATATTAAAATTTTTGAGGTGTCCCAACTTATGGTACACCCCCGTGTTTATTTTGCACTCGTTAAAAGTAAACTGTATTGTTTAATTAAAATCGAATGCATGATGAATAATTTAGTATCTATCGCCATTTTTTCAGTAGGATTCTTTGGTCTGTGCGTGCTCACGCAATCCGTCGTCGATTACCTGTCGCCCTTTGTATGCAGACTCTTTGATCTGAAGGAGGAGATGAACAATGAATTTTGAGGAGAAGAACCGGCAACTGGAGTCAGAGCGACAGCACCTGGAGACCGAGGTGCGTGCGAAACCCATGGTAAATGCTATACGGTGTTCTGGGGAGTGCCGTTGGCAAAAGCACGGACATTGGCGATGGCAGTCTGTAGGAGTCGGACGCGGGCTTCTACAGACGCCCATGCGATGTGGGGCGTGAAGTAGGCATTGGACTGGCAGAGTAGGGGATTGTCAGCCTGCGGCGGTTCGGTGGTCAGCACGTCGGCACAGTAGGCATAGAGGCGCCGGGTGCTCAATGCCTCTGCCACATCGGCATCGTTGACCAAGGGTCCGCGACCTGTATTGATGAGGATGGCCGAGGGTTTCATCATCTGCAACGTCCTGGCATTGATGAGATGGCGGGTGGTGTCGGTGAGCGGACAATGCAGTGAAACAACATCGGAGACGGTCAGCAGTTCGTCGAGCGACACCTTTTGGATGCCAGCAGGCAGGGCGCTCTTGCTGGTGAGTGCAACCACCTTCATGCCGAATGCGAGGGCTATCTGAGCCACCCGACTGCCGATATTGCCAAGACCGACGATACCGAAGGTCTTGCCAGCCAGTTCGTGAAGCGGAGTGTCCCAATAGCTGAAGTCGGGATTGCTGCTCCAACGCCCCTGCCGGTTGAGGACGGCATAATGCTCGGTGCGGTTGGTGACGGTGAGCAGATGGGCAAACACCATCTGTGCCACACTCTCGGTGCTATAGGCTGGCACGTTGGTGACAATGATGCCTCGCTCGCGGGCTGCCTGGATATCGACTACGTTATATCCCGTAGCCAATACCCCGATATATTGGAGACGTGGCAGTTGGACTATCTCCTGTCTGCCAATGACGACTTTATTGGTCAGCACCACTTCGGCATCGGCAGCTCGTGCCACCGTCTCCTCCGGGCGTGTGCGGTCATAGACCGTCAGTTGCCCTAACTGTTCCAGTTCACTCCACGACAAATCGCCCGGATTTGCCGTATAACCGTCGAGTATGACTATCTTCATCTGCATTTTTAAAAAAAAGTTTTTGCAAATATACGAATTTCTTAGAAATAATCACTACCTTTGCGATAATTTTTAAGTTTGGGCTTAACTTTGACGAAACAATAGTAGAACAATGATTAGAAGAGCTGAAGAAAAAGACATTGAGGGGTTGATAGAACTCCTTTATCAGGTAGATGCCGTGCATCATGGCATCCGCCCGGATTTGTTCAAGGGAAACACTCCCAAATATAGTGAGCAGGACCTTAAGGCAATCCTTACTGATGAGGAAAAGCCCATCTTCGTATATGATGAAGGAAAAGTGCTGGGACATGCTTTCTGTCAAGTCAGTGAGGTCAGGGACCATCGTCTGTTGCAAGATGTTAAGACGCTCTATATTGACGACATCTGTGTAGATGAAACTGCCCGTGGCAAGCACATCGGACAGGCTTTGTATGAGTATGTGCGTGACTATGCAAGGTCGATAGGCTGCTACAACATCACTCTGAATGTATGGGAAGGGAATGATACTGCTTTTAGCTTCTACAAGAGCATGGGTATGCAGGTGCAAAAAACAGGCATGGAATCTATCTTGTAGGTAAAGCTGGCAACCATGGAGACAAACAGTCGTTAAAAAATGCAAAAGTTTTTGTTTCGGTATGAATAATTTAATGCTAATTAAGTACCTTTGTTTCCATATTTGTTCAAGCAAAACCTAAAACAGTCGAGTGAAAAGTATTATTAAACAAATAGAATCAGTGCTTCGCGAGCAATGGGATCGTGAAGCCTTGACGGATTGGGGCAGTGAGGTGTCGTTTACGTATGGCTCTGTTGCCACGCGTATTTGCTATATGCACTTGCTCTTTGAATCGCTGGGCATCAAGCCGGGTGACAAAGTAGCTATCTGCAACAGGAACTGCAGCCACTGGGCGGTGTCGATGCTGGCGGTGCTGACTTATCGGGCAGTTGCCGTGCCGCTACTGCCTGACTACAGCAAGGAACAGTTGAAAATGCTCTGTGAGCACTGTGATGCCAAATTCATGATTGCCAATCACCAATTGGCTAATCTGTGGCCCGATGGCAAGTGTCCCATGTATATGCTGGACGTGAACGATCTGCTGGCTATGACGCCTTCGGCACAGACTGACGGAGTGGAGAGAAAAGCTTTCTCCATTTTCGCAGAGCGTTATCCGAATGGGTATCAGGCGGAGGATGTGCATTTCGAGGCAGAACAGCCCGACGACTTGATGGTGCTGAGCTACACTAGCGGATCGACGGGTAATCCCAAAGGGGTGATGCTGCCCTGGCGCTCGCTGCAGTCGAACATGGAGTTTGCTTTCCAGGCGCTGCCCTGCGAAAATGCCATGAACATGTTTCTGATTCTTCCCATGGCCCATATGTTCGGATTCGCCTTCGACTTCCTGTATGGCATCCTGACGGGGGCTCATCTGTATATCCTGACGCGTATTCCGGCTCCGCAATTGCTGCTGAATGCTTTTGCCGAGGTGAAACCCGACTGTTTTCTCTGTGTGCCTCTGGTGATGGAGAAAATCATCAAGGGGCGTGTGATGCCCGTGCTGGACAAACCCTACATGAAAGTGCTCACCATGATACCGGGCATCCGACAGCTGATATTCAGTAAGATTCGCAGTCAGTTGTTGAACGCACTGGGTGGAAAGGTCTATGAGGTCATCATGGGCGGTGCTGCACTCAGCAAGGATGTGGAGAAGATACTGAGCATGGTGAAGTTCCCCTTCACCGTAGGTTACGGTATGACGGAGTGTGGACCCATCATCACCTATTCCGACTGGAAGGAACATCGGTTGGGCTCGTGCGGCAAGGCTGCCGTGAATATGGAGGTGAAGGTGCTGAGCGACGATCCGCAGAACGTGCCGGGCGAGATTGTGACTAAAGGTGTGAACACGATGGTGGGATACTACAAGAACCCGGATGCCACAGCTGAGACCATTGACGAGGAGGGGTGGCTGCATACGGGCGATTTGGGTGTGATGGACCAGGATGGTTTCGTCTACATCCGTGGACGCAAGAAGAATATGCTGTTGGGATCAAACGGTCAGAATATCTATCCCGAGGAGGCAGAAGACCAGGTGGTGACGCATTCCATCTTCGACGAATGTGTTGTTGTGGCTCGCGACGAGCAGTTGGTGGCATTGGTCTATGTGACTGACGAGACGCTCAAGACAAAGGGCTTGCAGCGTGAGCAACTGGACTTGGACACCATCTGCAGGGAAGTCAACCTGCATCTGCCCAAATACTGTCAGTTGTCAAAACTGGAGCAGCGTTCAGAGGAATTCGAGAAGACGCCCAAGAGGAGCATTCGCCGATTCAAGTATAAATAAGAATTAGGATATTATAATTAAATAAGAGATGAGCATTGCACGAAATTCCTATCTGATAACCAAGGCAATGAGGAACTTCCTCTTGGCAAGCATCTTCACGATGGCGTTGGCGCAGGTCAACACCACCGTCGATGGCATTATCGTGAGTCATTTGGTAGCTCCTGATGCCCTTTCGGCTGTCAACTTGTATATGCCCATATCGTTGCTTATCACGTCGTTCAGTACATTGTTCGGCATCAGTGCCACCATCGTTGCTGCCAGGGCATTGGGCGAGCGCGACAAGATGTATGTAGAGCGCCTGCTGTCCACCGCCGTACTGTCAATTGTCGTTGTCGGCGTATTGATAGCTGTGGGGGGAAGGGTGTTCCAGCATTCCATCTCAGAACTGATATGTCATGAGGACTGTTTGCGACCCTATTTCAATAGTTACATGTCGGTCATGATGACATTCTCCTTCATCACCATGATGTCGGCTTTGGCCAATGAGTCGGTATCCATTGACGGACACCCTGAGCTGGCCACCAAATCCATTGGGTTGACAGCCTTGTGTAACGTTGTTCTGGACCTGCTTTTCGTAGGAGTATTCAAACTTGGTATTGCCGGTTCCGCCTATGCCACCATCTGTGCAACCACCATCAACATCCTTTTCCTGAGCCGATATCTTTATGGCGGTCAATGCTCGTTCCGCATCAACCCCTTTACCAAGTCGGACTGGAAAAGTCTGAAGGAAAACACCCTACAGGGCACACCGCTTATTATCAGTAATTTGATATTGACAGCGATGTTCCTGCTCATGAACAACATCATCCAGGACAAACAGGGAGCAAACGGCATGTTTACCGTATCGGTATGCATCAATCTGCTATCCATTGGCATGATGT
Source organism: uncultured Prevotellaceae bacterium (assembly GCA_900316645.1). Classification (GTDB taxonomy): domain Bacteria; phylum Bacteroidota; class Bacteroidia; order Bacteroidales; family Bacteroidaceae; genus Prevotella. The sequence goes on from ONDP01000013.1 coordinate 104,792, forward strand.
TTTCAGGTGGTGTGGGCTCCGCCACTCTCACCATTGGAGGATTCCTGCGCGGGCAGCAAGACTTTATCGGTCTGCGCATGCTTGTCTCCAAGGCTGTCAGGTGGCTTTTGTTCAGCCTGATTGTGGTTGTAGGCATTATTATCCTGTTCCCCGGACTCATCAGTTCGCTGTTTGGAGCCAACACGCCGGAACTGACACAATATGTTGACCGTGTGCTGCGCATCTTCGCCCCGATGCTGCCGTTCATCCTGCTGACACTGCTGCTCGCAAATGTTTACCAAATGCTGGGCCATATGTTTATGACAATAGCTGTTGTCATCATGTTCCCTATCACGCTCATTCCAAGCCTGCTGCTATGGCCGGAGATAGGCGGCAACGATGCCATTTGGTATGCCTTCCCCACCACAGGCGTTCTGGTAATGACGCTTACCTTCGTCATCACGGAGGTGTACAAGATAAAAAAAGGCAATGTATCCCGCCTCACCTTGGTACCTATCACCACCGAGGAAGAGAAAAATGCTTTCAATATCTCCATTCAGGCAAATACGGAGAAAATGTCACAGTCTATGGCCAGCGTTCGCCAGTATCTTGCTAATGCCGGAGTCGAGAAGAACCTGGCTCACAACATCGCCCTCTGCATTGAGGAATTGCTGCTTAATATTGTGCACCATGCAGGTCGCAATATGCAGCGTCACTATATCGACGTACATATTCATGAGCAAGGTGGACAGATGCTGGCTTCCGTAAAGGACGACGGACGTGCCTTCGACCCTGTTCACTTCGATATTGAGAAGCGCCAAGCCGGGTTGAAAATACTAAACGGACTTTGTCCGGATTTGGACTATCAGTACATGTACGGTCAGAACATGACTTTCATGAAGTGGAACAGACATTGAAAACAAAAAACTCACCATATGAAGACTTATCCTTTATTACAGTCACAGTTAGGCATTTTTATGGAGTGGTCAAAAGATCCTTCCGTAACCCAGTATAACTTGCCAACATGTTCAAAACTATCTAAGACTATTGATGTCAACAGGCTACAGCAGGCGCTGGAAAGACTCACTCGTGAACGAAGCGTGCTGCGTACGCACTTTGTGATTGAAAACGGAGAGCCTCGTCAGTATGTGGACGACCAGATGGTTGTTCCTGTTCTGAGGAAAACCATGTCTGACCAGGAAACGGCAGACTACATAGACCATGATTTCGTACGGCCCTTTGACCTGTTGAGTGGTGAGCCACTGCTGAGGCTTGAGCTGATAGAGGCAGAGACATCGAACTGGCTCCTCGTGGACATTCACCATTCCATCGGTGATGGTGTGACGCTGGCTCCTAACATGACCATCTACGACATTCCCGCTGCCTACAATGGTGATGCGTTGGAAGAGACGCCATACGGCATGTACGAATATGCTGAGGACGAACAGGCATCGTTCGGTACAGAGAACTATGAACGTGCCGCACAATATTATAAGGAGAAGTTTGCAGGAATAGATTTCGTCACACTGGCAGGCAACCCGGACAGCCATCTTGGCAATATGGTGCGCGAGAGTGCCTTCATGCCTGTGGATGAGGTTGACAAATGGTGTGCAGAGAACGGTACGTCGAGCAATCTGCTATACATGGCAGCCTTCAGTCTGGTGATGAGTCGTTTTTCACGCGAGAAGCAGGTGGCATACTACAGCGTGAACCACGGTCGAATGGACAAGCGTCTGGCGCGTGCCTATGGTATGTTTGTGAAGAGTGTGCCCATTTTGGCAGACGTGAATCCCGAGGAGAAAGTCATTGATTTCATCAAAGGTTTCCGCCGTGAGTTGATGTCAACCATCCGCTATGGTGTCTATCCCTTCAATCACTTCTGCCGTGACCTGGGTGTCAAGCCGATGGTGTCGTTCGGATTCCAGGGTTATGCCATGCAGGAGTATTTTGAACTGGAAGGCGAACGCTGTACGTCGGTACAGCTGCCAAAGGGTAAGATTGACGACGACATGTCGTGTGTCATCTATCTGCGTAACGGACAGTATGACATCCGTATGGAGAGCAGCGATGCCTTGAACAGCAAAGAGACGCTGCGCACGGTGGCAGATGCTGTGAAGCACGCTACCGAATATATGATGGCTCACCCCGAGGCAAGACTCGACGAGATAGAATTGCTCTCCAGCGAAGAGCAAGCAACCATTGCCGCCCAGAGTCAGGGACGTCAGGTGACAATAGACAGCACCCAGACGTTCCCGTCGCTGTTCATGGCGCAAGCCGCCAAGACGCCTTCGGCACTCGCTGTCGTTGACGAAAAAGGCAGTTACACATACGAAAAACTTAACGCCATCACTGGAGCGCTGGCCAGTCGCCTTCTGGAAATGGGAGTTGAGAAAAACCACTTTGTCAGCATCATGCTGGGCTACCAGAAGGAGTTCGTCGTGGCTGCTCTTGGTGTTGAGAAGTGTGGTGGCGCCTATGTTCCCCTGGACTATGACTATCCGAACGACCGTCTTCTTTATATGCTGGAAGACTCCGAGAGTCAGGTGCTCATCACCAGTCATCCCATCTTCAACGAGAAGAACGCCGAGGGTGAATTTAGTGCCAAGAACATCCTGTTCATCGATGACTTCCTAACAGAAGTCAGTGCGGACAGCGGTTCACCCGCTGACCAAACCAATTTCGCCACTCCCGACAGCCTGGCCTATATGATCTATACATCAGGTTCGACAGGTAAGCCGAAGGGAGTGATGATTCCTCACCGTGCTAAAGCCAACTTCGTACAATTTATTGCACGCGAATGGGGACACACCCAGAAAAGCCATATCTGCTGTCATTCCTCGTTCTCGTTCGATGCATCTATTGAGGACCTCTATCCCGTGCTTACAGTAGGTGGTACGCTATATACCGTTCCACAGGAAGCCCGCAAGGATATGGAACTGTTGCACGACTTTATTCTGAAGAACGGAATCACAGGCGGTTGCTACACCACACAGCTGGGACAACTGTTGCTGCAGATGTATCCAGACCTGCCTGTCGACTACCTCGTGGTGGGTGGTGAGAAGATGACGGCCAATCCAGATTGCCGCTGTCGCCTGATCAATACATACGGACCCACTGAGTTTACGGTCGATGCTACTTTCTTCGAACTGAAAAAAGATCGCGAATACAAGAATATCCCCATTGGACGTCCGCTCGACAATCTGGCTGCCTACGTGGTAGATGCTGCCGGGCACTTGCTGCCGCTGGGTATGGCAGGTGAGTTGTGTATGGCTGGTGCGCAGATGGCTGCTGGCTATTGGAAACGCGAGGACCTGACGGCAGAGAAATTCTCTGACATCATGGTTAACGGCAAACAGGTCAAGGTATATCATACTGGCGATTTGGTGCGCTACAACAGCGATGGCGACCTGGAATACATGGGTCGTATCGACAACCAAGTGAAGTTGCGCGGATTCCGCATCGAGCTGGGAGAAATAGAGACGCTCATCGGTAAGTATGAAGGTGTGGACATGCAGAGCGTACAGGTCAAGGAGGTTGGTGGTGTTCAGCACCTTGTGGCCTACTATTCTGCCCGTACTGAAATAGACAAGTCTGCCTTAGAGCGCTACTTGTCAGAGAGTCTGACGGAGTATATGGTGCCCGATGTCTATATGCAACTCGACGAGATGCCGCTCACTCCTAACGGCAAGGTGGACACGAAGGCGCTGCCTGAACCTGAGGTAGGACAAACGGAATACGTAGAGCCGGAAGGTGAGAAGGAAATCCTGGTAGCCTCCTGCATCGCCCAGGTGCTGAATACGCAGGGCAACGTGGGTGCGTTGGATAGCTTCTTCTCTCTTGGAGGAGACTCCATCAAGTCTATCCGACTGGTGAGCCTGCTGCGTCAGAAAGGTCTCTCTCTGTCCGTTGCCGATGTGATGAAAGGCAATACTGTCAGGGGTATTGCCGCTCTGGCAGAAATGGGTGAGACGATAGAGATTCCACAAGAGTCGGTAGAAGGCGAGATCCTGCAAGGCGCCATCATGCGCTATTTCTTCAACTTGAACCTGCCTCATGCTGAACATTATAATCAGAGCGTAGCCTTCGAAAGTGCTGTACGACTTGACACAAAGGCACTTCGTGCCGCCCTGGATGCTGTGGTAAATCATCACGACATGCTCCGTATGAGGGCAGAAGGCTCGAACGTATATATCAATAAACCAGGAGAAAAACTGTATGATTTCGTCGAGGAGGAAGTAAAGACGCTTGACGATATTGAAGCCAAGAGTAATGAACTGCAAAGCAAGATAAACCTGACAGAGGGACCTGTGCTGAAAGTGGCGCTCTTCCATACTCCGGAGAAGGATGTGGTGGTCATGATTTGTCATCACTTGGCTGTTGACGGCGTTTCATGGCGCATCATAGCGGAAGACCTGAATGTTGGTTATCAGATGTCTTCCGAGGGTAGGGAAATAACGTTGCCTAAGAAAACTCACTCATATAAGTATTACGCTGAAGCGATAGCACGCTATCGTGACAGTTATGCTTTGAGTAAAGAAAAGACATACTGGGAGACTGTCCAGAAGAAAATGGAGAAACTGCCACAGGGAGGCAATAATGGTACCCCAGGGCAGATGCAGAAACTGCACTCCACCTATACGAACGATAGTATCCGTCATCTGCTGACCGATGCACACCAAGCTTACGGCACCAACGAAAATGACCTGCTGGTAACGGCTCTTGTACGGAGTTATCGCAAACTGACGGGCAACGATAGTGCAAGTATCCTGATGGAAGGCCACGGACGCGAACCTATCCACGAACCATTGGTCACAGACCGCACGGTGGGATGGTTTACATCTGCCTATCCAATTGTTGTAGAACATCTGAACGGTGACATTCGTCATGATGTACGTACGGTGAAGGAAACTTTCCGCAACGTGCCCAACAAGGGTCTTGGCTATGGTGTCCTGCAGTATATCCCTTCTGATGAAGGCGACACCAATCTACGTATAGACCTGACAGAACTGCTCGGACTGAACTATCTCGGTGAACTGACTGAAAGCGGTATGGAGGCCGTGCTGAATATCAATACGCAGATTCCTACCGGTATGATGGTCAACCCCGAAGGTGTCACTGGTCCTGCCTTCATGATAGACTGCTCGATAGCAGGCACTACGTTGAACATCGAGGCTACTTACGACAGTAAGGTGTGGACGGCAGACCAGGCAGACGAGATGGTGAAGGCGTTTTGTGACGAAATAGAAACCATTGTAGCACATACCATTGGCATTACCAGCCCTGAAACCACAGCCTCCGACCTTGGTGCAACAGGGTGGACAGACGAGCAATATGAGAAGTTAGTGGCAGCATACGCATCACGTGGTGAGCGTATGGAGCGCATTTATCCGCTGTCACCCATGCAGGAAGGTATGCTGCTGGAGTATATGATGAATCCAGAGACTACCTCCTACGTACTGCTCGACCGTTTTGCCATGAGTGTCCTGCCTACCGAAGAGCAGATGCGCTATGTACTCGACGCATTGGCCGCCAAGCACGAGGTGTTCCGTACGTCGGTGATTTATGAAGGGGTGGAAACTCCTTGTCAGGCCATCATCAACCGCAAGCTCGGACTGAAGTTCGTGGACATTTCTGAAGAACCAGACATCATGGCTGCTTCGAAACGTATTCATGAGGAAGAACTGCATTCAGGATTCAATCTGCAGACAGATCCGCTGTTCCGTGTCGTTGTCATGAAGACCTCTTCAGACAGTTGCCACATCCTGTTATGCACACACCATATTATTGTAGATGGATGGTGTCTGCCTATCTATCTGGGTGACTTCTTCAGCTTACTTACAGAGACCATGAAAGGCGGTGTACAGCAACTGCCTGAGCCTGAAGACCAGGGCAGATATGAAGAAGCCATCAGAAATATGCTGGCACTCGACAAGAAGACATCCATGGCTTATTGGAAGACTTTGGTGGGTGACTATTGCGAGAAAGCCGTCATCCCATATTCCACTGACGACATGACGACGCTTAATCCGGGTGAGGTGCAGCGCGTCAGCATATCCGCTGAACTATTGGAGAAACTGAAGGCTACGGCGGGTACCTGTGGCGTGACCCTGAATACCATTGTAGAACTGGTATGGGGACTGGTTCTCCAAACCTACAACCGCAGCAGCGATGTCATATTCGGAAAGGTAGTGTCAGGTCGTAACCGTGGAGATGTTACCGACCTGGTAGGCTTGTTCATCAACACCGTCCCTGTGCGAGTACGTACTGAAGGAGAGACTACTGTGCCGGAGGCACTGCGGGCATTGCAGCAGCAGGCATCAGAGACCAACCTGCATGACTACTGTCCGCTCTCAGAGATACAGCAACTTTCCGAACTTGGAAGCAATCTGTACCAGTCGCGTATCACCTTTGAAAACTATGAAGGTTCCGACACGCTTTGGAATATGGCTAAGAGTGCTGGCGTGACAGTACTCGAATCAGAGGAAGTCAACTTCTCCGACCTGCACGTTACCGTTGGCAACAGTGCTACTGGCGACTTGCAGTTCAGTTTTACATACAATGGCCAGTTGTATTCCGAGGACACTATCGGCCATGTTAAAGAACTCTTCTGTCATTTGCTGGAGGAGATTGCTGCCAATGCCGACAGGAAGATTCGTGAACTGTCTCTGCTGTCGGATACTGAGAAGACACTTTTGAAAGGAATGCGCTGTACTGCTCAGGCCGATGTTCCGCTGAAACTTCACCACCAGCCGATAGAGAAGAATGCCATAGAGATTCCCGATGTGGTGGCACTTATTGCCAAGGACTGCACGTTGACCTTCCGTCAATTCAACGAAGAGGCTAACCGCATAGCCCATGCCTTGATAGAGCGTGGCGTGAAGCGTGGTGACCGGGTGGTACTGCTCTTGCCAAGAACGTCGGCTGTCATCGTGAGTATGTTCGGTGTCAGCAAGACCGGAGCCGCCTACATTCCCTGCGACCCCGCCTATCCAGCCGACCGCATCAACCTGATTATGACCGACTCTGAGGCGCAGTATGTCATTACTACCAAGGAGCATACTGCCGACTATGCTGCCGATAAGGTAATCCTCATCGACGACATTTACAAGAACGAGGCTTACAGTACAGAGAATCCACAAGTGGAAATATCACCTGAAGACCTGGCATACCTTATATATACATCAGGTTCTACAGGACGTCCCAAGGGCGTGATGCTGCGTCATGTCGGCATTACCAACTACCTCTATAACCATCCTGCCAATATTCATGTCGCCGGCCTCAAGCGTCTTGGCGTGAAAACATATGTGTCTATCACAACCCTCTCGTTCGACATGTCGCTGAAGGAGTTTGCCGGTTCACTCTACAACGGCATTACCACCGTGTTGGCTGACGAACAGGAAGTAATGGACCCCGTTCTCCTGGCAGAACTGATGAAACGCACAGGAGCAGAGGCCATCAACGGTACCTGCTCGCGTATTCAGAGTTACCTTGAACTGCCTGCCTTCTGCGAAGCCATTAGCCACTGTAAGATGGTATGGTCGGGTGGTGAGATGTATCCCATGGCACTGTTGAAGAAACTGCAGTCGCTGGGCGTTGAGATTATCAATACGTATGGACCCACGGAGATTACCGTATCCTCCAACATTGCCAACCTCACCCACGCCAAGCGTGTCAATGTCGGTCGTCCGTTGCTCAACTATGTCGAATACATTGTCGATCAGTATAACCGTGAGGTTCCAGTGGGAGTTCCTGGCGAACTGCTCATTGGTGGTCCTGGTGTGGCCGTTGGTTACAACAACTTGCCAGAGATGACTGCTGAGCGCTTCGTAGAGTATCAGGGAGTGAGAGTTTACCGCTCTGGCGACCTGGCACGCTGGGTACCCGATGGCAGTGTGGAAATTCTGGGCCGCAATGACGATCAGGTGAAGTTGCGCGGATTCCGTGTGGAATTAGGCGAGATAGAAGGTGTTGCTGTGAAGTTCGACGGTTTACGACAAGCTGTGGCAGACATCAAGGAGATTGGCGCCATGCAGCATCTCTGTCTTTACTACACCTCTGACGAGGAATTGGACGAGGAGGCACTTAAGGCATTCCTTGCAGAGTCGCTGACGGAATATATGGTGCCGACAGCATACGTCCGCATTGATGCCATACCGCTGACACCTAACGGAAAAACCAACCGTAAGGCATTGCCTATACCGAAGATTCATCTGGAGGAAATCGTTCCTCCTGCTAATGAAACAGAGGCCAAGTTGCTGGAATTGATGAAACAGCAACTGAAGACAGACGAACTGGGCGTGACCACTAACCTTGTCACCATGGGCCTCAGTTCCATTGCCGCCATGCGCCTCTGTGCTATCCTTTTACAGCAGTACGAAATCAAGATTCCCGTCAAGGACATTCTGGAACATCCTACCGTTAGGGAGATGGCACAGCATTCGAAACACGAGAAGGCCGTGCAGTATAATCCTTATCCCATCAGGGAAACCTATCCGTTGTCAGAATCGCAGCGCGGAATGCTCATCGACTGTCTGATGAATCGCGATGCATTGCAGTATAACATTCCCGCCCTGCTGAAGTACAAGACGCTCGATATACCTCGTTTCAAGGAAGCGCTCGCAAAGGTGGGCGAGGCCCATCCCTACCTGAAGGCTCGTATCGCCATGCAGGGTGATGACTATGTACAGGTGCGCCGTGACGATGATCAGATAGTCATTGAAGAATACACACTCGACTACGATCCCGACAGGGCGTTCTTCCAAGCACAGATTAAACCCTTCGACGTGCTGGGTGAACGACTCTACCGCTTTAAGCTCTACACCACACCGTCCTACTACTACCTTGTCATCGATATTCATCATATCATCAGCGACGGTAGCAGTAACTACATTCTCGCACGTGAAATGGAGAAAGCCTATTCCGGTCAGCCACTGGTGAAGGAGTCATATACAGCCTTCGACCGTGCCATCGACGAGGAAAATATCATGAAGACCGAGCGTGGCATAGAGGCAGAGCAGTATTTCGACAACCTCATCAACGGAACGGAAGCAACCGTCTATCCATTATCAACAGATACGGGCGGTGATGCCGTCTATGGCGAATTGCTGGAGACGTTCCCCTCGGAAGCCATCGACAAATTCTGTAAACAGCATGCGCTGGCGCCGAGTAGCTTCTTCCTTACGGTGTTCCATCATGTACTCCATCGTGTCACACGCGAAGAACGTACGTTATTGTACTTTATCAGCAATGGTCGCTCAGAGGTGCAGTTAGAGAACTTCTTTGGTGTATTCGTCAAAACCATGCCAACTGTTGTCAGCGACTACAGTAGCGACATTGTGACTTCCGTGCGTAATATGCACCAACAGATGCTCGACACCATCCAGCACGACTACTATCCGTTTACGAAAATGGTCGAGCGCCACGGACTCAAGGCAGAAATTCTCTACAACTACTTCGTTGACCTCCAGACCAATATGGCTCTCGACAACGATGCCGTAGAAGCAGTGCCACTTGAGTGGGATACGGCAAAGACACCGCTTTCCATCACCATGCTCAAGGATAACGAAGGCAATTACGTCAGTTCCTTAGAGTACGACTCACGTTTGTACAGCGAGAGAGACATGCTGATCCTCAACAAAGCCTTCCGCGCCTTTGCTGAGAATGCTGTGGTTGCAAACATCCCACTCAGCCACATATCTATTATCAGCCCACAACAGGAAGCAGCTATCAAAGCGCTTTCAAAGGGTGAGACAATGGCTTGTGACACATCCATGACCTTCCCCGCTATTTTCTCACAGCAAGCAGCAGCAACTCCTGATGCCGTAGCTGTGGTCGACGAGGAGGGTAGCTATAGTTATGGTCAGTTGGATATGCTCTCCAACGCCCTGGCTGCAGAACTACGCTCGTTGGGCGTAGGAGCTCCCGACGTCAAGTCACCCTTTGTCAGCATCATGCTGGGTTACGAGAAAGCATTCCTGGTGGCAGCTATTGGTGTGGAGAAAGCTGGTGGTGCCTATGTGCCACTGGACTACGAATATCCTAACGACCGACTGCTCTATATGTTGGAGGACAGCGAGAGTCAGGTGCTCATCACCAGTCATGCCATCTTCAACGAGAAGACCAGTGAGGGTGACAACTTCACGGCAAAGAACATCCTGTTCATTGATGACTTCCTGGCGAAAGCTCCCGTTTCCGCTGAGGCAGTGAACTATGCTGTGCCTGAGGGTTTGGCATATATGATCTATACCTCAGGATCAACAGGTAAGCCCAAGGGCGTGATGATTCCTCACAGGGCGAAGGCCAACTTCGTACAGTTTATCGCCAAGGAATGGCGACACACCGCTCAGAGCCGCATCTGTTGTCACTCGTCATTCTCGTTCGATGCGTCTATCGAGGACCTCTATCCTGTGCTCACAGTTGGCGGTACCCTTTATACCGTACCAAAGGAGGCACGTAAGGATCTGGTCATGCTCTATGACTTCATCGTCAAGAACAAGATAACTGGTGGCTGCTATACCACACAATTGGGTCTGATGCTGTTACAGCAGTTCCCCGACCTGCCTGTTGACTACCTTGTTGTTGGTGGAGAAAAAATGGCAGACAACCCCGACTGTAAGTGTCGTCTTATCAATACCTATGGTCCGACCGAGTTTACCGTTGATGCAACGTTCTATGAGACGGAGCACGGACGTGACTATAAGAATATTCCTATCGGCCGACCGCTCTATAACCTCTCTGCATTCGTCCTTGACCCGATGGGGCAGCTCGTTCCGCAGGGTGTTCCTGGTGAGTTATGCATGGCTGGTCCTCAGATTGCCTGTGGCTACTGGAAGCGTGAAGACCTGACGGCAGAGAAGTTCGTGGACTGTCCGTTTACGGAAGGAAAGATGTACCATACTGGAGACCTTGTGAAATACAACAGCGAGGGACAAATTGAGTACATGGGACGTATTGACAATCAGGTGAAACTGCGTGGCTTCCGTATTGAATTAGGTGAGATAGAAACCCTCATCAGCAAGTATGAAGGCGTCCAGATGCAGAGTGTACAGGTCAAGGAGATTGGCGGCGTACAGCACCTCTGTGCTTACTATACTGCTGACCGTCAGATAGACAGTGACGCACTGCGTGACTACCTAGCAGAGCAACTGACAGACTATATGGTTCCCACGGCCTATATACAATTAGACCAGATGCCACTCACGCCCAACGGAAAGGTGAATACGAAGGCACTGCCTATGCCTGATATGCAGGCCGACGAACTCGTTGCTCCTGTCACGAAGACGGAGAAGAAACTTTTCTCACTTGCTGCCGAGATGCTGAAGCACGACAAGTTTGGCATTACCAGTAATCTCATTTCAATGGGACTCACCTCCCTCACAGCGATGCGCTTTACCGTCGCAGCCTTCAACGAGTTCAACGTGCAGGTGACGGTGAAAGACGTGATGCAGCATCCCACCATCCATCAGATGGCCGCGCTCATCGACAGTAAGCGAGAGGAAGAAGGTCTGGACAGTCAGCAAGAAGACACTCAGTTCTGGTCAGAGGGCAAGCACTACTATTATCCCATCACCGAGAACCAGCGAGGCGTGTTCTTCGACTGGGAGATGAACCGTGACACCACGCAGTATAACGTTCCTGACGTAGTGGTGATGACAGATGCCGATGCCTCCAAGTTGCGTGATGCTTTGGAGAAGGTAGTCGATGCACACCCCTATCTGAAGACTCGCTTTGTACAGCATGATGGTGATGTGATGCAGATTCGCCGTGACGAGGAACCGGTAGAAATACTGATGGAGTCATTGGCCGAAGAACCGGATACAGAATTCTTCCAAAATCGTGTGCGTCCATTTGACCTGTATAATGACCAACTTTACAGACTGGAGATATATTCTTATAATAATAAGGTGTATCTGTTTATCGATATCCATCATAGCATCTACGACGGTGCTTCTTCACTGATATTGTTCGATGATATCAAGAAGGCTTATGATGGCGAGAACATCGAGCCAGAAACCTATACCGCCTTTGAATTTGCTTTAGACGAGCTGAAGCTGATGAAGTCGAAGGAATATGATGAGGCAGGGGATTATTTCAAGAAGCTGATGGGCGATGCCAACACGGTAGTCTATCCTCACTCTATCAGGAAAGAGGAAAACGACCCAGGCATTCTTTCTGCGCATTTCAAAGGTAACGACATTGAATCCTTTTGTCAGCAGAACGGATTAACCCTGAACAGCTACTTCCTGGCAATCACTATGCATGTCTTGCATACAGTGACTCGCGAAGACGACATTGTCATCACGACTATCAACAACGGACGTTCCGACGTAAGAATGATGAACATCATGGGTATGTTCGTCAAGACGATTCCTGTCGTTAGTTCGAGTGCCGACAGCACCAAGAGTGTTATCGAAGTTGTCAAGCTGTTGCAGAATCAGCTGCTCGAGACACAGTCCAGAGACTTCTATCCATTTACCAAGATGGTGGAGCTCTATGGTTTGCGTCCGGAAATTATGTATGCATACCAGCCACGGGACGTCAGCGAAGATGATGAGCAGGATGACAAGATGCGCCTGCTGCTTAACCAGACGAAACTGCCGCTTGATATCCAGGTAATGCCTGAGAAGGACGGTTTTGTGCTGGAACTCCAGTATGACACCGCTTTGTATTCAAAGAAGGACATGGAGCAGTTGGCAGAAATGATGACGAACATCGCCGAGCAGGCAGCGTCAAAGCCTTCCCTGAAAGACATTCCGCTGTTAAGCGACGAGGATACGGCGAAAGTACTTCGTATGTCAACGGGAAGAACGCTCGACTACGATCGTTCTCTCACATGGATAGACCAGTTCCAGCAGCAGGCGAAGGCACATCCCGACCAGACTGCTGTTGTCGACTCCACCAGCCAACTGACTTACCGTGAGCTTGACGAAAAGTCTGACGCCCTGGCTCACTGGTTGGTAGGCCAAGGGGTGAACCCCGACGATTTCGTCGCCGTCAAGATGGATCGTGTCAAAGAGTTCGTGGTAGCAGTGATGGCCATACAAAAGGCAGGTGCCGCCTATGTGCCCATTGACATGGATTATCCAGAAGACCGCATCAGTTACATGATTGAGAACAGCGAAGCAAAGGTGATGGTAATAGAAAAGACCCTGGAAGCCGTGAAACCTGCAGGTCCGTTCAAGAGTCTGGCAACGCCTGACAGCAGAGCGTATATGATTTATACCTCGGGCTCTACCGGTCGTCCCAAGGGTGTGATGGTAGCACAGCGAGGACTGATGAACCTGATTACCTGGATAAGAGACCTTGTGAAGTTGAAGGAAGGTGACAGAACTGCTATATTCGTCAGCTTCAGCTTTGATGCCTCTGTCAACGACCTGTACCCGATTTTGACCGCTGGCGGTGAACTGCACATCTTCTCCTCCGAGTTAAGGAAGGATATGGAGAGCATGTACAAGTATCTGTGCGAACATCATATCAAGGGACTGGAGTTCACGACGCAGCTGGCAATGGCTATGATGCAGCAGTATCAGCTACCGATTGAATATCTCTTTGTCGGTGGTGAGAAACTGAAACCGTTCCCGCCGACAAGCTACGACGTCATCAACGTGTATGGCCCGACAGAGTTCACAGATATCTCCTCTTATCACGTTGTTGATCAGTCCAAGTGTGTCGATAACATCCCGATAGGCAAACCTGTTCCCAATACGATGTCTCTCATCTTAGATCCTTATGGACGATTGCTTCCTCAGGGATTTGAAGGGGAAATATGCCTTTCAGGTCGGCAGATGACTTACGGCTACTGGAAACAGGAAAAGCTGACAGAAGAGAAATTCGTGGACTGCCCATTCGCAGAAGGCAAGATGTATCACACTGGTGATACTGCCCGCTATAATGATGAAGGTTGTCTGGAATATGTGGGACGTATCGACACCCAGGTGAAATTGAACGGATTCCGCATAGAGCTGGGAGGCATAGAACAACGTGCCAGCATGTATAAGGGTATTCTTCAGGTGGTAGCCGAAGTCTCCGGAGGAAAGATATTATGTCTCTATTACACAGCAACGCAGCAGATTGACGAAGAAGACTTGAAGGCTTTCCTTGGCAAGACCCTTGCCGAATATATGGTACCTTCTGTCTATATCCATCTTGATGCTATGCCGATGACCCCCAACGGCAAGGTAGATCACAAGAAGTTGCCTGCTCCTATAGTTGATGCAGGACAGATTATCGAGGCAGGAACGGAAATAGAAGCGCAGATGCTTGACATTGCCAAGGAACTGTTGGTAGGTGAACACATCGGTGTTACTACCAATCTCATCACAGCTGGTATGACATCACTGGTAGCCATGCGCATGTCGGCAGTCATCAAGCAGAAGACGCAATTCTACATCCCCGTCAAGGACATCCTGTTGCATCCAACTATCCGCGAGATGGCTTTACTGGCTGGTGCTGGCGGAAAGGAAGAGACCAAGACCTACGACAAGTTGGAGTATTATCCTATTACGGAGAACCAGCGTGGCGTGTATATTGACTGGGAGCTCAACAGAGACACCACACAGTACAACCTGCCTTCTGTTACTAAGATGGCTGGTATAGATGCTGAGCAGTTGCGCGATGCACTTGTCAAGATAGTTGAGGCTCATCCTTATCTGAAGACACGACTTGCCATGAAGGGCGACGACATTGTCCAGTTAAGGTTAGACGATGAACCTGTTGTCGTTGAATTGACAGCGCTTAACGAAGAACCGACAGCGGAATTCTTCCGTAGTCGCGTTCGTCCGTTCAACCTCTTCAATGATAGGCTATATCGCATGGAGGTATATAAGACACCTACTGCCGTCTGGTATTTCCAGGATATCCATCACCTTGTTTTCGACGGTGCCTCAGACTTTGTGCTGCGTGCAGAGTTGGAAAAGGCCTTACATGGAGAGACCTTGCTACGCGAGGAGTACACCGCCTTTGAGCGTGCACTCGATGAGAAGGAACTGATGGAGTCAGCAACCTTCAATGAGATTGAGAAGTACTTTGACGGCTTGTTAGAGGATGTGGAGATGATTTCCTATCCACACTCCAGTGAGCTGGACGATACAGAGGGTGTCAACAATGCCTATGTAACGGCTGATGTTGACAAGAAAGTCATTGACGACTATTGCAGAAAGCATTCGGCTACTGCCAACAGTTTCTTCCTTACTTCGCTGATGCAGGTGCTTCACCGACTCACTCGTGAAGAACGTATCGCCATCACTACTATCAGCAATGGACGTAGTGACACGCGTATGCATACTATTATGGGTATGTTTGTGAAGACATTACCTGTCGTTTCACGACTCGACGGTAATCAGACATTTGCCGATGCACTGGCAAGCATGAACCAGCAGGTCATGACGTCTATTGGTAACGATATCTATCCGTTTACCAAGATTGCCGAACGCTATAAGTTCCGTTCTGAAATCATGTTTGTGTTCCAGGGTGGATTAAATACGCCTGTGGTGAATCAGCATGAAGAGAGCATCCCATTGGATCTTGACACGGCGAAGATGCCTATCGCCTTCATGGTTACTGAGAATGACGAAGCTACCTATCATGTTGAACTGGAGTATGATACGCATCTCTATTCACAAGCCGATATGCAGATGCTGGTGAAAGCTCTCCATACCTTTATACAACAGGCTCTGAGCGGAGACAACCAGATCAAAGAAATCTCGCTGACCGACCAGAAGGAGCAGGCAAGTATCATCAGTCTGTCACAGGGCGAACAGCTCGACTATGATCAGAACCAGACATTTGTTGATATGGTTTGCTCGTTTGCAGCAAGTCAACCGGAGGCTATTGCCGTGGTTGACAAATTCAGTAGGATTACCTATGAGGAACTCGACAGGCAATCGAATACCTTGGCTGCAAAACTGATTGAAAATGGCGTTCAGCCCGATACTTTTGTGGGCATCATGCTTCCTCGACAGAAAGAGTTTATCGTAGCGCTTCTGAGTATCATGAAGGCTGGTGCTGCCTATGTCCCGATGGATAATGAGTATCCTATCGACCGTCTGCTCTATATGTTGGACGACAGTCGTGCAAAAGTATTGATAACTACCCGCGAACTGTATGAAGCCAAGCAACAGGAAGGTGACTTCAATGCAAAACAGGTCATCTTCATGGATGAGCGTATAGAACCGTCAGAAAAGACGGTGAACCTGACTCATCCGGATGGTTTGGCCTATATGATTTACACCTCTGGTTCTACGGGTAAGCCCAAGGGTGTCATGTTGCCACACCGTGCGCTGCGTGCATTCCTGGCATGGCGTATAGCCAAAATCGGACTTACCCCCGAGAGTCGAAATGTCGAGCATCCCAGCTTCTCGTTCGACGCATCGCTTGACGACCTGCTGTGTCCGTTGGCAGCTGGCGGTTGTGTACACATCCTTGCTGAGGAACTCCGCAAAGATATGGATGGAATCTACAACTACCTCAAAGAGCAGCGTATTACCGGTCTGTCGCTGAGCACTGCTTTGGGAATGACAATGCTGGGACAGTTCTCCGACCTGCCAGTCAAATACATCATGATGGGTGGCGAGAAGATGCTTCCATTCCCCAAGACGCCTGTCAAGGTCATCAATGGATATGGCCCGACAGAGTTCACAGTATGTTCGTCATTCCACGTCGTTGATCAAGATAAGGATGAGAATATTCCTATTGGTCGCCCTGTTCCAAACAGCTGGTCGTTCATCTGCGATATCTTCGGCAATCTCTTGCCATTAGGTTGTGCCGGTGAGTTGTGCCTGAGCGGTGTCCAGATGGCAAATGGCTATTGGCAGCGTGAAGACCTGACCAAGGAGAAGTTCTCCGTTGCTCCATTTGGCATGAAGGTGTACCACACTGGCGACCTTGTCCGTTGGAACAAGCAGGGTGAGCTGGAGTTCTTAGGTCGTATCGACAATCAGGTGAAACTGCGTGGCTTCCGTATCGAGTTGGGTGAGATTGAGAATCAGGCATCGCTTATCGAAGGTATCAAGTCTGTTGCTGCCGAGGTTCGTGAGGCCAATGGTTCTAAACACCTGGTTCTCTACTTTACAGCGGAACAACCGATGGATACCGATGCCATTCGTGAACGCCTGTCAGAGTCGCTGACAGAATACATGGTTCCCGATACCTACATGCAACTCGACGAAATGCCGCTGACACCAAACGGTAAGGTGAACCGCCGTGCATTGCCACAGCCCGTCATCCGTAGTGCTGCTGAATATGTGGAGCCACAGACTGAGGCAGAGCGTATTGTTGCCCAGGCTATGCAGGATGTGCTTGGTCTGAAGCAGAATGTCGGTGCCCTTGACAGCTTCTTCGCCTGGGGTGGCGACTCCATCAAGAGTATTCGCCTGGTGAGCCGTCTGCGTGCAGAGGGTATCACCCTTCAGGTGGCTGACATCATGAAATTGAAGACGGTCAGGGAGATTGCTGCTGCCGGTTCACAGGGAACTGTTGAAATCAGTCAGGAAGCATGGTCGGGAGAAGTTCCGCAGACAGCCATTACGAGCTTCTTCTTCGATCTGAATCTGCCGAAGCCACATCATTTCAACCAGACCATGTTTATCAAGGCTGCACAGCGTGTGCAGGCAGAGGCATTGCAACAAGCGATAGAAGCCCTTGTCAAGCATCATGATATGTTGCGTGCGATTGTCCGTAATGGTCAGTTGTATGTCAGAAACACCGATGAGCCGAACCTCTATGGCTGGGAACAACTTGACTACGTGCAGGATGCAGACTATGTGAAGAAGATTGAACGAGTATGCAGACAACGTCAGGCTTCTATCAGTCTGAGCAACGGACCGTTGTTCAAGGTGGTTCTGTTCCATACACCCGACTATGATGCCATACTGATGGTTTGCCACCACCTTGTTGTCGATGGTGTCTCATGGCGTGTATTGCTGGAGGATTTCAATACAGCTTATGGACAGGCTGCCGAGGGTAACGCTATTGCACTTCCCGCCAAGACGCACTCGTTCAGAGAGTACGCTGAGACGCTGCAGAGCTATGCCCAGAGCCATGAACTTAATATGGAGCGAACCTATTGGGATCGTGTTCAGGAAAAGCTACAGCATCTACCTTCCAGCATGGCAAAAGACTGTGGTCGCAGCATGAATCTTGTCAATGCATCGCTCGATGCCCAGACCACACACAGCATCACAACGACAGCAGGCAATCCCTATCATGCCGACATCAACGACTTGCTGATGACTGCTTTGGGACGTAGCTATTACAAGCTGACAGGCAATGATGCCGTATCGGTACAGTTCGAGGGTCATGGCCGGGAGTATATTGGCAATGCCCAGCTGCTGACCGATCGTACTGTGGGTTGGTTTACCTCTGTTTATCCCGTTGTGCTCGAGCATCTGGACGGAGACCTGAGAAGTTGTCTGCGTCAGACCAAGGAGACCATGCACCGTATTCCGAATAAGGGTGTTGGCTACAATGTCTTACGCTATCTGTCATCCGATACTGCTTATTCTACCGGACAGTGTGCTTTGATCGGATTTAACTACTTGGGCGAGATGAGCGCAAAGGATAGTAATGACGGAGCTCCCTTTACGGCTATGACGGAAATATCTGCAGGCGATGATTTCGCACCACAGAATGTCTTCGGTCCTGATATCTCTATCAACTGTTCGGTAACAAACGGACAGTTGGAGGCCAGTCTGGCATACAACACAGCGCTGTTCACGCAGGAACAGGCTTCTCAGTTGCTGAACGGTATGATGGAGTCATTGCGCGAAATCACTGTCCATACAGCAGATATGAAGGATGTAGAGGTTACTGCTACTGACCTTGGCGAATATGAATGGACTGACGAGGAGTTCCAGAAGGTATATAGCCACTTTATCCAAATGGGTACACCGTTGCAGCGTATCTATCCGCTCAGTCCCATGCAGGAAGGTATGGCGTTGAAGTTTATGATGGAACCCGACTCCTTGGCTTATCGTCTGGTGTCAAGATTCGCACTTGACATCCTGCCTACGGAGGAACAGATGCGCTATACCCTCGACCAGCTGGGTGCTAAGCACGAGGTTCTGCGCACCAGTCTCATCTACCGTGGTGTGGAACAGTACCGTCAGGCCATCGTTGACAGACCGCTTGAACTGGAGATGAGGGATGTGACAGCATCCGAGAACAAGGAAACTGCCATGGTAACCCTGTACCGTGCAGAGCAACAGCGCGGCTTCGACATGCAAGACCAGTCGCTGTTCCGCATTGTCTGCGTGAAGACATCAGATACGACGTGCGAGATACTGCTTGCCGTCCACCATATTATTGTTGACGGATGGTGTATCGGACTCTACATGAGCGACCTTATCGCCAACTTGACAGATGCTGTACAGGGCAATATGAAGCCTATTGAACAATACCCCGCAGGACGCTATGAGCGTTTCATCAGGAATCTGTTGAAGAAGGATACCGACAAGGGACTGAACTACTGGAAGGACCTCTTGAACGGCTATACGACGAAAGCCGTGATACCGTATTCGGGTATTGTTCCTGAAAAAGAACGCGCAGTTGACAATGTCTGCCGCATTATCATCAGTGGCAATGAGATGACAGCACTGAAGGCCCTGACCACCAGCACACAGACCACTATGAATACACTCGTGGAACTGGCATGGGGATTGGTTCTTCAAATCTATAACCGTCAGGATGACGCGGTGTTCGTAAAAGTCGTTTCTGGACGTAACAATGCGTCAGAGGGTGTAGAGGACGTTGTAGGACTCTTCATCAACTCTGTACCAGTACGCGTCAGGACACCGAAGGGAACCACCGTCATTCAGGCCCTGCAGCAGCTACAGCAGCAGGCAGCCGAAAGTAATGAGTGGGATTTCTGTCCGCTGTCAGCCATCCAGCAACAGTCCGACTTGGGCGCCGATCTGTTCCAGTCGATTGTGGCGTTCGAAAACTATGATTCGGAAGTTGATCTGAGCAATGATTCGACACCGTTCCATACCAAGATGGTTTACGCTAAGGAGGAGTCTATCAACGACTTGACGTTGACAGCCTATGCCGATGGTGATAAAGAACTGACAGTGAACCTGGAGTTCGACCCAACGAAGTATCGTAAGGGTGAAATCGAACAGGTTATGAGCGTGATGCGACAGATGCTCCAGCAGATGGCTGAACAGCCGGATGCAGATGTAAGCACGTTGCCGCCTTTGACTGATAAGGACCGTGTTGCTTTGGCCAAGCTCGGAATGGGCGAGACGCTGACCTACGACACCACACAGACGTTGGTAGATCTGTTTACGGAACAGGCCCGCAAGACTCCCGACAACACGTGTATCGTGTTCCAGGATAAGCACCTTACCTTCCGTGAGGTGGATGCTGTTACCGACCGCCTGGCCATACTGCTCCAGAAGGAATACCATGTGCATCCTGAAATGGCAGTGGGCGTGATGATAGATCGCTCGGAGTTGATGCTGCTCTATCCGATGGCTATCATGAAGGCAGGAGCAGCCTATATGCCACTCGACTTCCACTTCCCGTCAGACCGTCTGGCGTTCATGTGTCAGGATGCCGGTGTGAAACTGATTCTGTCGGAAGGCAACCGTGTAGCCGAGGCAATGCCTGACTATGAGGGAAAGGTTGTCACCAGCGACGTCTTCGAGCATCTGGACGAGGTAAAGGGCAAGTTGAACCCGAAGCTCAAGGCCCGTCCCGAGAATATGTTCGTCATCCTCTACACATCCGGTTCTACAGGTACACCGAAGGGTGTGGTATTGGAACACCGCAACATCGTCAACTTCTGCCACTGGTACGTGAAGGAGTTCGATGTGACGGCAGAGGATCGTGCTGTAGCCTATGCCAACTTCGGCTTCGACGCCCACATGATGGACATCTACCCAGTAACCTCGGTGGGAGGAAGTGTCTATATCATCTCGAGCGAAATGCGTATGGACCTGATGGCCATGAACGAGTATATGGAACGCGAGCAGCTGAACTTGGCGTTTATGACAACCCAGGTGGGCTATATGTTTGCCACCACCATCGAGAACCACTCGCTGCGCTTGCTCGAGGTAGGCGGTGAGAAACTGCAGCCGCTGAAGAAGCCGCCGTTCCGATTCTATAATTGCTACGGTCCGACAGAGTGTACGCTCTATTCGACATTCTTTAACGTAGAGAAAGACTATGATTCATCCTACATCGGACGTCCGCTGGCAGGCTATCAGCTGTATGTGGTTGACCCCAATCTGAACCTTGTTCCGCAGGGTGCTGCCGGTGAACTGATTGTTGCTGGTGCCGGTGTCGGTCGTGGCTATTTGAACCGTCCTGACCAGAATGCCGAGAAGTTCATCACGTTCATGGGTCAGAGAGCCTATCGCACTGGCGACTTGGTGAAATGGAGTCCTGATGGCAACATCGACTTCATAGGCCGTATCGACGGACAGGTGAAGTTGCGTGGCTTGCGCATCGAGATGGGCGAGATAGAGGCCTGCATCTTGAAGTATCCTCAGATCAAGACAACAGCTGTTGACGTCAAGGAGGTATGTGGTGCACAGCACATCTGCTGCTACTTCACGTCTGATGTACAGATTGATGCCGACCGACTGAAGGAGTACTTGGCAAGTAAACTGACCGACTACATGGTACCAACAGCCTACATGCAGATGGAGAAACTGCCGCTCACTCCCAATGGTAAGGTGAACCGCCGTGCACTGCCTGTACCGTCTGTTTCGTTGCAGACAGAGAATGTGGCTCCTGAAACGGAACGTGAGAAGGCGATGTTCGACATTGCCAAGGAACTGCTGAAGATGGACGACTTCGGTGTGACCGACGACCTGACAAAGTTGGGACTGACATCATTATTGGCCATTAAGATGGTGATGATGGCTGCCAAGAAGGACATCACCATCAAACTGGATGATCTGATGAAACAGAAGTCTATCAGGGCAACACTGCAACAGAACATGACCACGTTGTCATGGGCTGCTCCCTACGACGAGAATAAGCCTGTTGTGGTACTGGTTTGTGGCGCAACGCCATATAAGGACCTCGAACCATACGTTGAACTCCTGACGCAGCACTACTCCTTGTTGGTTTACGAACCGATTGGCGAGCACTACGACTACATCTTTAAGAATGAAGACATCAATGCGGTGGTAAATATGTATTATGTCTTGTTGGAACTCACACTTCCGGAAGGTGTTAATGTGAGCGCCTTTACAGGTCATTGCTTCGGTGGCGAAATAGCTTACCGTATGGCCATTAAGTGGACACAAAATACAGGACTGAAGGTTCCGATGGTGATGCTGGATGTATTCTGGCGTGTTGACCCGTTGCACTTTGACGAGGAGGCATTGATGAAGATGCTGCCACAGGAACTGGTTGACAAATATGTCAATGCCATCCGTTCTTACGCCCATGCTATGCACATGTACGACAAACTGGGTCGCCAGGGTGTTCCACCATTACACGATGGCGATGTGGTACTGTTCAGAGCTACGCAGGTTGAGCCCGAGTCACCCATCATGACTGAAATCTATGAGTCAGCACCTCAGTTCAAGGAAGCATGGTGTGAGGTCACTTCTGAACGAAGCATGGACAATGCGGCATTCTGGCGTCAGTACTATCCAGACATGGAGATATACAACATGGAAGCCCACCACATGTCGATGCTCGAGAAAACACATGCACAGAAGTACGTGGAGTGGATTGACAACTATCTCAAGAATCATCAGTCAATTAAATAGATGAATTATGTTAGATTTAAAAGGAATTCATAAGACATACCCGGGAGTCCAGCCCCTTCACGTGTTGAAGGGGGTGGATCTCCATATCTCTGAAGGTGAACTGGTTAGTATCATGGGACCGTCAGGCTCCGGCAAGTCAACGATGCTTAACATCATGGGCATTCTGGATGATTATGACGAAGGGGAGTATCACCTTGCCGGCAGGTTGGTAAAGAATCTGAACGAGAAGCAGGAAGCCCGCTTCCGCAACCAGCTCATTGGTTTTATCTTCCAGTCGTTCAACCTCATCAATTTCAAGAACGCTATGGAGAACGTGGCCTTGCCGCTCTACTATCGTGGGGTGGGGCGCGAGGAGCGCAACCGGTTGGCTATGGAGTATCTGGAGAAAGTGGGACTGGCAGAGCACTGGCATCATCTGCCCATGCAGATGTCTGGTGGTCAGCGTCAGCGTGTGGCCATAGCCCGTGCCCTCATCTCCAAACCCAAGATTATTCTGGCTGACGAGCCTACGGGTGCGCTCGACAGTAAGACCACCCAGGAAGTGATGGACATGCTGCGAGCAGTGAACCGCGAACAGGGACAGACGGTGATTATCGTTACTCACGAGCAGGAGATTGCCAACCAGACCGATCGTCGCATCTTCTTCAAAGACGGCGTCATCTGTAAGGATGAGTATAGCAGAACCTAACCACCACCAGTCATCATAAAACAAAGTATTGTATATGAGAGAATTATTCAGTGAAGTACTGCTTGCTATGAAGAGCAACCGACTGCGTATAGCGCTGACCGGTTTCTCCATTGCATGGGGTATGTTCATTCTGGTAGTGCTGTTAGGGTCCTCTGGCGGTTTCCAAAGGGGTCTCTACAAGACTTTCCATCTTGACCTCAACCAGGTTATCAGGATAACGGCAGGAAAGACGGTGATGCCTTGGAACGGTATGGACAAAGGGCGTCAGCTGAAACTGAGCCTGTCTGATGCACAAGCTATCCAACAGAGTCACATCCAGCATATCCAGCGTGTCTTTCCCATGGCTGTGCAGTCGGTCGAGATGGGAGTGGGCAATAATCTCATCAAGTTGGCTGCCACAGGTTGTGGCGACAACTATCTTACCATCGACTATCGTGTGCTGACAGCAGGCAGAGACTTTAATACCAACGACCTTGAGCAGCAAACCAAGACCTGCATCATCAACGAGCGCCTGTCACGCCAGTTGTTTAAGGGCAAAAATCCCATTGGTCAGTTTGTAACCATCGACCATCTGGTGTTTACCGTGGTTGGCTTATGCAAGAGTAGTCTGAATGAGGATATAGAACTGGCTGCCTACATCCCTTTGACAACGATGCAGACCGTTTATCATCCTGATGGTATGATTAATGGCATCAACCTCATCGTCGACGAACTGGAGTCAGCCGAGCATAACCAACATTTAGAGCGTGAACTCCACGACCTGCTGGCATCGCGTTTAGGCTGTAGCCCGAAAGACTACAAGGGAATTGTCGTGAGCAATTACTACGAACAGATACTCAGTGCCAAGAAGATGATAGCAGGCATAGGTATCTTTGTTTGGATTATCGGTATTGCCACCCTTATTGCCGGTATCGTAGGCGTTAGCAACATCATGCTGATAACTGTTAAGGAACGCACCCGCGAGTTGGGTGTGCGTAAGGCAATGGGTGCCAGCAACGATCACATCATTACCATGGTGCTGATGGAGTCGGTCATTATCACCCTCATCTTCGGCTACATCGGGATGATGCTTGGTGTCGGTCTGACGCAGTTGCTCGACAGTGCCTTGGGCTCAGCCGTCCCCATGTTCCAGAACCCGACGGTGAACTTCTGGCCTATCATGGGCTGTAATTGCATTATGGTGCTGGCGGGCATCATAGCAGGTTATGTGCCTGCTAAGCGTGCTGTCAGCATTAAATTAGTAGAGGCACTCACATCATAAGAAGATATAAAGACTATGATAGATAAAGATTTCTGGCAGGAAGTACTGCAAACCATACGACAGCAGAAATGGCGTTCGCTCATGACCGCTTTCGGCATCTTCTGGGGATTGCTGATGCTGATGTTCCTGATAGGTGCAGGTGTCGGTTTCCAGGAAGGCATTGCAGGACAGCTGAAGCAAATGCCTGCCAACTCCATTTTCTATGCCTCCAACCCGACCTCGATGGCGTATCAAGGTATGGAGCGCTCTCGTTCGTGGAATATCGAGTTTGCCGATGTTGACGCTATCCAGGCAAAGTTTCCTGGTTCCGTCAAGCAAGCCATCTATATCAAGTATCTGCCGTCTGCCGACAGCACACTGAATGTTTCGTCCGTCAATGCCACTGACGAACTCACGGTGGCTGGTGTGTCACCCTTCCTCGCTATGATGTCACCCCAGCGAATCGTTGCCGGCAGATATATCAACGAATTCGACTGCGACGAGCGACGTAAGGTGTGCGTCATTGGCAACCAAGTGGCAAAGACGCTTTTCCCTAACGACCCGTCTCCCGTCGGACAAAGCATCAATATTGCAGGCACTTCCTACGATGTGGTTGGTGTTACCATGAAGACCAACGACATGGTGAACCTCGGACCACATGAGTCCAAGTCGGTGTTCCTCCCCATTACCACGGCTCAGTATGTGTTCAATGCGGTAGGGAAGACGGACAGGCTGATGCTTGTTCTTGACGACAAATTTGATTCCGGTGAATATTACAAACCTATTGAGGCTGTCATTCGCCAGCGTCATCAGATTCATCCTGACGATGATGTGGCATTGGCGTCAAGCGACCTGAAGAGTCAGCTCAACCAGTATGATATCATGATTGGCGGTGTCAACGCCTTGGTATGGCTCGTTGGCTTGGGAACCCTCTTGGCTGGTCTTATCGGTATTTCCAACATTATGATGATTACCGTGAAGGAGCGTACGCAGGAAATAGGTGTGCGCCGTGCATTAGGTGCCGAGCCCTGGACCATCATCAAGCAGATTATGTGCGAGAGTCTGATGCTTACGCTTTCAGCAGGCATTGTCGGTCTCATTGCTGGCGTATGGGGGCTCTATGCCGTCAACCGGATGACGGCAGCGTCGATGGGCGGGGGAGGATTCTTCTCCAATCCGCACGTTCCGTTTATTCCGGCTATTGCAGCACTGGTTATTCTGGTGATTGGCGGCTTGTTTGCGGGCTTCCTGCCTGCCAAGCGTGCTATGGCTATCAAGGCCATCGAGGCACTGCGCGAAGAATGATGTGAAAGTATGAACATGAGCATAAGAATATAAATTAAAATAAGACAATATGAAAAATGTACTGAAAACTTGTGGATGGGTCCTCGTAGGGCTGTTTGTTATCTACACATTCTACTTCCTTTGGAAGCAATCACAACCAGCTCCGGTAGTTTACGAACTGGTAGTTCCCGAGCAGCGCGACATCTATAAGAACACGGTGGCTACGGGCACTCTGGAGGCTCGTACGCAAGTGGAACTGAAACCTCAGATTACAGGTGTTA
The DNA here is from genome assembly GCA_900316645.1 of uncultured Prevotellaceae bacterium. GTDB lineage: Bacteria > Bacteroidota > Bacteroidia > Bacteroidales > Bacteroidaceae > Prevotella. Next base: position 130,988 of record ONDP01000013.1, read on the forward strand.
TCACTAAGTTGCACGTTCAGCCGGGACAGCAGATAAAGGCTGGCGACCTGGTGGCTGTCATCCGTGTCATCCCCGACATGGGCATGTTGACCCAGGCACAGAGTAGTGTCGAGGCTGCACGCATCTCGCTCGACGAGATACAGCGTGAGACAGAACGTACACAGCGCCTCTATGACAAGGGCGTCGTCAGCAAGGAGGAGTATGAGCAGGCGCAGAACAGACTGGACGCAGCCAAGGATAAACTCTCTGCAGCCCGCGCTCAGGTCGAGGTCATCCAAAAGGGTTCCAGTGCCCGTGCCGGCAATATCAACACCACCGAGGTGCGCTCCACCATGAATGGCATCGTGCTCAACGTGCCTGTCAAGGAGGGAACGTCTGTCAGCGGTTCCTCTGCCTACTCTGATGGTACCACCATTGCTACGGTGGCTGACATGAAGAACATCATATTCCATGGGAATATCGATGAGACCGAGGTGGCAAAACTGCACACCGGCATGGATGTGACACTGACTCCAGGCTCTATGCAGGACGTCAAGATTCCTGCTGTGCTCGACTACATTTCTCCGGAGGGCACACTGCAGAACGGTGCCAAAGTGTTTGAACTGAAAGCCACTGCCACCATCCCTCAAGGTGTCGAGATTCGTTCTGGCTATAGCGTCAATGCCAGCATCACACTGAGTGAGGCAAAGCAGGCTCTCTCCATCGACGAGACCTGTGTGGAGTTCGAAGGCAAGAAGACTTACGTTTATCGCCTAACGTCGCCCAAGGATGATGTTGAAAACCAGAAGTGGGAGCGCATCCCTGTCGAACTGGGCATCTCCGATGGCATTCATGTCGTCGTGAAATCGGGTGTCAGCAAGAGCGATATCATCCGTGGCATCCAGAAATAAACGCCTTCAAGTTAAACATCTATAAACGAGTACAACGCATGAAAGCAAACTATATCAGAGCGATATTGTTGACAGCCATGCTGTCAGTCACTGTTGCCGCCCATTCCCAGCAGTGGACACTCGACCAGTGCATCGAGTATGCCATATCGCACAATATCGACATTCGCAAGAAAGACGTGCAAATCCAGCAGCGCAAAGTGTTGCTCAATACCAGCCGCAATGAGTGGCTGCCAGAGGTCGAGGGTCAGATAGCCGAACAGTTCAGTTTCGGCAACTACAACTCCACCACAGGTTCTATGAGGGGTGATACGAGTGGTTCTAACAACGATTTGTCTTATACCACCGGCAGAATCAGCGCCTCCATGAATCTCTTCGACGGCATGAAGGTGCGCAACAAGATTGTTGCCGACCGCTTCAGTCTTGAGGCTGCCACTGCCGACCTCGACAAAGCCCGTAAGGACATCGGCATCCAGATAGCCATCCAGTATCTGCAGTGCCTCTACCAGCGCAGCATGGCCATCGAGGCACAGGAACAGTTGTCGCTGAGCCGTCAGATGGTCAACCGTGCCCAGATTCGTGTTGACGAGGGTAAGCGCCCCTTGAGCGAGTTGAAGGATATGGAGGCGCAGGCTGCCCAAGACGAATATACACTTGTCAATGCACAGGGACAATACACCATCGAACTGACCAAGTTGTCACAGTTGCTCAATCTGCCAACTGTCGAAGGGTTCGACATTGCCGACATCAACGAGGAGGGCGAAGCCCCTGTTGTCAACTACGATAATGTGGTCAACAACTGGCCTTCCATCCTCGCAGCCAAGGCACAGATAGAAGCCGGCAAGGCTAAAATCAAGGTTGCCCGTGCTGATTACTATCCCACCTTGTCGCTTCAGGGTCACGTTAGCACCTTCTACGTCAATTTCTTCCATCAGGACCCGGGGTGGGGGAGCTTTGGCAAACAGTATTTTGACAAGAACGTGAACGAAGTGATAGGACTGCATCTGAAAGTCCCCATCTTCAATCGTTTCCAGACGCGCAATAAGATACGCAGTGCCAAACTTGACGTCCTCCATCAGGATTTAGCGTTGGAGGAAGCCCAGCAGAAGTTGCGTCAGGAAATCCAGATAGCCCAGACCAATGTCGGTGTAGCCCGTCAGAAGCGTGAGTCAGCCGAGAAGTCAGCTGAGGCCTCTAACGTCAGTCTCAGTTACGAGCAAGAGCGTTTTGATGCAGGCCGCAGCAGTGTCTTCGACCTGCTCCAGGCGCGTCAGAAGTACACCAAGGCTCGTCAGGAAGCCATTCAGGCCAAATACGAACTCATGATTCGCCAGCGCATCCTGAAGTTCTATAACTAACCTCATTCCTCATTTCTCCCCCCTTTCTCCCCTCTCTGAAGGAGAGGGGTCGGGGGTGAGGCTGTAGGGGTCGGGGGTGAGGTCTCACTTCACCTCCACAATCTCGTACTCCCTGCTTCCCAGTCCGATTTTCTCGGCATGTTCAATGGTGTGAATACCATGCTGCCTGTCAATGCGCCTGAGCAGGTCGGTAGGGTCGTTCTTTGCCGTCACCTTCTGCTGGTTGATGATGTCGATACACGCCTGGTCAAGCGCCACAGGGTCGGTAGAGGCCAAGATACCATAATCCTCCAGTTTCACAGGTGCAGGATGATCCACGCAGTCGCAGTCTATCGACATATTGTTCATCACACTGATATAGATGATACCCTCCTGCTTCTGGAAGTAGTTCACCACACCCTGTGCTGCAGCAGCCATACTCTCCAGAAATCCGTCCTGATTGCCGATGAACTCACTCGTCCAGAGTCTGCCCATGTCCAGCTTCTCCATCTTGCCTGCAGAGTGGATATAAGCCTTGCCGTTCTGACTGGCACAGCCGATAGAGAGATTCTTCAGTGCACCGCCATAGCCGCCCATGGGGTGACCTTTGAAGTGGTTGAGGGCAATCATGAAGTCGTAGTTCGCCATGTGACCACCCACAATGTCGTATTTGATGTGCGTCTGGTCTTTCACAGGGATGCGAATCTCGTCATATTCGTCCATGATATCCACGGGGAAATACTTGGTGAATCCGTGGCGCTCAATCACCTTCCAGTGGTTCTCCGACGTATTGCGATCGTCGTCCTTGTCGGCAGGTCCGTTGCCGTATGCCGTATTACACTCCACGATGGTGCCGTCCACCTCAAGCACCAGATCCCTGACGAGTTCCGGTTTCAGGTAGTTAGGGTTGCTGCCCTCACCCGTACTCATCTTCACGGCCACTCGTCCCTTGGCAGGAACGCCCAGGGCCTTATAGATTCTCACCAGCGACTCAGGACTTATTTCCCGAGTCAGATACACTTTCGACTGAGCGAAAGCCGCTGCCGATGCCACCAGCATCAATGCAACCAAAACAATACTTTTCTTCATGCTTTATTTAATTGATAATTGAGAATTGACCTTTGACCTTAGACCTTAGACCTTAGACCTTAGACCTTTGACCTTTGACCTTTCACTTTTCACTTTTCACTTTTCACTTTTCACTTCTTCAAACTCCAGCTCCAGTTCAATCCATTGCTGCTCATTCTGAGGCTGCTGACTCCCAGACTTTGACACACCCAAGCCCAACAGACGGATAGGGTGGGAGTGGAACTCCACACTCAGCATCAGCTGTTTTGCCAATGGCAGAATCTCGTCTTTCGTGCGTAGAATATGGCGGGCGGTCATGCTGCGGGTGATTTGCTGGAAGTCCCGAAACTTCACCTTCAGCGTCAGTGTGCGCCCCTCGAAGTCATTCTTCTCAATGCGCCTCACCAGTTCCAACACCGTGTGATAGAGGTGGATGGTGACGGCAGCATTCTCGCTGATGTCCGTCTCAAACGTCTGTTCACAACTCACCGACTTGCGTTCCCATTCCGAGACCACCGGTCTGTTGTCAATCCCTCGTGCGAAGTCGTAGAACACCTGTCCCATCTTGCCAAATTCGCGTGTCAGTCGGTTCAGCTCAATCTTTCTCAGGTCAAGCCCCGTGAAGATTCCCATGTGGTGCATCTTCTCAGCCGTCTTCTGTCCTACGCCCCATATCTTCTCCACCCTCAGCTGGGCGATGAAGTCCAGCGCCCTGTCGGGGTGAATCACCGTCAGCCCGTCAGGTTTGCGCCAGTCGGAGGCAATCTTCGCCAGAAATTTGCAATAGCTCACCCCAGCCGATGCCGTCAGCCCTGTCGTCTCACGGATGCGTTGTTTGATTTCGCATGCGATATCCATCCCCAGTTCAATCCCTTTTTTATTCTCCGTCACGTCGAGGAAAGCCTCGTCCAGCGAGATAGGCTCAATCAAGTCGGTATAGTCGTGGAAAATCTCGTGTAGCTGTGCCGACACCTCCTTATACTTCTGGAAGTGTGGTTCCACGATAATCAATTGTGGACACAGGCGTTTAGCCAACTGGATAGACTGAGCCGAATGCACACCAAAGCGTCGCGCCTCGTAGCTGGCAGTCGAAACCACCCCGCGTTCCGCGTCGTGACCCACCGCGATAGGTTTGCCCCTCAGTTCCGGATTCTCCCGCTGTTCCACAGCAGCGAAGAACTGGTCCATATCCACATGAATGATTTTTCTCACTTCAATTCTTCCGTACTTTTTGTTGCAAAAATAGCAAATTTACTGCAAAATCATAACTTTTGCCCCAAGTTTTAATATGTTTTGTAAAAAAACAAAGTCCCCTCCCTTTTCGGGAGGGGGCTTCTCTTCACTTCTTTGTCGGGGTGAGTATCCACCCTCGTACGACATACGGCACCAGTTCCTGCTGTTCCCTGCCATTCAGTCCACACTCTACCATCGCCATAGCCAACACGATGTCGCACCAGAGCACCTGCGTCTCCTGTTTCATTGGGGGCAGTGGAGCGTCAGGGGCAATCCCCGTACGCTGACTCACCGCCTTGATATACGCCACCACCTGGTTCTCCGTTTCCGGTGCCCATCGTGAGATGATCTGCGTAATGGTCTTGCACGCATTCCTCTTGCTTGTTTCATTTTCTTAGTTGTTTAGGAAATCAGTCGTTTAGTCGTTTGGGAGTCCATTTTTTTTGCAAGGACTACAGGACTTAAGGACTTTTTTTATTGATAATTGACAATTGAGAATTGAGAATTGTCCTTTGACCTTAGACCTTAGACCATTTCATTTCTCATTCCTCATTTCTTCCCCCTTTCTCCCCTCTCTGAAGGAGAGGGGTCGGGGGTGAGGCTTTCCCTTTTTGGAGAGGGGCCGGGGGTGAGGCTTCATTAAATTATGAAAAAGTATATTGAACCCAAAATGAATATCATCCTGTTCCAGCAGAGCAATCAGCTGTTAGCAGGCAGCACCTATGGTGTAAACGATCAGTTGATTAACACAGAAGTCCCCAGTGGCTGGAGCCGAGAATTAGACGCCCTCAATTTAGAAGGTCTAGATTTAGAAAGTCTGAATATGTAACCAAAAAGAGCCGAAGGAACTTTCTCCTCCGGCTCTTTTTTTGATGTTTCACATCGAACCTGCTCACGCTTGGCATAACTCAAGCAAGCTTGGTTTTGCTCTCGCCTAATCGCAGCTTTCACTTTTCACTATTACCTTAATTTTTCACTTCTTTTAAGTGTGACAGGAATTGAAGTGAACCCCAAAGTTTGGACGGTTAAACAATTGAAGCTGTAAGCATCTTTCTGTATTGTACAGGCGACATGCCATTAAGTCTCAGTTTTATTCTC
>ONDP01000039.1 GCA_900316645.1 uncultured Prevotellaceae bacterium
GTTTTGGTTTAATATCCTGATGGGAGGTTTGCTTTACGTGCTGCTTTTCCTGTCAGCTCCGCTTATCGCCTGGTTCTTCCATCAGCCAAGGCTTACTGAATTGTCGCGTTTTCTGTTTCTTTCGTTCTTTATCTCGTCGTTTGGTATCTCTACCAATGCTTATATGGTAAAGAATATGATGAATCGCGAGATAACCATTGTCAATCTTACGGCTTTGGTTATATCAGGTTCTACAGCCATTGTGATGGCGCTCAACGGGATGGCCTATTGGAGTTTGGCTTGGCAACAGGTGGTTAATTCTGCGATGTTGATATTGGGACGTTTCTATTATGTAAAGTGGAAGCCGTCATTACGATTTACGTTCGACTATATACGACAGACTTTTTCATTTTCGATGAAGATTCTGATTACGATGATTGTGAATACTGTGAACCAGAACCTGTTGACAGTCATCTTTGGACGATTATTCAGAGATGCACGAGTAGTGGGTAACTTCTTTCAGGCTTATAAGTGGGACTCTATGGCGTTCCAGACTGTTGGCGGAATGGTAGGCCAGGTGGCTCAGCCTGTATTGGTAAGTGTCAGAGAGGAGAAAGAGCGCGAACAGCAGGTTTTCCGTAAGATGCTTCGTTTCACAGCTTTCCTTTCTTTCCCAACTCTGTTTGGCTTGGCTTTGGTGGCTCGTGAGTTTATTCTCTGTACCATCGGATATGAGTGGATAGAGTGTGTGCCTTTGTTGCAGATTCTTTGTATCAGTGGTGCCTTTATGCCTATCTATACGCTTTATCAGAACTTAGTGATCAGTCATGGACGTAGCGATATAAACATGTGGCTGAATATTGGTCAGATAGTGTTGCAGTTATGCATCATACTCCTGTTTTATCGCCAAGGTATTACTATTATGGTGATGGCCTATACCATATTCAATATTCTGTGGCTTGGGGCTTGGATGCCTTCTGCAAAGCGAATAATTGGACTAAGATTCCTCAACGTTCTGAAGGATATTGTTCCTTTTATGTTTTGTGGTGCTTTAGTGATGGTGGCTACTCATTTTGTGACTATGGCTATCAGCAATATCTATTTATTGCTTGTGGTAAGAGTATTAATAGCTGCAGCACTCTATTTTGGCATGATGCGACTGCTGAATGTTGTTATTCTGCGTGAATGTATGCAGTTTATCCTAAAGAAGAAATAATTGTAAGTATGAAGGTTTCTATCGTCATCCCTGTTTATAATAAGGCTGCGTATATCTGCGATTGTCTGGAGAGTATTCTTCAGCAGGATTTCGAAGACTTTGAGATTCTCGTTGTTGATGATGGTAGTACTGACGATTCTGGCAGAATATGCGATGAGAAGGCAGCACAGGATTCACGAATCCGTGTGATACATACTGAGAATGGAGGTGTTACTGCAGCTCGCAGAAAAGGGGTAGAGCAAGCAGTAGGCGAGTACATTATGTTTGTTGATGCTGATGACAGGTTGCTTCCTGACGCTATAACTAAGCTTTATAATGCCATAACAGAAAGTGGTGCAGGCGAGGTGATAGGAACATATAAAGATCAGTTTGGCAATTGTTATGATTCTGGTTGGCGTGGATTCGTACCTTGTGAACCTTTAATCCGCAATCTTCTTTCTATCAAGAATTCGTTCTGTGTGCTATGGGGAATCATGTTCCGCAAAGAGCTGCTCGAAGGATGTCTTGATGCGCCTCGTGAGATAGTAGAACGTGAGGATTCGCTGATGCAGATAAAATGTCTGATAAAGAATCCAAAGGTGTTTTTTATTGCAGATCCTGTTTATCTTTATGATGTAGATGTGCCTAATAATCGCATTGAGAATCTTGAGTGGATTCGCATTTACGATTACGAACTATGCAAAACGCTTCAGCCACAATGGAATCTATATAAGTCTGCCTTTGTGGGGCATCAGATAAAGGTGTATGAGAAGTTTATCGACAAGCGACAGTTCTATGTGCTTAACGACTATTATCGCCCACTCAGAAAGCGTTTAACCAGCGATATTCCGCTTATGGATCGCTTGGCTATTATGTTACCCCCACGAATAGGATATTATCCTATACATTACTATAAGAAGCTATTGAAGTTGAAGCAATCAATAGCTAATAAATAAGTAACCATTCCATCCCAAAAGGAATACGGCCAGGAGAGCGGTGACGACCCTGAGTGGTTTGCGCCACTTGGTATTGGCATATTTGAAGATAAAGGCGATGGAGCAAAGCCCAGACCTAAGTGCAGAACCATATCAAAGGCAAAGCATGAGAGGATCATCCATAGGAAACGATGCTTGCGCCCCATCCATATACCTATCAGGAACAAGGCAATAATCAAAGCCTCAACCACATAGTTCAGTATATAGCGATATTCCACCACCACAGGACGACTCTTCAGCGTGTCGTCAAGCAGATAGTCCTGATGCAGTTGGATGGTCTCGCCAAAAAGGTTGTGCCAGACCGTCTCAACACGGTCTGTCGAAATATCCGTCCACTTCATAAACCCTTCTTTGGCAATCGGCTTGCCAGTATGGGCATTCCAAGGGTCCTTCATATTCTTCTCGTGAACCTCCCAGATATGATTCCGATAAAGTTCGCGACCACCTTGTGCAATCAATGCAGAATCCGTCTCGCCTGTTTGTTCTGCATACATCTTTATAAACTTGTTAAGGTCGGCACGACGTTGCGCAGCTTTCTTTGCCTGTGCAGCCTTCTCCGTTGGCAACACAAACTCGCGATACTCCCATCTGCAGAATGTCCACATCAGTGCTGCAGGCAGGATAACAGCAATGATAAGATAGGAAGGACGGAAGAAACGCCACTTGTTTGTGAACAAAGCCGATAGGTAAATCTTAACACCATTACTGAGTGTAACACCTGCTGTGAGCACAAACAAAACGAGCGTTTTCAGAATGCTGAGCCGCCTGCCGTTATTCATAGCTATGCCACTGAGATAGAATGTGAGCAGCAATAGCATCTGCGACATCACAAAGTGGTCGGGAACCACCAATCCCACCATTGTATAGGCAAAGCCAAAGAACATTGCATTAAGAATGATGCCATCCTTCTCTTTCACACCAATTACCTCCACCAAGATACGACGCATAAAGATATATGAATAGAACCCACAGAACACCAATATGATGCCTACGACATACTGCACCAGATTAAGTCCCGTCAAATTCAAGAGCCATGCATTCAGCACGTTGGGAATCCACATCATAAAGGCCAGCAAGGGGTGGCGATAGACGTTATAGCCCTGATACCAGCTGGTAACAGTAGAATAAGTGATAGGATCGAAACCAGACACCTTGAACTGGTGGATAAACTCCTTATAATCCTCGGGCATGATGTTCACAAAATCAGGATACTTACTGATAAGCATCAGATTCAGTATAATCACCAGCACCAGCACTACAATAGCCTGTACTCTTTCTATCGGTTTAATCTTAAATATCTTCATTGTCTTCAAACTTATCTAAATGGTTTATAATGCGATTCATCTGCAAAAGCCAGCAACTCCTTATCGCCTCTGCTGTCGCCAAAGGCAATTAGGTGATAGTCCTGGCGATTAGGGTATAGGGCGTTCAGGCGATTCACCTTTTCCTCTCCATAGCAGTTCCTGGTGAGGAATCGTCCTGTCAACACGCCGTCTTTTACTTCTATCTGAGTGCCTACGACCTTTACATCAGCAAAGAATGGCTGCACCCAGTTGTCGATAGACGCACTGATGATCAGTACATCCGACCCTTCACTGATGGCTTTACTGATAGCGTCAATGCCTTTGGTCCGCAACAGATGTCTGGATGAGGCTGCAAAATCCTGACAGACGGCATTGAAATCCCCGACAGTTATTCCCTTAAAGAAGTGGGCAAACAGCTGCTGCTTGGCTTTCCAATTAGGATAGAGCCCAAGTTTCATCAATACCAGAAGGTGGGCATAACGCAGGAATCCCTGCCAAAAGCTCGAACGGCCTTTGGCAAAACGGATAAACTCCAGCAAAGTATCTTTGGTGGTGAGTGTTCCGTCAAAGTCGAATGCATATACCTTCCTCATATCCTAACCAACAGTTTTAGTGCCTTTTGCAACAGCCAGGCAAGCGGGATTGTAATCACAATGGTCAGCAAAGCGGTAGGCCAATAGCCAAGATTGTAAGGTGTGACATATGTCAGCACAAAATGATCGTGTATCAGATAGGCCTCCAGACTCAGGGCTCCAAAGAATGCACAGAAGCGATTGAACCACTTTGGTGTTCTGCGGAACACGCGATTCAGCATCAGGATGAGCGTAATGGTAAAGGGGATGTATATCATTCGCTCTACAAACAGGGGGAATCGCCCATGCGTCACCTGCTCCAAATAAAAACAAGAGCTGAAGGTGGCAAGGAACAAGAACAGAATCATCCAGATGCCAGCACCATCAATCTTGGTCTCTCGCCTAACCAACTCGCCACAGTTGATGCCGATAAAGAAAATTGGTACACGACTCCAGAATATCTCGATATGTCCGAAGACCTGATGCAAAGGAGCTATCCACTGCACCCAGATGCACCACAGAATCATCAGTACTGGCATCCAGCGATAGACAGGATGTTGCTGTATCAGTCGCATATATGGCGGTGCCCAAAGGTAGAGCATCATAATGGCCGGGATGTACCAAAAGGTTAGTTCATCATGAAGCCAGAAGTCCCAGTTGATGGTTATGTCGCCTATCAAGTCAAGATAGTCGCCCTGAGCCCAATCGAAACGAGGTATATAGTAAAGCGAAGCCATCACCAGCCACGCCGGATAGATGCGCAGAAGGCGTCGCTTATAGAATTGCCACACCGACGGATTCTTTACCCACGAGAACCATAGACCTATACCACTTAGGAAAAGAAACATGTCAACACCAACATTTCCGCATCGTCTCAATCCGAAGAACTCGCTGCTACGCTCCAATGGCACGTGGAAAAGAATGATGAACAGCATGGCTGCTCCCATCAACTCGCCACGAAAGCGACTTATGTTGGCTAATTCTATATCCTTAATCTTCATAGTTTTGGTTTGGGAATACGGTCTATCAACTGCTTGACAACCCACGAGAAAGCTATCGTCACAAGGACATAGAGCATCAGACCGTCGTAGATATCCTGTTTCCAGGCAATGGTGATAAAGAGTCTGCGAACAATGGGATGAGCCACAAACATAGCTGCAGAAATCGAGCCTATCCATGTGACGATGTTGAGCATCCAGCCTGGCATCAACTTAACTGATGCGACAGTTCCAATAATGATAAACACAGGAACAAAGAACCAACTGTGATACCAGAAACTCATTGCTACGATACAGGCAGTTGAGAGAAGCAAGGCCGCGATATATTCCCAGCGTGGGACTGCTTTGGTCCCAGGGTGGGAACATTTCAGTCCCAGGGTGGGAATTCTTGCGAACAAGATACCCAGTCCGAAGGGAAGCATACCACCTATAAAATTATAACGCAGGCGATTGAGCGTCTCGCCTTCAGGGTCGCAGAACACTTGAAGCAACCAGCAGACGGCAATCAGTGCAACAACCCAGATACTCTTTTGCCGATAGAGGAACAGGCGATACACGATGTAGAGCTGTATCATCAGACCGAAGAACCAATAGATGCCAGGCCAGATAATCTTGTCAGGCTCGGGCAGCACATTGATATACATGAGCAACTGCGCTATCACGTTATACCAATGGAAATGGAAACGTCCGGGCACCAGCACATCGACGACGAGGAAAATCGAAAAGCCCACTATCAGCAGCCTCAAGAGTTTCAGATAATGGTACTTGACGAACTGGAAAGCCCCACCCTCTCGAAGAGGGGTTGGGGATGGGGTTTCATATTTCATCACCAGTCCGAATCCACTCAGAAAGAGGAATACAGGCACACCATAATGGCCGAAATACGACAACAGGTGAACTGGCAACAGGGCATCGGGATGCGTCAGCACTTGCCAGAGACGCTGGTTATTGGAAGCAAAGAACTGATATTCGTTTTCCTGCACAATACGACCTATGAAGTGGCAGTAGTTGTGCAACATAATGGCAAGAATGGCGATACCACGCATTGCCGAACATTCGCTCCGTGTCAGAAAATTATTTTCCAATTTTCAAATCATTATAGTTTGTTTCGTTTTTCAACAGGCGAGGACGCTTGGCATCATACCTGCTGTTGAGAATATCGTAGTCAGGGCGGTAGTCCTTGGAATGAATACCACCCAAGAACATAAGGGTATGGGGCAACACATCAGTCATATAAGGCCGATGGGAAGCACGCCAGATAGTCGCCCAAACATCAGGATGCGTCTGACGATAGGTGTCGGAGGCCCATATCCAGAAAGGTATCTCAAACTCCTCGCGAGCCAGACGGTAGTCGATGGTGGCGGAATGCATACGACCAAAGAAGTCGAGGGTGCCGTTGAAACACTCCTCCCCATGATCGGGCATATAGATGACAATGGCATTCTCGTGTTCGAACCGACGTACAATCTCATCGACGACGGAGTCATTATAGAGCGTGGCATTGTCGTAATCGGCATTGACCCACATCCGTTTCTCCGAGAGTTTTTTATCCGGATAATCGGCAGGAGAGAAATGTCTGCGTGAATTCCGAGGGAAACGTCCCAGATAGTCAACATGCTGTCCCATCAGGTGGAAGATGGTCAGTTGATGGTCATGATGCGGCAGGGCATCATAGTCCTTCAGCAGCCCTTCATCATAAGGATGCAACTTGGTATTACGGGTGTCGAAGAACTGTTTGCTCAACTCGGGATGATTCAGGAAGAAGCCTCCACTGAAGTCATAGACAGCCTCGCCCACCTTTGGCAGGAACTGATTGGTGAGGAAAGTGACGTGATAACCAGCCTTGCGGAACACCTCAGGGAACATCGGGCTGTCGCTCCAATCACCTTCATCACCCACGGAATGGAGGGAGAATACGCGCTTGAATACAAAACTGGTAAGGTTCCACGGAGCCACCACATCAGTGAATGCAACCAGTGTGCTGTCCTGCTGTCTGCGAAGTTGGCGGGGAGTGGTTGGCTTGTCGTAGCCATAGAGCTGGGAACGGTGTTTATTAAAGCTCTCACCTATGATGAGTACTATCTGCGGACTAAGGAATGAACAGCTGTCCACCTGCACCTGCTCGGTGGCTTTCACCAGATGTTCAATCTGCTGGGAAGCCAAGCGGTTGGCATAAAGACTGAACACCATACGATGAATAGGCAGATAGAGATTAGCACAATCCTTATTGGTCAGTTCGTGCTCCACCTCACCAAGGTTCGACTTTGTCATCAAGCGATGGATGGCCTGTTTGTTAGTCCAACATTCAGAGGCGCAATAGATAAAAAGTGATAGGGTTGCCACACCCAAAACGGCTTGAGAACAGCGTGCAGCAGATTCAGTAAGTTGAAGGTGAGTCTTCCGAAACTGTCGTTTGAGCCAGCCACTGTACATTGCCCATAGCGTGTGCAACATAGCAATGAGCAACACCCAACCCGTCTTCGAGGTAAACATATCCCACCCCATATAAGAGCCAAGAAACTCCTTTGCCTCGCGCCCTGTCGTCTCAAAAAAGAGCATCAGCATGGTGGGAGTGAGTGTTGACTCGAAATGCACGTAGCAGAACATATCTATCAAGGCTACAGCATAGAAAAGAACTGCCAACAGCAGGCGCACCCATTTCCGCACCTTACTTGGAATAAGTGCCAGAACAGCACAAACAAGATAAAGATCGAAGAAAAGCTCGGTAGCGGAAAGTTCGTAGGGCTTAGCCCCTTTGATGTGAAGCCGGACCTCCGTCTGCGTGCATAGATAGCCCAATGCAAACATAAAGACGAAGAAGGCCCCATTCACACATAATGGTCGCCACAACAATCCTACTATCTGCAAAAATCGCTTCATTTGTTTGCGTAAAGCCGTTCTACATCCTCTATAATTCTATCAGGCACCAAACCCTGAATGGACTTGCCTGCTCTCACCCGTTCACGAATCTCTGTGCTTGACACAGGCAACAACCGAGCTTCTACTGTTCCCCTTTGTCCGTCACGCGGATATACCACTACGTTGTGGTTCCTGAGAATATCCTTCCAATGATACCAACGGCTGAGCCGTTCCCAGTTGTCGCCACCTATCACCAACGAGAATTCCCTGTCAGGATAGTCTTTCTTGAGATGTTGCAGCGTATTCCATGTATAGGAAGGTTTCGGCAGGTGGAACTCATAGTTGCAAGCCTCGACACCTTGCACCCCCTCCAATGCCTTTTGAGCTAACTCATAGCGCAAATGGTCTGCCAGCAGGTCGGTAGCACCTTGCTTCAGTGGGTTTTGTGGTGATACCATCAGCCATATCTCATCCAGATCCGTTTGCCGGAGTATCTCCTGAGCCAGAGCGATATGCCCATAGTGAATCGGATTGAACGAACCGCCGAAAATACCCGTCTTTATCATTTCAGAAAGTCACTTAGCACTTTCAAGGTTTCCTGCTTTGCTGTTTCCAAATCATCGTTAATGATAATTCTGTCAAATTGAGAAGCAAAGGTCAACTCGTATTCTGCCTTAGCCAGTCGCTGTTCAATGGCTTCTGGGGTATCAGTACCTCTCCCTTCCAACCGGCGACGTAACTCTGCCACAGAAGGTGGCTGGATAAACAGGCTTAATGCTGCCTCGCCATAGTATTTCTTGATATTCACGCCTCCCTTCACATCTACGTCGAACACTACGTTCTGTCCTTGTTTGCGCTGATTTTCCACTTGTTGTTTGAGCGTACCATAAAAGCGGTTCTCATAAACCTCTTCATACTCCAGGAACTCACCATTCTCAATCTTTTTCTTAAACTCCTCTGGGGTCAGGAAGAAATACTCCACACCGTTTTGCTCTGTTCCCCGAGGAGCTCTACTTGTACATGAAATAGAAAAATTCAGATGAAGTTCCGGATGTTCCTTCATCAACCAATTCACGATGGTAGATTTACCACTGCCAGAAGGGGCAGACACGATAATCATCTTTCCTTTCATAACTATGAACTATGAATTATGAACTATGAACTATAAAGCATTTAGCACTTGTTCCTTAATTTGTTCCAACTCGTCCTTCATCTTCACCACAATGTTTTGCATTTCAGCCTGATTGGACTTAGAGCCTGTAGTGTTGATTTCGCGACCCATCTCTTGAGCGATGAAACCGAGTTTCTTTCCCTGTCCGGGGGCATCTGCCATCGTCTCACGGAAATACTTCAAGTGGTTAGCCAGACGTTGTTTCTCCTCACTGATGTCCAGTTTCTCAATATAATAGATGAGTTCCTGTTCCAGACGGTTCTTGTCGTACTCCGCCTCAGGAATCTGCTTCAGCCCGTCAACAATACGGGAGCGGATTTTCTCGACACGGCTCTTCTCATAAGGTTCGATGGACGCCAAGAGTTGTTCGATGTTGTCAATCTTCTCACCGAATTTCTTCTCCAATGCAGCACCTTCCTGCGTACGGAAGTCAACCAGATGCTGCAGGGCTTCTTCGACACCAGCACGAACAGCATCCCACTCCTCGTCAGCCAGAACCTCGACTTCCGTCTTGGTCAGCACATCGGGCATACGCGTCAGTGTCTGCATCCAATCCATACCGTCAGCAATACCATGACTCTCAGCGAAGCCCTTCAGCTGCTGATAGTAGTTCTCCATCAGGGCCACATTCAAAGGAGTAGCTTCGGAAACTGCATCTTTCTCAATCCACACTCCCATCTCCACCTTACCACGAATCACGCGCTGAGCTACCATCTGGCGTATCTCCATCTCTTTTTCACGATAGAGGGGAGCAACACGGGTGGTGAGGTCCAACTGCTTTGAGTTGAGCGACTTGATTTCTACGTTGATTTTCTTCTCTTTATAGACCACGACAGCCTTGCCGTAGCCCGTCATTGATTGTATCATAATATTACGATTCTTTTATTTCGTCTGCAAAGGTAGTGTAAATTGAGAGAAAATCCAAATAAAATTTGGTTTTCTTCTTACTTATTCATCCCTTTGACGATGTCGAAGATACTGCCATTCGAAAGTACAAAAGAAAAAATTAGAGTTTTCTTTTTGTACTTTACTCATTTATTCGTACCTTTGTAGCTCAAAAGAAAAAGATAGTATGGCTTGCATATTACATATAGAAACAAGTACTTCGGTATGTTCGGTGGCTGTATCAGAAGACAGTCACTGCATTTACCACGAGGAGGACCACAGTGGTCCGAACCATGCAGAACGCCTGGGCTCGATGGTTGACGAAGCACTATCATTTACCGACTCTCACGCCATTCCGTTCGACGCGGTGGCAGTGAGCAGCGGACCAGGTTCATATACCGGTTTACGCATTGGCGTGTCAATGGCAAAGGGTGTCTGCTACGGCAGAGAACTAAAATTAATCAGCATTCCAACGCTTGAACTGCTTTGTGTTCCGATTTTACTTGGGCACGAAGAGATAGAAGAGAATGCCCTGCTCTGCCCTATGCTCGACGCCAGAAGGATGGAGGTCTATTCTGCCATCTACGACAGAGCACTGAGAGAGATTCGTCCTACTGGTGCCGATGTGGTGACAGGTGACACTTATAAGGAATGGCTCGACGAGCGCCCCGTTTACTTCTTCGGCAACGGAGCCAAGAAATGCATGGAGGTGATTCAGCACGTCAATGCCCATTTCATCGATGGTATTGAACCTATTGCCAAATGGATGCAGCCCCTGGCAGAGAAACGACTGCTGAACGGGCAGACTGAGGACGTGGCATACTTTGAGCCTTTCTATCTGAAAGATTTTGTAGCACTGAAACCAAAGAAATTATTATGAATATAGAAGGATTAGACTACAACACACAACGGGAAAAACTGGTGATGCCTGAATATGGGCGTGAAATCCAGAAGATGGTGGACTTGGCTGTCAGTCTGGAAGACAAGGACGAACGACAGAAATGTGCTGAGACCATCATCTGCCTGATGGAGAGCAAGAACCCGCAGTTGCTGGACAGCGAGAACTACGAACAGGCACTTTGGGATCACCTATACCTGATGAGCCATAAGCAACTGGACATCGACTGGCCCTATGATGTGAGTGAAGCGGAGAGAATTTCTTCAAAGCCTGCACCGATGGAACACCCTACTGGTGGAGCACACATGCGCCATTACGGCAGACTGATTGAACAGTTGTTTGAAGAGTTGAAGACAATGCCTGAGGGCAGCGAGCGCGACGAACTGGTACGACTGACAGCCAACCAGATGAAGCGCAATCTCGCAACCTGGGGGCATGGTACAATAGACGATGAGAAAGTGGCCGACGACTTGGCACGCTTCACTGACGGGAAAATCCAGATAGACCTTTCCTCTTTCCGTTTCGACAACTTACAAGGTGCCGTTCCCAATGAAGGGAAGAAAGGAAAGCACAGAAAATAATCAATATCATCCCCATGGCATCATTCAAAATAGAAGGCGGACATCTGCTTAGCGGAACCATCACCCCACAGGGTGCCAAGAACGAAGCGCTCCAGGTAATCTGTGCCACATTGCTCACTCACGAGCCTGTGACCATCCACAACATCCCCGACATCAGGGATGTCAATAATCTCATTCAGTTGCTGAAGGACATTGGGGTTAAGGTTTCCCAACAAGGCAAGAGTTCTATCTTCCAAGCCGACGAGCTCAACCTCAAATACCTGGAGAGCGATGAGTTTGTACAGAAATGTGCACAACTGCGTGGTTCTGTAATGATGATAGGTCCGTTGTTGGCACGCATGGGTAAGGCGGTCATTGCGAAACCCGGAGGCGACAAGATTGGAAGGCGCCGACTGGACACCCACTTCCTGGGATTCCAGAAACTGGGAGCTAAGTTCCACCAGGTCCCCGAGCGTAGCGTCTATGAGATAGCAGCCCCAAGACAAGGGAAACTGATAGGAGCATATATGTTGCTCGACGAGGCGTCGGTGACTGGTACTGCCAACATTATCATGGCTTCCGTATTTGCAAAAGGCGTCACCACTATATATAATGCAGCCTGCGAACCTTACATCCAGCAGCTTTGTCAGATGCTGAACAGGATGGGGGCTAAGATTAGCGGTATCGGTTCTAATCTGCTGACCATCGAGGGCGTCAAGGAACTGCACGGCACAGAGCACAAGCTTTTGCCCGACATGATTGAAGTGGGCTCGTTTATCGGTATGGCAGCTATGGTGGGCGACGGCATCCGTATCAAGGATGTTTCTTTGAAAGACCTGGGTATCATCCCTGATGCCTTCCGCCGACTGGGCGTGAAGGTTGAGGTGGACGGTGACGATCTTTACATACCCCGCCAGAAACACTATGTGGTTGATTCGTTTATCGACGGCACCATCATGACACTGGCTGATGCCCCTTGGCCCGGATTGACTCCCGACCTTCTGAGTGTGCTGATTGTGGTGGCCACACAGGCTCGCGGTTCAGTACTCTTCCATCAGAAGATGTTTGAAAGCCGACTATTCTTTGTCGACAGACTGATAGACATGGGGGCGCAGATTATTCTATGTGATCCGCACCGAGCAGTAGTCGTAGGTCACGACCGGAAATTGATACTAAGAGCCAGTCGTATGTCGAGTCCTGACATCCGTGCCGGTATAGCCCTGCTAATAGCAGCCTTGAGTGCTAATGGCACCAGCCTCATCAGCAATATTGAGCAGATAGACCGAGGCTATGAGAACATTGAGGCACGACTGAATGCCCTTGGTGCAAAAATTGAGAGAATAGACTAAGCGATGATCAAGAAAGAAGAGGTTTACAAGATAGGCCGATTAGGAAAGGCACACGGCGTAAAGGGCGAGGTGTCGTTCCTGTTTGACGACGACATCTTCGACCGTGTGGATGCCGACTATCTCGTCCTTGAAATCGACGGAATACTCGTACCTTTCTTCATGGAAGAGTATCGTTTCCGTTCTGATGTTGTCGCCTTAGTGAAATTTTGTGATGTCGATTCACAGGAAAGAGCCGCAGAACTGACAGGTTGTAACGTCTTTTTCCCTCGTCGCCTGGCAGAGGAAGACGATGCCCCTACCCTTGCTTCCCTCGTAGGCTTCGATTTAGTCGAAGCAAATAGTGGCAAGAAGGTTGGAGCTATCGCCCATATCGACGACAGTACTGCCAACCTGCTCTTCGAACTGGAAGACGGAAGACTCGTACCCGCCTCTGACGAACTGATTGAGCATATCAATACCAAAGAAAGAACTATCATCATGCAAATCCCAGAGGGATTGTTAGAACTATGAAGAAAAGACAAATAGCTATCCTCGGCTCTACGGGGTCGATAGGTACTCAGGCACTACAGGTAATACAAGAACATGCAGACCTCTATGAAGTCTACTGCCTGACTGCCAACAACAAGGTGGAACTTTTAGCACAGCAGGCTCATCAGTTTAAGCCCGCAGCTATCGTTATTGCCAATGAAGCACGTTACGATGAACTGAAACGACTCATGGACGACTTACCCGACGTAAAAGTCTATGCAGGCAAACAGGCACTTGATGAAATCGTGGAGTCTGAGCCTATTGACATGGTTCTGACTGCGATGGTAGGCTTCGCAGGACTGTCGCCGACAATCCATGCCATCAAAGCCCGCAAGGCCATTGCACTTGCCAATAAGGAGACATTAGTCGTGGCAGGCGAACTAATCCAGGATCTTGCCACCCAGTATCATGCGCCTATCCTACCTGTTGACAGCGAGCATTCTGCCATTTTCCAGAGTCTGGTGGGCGAAGATAATAATCCCATTGAAAAGATTCTGCTCACAGCCAGCGGCGGTCCGTTCCGCAATATGACAATGGAGCAAATAGCCAAAGTGACGAAGGAAGACGCTTTGCGACACCCCACTTGGGACATGGGAGCAAAAATCACCATCGATTCCGCCTCGATGATGAACAAGGGTTTCGAAGTGATAGAGGCCAAATGGCTCTTTGGTGTCAAAGCATCACAGATACAGGTGTTAGTACATCCGCAGAGCATCGTACATAGCGCAGTACAATTCCAAGACGGTGCTGTCAAGGCACAACTTGGTGTTCCTGATATGCGACTCCCCATCCAGTATGCTTTCTCGTTCCCCAAGCGTCTCACACTCTCAGGGGAGCGCCTCGACCTCTTTTCTGCCCAGAAACTGGAGTTCTTCGAACCAGATTTGAAGAAGTTCCGCTGTCTGGCACTGGCCTTTGAATCCATACAGAAGGGCGGTAACATGCCTTGCATCGTGAATGCTGCCAATGAAATCGTGAATCGCGGTTTCCTGGAAGACAAATGTTCGTTCCTCCAGATGAGTGACATTATTGCCGAAACAATGGCAAAATGCACTTTCGACTCCAATCCCACCTACGACACTTATGTCGCTACAGACGCCGAGGCGCGTCGCATAGCGGCAGAATTAATGAAATAATAATTTTCAATTTGTAAAATGGAAGTATTTTTAATTAGAGTATTACAATTCATCCTCGCCATCTCTCTGCTGGTATTGCTCCATGAGGGAGGTCATTTCTTCTTTTCCAAACTCTTTGGAGTGAGAGTAGAGAAATTCTACGTTTTCTTTGACTGGAAATTCAGTCTGTTTAAGTTTAAACCCAAAAACAGTGATACGGAATACGGTATTGGCTGGCTGCCATTAGGCGGCTACTGCAAGATAGCCGGTATGATAGACGAAAGTTTCGATACCGAGCAGATGAAACAACCCGTACAGCCTTGGGAATTTCGTGCTAAGCCTGCGTGGCAGCGACTGCTGATTATGATTGGCGGTGTGCTGGTGAATTTCCTGTTGGCACTCTTTATCTACTCAATGATTCTATTTTACTGGGGCGATACTTATATTCCAGTGAAAGATATGACACTGGGTATGAAGTTCAACAAGGAGGCTAAATCATACGGTTTCAAGGATGGTGACATCTTGATAGGTACTGAGAAAGGGGCTTTCAAGGACTTCTCTGCCGACCTCTACCGTGACATCTCGGAGGCAAAACGTGTGGATATCATCCGACAGGGCAAGAAAATGAGTATCAAACTGCCTGGCGACCTTAACCTGCTTGGCATGCTTAAGGCTGACCCCTCGTTCGTGCGTCCGCTGTTACCTGCCAAGGTTGACAGCGTCATCCCCGGAACACCAGCAGACAAGATAGGTATAAAAGCCGGTGACAAAATTCTGGCTTTGAACGGCAGTCCCGTTGATTCTTATAATGAGTTTGTTGATTTATTAGGTCGTCGACAGGATTTACTCGACACCTCCACAACACCTGCCGACAGCATCAAAGCCCGTACGGTAACGATTGTCTTTGGCAACGAGAGCAAGCAAGACACGGTAACCACACAACTCACACCCGATCTCAAGTTAGGTTTTGTGGTAAGCAGTCTTGCAGGTCTCTACCAACCCATCACCAAGGAATATAGTTTCCTGGAGAGTATTCCTGCCGGCATCAAATACGGATGGGACGTGCTGGCCAGCTATGTGAACGACATGAAATACGTGTTTACGGCTGACGGTGCAAAATCACTCGGTGGCTTTGGAGCCATCGGAAGTCTCTTCCCACCCATGTGGGACTGGTATATGTTCTGGAAGATGACAGCCTTCCTCAGCATCATCCTTGCATTCATGAACATCTTACCCATCCCTGCACTGGACGGCGGCCATGTATTGTTCCTCCTTTACGAGATAATCACCCGTCGCAAACCGTCAGAGCAGTTTATGATTAGAGCAGAATATGTTGGTTTCGGAATCCTCATCTTACTGATGGTGGTGGCCAACCTGAACGATATTCTGCGATGGTTGGGCTATATTTAATATATATAATGTACGCGTAAGAGGAGCTGAATAAGTTAAATAAACTTAAATATTTGACTTATCCAGCTTTTCGCTTTACATATTCAAGAGAAAAGCCGTACCTTTGCAGTCCGATTATTGGGGAGAGACTTAGAATCCCCGTGAGCCGTGTGTAAATAGTAGTGTCTTTGGCCGGGCATTGCGGTTTGTGAATCATGGTTCAGCCGAAAGGCACAGACGTTAGACTGCTGCAGAGCTTTAGACTCTCTGCCGTGGTGTTGTTTGTGCGTAAGAGAAAAATTAAGTAAATGTTTTTTAGTAGTAAAATTTAAATTTAAAATGGACACTTTAAGTTA
Organism: uncultured Prevotellaceae bacterium; assembly: GCA_900316645.1. GTDB lineage: Bacteria > Bacteroidota > Bacteroidia > Bacteroidales > Bacteroidaceae > Prevotella. The sequence goes on from ONDP01000039.1 coordinate 16,154, forward strand.
CAAGACCATTTCCGTATCAAAGGAAGCTGCCAAGGCTCAGAAGGAATGGGTGGTTATCGACGCTACTGATCAGGTAGTAGGCCGCCTTGCTTCGAAGGTTGCGAAACTGATTCGCGGAAAGTACAAGCCAAACTTCACTCCTAACCAGGATTGTGGAGACAATGTGATTATTATCAATGCCGACAAAGTGATTTTCACCGGCAAGAAAGAAACTGACAAGGTATACACCCGTTATACTGGTTATCCTGGTGGTCAGCGTTTCAACACTCCCGCCGAGCTTCGCAAGACTCCTTATGGCGTAGAGCGTTTCTTGAAGCACGCTGTCAAGGGCATGCTGCCAAAGGGTCCTCTTGGACGCAGCTTGCTGAACAACCTTTATATTTACAATGGTACTGAGCACAAGCACGAGGCTCAGCAGCCAAAAGCAATTGATATTAACCAGTATAAATAATAAGATAGAAGATGGAAGTAATTAATGCAATCGGTCGTCGTAAGAGCTCTGTAGCTCGCGTTTACCTGAGCGAAGGCACAGGCAAGATCACGATCAACAAGAAGGATTTAACCGAGTATTTCCCTTCAGCTATCCTGCAGTACGTGGTTAAGCAGCCGCTGAACCTGCTCGAGGTGGCTGAGAAATATGACATCAAGGCAAACCTGGATGGTGGTGGTTTCACTGGTCAGAGTCAGGCTCTTCGCCTCGCTATTGCCCGTGCACTGGTAAAGGTTAATGCTGAAGACAAGAAGTCACTGAAGGTTCAAGGTTTCCTCACCCGCGACTCTCGTGAGGTTGAGCGTAAGAAGCCAGGTCAGCCCAAGGCTCGTCGTCGCTTCCAGTTCAGTAAGCGTTAATACTGGACTATGTTTAGTATCTAAACTGGTGGGACTCTTCATGATTACCCACTGGCTGATTCTAACAAAACAGAATTAAAAAGAAAGTAAACAACAAATTAAATCATTAAAGACAATGTCAAGAACAAATTTTGATATGTTGCTGCAGGCAGGCTGTCATTTCGGTCACCTGAAGCGTAAGTGGAACCCTGCTATGTCCCAGTACATCTACACCGAGCGTAACGGTATCCACATTATTGACCTCCACAAGACAGTAGTTAAGCTTGACGAGGCTGCTGATGCATTGAAGCAGATTGCCAAGAGTGGTAAGAAAATCCTGTTCGTCGCTACTAAAAAACAGACTAAGGAAATCATCGCTGAGAAAGCTTCCAGCGTGAATATGCCTTACGTTATCGAGCGCTGGCCGGGTGGTATGTTGACCAACTTCCCGACTATCCGCAAGGCCGTCAAGAAAATGGCGAACATTGATAAGCTGATGCAAGATGGAACATTTGCAAACCTCTCAAAGCGTGAGTTGCTGCAGATTACCCGTCAGCGTGCTAAGTTGGAGAAGAACCTCGGTTCTATCGCTGACCTGACCCGTCTGCCTTCCGCCCTCTTCGTTGTAGATGTATTGAAGGAGCAGATTGCCGTTCGCGAGGCAAACCGTCTGGGTATCCCCGTATTCGGTATTGTTGATACCAACTCTGATCCTAACAACATCGACTTCGTAATCCCTGCAAATGATGATGCCAAGGAGAGCGTAGAGGTTATCCTCAATGCTTGCTGCGATGCTATCAACGAGGGTATCGAGGAGCGCAAAGTTGAGAAGGCTGACGAGAAGGCTGCCGATGCTCAGGCTGATGCCGATGCAGAGGAAGCAAAGCCAAAGCGTCAGGCTCGCAAGCCCCGCAAGGCTGCTGAAGCTCCTGCCGAGGAAGCTCCTAAGGCAGAAGAAGAGGCTGCTCCTGCAGAAGAGGCTGCTGAATAATATCGAGATATCGAAATAACGGTATATCGAAATAACGAAAACAACAAAAAAAGAATAAGATTATGGCTATTTCAATAGACGATATCAAGAAGCTTCGCGCTATGACAGGCGCTGGTCTGGCTGACGTAAAGAAGGCTCTGACCGAGGCTGAGGGCGACTTCGACAAGGCAAAGGAACTGCTCCGTGAGCGCGGACTTGCCATCGCTGCCAAGCGTAGCGACCGTGAGACATCAAATGGTTGTGTACTTACTAAGGCTGTTAACGGCTTTGCTGCTACCATCGCCTTGAAGTGTGAGACCGACTTCGTTGCTAACGGTGCTGACTTTATTGCACTGACTCAGGCTATCCTTGACGCAGCCATCGCTGCCAAGGCCAAGGACATCGAGGCTGTTAAGGAACTGACTCTTGCTGACGGTCAGAAGGTTCAGGAGGCTGTTACCCAGCGTTCTGGCATTACCGGTGAGAAGATGGAGCTCGACGGATACAATGTACTTGAGGGTGAGAACATTGAGGTTTACGACCACATGGGCAAGCACACCCTGTGCACCATGGTTCAGACCAACAAGGCTGCTGCTGAGCAGGGTCACCTGGTAGCAATGCAGGTTGCTGCTATGAAGCCCGTAGCTCTTGATGCTCAGAGCATCGACCAGAAGATTCTGGACGAGGAGTACAAGACTGCTGTTGAGAAGACCAAGCTCGAGCAGGTACAGAAGTTCGTTGATATGAAGCTCAAGAAGGCTGGTTTGAACCCCAACCTCGTTGATTCTGAGGATCACATCGAGAGCAACATGAAGATTATTGCCGACGCTAAGGCAGAAGGCGAGGCTCAGTTGAAGATGCCTATGATTGAGGGCATTGCCAAGGGTCGTGTTGAGAAGTTCAAGAAGGAGAACTGTCTGGTTGACCAGGAGTTCCAGTTCGGTGATGGCGACAAGGCTACTGTTGCTCAGTGGCTTGCCAAGCAGGACAAGGACTTGAAGATTGTTGACTTCAAGCGCTTCACACTCGTTGCAGATTAATATCCTATTAATTAACATAAAAAGTGCTGGCCCTCAGTGAGTCAGCACTTTTTTTATTCGTCCCAGTATTTTATCTTACGTGTCTGCGTGACATTGGAAGACTGGCTCTGAGCATCTTTCTCCCAATACACGATATTCATGATGTTGCGTGTCCAGTTGCCCATATCATCATGATCTTCGTACTTATTGCGCATATTAACGGATATGACACACTCATTCTTCTCGTCATAAACCTTCTGGCTCAGATTGAGTATCTCGTCCTTTTCATTATAAGAATACTCATTGATATACGTAATATTCACGGCTTTATTGGTCAGTGTACGCTTCACCAGTCTGTTTTTATCATCGTATTCATAGTCGATGATGCTCATCCCCGACCTTTCCAGCATTTTACCCTGTTTCAAATATCCGAAGGCATCATATTTTCTCTCGGTGATGTCGGGATTCTCCATTTTTCCATTTTTGGCAAAGCGTTCCAAAGGATTCTCGGCAACAGCATTCTCCGTGACCACTTCCTGTACATGTCCCCTTAGTCCAAGAATCAGGGCATCCTTATAATAAGGTGTAGATGGCAGATAGAAGAAATTCAAATCCGTATTGCCGTTATTGCTCTGAGTCTGCGATACCTTGATGTCGCCATAGGGGCCGAAGAAATAGTCTGCATCGCCACGTGTCACATAGTCACCATACTCTTTCTCCAGTTTGTTCAAGAAATAGGTATGATTGCGTGAAAGCATATCCTTGGTGCGATACGGACCGATGGTCACATAGACCGACTGCACAAACCGCGTAGTCAGTTGCACATTCACCATCACCTTGGCACGGATGCCGTAGTAGTTACCACGAAAATAGAGGTCTTCCATATTATCAGAGCTACCCCACTCCGTAAACCCTTTGGCTTTGAGAGCCACAACGAAGGAGTCCACAGGACCTTCCAAGGGAATGCCCATGAAATCCATGCAGCGGGTATCAGTCTGCGCCTGTACTTCAACGATACCCACACACCACAATACCAGGAAAATAAATTTTCTCATCATACTTGCGCACAAAGTTAGTGTTTTTTTCCATAAAATGCTTATCTTTGCAAAATAAAAACGCAATTGACATGAAAATATTTGCAGTTGGCATGAACTACATCCAGCACAATAAAGAGCTGGAAGGAACGTTATATAAACCAGAGAAGCCCGTAATATTCACGAAGGCAGACTCGGCATTGCTGAAGGACCACAAGCCCTTCTTCATTCCAGACTGGAGTGAGCGGGTGGACTATGAAACGGAACTGGTCGTTCGCATTTGCCGTTTGGGGAAGAGCATTCCCCAGCGCTTTGCCCATCGCTATTACGATGCAGTGACAGTAGGTATTGACTTTACGGCACGCGACTGGCAGCAACAGGCACGCGAGAAAGGACATCCCTGGGAGATTTGCAAGGGGTTCGACGGTTCAGCAGTGATTGGCGACTGGGTGGAAATTGAGAAGTTCCGCGATATACAGGCCATCCACTTCCATCTGGACATCAACGGCAAGACGGTGCAGGAAGGGTGTACGAGCGATATGCTCTACAAGGTGGACGAACTGATTGCCTACATCTCGCAGTTCTTTACCCTGAAGACGGGCGACCTGCTCTATACCGGAACCCCTGTGGGTGTAGCTCCTGTACACATCGACGACCATCTGGAAGGGTGGTTGGAAGAGCGCAAGGTTTTGGAATTCAATTGTAAGTAACAATGAGGAAAGTAATACTGAGTCTATGGTTGTTATGCTGCTGTCTGACAGCAGGAGCACAACGATTCTTCAACTTGACTGCACCGCAGGTCAAGGTAGATTCCGTATTACCTGTTGTCACCTATGCCATTCCCCTTTTCGACAACTATGCTGATTCCACCTACACGGTAAGTATCGAGTATCCTGAGTTCATTCCGATGAGCGAACTTGATGTCAAGAACTATCAAGCCATCACCAAGGATCCTCTACCCCGTTTGCCGAAGGTCAACCAGCAAATCAGTGTTTCACGCAAGAAGAGTACCCTTGAGGTATCGCTGGTTCCTTTGGTCTATCGCAACAAGAAATACCAGAAGTTAGTCAGTTTCATGCTCAAGGTGAAGTCTAAGGCCGTTTCAAGCCGGAGAGCTCAGAAAAGAGCAGCTGACGGTTCGCGTTATGCCGCTCATTCCGTTTTGCAAGACGGTACATGGGTCAAAATACGGGTTCCACAGACTGGCATCTACCAGCTGAGCACCGATTTCCTGCAGAAAGCCGGTTTCTCTCATACTAATAAGGTGAAAGTCTATGGTTATGGTGGAGCTCTGCAGCCTGCGAAACTGACAGCCGACTATCTTTCTGCCACTGACGATTTGCAGGAAGTACCGACATGCACCGTTGGAGGGCGTCGCCTGTTCCATGCCGTCGGCCCTGTCAACTGGAACGATCTACACCAGCGTATCCGCAACCCCTATTCCGACTACGGCTACTATTTCCTGACAGAGAGTGACGGCGAGCCCCTGTCTATCAGCGAGGAAGAATTCCTTGCCACCTATTATCCATTAGGTAACGACTACAACACCTTGCATGAGGTTGACGATTATGCTTGGTTCCAAGGCGGGCGCAACTTATATGATGCCACTCGCCTGACCACCCGTGACTACACCCTCAAGAGCTCTGGATCATCACCCAAGGGCACTGTCACCGTAGCGGTATCAGCAGACCAGGCAACCACGGTTTCCGTCTCCCTCAACGGCACCCCCATCGGTTCTTTGACGGTTCCAGGGCGGGGCAGTTATGATGCCATGCGTACCACCACCCGTTCTTTTGCTGTTGACAATCTTCAAGCCAGCAACAAGGTCGGTCTGCAGTCTGCCAACAGTGCTGCCACCGTACGTCTCGACTACATCTCCCTCTATTGCGAATCGCCCATGCCTGCCCCCGACCTTTCATCAGGCAGTTTCCACACACCGGAAACCGTAGGCATCATTGCCAATCAAGACCACCATGCCGACGAAGCCGTTGATATGGTCATCATCATACCTGCAAGCGGAAAACTGGCTCAACAGGCAGAAAGGCTGAAGGCCATTCATGAGACAAAAGACAATATGAGGGTGCGCATCATCTTGGCTGACGAACTGTATAACGAATTCAGTAGTGGTACCCCCGATGCCAACGCATACCGACGCTATTTAAAGATGCTCTACGACCGCGCTGAAACAGAAACCGACATGCCGCGATATCTGGTTTTGTTCGGTGACGGCGCATGGGACAACCGCATGCTCTCGCCAGCCTGGCAATATGAGGATCCTGACGATTTCCTGCTCTGCTACGAGAGCGAGAACTCTTACAGCAGCACCGATTGCTACGTCACTGACGACTATTTCTGCCTGCTCGATGACGACGAAGGCGACAATCTCCTGCGCACCGACAAGCCTGACGTTGCCGTAGGCCGCTTCCCCGTACGCACAGCAGAGCAGGCAAAGGTGATGGTGGACAAGATAGAGAAATACCTGCAGAACGACCAGGCAGGTGCTTGGCAGAATACGGTATGCGTATTGGGCGACGATGGTAATGAGAACCAACACATGAAAGACGCCCAGGCCGTTGCCTCACTCATAGAAGAACAGCAACCATCCCTGCAGGTAAAACGTGTGATGTGGGATGCCTATCCACGCACTTCCACGTCAACAGGCAACCGATACCCGGACATCACCCGTCTGTTGAAACAACAGTTGACCTCCGGTGCACTGCTCGTCAATTATTCTGGTCACGGTGCTCCTGGCAGCCTCTCACATGAATACGTATTGACGCTACACGATTTTGAGTCGGCAGTATCGTCACGCCTGCCCTTATGGGTCACCGCCTCTTGCGATATCATGCCTTTCGACGGACAGGAAGAGAACATCGGTGAGACAGCCGTCCTCAACGAGAAGGGTGGTGCCATTGCCTTCTTCGGTACGACGCGCACGGTTTACCAGTCATACAACCGCGTCATGAACCTCGCCTTTACCCGTCATCTGCTCGGTTCTTCCACTGAGCGTGTAGCAGTTGGCGAAGCGGTCAGACTGGCAAAGAACGAACTGATACAAACAGGTAGCGACCAGACAGCCAATAAGTTGCAATACACCCTCCTGGGCGACCCCGCCTTACGACTGGCTATACCCACCGTTCCCGTGGTGATTGACTCCATCAACCACCAGAAACTGGCTTCCCAGTCGGAGCCGTTGAAGATAGGAGCAGGTTCCACCGTCCATGTAGCAGGACATATTGATAATGGCGCAGGCGAGGTTGACGAAGCATTCAATGGCGAAATGACAGCTATCGTACGTGATGCTGCCGAAGAGGTGGTCTGCCGATTAAACGATCCTTCCGAGGCCGAGACAGCATTCACCTATACCGATCGCAACAAAACGCTTTTCCAAGGCAGCGACAATGTCAGTCAGGGCAAATTCGCCTTCTCGTTTGTCGTGCCCCGTGATATCAGCTATGCCGGCGCTACCGGACTCATCAACGTCTATGCCGTCAACGAGACAAAGGATGTAGAAGCCAACGGCTATACCAACCAGATACTGTTCGGAGGCCCTGGCGGCGAAAGCAGCGACCACGAAGGTCCCTCCGTGTTCTGTTATCTGAACAGCAGTTCCTTTGTGGATGGCGGTACTGTCAACACGACGCCCTATTTCTTTGCCGAGATTTCCGACCCCAGCGGCATCAATTCCACTGGTAACGGCATCGGTCACGACCTGCAACTGATTATCGACGGTGAACTGGCTCGCACTTACGCACTGAACGATTATTTCCAATATGATTTCGGCACCTATACCAAGGGTTCAGTAGGCTTCAGCATTCCAGAACTCAGCGAGGGTCCTCACCGTCTGCAGTTCCGCGCTTGGGATGTGCTCAACAACTCGACTCTCAGCGAACTCAACTTCAAGGTATCAAAGAGTGCCTCACCTAATTTCATCGATGTGGAATGCACCCACAATCCTGCAACCACCACAACAGGCATCCGCATCATCCACGACCGCGTTGGTAGCAATATGGATGTCATTCTCGACATTTTCGACATGGCTGGCCATCATCTGTGGCAACATCAGGAGCATGGTACACCATACGATAACACCTATACCATCAACTGGGATCTCTGTGTCGATGGCGGGCGCCGACTGCATACCGGTGTCTATCTCTATCGTGTCCGCATCAGCAGCCAAGGCTCCAGTCAAACCTCCAAAGCTAAGAAAATCATCATTATAAGCAATAAATAATAAGGTGTTGCGTTTATAATGGTGATGAAAGCAAATAAGATATATACAACAATAGCGCTCCTGCTGTTTGCCGTCATGGCGCAAGCACAGGACACGAAGAGCCAGTTCAATCCTATTGAACATGCTGTGGTTTCACAAACCATCGCCCCTGATGCCCGTGCTGCCGGTATGGGTGACGTGGGTGCTGCCACCGATCCAGACGTGAATTCACAATACTGGAATCCGGCGAAGTATCCCTTCTGCATCAGCAGGGCAGGTATTTCACTGAACTACACCCCGTGGTTGCGCCAGTTGGTCAACGACATCAGCCTTGCCTATGTTGCCGGTTACTATCGTATTGGCGACTATTCCGCCATCTCCGGTTCACTGCGTTACTTCTCCTTGGGTGAAGTCCTGACCTCGCAAGAGGAGAATGCCATGACGGTAAAGCCCTACGAGATGTCGATTGACGTGGCTTACTCGCTGATGCTGAGCGAGAAATTCTCGTTGGCAGCAGCCATCCGATGGCTGTATAGCGACCTGCGCTACGACTATTCTGAGAATTCTTCGCCAGCCTCGGCTTTTGCTGCCGACTTGGCTTTCTACTATAACAACTACATCAACATCGGTCCACGCGAGTGCCAGTTGGGTATCGGTATGAACATCTCGAATGTAGGTAGTAAGATTACCTATTTCGGCGACGACCGTTCCAACTTCCTCCCTGCCAACCTGCGATTGGGAGCTTCCCTGATGGTTCCCATCAACGAATACAACCGCTTTACCATTGCAGCCGATGCCAATAAGCTGTTAGTACCTACCGTTCCCAAACAGAACGATGGTGAGTCGAAAGAGGACTATGAGCGTCGTGTGATAGAAGAATACAATGACATCGGTTCTATTGCCGGTATCTTCAAGAGCTTCCATGATGCCCCGGGCGGTTTCAAGGAGGAATTGCAGGAGATACAGTGGAGCGTGGGTGCTGAATACACCTATCACGACCAGTTCACCCTCCGTGCCGGTTATCACCATCAGAGCGAGAACAAGGGTAATCTGAAATACTTCACCGTGGGTGGCGGTTTCCGCATGAGTGTCTTCTCGCTCGACGTGGGTTACGTAATTGCCACAGCCAAGAGTAATCCGCTTGACCAGACGCTCCGTTTCACCCTTGCCTTCGACATGGATGGCATCAGGGATTTGTTTAGGAGATAATTGAGAATTGACAATTGAAAATTGACAATTGAAAATTAAGAATTATGATTAGAGTCGGAATGGGATATGATGTTCACCAATTGGTTCCCAATCGGGAACTGTGGATGGGTGGCATCAAACTGGAACACGAATTGGGACTGCTGGGTCATAGTGATGCCGACGTTCTGATACACGCCATTTGCGATGCGATTCTCGGTGCCGCCAATATGCGTGATATCGGTTATCACTTTCCCGATACATCGGCAGAAACTGACGGCATGGACAGCAAGATTATCCTCAAGAAGACCATCGAGCTCATCGCAACCAAGGGTTATCATCTGGTGAATATCGACGCCACCATTTGTGCAGAACGCCCGAAGATGAATCCGCATATTCCTGCCATGCAGCAATGTATGGCAGCAGTAATCGGTTGCGACGTTGACGCCATCTCCATCAAGGCTACTACCACCGAGAAACTCGGTTTCACCGGTCGGCAGGAAGGCATCTCTGCCTACGCCGTCGCTTTGATAGAAAAATAAAAAAATGCCGCTACTCACCACGAGCAGCGACATCCAAAGCCTATGTTTAACTAAAAATCCTTTTTTCAAAACAATTCCAGCCTTTTGGGGGGCTGGAGGGTCTCACCTTTCGATGAGTTATCTATACTAATACTAACCTTTCGATTTAAAAAAGAAAGTTATGACCGCCTCACGGTGCCCACTGTTATCCTAACACATTTAAAACTTTCTTAATTACCAATAACTAAAAACCTAAAACTATAAATATTACTACTAACCTAAAACAATCTATTAACCGAATGTCATGTTGGAACCGCTTGTTCCTTTTGACAATGCAAAGGTACGACGATTTTGGAAACCTGCAATACTTTTTTCCCTTTTATTCTAAAAAAATACATCATTCTTGACCTAAATCAACCAATTGTGTGCGCAAACAGCGCAAAAATAGCCATTATTCTTGTTTTTATCCTCACTTATTCGTACCTTTGCAATATGCGAGTACTGATAGTCAATACAAGTGAACGGACAGGAGGGGCTGCCGTAGCGGCCAACCGACTGATGGAGGCCTTGAACAACAATGGTGTGAAGGTCAAGATGCTGGTGCGCGACAAGGAGAGTCAGAAACTGACGGTCATCGGACTTCCCCAGTCATGGAAACTCCAATGGCATTTTCTCTGGGAACGTTTATGTGTGTGGTTCCACCTCCGTTTTCAGCGTCAACACCTTTTTGATGTCGATATCGCCAATGCCGGTTCCGACATCACCCGTCTGCCCGAGTTCCAAGAGGCCGACGTCATCCACCTGCACTGGATCAATCAGGGTATGCTGTCGTTACGGGACATCCGTATGATTCTGGAGAGCGGCAAGCGTGTGGTATGGACGATGCACGACATCTGGCCTGCCACTGCCATCTGCCACCTGACACTCGACTGCCGTAAGTTTGAGACGGGATGCCAACAATGCCGACTGTTGCCTGGCGGCGGTGGTCCTCACGACTTATCGGCATCTGTCTGGCGCAGGAAGCAGCAGATGCTCAGCGGCCATCACATCACCTTCGTAGCGTGCAGTCAGTGGTTGGCGGGCGAGGCAGGCAAGAGTGCTCTGCTCAAGGGACAAACGGTGACGAGTATTCCCAACCCCATCGACACCCATATCTACCGTCCACTCAACAGGCAGCAGATGCGTCAGGAGTTAGGGCTGCCCGCCGACAAGCGTCTCGTCCTTTTCGTCTCGCAGCGTGCCACCAATCCCTACAAGGGTATGCAATACCTGACGGAAGCCTGTCAGCAACTTTCCTGCCAGTATCCCGAGATGACCGACAACACCGCTGTCGTCATTTTGGGCGGCCATGCCGAGGAAGTCACCCAGCAGCTGCCTTTTGAGAGCTATCCCTTAGGGTATGTGAACGACGAGCAGCGCATTGTAAAAGTATATAATGCCGCCGACGTCTTCGTACTGCCTTCCCTTTCCGAGAATCTGCCCAACACCATCATGGAGGCGATGGCCTGCGGTGTACCATGCATCGGTTTCAACATCGGCGGTATTCCCGAAGAGATTGACCACCGCAAGACTGGGTATGTAGCCGCCTACCGCGATGCTGCCGACTTGGCGAAAGGCATCCATTGGGTACTCTTCGAGTCAACAGCCGATGAGGTCAGTGCAGCCTGTCTGAAGAAAGTAAAGCATAACTATTCGCAACAGAGTGTTGCCCAGCGATATATTGACATCTATGAAGATAACGATCATCACAGTAACCTATAACGCAGCATCTGTGCTGCAACGTACCCTTGACAGCATGAGTCGTCAGACCCATCAGGACATCGAGCATCTCATCATCGACGGTGCCTCAAAAGACGGTACAGTGGCGATGGCTGAAGCCTATAAGTCCAAGAGTCCCTATCAGGTCGTCATCCAGTCAGAACCCGACCGTGGTCTCTATGATGCCATGAACAAGGGACTGCGTATGGCAACGGGCGACTACCTCGTCTTCCTCAATGCCGGTGACACCCTACACGCCGACGACACACTGGAGGTGGTTCATGGTGAAGGGTTAAGGGTTAAGGATTGTGCCGTCATTTACGGCGATACGGCTATTGTAGATGCTGAGGGGCAATTCCTCCACCTGCGCCGTTTGCGCCCTCCCAAGGAATTGTCTTGGCGCTCGTTTCGCCAGGGCATGCTGGTATGCCACCAAGCCTTCTATGTGCGCACAGATATTGCCCAGCAGGAAACCTACGACCTGCAATATCGCCATTCGGCAGACGTTGACTGGTGCATCCGGGTGATGAAGCGCGCTGAACAAATGCGACTGCCACTAGTCAACACCAACACTGTTCTTGCCGACTTCTTGGAGGGAGGCAATACCACACAAAACCATCGGGCTTCACTAAAAGAACGCTACCGTGTGATGAGTCACCACTACGGCAGCATACCGACATTTTTCATGCATATCTGGTTTATCGTGCGTACATTATTATTCTTATTTGCACTGCTGGCTGTCATGCCCGGTCACGCACAGCGCACCAACGGACTCATCGAAACCGACCCAGCTTTCTACCAGACGGCAGAAGCACAGCGCATCGGTCAGCAAGTATTGCTCTATCAGCGCGTTACAGGCGGATGGCCTAAGAACATCGACATGTCGCGCCCGCTGTCTGACACCGAGCGCGACACGCTGTTGAAAGAAAAGGAGCGAATCGACGACTCCACCACCGACAACGGAGCCACCAACATGCAACTCGCCTTTCTGGCACGTCTCTACAAGGCTACAGGCGACCGGCAGTATCGCGACGCCTTCCAAAAAGGCATCATGTATCTGCTCAGCGGACAGTACGAGAATGGCGGGTGGCCGCAATTCTGGCCTCATCCACATGGTTATCAGATACACATCACCTATAACGACGATGCGATGGTGAATACGCTCGAGATGCTCCGCAACGTGGCAGAGCAGCGCCCTCCCTATGATAGCAATTTGGTGGACAGACAACTCAAGAAACAGATGCTCAAGGCTTTCAATAAGGGCATTGAGTGCATCCTCGCCACACAGATTGTCACGAACGGCGAACTTACCGTATGGTGCCAGCAACACTATCGCGACACCTATCTTCCTGCTCCTGCCCGCGCTTTTGAATTACCGTCGTACGCTTCGTCCGAGAGCGGGGGCATCACCCGCCTGCTGATGAGTCTGCCCCACCCCGACGAGCGTGTCAAACGCTCCATCCATGCTGCCATGCGGTGGTTCGACAAATACAAGTTGACGGGACTGCGCATCTGTCGCACTGGGCAATGGGCACGAGCCGACAGCGAGACATGGCTGGAGGAAGACCCTACGGCTCCCCCCATCTGGGCACGCTATTACGATTTGAAACGCTGCGAACCGTTCGTTTGCGACAGAGACGGCATACCACGTCGCCGACTGGAACAGATAGGTCATGAGCGTCGCAACGGCTACGGATGGTTTATCGACCGCATTGCTCCCCTGTTCCCCCTTTACGAGGAATGGGCTGCCAAGAACGATCCGCAACATAAAGTATTCATCAGTCTTGAGACCAAGGGCGCCAACGAGAACGGCACCATCGAGATGTATCGCCAGCCGGAAATCCACTATGCCGATTTCGACGCCATCGTCACGGCAGGCCAGAGCATACAGGCTGCCATCGAGCGTGCCCCCGCCCAGTCTGATAAGCCCTATAAGATTCTCATCCGCAAGGGGGTGTATCAGCAGAAAGTCATCATCGACCGACCGAACATCGTACTGGTGGGCGAACAGCGCGACAGCACCATCATCCAACTGGCAGAACTCAGCAGCAAGCCCGTGGTGAACGACTATCACGGACGCGAGGTGAAGCATGGTGTCGTAGAACTGCTGGAGGGTGCCGACGACTGCGTCATCAGCGGTCTGACCATCTATAACAATTATGGCACAACCGTCGAGAACACCACCAAACACCAGTTCAGCGTCTATGGCAGAGCCACCCGCACCATCATCATCAACAGCAACATCTGGTCGGATGGAAACGATGCCCTCTCGCTATGGGCTCCCGAGGGCAACGGCATGTACTACCACGCCGACCTCTACCTACGCTGTCGGGGCGTTGATTTCCTCTGCCCGCGTGGTTGGTGCTATGCCACCCGCTGCCGTTTTGAGGGCGACGGCCACGCCATTATCTGGCACGACGGACGTGGCGATGCCTCGAAAAAGCTCGTCATTGTCGATTCCAAGTTCGATGCCCTGCGTCCTACCACGTTAGGCCGCTATCATCACGATTCGCAGTTCTTCCTCATCCACTGCCAGTTGTCAAAGAACATCCTCGACGAGAACATCCATTACGCTTACACCGACAAAGTCCTCGACCCCTGTCCTTGGGGACTACGAGCCTACTATTATGCCTGTAAACGAGAGGACGGCCACAGCGGTTGGCTCACTGACAATTTGCAAGAGGCAGCAGGCAGGCCCGAGTTCCATGCCATCAATGCCCTTTGGACTTTCGACAGGAAATGGAATCCCGAGGCCCATATCCGCGACCTCTGGAACGTAGTGGCGTATTAGAGCATCTATATTTTGCAAGGACTAATACGTTCCGATTTTGCAAACGTCATCCTCGAAGGTGTCTTTGGAGACGGCTTTTGCCTTTAGCTTCGAACGATACGTGTATATCGTAGTGATGCTGGATCGCAGGATGTCGGCAATACGCTGGTTGTCGTTGATGCCCAAGCGGATGAGGGCAAGGACACGCAGCTCGGTGGACAGTTTCATGGCATCACCAGAAACTTCGAATCGGTTTTCGGGAGTCAGCAGCCGATTCACCTCCTCGACAAAACGAGGATAGATATTTAGGAATGCCGTATCGAAGTTCTGATGGAACAGGCGGATGCCCTCATTGAGAGCGGTGTTACTCTTCAATTCGGCATAGAGGTCTTCCAACTTACGGTCACGAGCCAGTCGGTTAAGCATTTTATTGCGTTCCTCGCTCCGATGCACCAAATCACTGCACAGTTGCAAGAAACGTCCGATATATTCCTCCTTGATTCGGTTGTCCTCCTTCATCAGACTATTCAATGCTTGTATTTCCTGGTTATGTTGGGTGAGTTCCTTGTTCATCAAACTGATTTTGCGTGAAATGATGCGCCGCTTACGGAGCAGGGTGAAGGTTAAAAGCGTCAAGCTCAGCAACAAAAGGGCCAATATAGAAACGACGAAGAGAGAGATGGTGGTGCGATACTGCATCTGAGCACGCTCTAAATCATAGGCCTTGGTAATGACAGGCGACAGGCGCGCCACCTGCATGCTGCGCAACCCACCGCCATAGGCTTCAGCATCGTCGCTGGCACGCGAAATATAAGTATAGGCCTTTTCCAGTTCACCATGGTCCAAAAGGAATATGGACAACTCACGGAAGGAAATGTTCTCAAGGATGGCCCCTTTGGCATCACTGATAGCACTGAACAGCAGGTAGCGCTCCTCCATCTCAGCGTCTTGCTTGCACCGGTAGAAATAGGCAAGTGTACTGGCTATGATAGAATAACGGCGGTCGCCAGGTTGGAAAGAGGGCAGGAGATCATCGAACATGCGAATAGCGGCATCTACATCACCCACCTCACACAAATAACCGGCACGGTTAGTAATGTAAGTAAACGACTCCTTAGGAGCTATCTGCATCACCTTCTGACGATAATACTGAACACTGTCGATATACTCTGGGAAAAAGGGTAAAGACTGCGCCATTTCCGAGCGGTAGAGATTGATTTCCACTCGTTGGTTATAGTAGCTGACAAGATCGTCGTCAGTCAACAGTTCCATAGGAATGGCATCCAGTATGTCCTCAGCTTTTTCGAACAATCCTCTCACCGACAGGATGTGCGACAGCTTGATGTAACTGGCAACATACTGTTCCTGACGTGCGCCATCTTGCTGGGCAAGCTTGATATTCTCCTCGATATAATGATAGGCAGAATCGAACTGAAAGGCAAGATACTCATCGTAGAGGCGCATGTTCATCTCATAGCGCTGAATAGGCGTCAGGCGTACACTCTGAAATCCTTGAGTGAGCATTTTTATATGATTTTCTTTCTCCGCTACTATCGAATTGGAGCGGGCTATCAGACTATCGAGTGTCTGATAGAGTTGAGAAATAGTAGGTTGGGTTGAATGCACTTTCAACACACAGCAGGAAACAAGCAGTAAAAACCAAATGCGCTTCACCATAAGTCTATAAAGTTTGCAAGTTGTTTAATCAGCAGCAAAGATAAATAATTTTTTCATTACTTCCAAATCAGGATGCATAATATAGCCTGATTTGGGAATGGAAATCTTTTGATATTTTAGATGCAAGAAAATCGCATCTCACTTATGCTCAACTAGTTATATTTTAAACCGTTTTGATTTTTGTTTGTTGTGCTTGCATCCTACTATCAATTCTCCTAATTTTGCGGCCAGAATCATCAACTCGTACTAAATACTTATAATTATGAATAATATTATTAGGTTAGTTGTTAGTTTTATTTTGGTTTGCTCGACTGCGTTGAGTAACGCGGCAGAGAAAGTGGCTTCACCCGACGGTCGGATTTTGGTGACCGTCGGTCTGAAGTCAGGTAAACCCTACTACACCGTCGATTATAACAAGACTCCCATCGTTGCCCCTTCGCACCTCGGATTCCAGTTTGACAAAGGCATACTTGGCAAAGATATGAAAATCACAGGCACGCGTACCGATTCAAAGGACGAGACATGGCAACAGCTTTGGGGAGAAGACGAGACCGTGCGCAACCACTATAACGAACTGGCCGTCGATCTGCAGGAGAAAGGCAGCAAGCACTGGATGACCGTCGTATTCCGCGTGTTCAACGACGGCATTGGCTTTAGATATATGATTCATACTTTAGATAAAGGTGAAAAGTATTGTATTCAGGAAGAATTGACTGAGATAGCCTTGGCACACGATGCCAAGGCATGGTCAATCCCTACCAACCACACAGAGTATTTTGAAGGAATCTATAAGTCCGAATTGCTCAGCAAGAAGGACACCATTTGCACTCCAGTGACCATAGAATACGACAAGAACGTGTTTCTTGCCCTACACGAGGCCGCATTGGAAGACTATGCCAGCATCAATCTCTCAAGCGTCACCCCCAACCCCTCGCCAAAAGGGAAGGGTGGAACTGTGTGCTTGCGCACCGCACTCACTCCCTGGCAGAACGGGGTGAAAGTGTATTGCGAGGGTGAGAAGCTGACACCTTGGCGCACTATTATAATAGGTACATGCGCAGGAGACCTGATGACTTCCCGACTGATGCTGAACCTCAACGAGCCGTCAAAAATAGAGGATCCGTCATGGATAGAGCCAGGACGCTACATCGGCATCTGGTGGAGCATCCACAAGAAGCAGAACACTTGGGAAATGGGACCTACACACGGAGCAACCACACAAAACGTCAAAAGATATATAGATTTTGCAGCACGTCACGGATTCAGTGGCGTGCTGGCCGAGGGCTGGAACCCTGGATGGGGCAAAGGCGAGCGCATCAGCTATCTGAAGGCATACCCCGACTTCGACATCGAGGAAGTATGCCGCTATGCTCAGTCAAAGGGTGTCCGCTTCATCGGACACACGGAAACATGGGGCAATGCCAATTTGCTGGAAGCACAGATGGACTCTGCCTTCGCATGGTTCCATCGTTTGGGCATCCGTGCCGTGAAAACGGGCTATGTAGGTCATCTGTTCGACGGCAAGGAACTGGCAAAGTCACAGTACGGCATCCGCCACTATCGCAAGGTGATAGAGACAGCTGCCAAATACCAGATAATGATTGACAACCACGAGCCAGCCATGCCTACCGGCATACAGCGCACATGGCCCAACCTGATGACGCAGGAGGGTGTTCGCGGACAGGAATACAACGCATGGGACAGAAGAGGCGGCAATCCTCCTGCCCATACCGTCACACTGCCATTTACGCGATGTCTGGCAGGACCTACCGACTTCACACCAGCTATCTTCAACTTCTCGGAAGTGGTGAAGGGCACCCACCCGCACTCCACATTGGCAAAGCAGCTCGGTGAGTTTGTAGTCATCTACAGTCCGCTGCAGATGGCAGCCGATGCCATTGAAAACTACGAGGGACAGCCCGCATTGACTTTCATCGAGAGTTGTCCCACCACCTGGAGCAAGACACTGGTGCCTAACGGCGAGATAGGCAAGTATGTCACTGTGGCACGTAAAGAACGAGGCGGTGACCGCTGGTTCATCGGCAGTATCACCAATGAGGAGGCACGCCAAATCGACCTGTCCCTTGACTTCCTTGACAAAGGTGCAAAATACCGAGCCGTCATCTACGAGGACGGACCGGATGCCGACTACGAAAAGAACCCCTACCCCATAACCATCCGTCAGGAGGAAGTGACGAGTGAAACCACGTTGCACTTAAAGCTTGCCCGCAGTGGAGGAGCGGGAGTTAGAATTGAAAAGTTGAAGAATTGAAGAATTGAAACATTATTTTATTAACTCTTATTTATAACTTAAAACAACAACAAGATGAAAAGATCAAAAAATCAACTTTGCCGCTTGCTTATGCTATTAGCGGTAGTGTTTTTTGCCTTGGACATTTCAGCACAGGCCACGATTAACGGCCACGTGCAGGACGAGACTGGTGAAGCAATCATCGGAGCCAGCGTCGTTGTGAAAGGTTCAACCAATGGTACTGTGACCGACTTCGACGGTAATTTCCAACTGAAGTGCGAGAATGGTGCTACTTTAGTCATCACTTACATCGGCTTCGTGCCACAGGAAGTGAAGGCTAAGAACAACCTGGACATCACTCTGAAAGAGGATGTCGCTCAGTTGAACGAAGTCGTAGTCGTTGGTTATGGTTCACTGGCTAAGAAAGAGATTTCAAGTTCAGTGGTACAGATCAACAAAGAGCAGTTCAACCAAGGTGCTGCCAGTGACCCGATGGCACTGATTGCAGGTAAGGTAACCGGACTGAACGTCGCTGCTACTGCCGATGCCAACCCGAATGCCATGACTGATATTCAGGTACGTGGTGCTGGTTCTCTGACAGCAAGCAACGGCCCGCTGATTGTCATCGACGGTATTGCCGGTGGCGACCTGCGTAACATTGCCACTCAGGATGTCGAGAGCATCACCGTACTGAAGGATGCCGGCTCTGCTGCTATCTATGGTACCCGCGGTGCCAACGGTGTTATCTTGGTAACCACAAAGAAAGGCTCTGGCACGGCTGGTGTGACGAATGTTACCTACGACAGCTAATATCGCCCTGAACTTCGCCAAGCCAAAACCAGACATCCTGTCCCCTGACGAGTTCCGTCGCTCACGCCGTGCCACTGACTATGGCGCTAGCACTGACTGGTGGGACGAGATAACCCGCTCGACCAGTTACAGTCTGAACCAGTACATTTCGATTGACAGTTCTACGAAGAACGGCTACTTCGGTGCTTCGCTGAACTACAAGAAGGGTAACGGTCTGGATATCGTTTCCAAGCGTGAAGAGTATGGTTCAACGCTTCTGTATCTGCCCGTAAGGTACATGAGGATTGGGGTAACGACGGTCTGTTTGACACAGCACTGACCATGAACCCCACCATCCCTGTGAAAGGAGCCAACGGTAACTACTATCAGCCCAGTTCACCTTCAGGAATCCACAATCCTGTCAACGACCTGCTGAACAACGTCAACGAGGGTGACCGTACCTATATCTTAGGTAATGCCGACGTAAAGGTGAACATCTTACAGCAGGAGATGCATAACCTGAGCACCTCACTGAGTTATGCTTTGCAGTATAACGACCTGAAATCGAACTTCTACACCCCGACGACATCCAGTGAGAGTTACTGGACAGGCTTCGAAGGTCGTGCCAACGTCAACTACCAGAAGTGGTGGACCAACCGTTTAGAGTGGCTCATCAATTACACGTTGACACTAAAGAAGCATCAACTGAAGGCTGTACTGGGTTATTCATGGGAACGCTCAAAATGGGAGCAGAGTGGTAATGAGAACATGAACTTCGTCTATGACTCCATGTCTTGGTATGGTATCGGCAACGGTACTGCCCTGAAAGACGGTAAGGCTAATCTCTGGGGCGGCTCATCTGAATCGACACTGATTGGTTTCTTCGGTCGACTGAATTACAACTACAACGATATGCTATATGCCTCAGCGTCACTGCGTCACGAGGGTTCCACCAAGTTCGGCAAAAACAAAAAATGGGGTACCTTCCCTTCTATCTCATTGGCATGGGAAGTCACAAGCACTCCTGGGTTGAAGGACACCTTCAAGATGTTCCAGAGTTTGAAGCCTCGCATCTCCTATGGTGTAACAGGTCGTTCGGATTTCGATGCTTATAAGTCACTCTCGACCTATAGCAGCCGCAGTTCTTATTATTTGAACAACCAGTGGGTAATCGGATATGCACCCTCATTGAACGCCAATCCTGACTTGGCATGGGAGAAATCGACTGCCTTCAACGTTGGTATTGATTTCGTTACATTGAACAGTCACCTGCGCGGTAGCATTGAGTATTTCGATCGCCGCTCTAAGGACCTGCTTTATAACTACACAGCTCCACAGCCTCCATTCATCTATGACAACATTCTGGTGAATGTGGGAACAACCAAGAACACCGGTCTTGAAATTTCACTCGACTACGACGTTCTCTCAAAGACTGCCGTGAAGTGGACCACCGGTGTCAACTGGAGTACTGGTTCTACCAGGCTGACCAAGCTGTCAAGTGATGTCTATAAAGCAGCCTATCTGGATCTCTACCAGAAACCAGGTCTGGGCACCTCTGAATATTTCTTCCGTGTTGAGGAAGGTGGAAAGATTGGTCAGTTCTATGGCTATAAGCATGCGGGTATTGACGAAACTGGTCAGTTGCTGATCTACGATAATGAGGGAGAGGCAAGACCAGTGGCTCAGGCAGATCCCGCTTGGAAGCGCAACATCGGCAACGGTGCCCCGAAACACTTCTTGTCGTGGAGCAACTCTTTCCGCTACAAGAACTTCGACCTGAGCATGCTATTCCGCAGTGCCTTAGGGTATAAGATATTCAATATGCGCAAATATGGTATGGGACTGAAAGGATGTGGTACCGACAACGTACTGCGCACTGCCTATACCGACTATAATAATATCACCTCTGGTGGTGGTGTTATCAGCAGTTACTTCCTGGAGAACGGCAACTACTTTAAACTCGACAACGTGACAGTGGGTTACACCTTCACACCAAAGAAGCGTGAACTGATTGAGAGTCTGCGTGTCTATCTGACAGCAAAGAATCTCTTCACGCTGACAGCCTACGAAGGGAATGACCCTTCTATCGTTACCTCCAATGGTATTACCCCAGGTATCGACACAAATAGCGCCTATCCACAGGCTACGCAGGTAAGTCTCGGTGTAACACTGAGATTCCACTAATATATAATAGAAGAACTGATTAATTAAAGATTAGAAAGTTATGAAAGCAATCAAATATAGCATCATAGCAATGGTTGTTGGACTGGGACTGACGGCTTGTACCGATTTGGATGAGAAGGTGTACGACCGTATTGATGCCGGTGTTTACTACCAGAATGAGGAAAGTGTGAAAGGTGCCGTAGCAGCTATCTACGGTCAGACTTCCAGCACACTGGCTGGTGAGAATTTCTTCCACCTTTCAGAATATCCTGCCGACCAACTGACCTGGCGTGTGTGGAACGGTGGTCTGTGGGGATGGGACGAAGCCATGAAGACTGTTCTTTCGTGGCATAACTGGAACTCCGAATCGACCATCATCGAGAATGCATGGAAAGGCGCATGGACAGCCATCGGACTCTCCAACCTGTTGTTGAGCGATCTGGAAGGTCTGAATGCTGCCAGTCTTGGTATGACAGAAAATGCTTTGGCACAGTATGTAGCAGAGGTTCGCACACTTCGTGCATGGAACTACTACTGTATCTTCGAACTCTGGGGTGGTGCACTGCCTTTGAACACATCGGCTGGCAGTGAGGTGCCTGGAACGGCTGATCCTGACTTCAACACCTCATGTAAACTGATTTACGATTTCATCGCTACTGAACTGGACGAGACAGTCAATAGTCTGGCACAAGACGATGCCAACCACACGATGGTAAACCGCGCCAATCAGGGTATGAACCGTCTACTGAAAGCCCGTCTGCTGCTCAATGCTGAAGTATTCATCGGTGAGAAGCACTATGATGAATGCGAGGCTCTGTCGAAGGAGATTATCAGTGGTAAATACGGAGCCTATGGATTGACCGACAACTACCGTGACCTTTACAGTATGGATAATGTGAAATGTCCAGAGGTGATCTTCGCATTGGCTGCTGAAGATGGACAGGGTGCCGCCAACGCTATCTCGAACGTACGCACCATGGTTGGCATGCATTACTGCTATCCTGCCATCTACGGACAGACTTACGACGGCATCGGGGCTTGGAATTGTGTATGTCTTGTTCCATCCTTCGACAACTCCGGGAACGTAGACCCACTGGGAGGCACTGACAACCCCAATTGTTTCTTAGGTGCTCCCTATAATGACAAATTGGGTGCTCCCTACGAACGCTTTGACGACCGTGATATCCGCAAACAGAACTATGTATATGACAATATTACCAAGACACACGGTCCGGGAATGTTCCTGAAAGGACTGGCGAAAGCCAACTATCACTTCGAAAAGGACGGTAAGGTGTTCGAGCCTGGTGATGTACTGACGGCAGATGCTGACCGTGACGGTCAGAGTCTGAAATATGTAGACCAAATTGGCTCTTTCCAAAACATAGGGCGTGATCTCGAGACAGTCATGAGTCCTCGCTGGGGTGAGACCAACTCTGGTATTCGTCTGGTGAAATATCCCCTCTATCCGAATGATGACAATGGTGGTTTCAAGTCTATCGACGATGTACAGTTCCGTCTTGCGGAGGCTTATCTGAATGTTGCCGAGTGTGAGATGCGCAAGGGTAATGCTTCAGAAGCTAAGAAATATGTGGACGAAATCCGTCAGCGTTACTTCAAGAGCGGTGACCGCACCAGTGCACTGAGCATTCCTGGTCCTGGTTTTAGTAACTTTGACATGGACTGGATACTTTCTGAGTGGGGTAAGGAATACTTGGGTGAGGGCAATCGCCGTCGTACCGACTTACGTCGCTTCGACAAGTTCACACAGGGTCAATGGTGGTTCTGGGGACGCGCTACAGAACCGGGACTTGAGCTTCCTGCAAAACGTGACCGCAAGTATGAGTGGTATCCATTACCACAATCTGCTTTGAGTGTGAATCCCGGATTGGTTCAGAATCCGAACTATTAAATATTATAAGGTAAAAAAGTAAACAAGTAAAACTATGAATAAGAGATTATATAGTCTGTTGCTGGCTGTACTCACCCTGACGGGATTGATGACAGGTTGTAAGAGCAACGACGACATTGTGTTCGATCATGAGCGTCAGCAATTTGAGACGCGCGCCGACCGAATCCTCTTGGAGTTCATCGCTCCATTTGGTACTACTCCTAATGAGGAAATCTACATTCTGGGTGCTTTCAACGGAGAGGAAGAGGCTATTGGCAAGGAGGAATACAAACTCATGGCAGCTCCCACCAGCACAGCCAAATGGGGCATCTACCTAGATCCGTCGACCTTTATCAGCGGAAAGTCACTTGCCGATGGGTTCTACTTCTACTCAGTAAGTCAGGGCAAGGAACTCGACCTCAACGGTGAACTGGCTCATCATACTGACAATCCTGGTGTGGGTACTTTTACCAACATCTGGGGACAGCACTGGGAGAGTTACTACTGGGAAGGTGGCGAGTCACCAGAACCTGAGCACGACGGCTTTTGCGTCTATGTGGATGATCAGACTGGTTGGGACGCACTGACACTCTATATGTGGGGTGACATCAACAACTTGAACGGTGACTGGCCTGGTATGGAGGTTACCGGTACATGGAAGCATGACGGTGTAACTTGGAAGTATTTCGATTTCGGCGAAGAGAATGCCGGTCTGAACGAAAACCTCATCTTCAACAATGCGGGAGGCGGCTCACAGCTGAAAGACTTCAACTTCACCATCGACCGCAATATCTACCTACGCATTACCGCTGATGGCGTTGAAGAAATCTCTCCAGAGCCCGCTGTGAAGCACGATGGCTATGCTGTATTCGTTTACGACGAGACGGGTTGGGAAGCCCTCAATCTCTATATGTGGGGCGACGAGAACAACCTGAATGGCGAGTGGCCAGGTATGGAGGTAACAGGTGAGCAGACCGTCAATGGTGTTACTTATAAGTATTTTGATATGGGTGAAGGTAATACCGGTCTGGGTGAAAACCTCATCTTCAGCAATGCAGGTTCGAGCCAGTTGGCAGACTTTGCCTATACCATCGATCATGATGTCTATCTGCACATCACCACCTCAGGTGTCACAGAGATCGATCCTGCCACCTTCCAGCCTGGCGGTGAAACACCAGAGCCAGAGCCAGAACCTCAGCCTGCAGGAGAGACCGTGATCATCGCTGTGAAGAACAGTGTAGGCTATGCCGATCCTCATCTCTATGTCTATGGCGATGGTGAGGCATGCGGCGGATGGCCCGGTGCTGCTCCTGTAAAGACGACCGACAATGGTTGGTGCCTCTTCGAGTTGCCCGCCAACGGTAACTATAACCTGATACTGAACGACAAGGGAAGTCCGCAGGTGGACGGTCCTGCTGTATCGACAGCTGGCAGCCATTTCTTTGATGTCAACGAAGCATGGGTAGAGTCTGCCAATACCGTAACCATCAAGAACGTTAACTATACCGACCCACGCCTCTATGCATGGGGCTCGGGCGAGATCTACGGCAGTTGGCGTGGCATCAAGCCCACCAGCAATGAGAATGGCACTCTGGTGTTCCCACTGCCTAACGATGGCGGTGAGTACAACCTCATCCTCAATGGAGAAGGTGAAGGTGTCCAGCAGGATATTGCTACAGTGACAGCTAATCAGAGTTATTCGTTCCCCGCTAATTAATAAAGCATGAAGAAGAACTATGTTTATCTCTTATCCCTCGTTGCAGTGCTGTTTCTGGCAGCCTGCAACCCTGGGAAGGGATCTCTCACGATTGACAATACTGTCCCTGTTGGGTTGGAGAATCGCGTCATCTACCAGTTGAATATCGGCGCCTTTACCCCCGAGGGTACTTTCAAGGCGGCACAGGAGCAATTGGGACGACTCGACACGCTGGGCATAGACATCCTTTGGCTGATGCCTATCTACCCTCGCGGCGAGACGATGCACAGTCCCTATGCGTCAATGAATTTCAAAGCAGTCAACCCCGCATACGGTACTGTGGCTGATGTGAAGGAATTCGTAGCTGCCGCCCATGACAAAGGCATGAAAGTTTGGCTTGACTGGGTGCCCAACCATGTGGCTGTGGAGAATCCCTGGGTAAAGGAACATCCAGAGTATTTCACAAAGGACGAGAAAGGACAGATGATTCATCCACACGGATGGGGCGACGTCTTTGAGTTGAACTACCAGAACGAGGAACTGGTCAATGAGATGAACAGTGCCATGAACTTCTGGATAGACAACTGTCATGTGGATGGCTTCCGCTGCGACTACGTCAGCAGTCCTACCATTCCCGTGAAATACTGGCAGGACATCATTGCAGAACTGAAGAGCAAAGGTGTGGGCATCGAGATGCTCAGCGAGACGGATATCAGCAACAAGGAAAATATCCGTATCGACTCTTGCGGATTCGACTATGACTACGCTTGGGATCTTCAGGGGGCACTGGCATGGAAATTCAAGGACAGTGATGCCGCTGATTCTCTGAAGGCTATCATGGATACTTTCTTAAAGAGTTCTGCAGCTATCAAGAATCGCCGTATGGTATATCTGACCAACCACGATCAGAACTATAACGACGGCGGACACACGCTGAAGGATTTCTACGGCAACAACCGCTATGCACTGACTGTGCTGGAGTTTACTTTCTATGGTATGCCCCTGCTCTATCAAGGACAGGAGATTGGCGACCCCGACACGCTGAACTATTTCACTGACGCCAAGGTCAAATGGAACATGGTGGACCGCAAGATGCAGAACACCGTTCGCACGCTGGTTGCCCTACATCACACACAGTCCTCGCTGGCTGCTGATGCACCAGTGGAATACCTCAAGGCAGATAACAAGCATGTGTTGGCCTACCACCGTGGTCAGGTGGTTGTCGTACTGAACCTGGCCAAAGAGGAGGTGAAGACGAAGGTAAGTGACATTGAAGAAGGTACCTATACGCAGTGGCTGGACTGTAAGACCATTGAGAACGGAGCATCTGCCACTGAAATCTCTCTTGATGCAAACACCCCTATATCACTCGATGCTAAGGGATTTGCAGTCTACGTAAAACAGTAATGACCTGCTTCATCAAAAAAGGCTTACTGTTTAATTAGTGTTAAAATTTTAACCACGGGCTGGCTGCTCTGTGAAGAACAGCCACCCACTTTTAACAACAAGCAAAAGAATGAAAAGGATTATCATTTACCTATTAGCTTTTTTACCTTTACATTTGTTCGCCGGCGACTATGTTGACGACATCAATACCGCGACCAATAACGAAGTAGGACATCAGGTTATATACGAGATGAACATTGGTTCATTCACCCAAGCCGGAACGTTTACTGCGGCCCAGCAACGCCTCGATGAATTGAAGACGCTTGGTGTGGACATTGTATGGCTGATGCCTATATACCCACGCGGTGGAGGTATTAACAGTCCCTACGCTGCTACTAATTTTCAACAGGCGAATCCAGCTTACGGCACTATCGACGACCTGAAGGCGCTTGTCGTCCGTGCCCATGAGCTCAACATGGAGGTGTGGCTCGATTGGGTGCCCAACCATACGGCGACCAATGCCGACTGGGTGACGAGTCATCCTGAATACTACTCGAAAAATGGTAGTGGCCAGATGATCCATCCCAACAACTATAATGATGTGTATCAACTGGACTATAACAACAGCGACCTCGTCAATGCTATGAACGATTGTCTGAAATTCTGGATTGACCAGACCGACATCGACGGCTACCGTTGCGATTACGTCAGTAGTAATAGTATTCCCACATCATACTGGCAGGCTGCCATCCCTGAAATCAAGGGATACAAGACAGGAAAAACCATTACCTTCCTTGGCGAGGCTGACATCGCACAGGATGCCACAAGGCTAAAGAATGCCGGATTCGACTATGACTATGCGTGGGGCTACCAGAGCAGTTTAGCCAACTATGGCAGTGCTGGTGTCTATGCTTCAACGTTGAAGGCTAATGCCAACACCATGATGAATGCCTCCACCAATGTATCTTTCGGCCGTATGCTCTACGTCACCAACCACGACCAGAACTGGAATGAGAACAAGAAAACGCTGACCCAGAAATACGGCAACAACCGTTATCCGCTCACCGTACTGGCTTATACGCTCTATGGTATGCCTCTTATCTATAATGGACAGGAGATTGGCGGCAATCAAGCTCTCAACTATTTCGAAGATACCAAAATAAACTGGGCTTCGAAAGATAACAAGATGTTTAACAGCATCCGAACACTGACAGCCTTGAAACATGCTGTTCCAGCCTTGGGCGATAATGTAAGCGTAAATTGGGTGACACTGAATCCTGCAAACAGTAATGTCTTGGCATTCACTCGTAAGTCTGGCGACAGCGAGGTACTCGTCATTCTCAATATGGCGACAACAGCAACCAGTGCCACACTGACCGGACTGACCGCTGGAGAATGGAGCCTGTGGCTGAATAGCGAGACCATTAGTCAAGGAGTTAGCCGCAAACAGCAGACTTTCACTGCCTCTCAGTCTTTCGAACTCGATGCCAAAGGCTATCGTGTTTACGTGAAAGGAACGTTTCCCGAAAGCGAGGTAACTGGCATTCATACCATCAGCATCAAGAACCGTACCGCTGACAATCGTATCTATAACATCAGCGGACAACAGGTGAAAAATATGAAACCCATTCGTCCTGGTATCTACATCCAAAACGGAAAGAAATTCATCATCAAATAAAAAAGTTCCCTCCATGCGGAGGGATTTTTTTTGACCTATTTTTAATAATCAATTAAAAATTTGTATCTTTGCACGCAAAAGGGAAAAAAAGAAAACAAATTTACTATGGAATCATTTCTATTTTTGGGTTTCGGTTTTCATGCCTGGGTGACCATCATTACGGTTCTGGGCATGTTCACTATTTTGTTATTCACCAAACTACGCTCCGACCTGGTGTTTCTCGGGGCTATGGCCATCCTGTACGTCACAGGCGTACTGAATGTCAAGGATGCTTTTTCGGGATTCAGTTCTACGTCAGTGCTGGTTGTCGGTGTATTGTTTGTTGTTGTGGCAGGATTGACGTACACTGGTGTTCTGCAGTGGATTATGAAAAATCTGCTGGGTCAGCCCGACGGCTATGCGAAGGCTGTTGTCAGGCTGATGTTACCAGTGGCGGCGCTCAGTTCGTTTCTGAGCAACACCACGGTTGTCGCTATGTTCGTAAACATCGTCAAGATGTGGTCGAACAAGTTGCACATGTCACCCTCTAAGCTACTCATCCCGTTGAGTTACGCATCTGGTATGGGTGGTGTCTGCACATTGATCGGTACTCCGCCAAACCTGATTATATCGGGGCTATACTCTGACAAGACGGGCGAAGTCATGAACGTGTTGTCAACAACCATCCCCGGTCTATTCTGCCTTGCCATCGGTGTGTTGTCTATCATCGCCATGCGCCAGTTGCTCCCCGAACGCAAGGCTCCTGAATCGGCCTTTGAGACGACAACAGATTACACGATTGAATTCCTCGTGCCCTCGGACAGTGAGCTTGTCGGCAAAACACTGCAGGAAGCAGGGCTCATCGATGTTAAGGGCGGTACACTACTGGAGCTATACCACTTTGACAATGTCAGATCGTCTCTTTTACCGGATGACCCTATCTATGGAAATGACCATTTGGTATATTGCGGACAAATCGACGAGTTGCTGGATCTGAAAGAGACACACGGACTGGTGAATGCCAATCATCATATTTTCTCTTTGGAAGAGGTTGACAAGAACCGGAAGCTGCGTACGGCTTTCATTCCCTTCAACAGCCCACTTATTGGTACCACGCTCGAAAGAACTCCCTTAGAGCGCGAGACCAACATGACATTGGTGGCTGTTGCCCGTCGCGGTGAGCGCATCAACGAGATTCCACATCAGGTAAAGCTCCGCGCAGGCGATACTTTATTATTCGACTGCCCACCCAATCTGGAAGTTGATACAGAGAAACTCCGTTCTAGGCTACATTTCATCGAGAATTCACAAATACCGAACATCAGTTGGAGAACGATGTGTTCATCACTGATTATGCTGGCCATGGTGGTTGTTTCAGCCCTCAACATCATGCCGCTGTTGCAGTGTGCCTTCATTGCTGCAGCCCTCATGCTGCTCATCGGTTGCTGCACACCCGATCAGGCCATGAAATCGGTCAACTGGGATATCCTGATGGTGTTTGCCGGCAGTGTAAGCCTTGGTCTTGCCATTCAGAACACAGGTATCGCCGAACGTCTTGCCTTCGGCATCCTTGACATCTGCGGCACTAATCCGATTGTGGTCATGACGGCCATTTGCTTAGTTGCGACCTTTGCCACCGAGTTTATCTCGAACACGGCAGCAGGAGCTATGTTCTTTCCCATCATGTTCGAATCGGCAGAGAAACTGGGCTATGAGCCTTTCCCCTTCCTCATTGCACTGATGATTAGCGTGAGCAGCAGCTTTGCCACACCTATCGGTTCGCCTACCCACATGTTGGTCTATGGTCCCGGTGGCTACCGCTTCAGCGACTTCATGCGCATCGGTCTGTTGATGAACTTCATCATCCTGGCAGCCAACATCTTTATCGTGAATTTGATATACCCGCTGCAGACTTTATAAGGCCGCATAATATGTGACGCGACGAAGAACGGCAGGATATTTCTGTTTGGTGAGGTAATTCGTAAGTCTTATAACCTGGTCAGAGAGTACGCCACCTGCGTTATGCATGGTGTCGCCTTCGTTAATGACC
>ONDP01000012.1 GCA_900316645.1 uncultured Prevotellaceae bacterium
GGAAGCATCGTCAAATCTATTGTAGAACATTATAAGGGTGACTATAATGTCTTTATGGATGGAGATTGGACGGTCATTAGAGTATATTTACCAATAGCAGTATAATATGGAACAGAAAGAAGAATACAATGTCATCTGGATAGATGACGAGTGGGACACCATCGGTAAGGCATTCATACAGATTTGTGAGAAAAGACATAAGGTACATATCAAGGCATTTAAGACTCGTCGTGAGGGCATGGATGCGTTAGAACAGAATTTAAAATTCTGGGATGCTGTGATATTGGATGCAAAGGCATACAATAATTCTTCAGCGAATGAAGTTGCTGATGTTGACGGGCTATATGAAGCTATCAGACAAATTGAAAGACTAAAGTTGAAGCGACATATTCCCTATTTTGTTTTAACAAGGCAGCCTGACTTAATGGATGACAAAATGTTTGAAAAGTCTGTCGGGAAATTCTATAAAAAGAACGCTGAAGGGCAAAATCAGTTGATAGAAGATTTGAAAAATGAAGTTGGAAATTCGCCACGCCATCAACTTAAGGTGTTCTACAATGATGTTATGGAACGATTGTACTCCCTTGATATTGAAGCGGGGGAAGATGTCCTTAACATATTGGAGGCCATGCATTATCCTGACAGATACCCAGACTTTGAACCTGTTAACTATTATAATAAGTTACGTAAAATACTGGAATGGAATTTCAAAGAAGCAAATAAATATGGGATTATACCAGATGAGTGTATTGAAGATGGAGTGGTGAATCTGAATCAAAGTTGTTGCTACCTATGTGGTTTGAACTGTGATCACATCCATCTTCGTTATGGGGACGAAACTAAAAAGGAACGTATTGTTCCTAAACATATCAAGGACATGATGTTCTTGGCACTATATTTGGGTAATATCAAATCGCATACGGCAAAATTGCCAAAGGATGACATCGATAGATTGGAAAGATATCTCAAAGATGAAGTAAGAAATTCTCGATATCTCATTTTCAGTTTAGCATTGCAAATATGCGAAATAACGATGTGGTTAGGAAGATATATGGACGAACACCCGAACAAGGAAGATAATCTGAGAAAATGTGTAAGACTTGAAGTAAAAGATACGATAGAACAAGAGGACAAAATTGATTTGATTGGTGTCATTGAATTAGATAATGGTATCTACCATATAGGCTCTAAAGTTTGTCTGAATCCAGTTTTTGTTAAACAGCGAGAATGGTTAGGAAAGGAAGTGAAGATAATAAAGTATAGTGAGAATGTCAATGATAAAACCAAGAATCGATATCCCTTTTTTGCTTCCAATATTCAATTAATTGAAGAGCAAGAAAACGGTTCCAAGTAGAACGGAACCGTTCACAAGGTTGTTTTTCTTGCAAGGTTGCGGAAAACATCTTAATTTTGCAGTGTCAATCATCGAAACCACCTCGAGATTGATGCTGCAAATGCGTAGTGGTGGGGACTTAATCAGAATAAACTATGAAGAACCTGATTCAGATTGCAAGTGAGGGCGCAGCCCAAGTTGATAACCTCTATGAAGATATGCAGATTGAAGATCTGATATGTCAAGGGGAGTTGGACTATGTCGAGCGACAAATGCAGATAGAAGATCTTTTGTGCTCTGCAGAGGCAGAAGCAATTGAACAGAAAATGCAAATGGAAGACCTGCTATGTGCAGCTGAAGCAGAAGAAGTAGAACGGAAGATACAGATGGAGGACCTGCTGACACAGGTTGGATATGGGTGGAGATAACTGAACTCCATTCACAAGCGTCAATCTCTGAAACCACCCCAGAGTTGACGCTGCGAAACGTCAGTGGTGGGACCTTAACAAAAACAATGCAATGACAAACACAGCACTCCAAACAATCGCAACAAAGGCTCTGCCAGCACTCTCTGGTGAGCAAGTGACCTACAACGCAGCAAAGAACGTATTCCTTTCGCAGGGATACACTAGTGCAGCAGGCAACATGTACTACAAAGCGATTCGCCTGTCGAATAGGCTGGTAGTCTACTACGACCTCGGACAGGGGTACGCTCACACTTTTCTGAATGGCATCAAATTGTTCTGCTTCGATGGACAGAAGGCGCAACTCATCGCGCAGAAGTATTGGGGTGGCTGTGACTATCGCATCTTCAACGAGCAGTTTGCCAAAGAGCAAAGCATCTTGATGCTGAGTAGTTTCCTCTCTGGACAGCTAAAGACACAAGGAGCACATGTAAGCAATCAGGAGATCGTCTCTTATGCTTACAACATGATAGAAGAAACCCACCAGAAGCAACTGGCATAATCTGGTTATCTGTGAGAACCATAAAATGAAGTTTAACCATTAAATCCGACAAGACTATGGCAACACTGACCAAAGCAATCAACAAGAACCTGTTTGACAGCATACTGCCGACATACGGTACACCTCGTGTGAACATCCCTACTTGGGATGACAGTCAGAAGATGTTTATCTGCAGCCAGTACGAGAGTGGAAATGGACACCGCTACTACCTGGGCATCCGCTTCTGCGATCGCATTGTCATTGTCGAGAAAGTAGGACTGTACCAAAGTTGGACCTACATCGACAGCATCGAGCTGTATGCCTTCAACGGGCAGAAGATGGAACTGATCCAGAAGCGCGACTACGACAAAGTGTTCCGCAACGAATGATGAAAACCCAGCGCATCTGTGCTTCTGTAGAGCAGATTGGCGTGCAGGCTCAAAAACTGATTAGTGGATGCTACAAAAGCTTCCTCGACCCAGACTTCAACACACGTTTAACCCAGATACTGCCTAAACTTGAGCAGCACTAAAACAATGGAGAACACAAAGATGGTGGAGAACATGATCGACACAGAGAACAAGCAGCAGGTGATGGCTTTCGAGCTGATAGCCAACACGAACAGTAGTTTCTTCCTTACAGGTAGGGCAGGAACAGGTAAGACAACCTTCCTTCGCAAAGTACAGCAAATGGTGGACAAGCAGTTCATCACACTGGCACCGACAGGTGTGGCAGCCATCTTGGCGGGTGGCGATACCATCCACTCGTTTTTCGGACTACCAATGGATGTCTGCACACCAGGCACGTTGGGCAAGATGAGCGAGGCAAGGATTTTGACGCTCATCCACACTGACACCATTATTATAGATGAGGTGTCAATGGTACGTTGCGACATCATTGATGCCATCGACTATACGATGCGTAAAACACTTCGTTCTTCGTTGCCTTTCGGTGGCAAGCAGATGATCTTCGTGGGTGATATGTTCCAGTTGCCCCCTGTTCTGAAGAAGGGCGTGGAAAGCGATTTGATGCATGACCTTTATCATGCTGATGACTGCTTCTTCTACAAGGCAGATGCCATCAAGCGTATGCGGATGGTGAAGATCGAGTTTCAGAAGGTGTATCGTCAGGAAGATGAGACATTCCTCAAGATACTGGAGAGTATTCGTTTGAACAAGACGACTCCTGAGATTCTGATGCGTCTAAATGAGCGTGTGTGCCAGCCTACGAAAGAGAATGGTATGGTGATTACGTTGGCTTCTCGAAACTGTACTGCCGATTCGGTTAACCAAAAGTGTTTGGCAGAGATTGAGGCAGAGGAGTACACCTACGAGGGAACTGTTACAGGAAAGTTCGAGGAGAAGCGATTCCCTGTGGACATGACCTTGAAGCTGAAGGTGGGTGCTCAGGTGATGTTCACTCGCAACGACCAGCATAAGCGTTGGGTAAATGGTACCATTGGAACGGTAACCAAACTCGCAAAGGACGAGATACAGGTAACTACTGGTGGAG
The DNA here is from genome assembly GCA_900316645.1 of uncultured Prevotellaceae bacterium. Lineage (GTDB taxonomy): Bacteria > Bacteroidota > Bacteroidia > Bacteroidales > Bacteroidaceae > Prevotella. The sequence goes on from ONDP01000012.1 coordinate 3,791, forward strand.
CTGCCTATGTAGTGCCCAACTGCTCTTGGGAGTCGTATAGTTATGAATACGACAAGGAGGAGCGAAAGATGAAGAAGGAGCTGATGGGAACCTTCACACAGTATCCGCTTCGATTGGCTTGGGCTATCACTGTGCATAAGAGTCAGGGAATGACTTTCGACAAACTCTACCTTGATTTGAGCCGAGGGATGTTTGCTGCTGGTCAACTGTATGTGGCATTGAGCCGTGTGCGAACGCTTGACGGTTTGTTCCTCTCGCGTCCCATCATTCCTCAGTATGCTCATACGAGTCGTGAAGTGTTGTCGTATGCCAGTGGCTATAATGACGAGCATGTCATCAGCAACGAAATAGAGAGTGGCAAGGCTGTCTATCAATTGCTTGCCCATCATGACTATGATGAGGCAGCCAAGCAATACCTGATGCTGGTACTGAAAAAGGCTGCAGAAGGTGACATCAAGGAAGCCATGCAACAGGCAAAGCGTTTCTTGGATACCGTCATCTGCGACGATGATCTCTATGGCTGTATTGAAGAGGTTCCTGAAGAACTAAAGGCTGTAGACCATTGGGCACCTAAGTTCTTGGTAGCACTATTAAGCCTCTATGCTGGCGAAAACGAGCAGGCATTGGCTTATGCAGATAGTGTGCTGGCGCAACATCAGTGTCAAGAGGCTCTCTATGTGAAGTCTCGCTGCCTTGCAAAACTTGAACGCTATCAAGAGGCTGATGCTGTGAACGTGCTGATGGGCGATGTCTTTGATATGTCAACACCTGATGCCAAGGTGCTCTATTCGATTGCTATGCTCAACGAGCTGCATATTGGAGATCCTGGTATGAACCTGATGCAGGAACTGATCAAGGCACGTCCCAAGTACAACAAGGGCATCCTGTCGCTCCGCCATCTGATGAAACGGAAGGGCTTGTTGCTGGTGAAGACATCGGACGACCCACGAGAACTGGTGGATGACTTCAACTCTGACATGCCAGAGGATGACTTCTTACAGAAGTTGGTGACGGCACGTGAGAAAGCACCCAAGGCAGTAGAATACCTGCTTCGATTGATTAGGAAGCAGGTATTCACAAACGAGTGAAACGTGACAGATAATCAGGGAAAAGAGTATCAACTACAAAACTTAACTACTATGACAAACACAAACAACAACGAAGACAAACAGAGTCTTTTGAAAGAAGTGAAAGAAAGGGTGCAGAAACTTAAAGAGTATGGCATGAGCGAGAAGGAATTTACCTCTCTTTTTCATACTGAACAGCCTTTGCTTAAACTGTTCATCAGCAAGGACTATAAGATATTCCTTGGTGATGAGCGCAAAGAGGTACACATGGAACCTCTGGCTAAGGCGGTATACTTACTGTTCCTTAGACATCCAGAAGGAATTGTATTCAAGACATTGCCCGACTATCGTAAGGAACTAACTCACCTGTATGACAAAGTGAGACCTTGGGGATTGACAGATCGAACCTTGCAAAGCATCGAGGATGTTACGAATCCGCTACTGAATTCCATCAATGAAAAATGTGCAAGAATCAAGAAGGTCTTCCTTGGCATGATGGAAGGTGATATGGCAAAGCATTATTATATAAAAGGTACACGCGGAGAGCCAAAGGGGATTGCTCTGTCAAGTGACCTTGTTGTTTGGGAATAAAAGCAATTTTTCACAAGGCTTGTTTTCTGTTTTTACTTTATAAGCAAGAAAAGAATTGTTACTTTTGCAGTTCCAGATTAAGGGACTAAGTATCTTTGTAGAACAAATAAAAAATAAAATTTATGGAGAAGAACGAATTAGTGGGTAAGACAATGGAGGAACTAATTGAAATAGTCCTCGAAAAAGAATTAGCAGAAAGAGAAGTTAGAGCAGACTTGGATAATGCTAAGGTCAAGCTAAGTATGTATGAAAAGAAACAGAGACAATGTGCAAAATCTGTTTGCATGTTATGTGCACTTTTGATTGTCATGATGATTTCTGTTGCTATTTTACTTTTTAGCAGATAGTCTGTGGATTGTTATCAATCAAAAAGAAAACATTAAAAACTGATAAGTAGCTATGCCAGGACAAAGGACTCAATATCGACGAGGTCAGGGAAGCGGCGCACAGCTACCTTTGAATTTTGCTTATGGTCATGTTCAGCCTCAGGCTCTTGAGGTTGAAAAGGCCGTGCTGGGAGCATTGATGATTGACCGCGACGCATATATGGAAGTATGTGAGGTGCTGCATGTGGAAAGTTTCTATGAGCCTCGTAACCAGAAAATATATGCAGCTATCCAGCTGTTGAGCATGGAAGAAAAGCCAGTAGATGTGCTGACTGTGACGGAGCAACTGTCAAAAATGGGAACGCTTGAAGAGGTCGGTGGTCCTGGATATGTGGCAGAACTGAGTTCGAGAGTTGCCACATCTGCCAACATTGGCTATCATGCCAATATCGTGGCAGAGAAGTATCTTTCGAGGCAACTGATTTCATATACCAGCACCATAGGCACCAAGGCATTCGATGAGACTTGTGATGTAAATGATGTCATTCAGGAGGCGGAAAGTATTCTTTTTGACATAGCCCATAAAAACATGAAGAAGGACTATACCTCAGTAGATCCTCTGATTGAAGAAGCTACTAAGATTATGCAGGCATCGGCAGGGAACAACGGTGGCGTGACGGGCATATCAACAGGGTATTATCGTCTTGATGATGTGACCAGTGGCTGGCAGAACTCCGATTTGGTAATCATTGCAGGTCGTCCTGCTATGGGTAAAACGGCCTTTGCTTTGTCGATGGCAAAGAATATTGCTGCTGACCAGCATATCCCTATGGCATTCTTCTCTTTGGAGATGTCTGGAGTTCAACTGACGAATCGCTTGATATCCAATGCGTGTGAAATTGGCGGTAAAAAGATACTAAATGGCAATCTTGACCGAACAGATTGGGAAAGGTTTGATAAGAGGATCAATAATCTGATAGGTGCGCCCCTCTATATTGACGACACCCCAGGATTGTCTGTTTTTGAACTGAAGACAAAAGCACGTCGTTTGGTGAATGAGCATCAGATAAAGTTGATTATGATAGACTATCTGCAGCTGATGAATGCCAATGGAATGCGGTTCAACAATCGTCAGGAAGAGGTGTCAAATATCTCACGTTCGCTAAAAGGCCTGGCCAAAGAGCTGAATATCCCTATCATTGCACTGAGTCAGCTAAACCGTGGTGTAGAGGGGAGAGAGGGAGCAGAGGGTAAACGTCCGATGCTATCAGACCTTAGGGAATCGGGAGCTATAGAGCAGGATGCGGATATGGTGATTTTTGTTCATCGTCCAGAATACTATCATCTGTATGAGTCTTCAGATGGTACTATTGATTATCGTGGCAAGGCTGAAATCATTATTGCGAAACACAGAAAAGGTGCTACTGATATTGTCCTGTTAGACTTTAAAGGCGAGTTTACCCGTTTTGAAAATCCGGAAGACAATTCTCTGGGAGATCTTCCTTTGACAGAGGGTGGTGAGATAAGAGGCGACAAACTAAATGGTGATAATAATCAGCCTGTAGGGATAGATACGTTTGGTGATGCGCCGATTACCCTTCCACCTCCAATAAACGAACCCGCACCATATTAATATATGAGTATAGAGGAAGTAATAGACAGAGTCATCATGTGTCAGCAAACGATAGAGATAGAGTACTGCACACGAAGTGGGCATATCTTTACCTGTGAGATAACCGACATAGGATATTCTCGATACTATGGTGGCGGGTATATCGTGGCTCGTCGAACAGACTTAGGTGAAGATCGGACATTTAAAGTCAGCAGGATTATGAGCGTGAACGGTCACTCCTTCTCTCGGATATTTTGGCAGCAAATTGGTGATGAGTTTAAGAGAATATATTAATTCACTTGAATGATGTGGCAATACAGATTAAAATGCATTTCCTATTTGTCCCATAAATATCAAGTCTGGAGGGTATGTTTGAGGTTGATGTTGGATAGCTTTTATAAAACAGCCAGAACATTGGATATGGAGATAATATAGATTGTAGGAATATATTAGGTATTTCAGAGTTTTTTATTAATTTTGCAACAAAACTATAATCAGTATGAACAAGGAAATAGGGAAACAAATTGCTGACATAGTGTGTGATGCATGGAACACGCTTGATAGTTCATTATTCGAGGCCATTCTAAGCGACGATTTTGAATATATTTCTGTGTGGGTGTTTGAAACGATGAAAGGGAAAGACCGCTATATGGAATACATAAGTGGTAAGTTCGAGTCTATTAGAAAAGGAAACAATCCCGTATCAGCAGAAGTTATATACCAAAAAATAATAGACAAGTATGTAGTTGTCCTGAATCAGGGCGGTAATATGGCAGCACTCGAACCTACTATAATTGAAGGCAAGCTAAAGAGCCTTTGGATGCGTCCAGTAGAAATGACATTACCTGCTGTGTTTACTACTAAGAAGCCTAATTCTACTGGAAAACCTAAGGAAGACAGACCAGAAACAGAGTACGGAAAAATTTCAAGACTGTTCCTTGAATCTCTCATGTCGAAACAATTTGATGATGTTCAAGAGCTTTTGGCAGATGATGTTATTCAGATTCTCTATGACAACAAAGAGTTTTCCGGGATAAATGAAGTTATTGCATACTGGAAGGATTGGCTTGATAGGTGGAATGAACCTGCAGAAAACACAGAATACAAGGTTAAGTATTGCAAGTATTACGATAGAGATGTACTAAGTATTTACCCTAAAGGGAAAAGAGAACTCTATCAGATGGCCCGATTTGAAAACGGAAAAGTCAAGCAACTTATTCTTTGCCCCAATCCACTACAGAGTCCTATGATTCGTTATTGGGACCTGGATCATTCTCCTTTGTTGTTTAAAGACCTAACTGTAATGCCTCACAGAATGGGGAATGATCTTGAACCACGACAGTATAGGATTCCTTGTATGCGATGTGGATGCAAGTCTGAAAAGCTTCAGTGGTATGAATACTCACATGATGCAGGGCCTTTAGGCTACAAAGGAGAACTGTCTGTATGTACCAATTGTATGGAGGCTGTAGAGTTTTTGCCAACTATATTACTTAGATATAAATAAATGGAATTTAAGGTGCCGAAACACAACACACCTGCTGCCACTCTCATTAAAAATTATCAAAATAGGAAGAGTGGAAAGGTAACTGTATCTCGTCGTGAGATTCAGCAGCGCTTTAATGGTATGGAATGGCGACACCAGAAAAAGATTCTTCTTGCCTTTATAAATGCTGGAGGAGCTGATAGAGAATGGGCAAGTAGGAAAATGTTTGCCTTTTGGGACAACAGTTTTATACCTGTGGTAAAATCATTTTGGGAGAAATATCATGAAATGCCGCTTTCATGGCTAATTCTTCGATATTTCCCCAAAGATTACCTAAAGCAGAATTTGGATAGCTTAAGTCAGGGACGAAACTACTATTATCTTTGTCAGCGCCTCATAGATGAGGAGGATTTTTATTTAGATAAGAACCGGTTGTACGAATCTGACATAATTGAATTGTTCAAAATATCAAAGAAAAAGGTTACTGATGAAGAAATAGCAGATGTTTTCTTTTCGATGATAAGAAAAATCTGTAGAGGAGAGTACAAATCTGCTTATATGTATGATTGGGATAACGATTACAGCAGTCGTTATGGATGGTCTATCTTGGTTAATATTAAGGTGAGATATATTTTGTCTGAAATAGAATTTTCTTTATGCAGAAAAGGTCTAGCAGATGCGATTCATATGTGGAATCGTAAAATAGCAAAGGAAGTAAAAGAGAGTAATGAATATAGAATTATCAGACAAATGGAGATACAGGGCCAGAATATGCAACCAGAGTATCTTGATTTGACAAAGAAATATAGCCTTAAACATCTTGGTTTATATGACACTGATAAAGAAAATGAGCCAATTTCTTTACTCAATAGTCGAATAAGTGTTCCAAAGCTGGATCTGGTTAGTCAGTACAGAATTCTCAATAATATGAAGATAGAAAATCCTGCTATAGAAAAATTGGTTAATTCATTCAATCTGGAATTATTGGAACAAGTGCCATTTTAGAATACAATAACATAATGAATTTGAATAATATGGGAAAAGAAAAGATGTTAGGAGCACTGGTAGGCGATATTATCGGTTCAACCTACGAATTTTACAATACAAAGAGGACGGATTTTGAACTCTTTGAGAATGGTTGCCGTTTTACGGATGATTCTGTGATGACGTTGGCTGTGGCCAAATGGCTACTGGAAGATCCTGCACATACTATCCATTATTTAATCTATTGTATGCAAGAACTCGGTGACCATCATCCCAATGCAGGTTATGGTGGACGGTTTGCAGGATGGCTATGTGAAGACAGTCCCCAGCCTTACAACAGCTGGGGTAATGGGGCTGGCATGCGTGTTAGTCCTGTTGGACTGTATGCCAAGACTCTTGATGAAGCGTTGGCGCTTGCTGCTTTAACGGCATCAGTGAGTCATAATCATCCAGAAGGAGTGAAAGGTGCTCAGGCTATAGCCACAAGCGTATTTCTATGCAAGCAAGGGAAGTCGAAACAAGAAATAAAGGAATATGTCGAAAGAACGTTTGGGTACAACCTGCATCGTTCTATTGCCGAGATTCGTCCAAGATACGGATTTGATGTGTCTTGTCAAGGAAGTGTTCCAGAAGCGATAATCGCCTTCTTAGAAGGTAACTCCTTTGAGGATGTAATCCGTTTGGCTATCTCATTGGGAGGAGATTCTGATACCATTGGCGCAATGGCTGGAGCGATAGCTGCATGTATGTATCCTATCCCAGAAGAGATTGCTGAACGATGCAATGACATTCTTACTGACGATTTAAGGGGAATAAAGGATAATTTTATTCAAATGATTGAAACAAATGAATGAAGACGAAAAGAATCTTGATTTAAACGGCCTGACCAATTATGAGGCTTATGAGATAAAAGAGGCTGTTTCTACAATCAATTTTTATGATGTCGCTGCATTGTCAAAAGGTGACATCATCTACGAATGTTTTAAAAGGCGGTCAGTTAAAACTCGAATTATTTCTGATTTTCTAAAAGGGGAAGTAGATTTTGATGGAAAGAAATATGGTGCATGGGACTGGAAGGCAGAAATATTAGAAATTTATGATTATAAATGGAATAATGGCACATATCATAAAATCCGGGTGGATCCCCACAAGAAAGAACAAACATATCGGGTTTCAAACGTACCATGTCAAGGCCAGCCAAAACTTTATTCTGAGGATGTTTACAAGTACCTCATTGGAAAGGAATAGATAGATTTGTCATATGGCTATAAGATGGAAAGAATTATAGACAGAATTAAAGGAACTATATATGGACAAGCAATCGGTGATGCTCTCGGACTTGGTACAGAGGGTATGACTGATGAAGATATGGCTTGGAAATATCCTAATGGTATTAGGCATTATAGCGATATATTTCAGGACAGGCACCGCAAGAGATGGAAGATTGGTGACTGGACTGACGACACAGACATGATGCTTTGTATAGCAAATGCAGTCATAAAGGACAAAGGAGTGAATCTTACCAGTATTGCCCAAAACTTCAAAGACTGGGCTGATGGTGAACCTATGGGTATTGGCGAAACCACTTACAAAGTGCTTAGTTTTGGCGATTATGTCGTGGGTGTCAAGGGACAGGAGTGAAACATCTAAAAAATGTTTTTCAATTAGAAAAGCTACTCTTTATTAAAATTTTTGTATCTTTGTAGTCAGAAATAAGATAGGAGCATAGAGTTGAAATAACTTTCTAAAAATATATGGCAAAACGAAGAGAAATAAGAAATAGTACAGCAGAGTTTCTGATCTTCCAGATAGAAGGGAAGGAACAGGGTATCGAGGTTTACTATAAAGACAAGACGGTATGGTGTACTCAAAAAGCAATGGGTATGTTGTTTGACTGTACATCTGATAATATTAGTGTACATTTACAGAATATCTATGAAACAGATGAACTGAAGAAAGAGGCAACTACCGAGAAAATTTCGGTAGTTCGACGTGAGGGTAACAGGGATGTGAATCGCACCCTTCAATTTTACAATCTTGATGCCATCATTAGCGTTGGCTATCGTGTCAACTCTATCCGTGCCACTCAGTTCCGGCAATGGGCTACGAGTGTACTGCGGGAATATGCCATTCGTGGCTATGTGTTGGACAGAAAACGCATGGAGAATGGTACATTCCTTGATGAGGACTACTTCGAACATCTGTTGGCAGAGATACGGGAGATTCGTCTTTCGGAACGTCGGTTCTACCAGAAACTGACGGATATCTATGCAACTGCCGTTGATTATAATCGGGATGCTCCTACTACAAGGTTGTTCTTCAAGATGATGCAGAATAAGATGCACTATGCCGTTCATGGGCGTACTGCTGCTGAACTGATTGTGGAACGGGCTGATGCGGAGCAGGAGCACATGGGACTGACGACTTGGGAGAATGCACCCGATGGAAAAATAGTGAAGACGGATGTGACGATTGCAAAGAATTATTTGAAGGAGGTGGAATTGGCTGACATGGGACAGTTGGTGAATGGTGTGCTTGAATTGGCTGAACGGATGGCGAAGCGGCATATACCTATGACCATGGAGGATTGGGCTAAGCAGATTGACACGATTCTTGCTGCTGGTGGTAATAATGTGCTACAGACAGCAGGTAGTGTGAGTGCAGAAGAAGCCAAGAAGCATGCTGAAACAGAGTTCGAAAAATACCGTATCATTCAAGATCGTTTATTCCAAAGTGACTTTGATAAGTTTTTGGGAGAATTACCTTTGTTAGACAATAACGACGACTCATGACTATCATACAAATCTTTCTAATAATCTGTGGGGCTATTACTGTAATAGCATTTCTTTTTGCGATTTTTTTGTATTTTTGCAGAAAATATATCGAGCTATGTACTATCAGCGACTGTCAGACGAAGAGATTCTGAACGGTTTCCGCAAAGGCGATGCCGGCATTATCCGTGAGTATTTCTACGGGTACTGTCAGGTGGGCTATAACATTTTTGCCCAGCGATACCAATTGCGCGATAAGGAGAACCTGGACTTTATGTCGCTGGCTCACCAGTATGCGCTGTACCTGATGGAGCACGACTGGAAGCCACTGGAGGATCACTCGCCAAATGTGAGTCTGAAGACGTGGCTCATCAACGGGTTCCGCTATGTGGTACTTGATGCACTGAAATGGTACCGAAAGGAGTACGGCAGCATTACGTTCGAGGACTATCTGATGTCGTTCGACGTGACCAGCGACCTGCGGCTGCAATTCAACAAAATGGTGGAGGACGTGTGCGACCATGCACCGTTGGACCGTCAGGAACGGCTGATTATTGACATGCTACTGTTGCAGGGATTCAAGTCGAAGGAGATAGCTGCGCAGATGGGAATGACACCATCTGCCATCTCGCAGAAGTACAAGAAACTGAAGGAACAGTTTATTGTTCCGTACTTTAAAAAGTATTTCGATATGGATTTGGAAATGCCTGAGGTAATGGATGATATGGCCATTCTGCATAGAGAAGCTACGATGGGCAAGGCCAAGATGTCGATGCCTGTACCGCCTATGTCGGGTTCTATGGCAGAGTCAATGGCATGCGAGGATATGGACTTTAGCAGAGAAGAAATTATGGAGCAGAAGAGGACAACACCGGAGTTTATCACGGAACTGCAGCCGAACGAAATCTTTGTGTTCGGCAGCAACCTGAAGGGAATGCACGGCGGTGGTGCAGCGTATATAGCCTACCGCAAGTTTGGAGCCATTATGGGGCAGGGTGTAGGTCTGCAAGGACAGAGCTACGGCATACCTACGATGCAGGGTGGGGTAGAAACCATCCGTCCGTATGTGGATGAGTTTATCCAGTTTGCCAAGGAACATCCAGACTTGACGTTCCTCGTGACGCGTATCGGATGCGGTATTGCAGGCTTCACAGACGATGAAATATCACCGCTGTTTGTGAAGGCTCATGATGTGGAGAATATCGTGCTGCCACCACGATGGTAATGAGCATGGAAATGTGTAAAATATGGCAAAAGAACAGTCACAATTGAGAGAGCGGCAACGGACCGATTTGAGGGAGCCGCGACGATATAAGGTCATCATCTACAACGATGATTTCACGACGATGGAGTTTGTGGTAATGATTCTGAAGCAGGTGTTCCTGAAGAGTGAGGAAGAGGCAGAGGCGCTGATGCTGCAGGTGCACCACTCCGACAAAGCGGTGGTGGGCATCTATAGTTACGACATTGCAGTATCGAAGGCACGCAAGGCGACCACAATGGCGCGCGAGCAAGGCTATCCACTGAGATTAACCGTTGAGAAAGAGGAGGATTAGCAAATGGCAGAGATCAAACAGACTTTAAGAGTGTCGAGGGCACTTAACAAAGCCTACGAGTGCTGTAAGGAATACAGACATGAATTTATCATGCCGGAGCATCTGCTATTGGCGTTGCTGGAGGAATTTAATTTCAATGCGGCAGTGAACATCTTCTATAGTCCATACCAGTTGGAAGACCGTATTAAGGAATATCTTGAGGGCGTGGAGTCGTTGCCTGAAGGGACTGAATACGTTCCTGAGGCTTCTGCGCAGATGGGAAAAGTGATAGAACTGGCAGTAGAGCAAGTGAATTCGAGCAGTGCCAAAGCATTGGACATTCCACATTTGACAAGAGGAATACTGGCGCTTGAGGATTCGTGGGCTGCCTATTTACTGAAAGACTGTCTCTATGGTAAGGAGGCTAACTTTATGAGTCAGCTGATAAACTTCTGTGACTTTGACGATGAACTGGAGGAGAAAGGTGAACAGTCGGGCGATAAAGCTGCATGGAAGAAACTGGTGACCTGCATGAACGACCTGTACAAAGAGCAGAACCCGCTGATTGGCAGGGAGCAGGAGCTGCAGCGGACCATTCAGGTGTTGTGCCGTAGAGATAAGAACAATCCGCTACATGTGGGTGAACCAGGTGTGGGTAAGACAGCACTTGTATGGGGACTGGCTCGGATGATAGAGGAAGGCAGAGTGCCTGACCGACTGAAGGGGTGTAGGATTTACCAGCTCGACATGGGAACGCTGCTGGCAGGAACGCAATATCGTGGCGACTTCGAGAACCGCATCAAGATGATTATGGACGGTGTGGCTGCTGAACAGGACAATCCTGCTGAACCCGTGGCCAACATCGTGTATATCGACGAAATACATACGATGGTGGGAGCCGGTGCTACCAGCGACAGCGCGATGGATGCGTCGAATATGCTGAAACCCTATCTGGAAGCAGGAACCATCCGCTTTATCGGTTCTACGACCTACGAGGAGTATAATCGCTATTTCTCGCGTTCGAAGGGTATCGTGCGCCGTTTTCAGCAGATTGACATTCCAGAACCGACTGTTGACGAGGCGAAGCATATCCTTCGACAGTTGCAGCCCAGATACGAGGAGTTTCACCATGTGAAATACGACGACGAGGCGATTGATTTTGCAATTGAGGCAAGTGCAAAGTATGTGAACGACCGTTTCTTGCCTGATAAAGCTATCGACCTGATAGACGAGGCGGGAGCGAGCTTCGAAGTAAGAGGTAAGATGGCTGATGTCGGATGTCTGATGGCTGATGTAAGAGTGACCAAAGCGGATATTGCGGACGTGCTGGCAAAGACGTGCAAGGTGGATGCGTTGGCTGTGGCCGAGGATGACGACTACCAGCGATTGGAAAGTCTGGCTCCGCGAATGCTCTCACAGATTTACGGACAGGATGAAGCCATCCGTCAGGTGGTGGAATCTGTGCAGATGTCACGGGCAGGGTTGTTGGATGATAACAAACCGCTGGCCTCGCTGCTCTTCGTCGGACCAACTGGTGTGGGAAAGACAGAAGTTGCACGGGTACTGGCCAAAGAGCTGGGCATAGAACTGATACGTTTCGACATGAGTGAATATACGGAGAAACATACTGTTGCCAAGCTTATCGGCTCTCCGGCTGGCTATGTGGGATATGAGGATGGTGGACTGTTGACAGATGCCATTCGAAAGTCGCCCAATGCCGTGCTGCTGCTCGATGAGATAGAAAAGGCCCATCAGGATATCTATAACATCCTGTTGCAGGTGATGGACTATGCCCGACTGACTGACAACAAAGGGCGCAAGGCAGACTTCCGCAACGTGATACTCATCATGACTTCGAATGCAGGGGCACAGTTTGCCGGTCAAACCATCGGATTCAATCATAACGTCAGTCGTGGTGAGGCGATGATGAAACAGGTGAAGCGGGTATTCAAGCCGGAATTCATTAACCGTCTTTCAGGTACTGTCGTGTTCCATGATATGGACAAACAGATGGCAACACTCATTCTGCAGAAGAAGTTGCGAGAACTGGAAGCTAAGTTGGCAGCCAAGCAGGTGAAAATGACGCTTACAGAGGATGCTTTCGACCATCTGTTGAAAGAGGGCTATACGCAGGAATATGGTGCCCGCGAGATGGATCGTGTCATCGCTCAGCAGTTGAAACCCTTGCTGATGCGTGAGATACTGTTTGGAAGTCTGAAACAGGGTGGAACAGTAACTGTTGATGTGAAGGATGGCAGTCTGGCAATTGGATGACGAGTTATGGTTCCCCAATCCCCGCTGGGGTGAGGAAGACGGTCTGGTAGCCATTGGAGGTGACCTGTCTGTCGAGCGTTTGGTATTGGCCTATAGTAACGGCTTTTTCCCCTGGTATGCCTTTCAGATGGAGCGTGAGCCGCATTGGTATTGTCCGCTCGACCGTTATGTCATCATCCCTGAAGAGATTCATGTCAGCCACTCCATGCGACAACTCTTGAGGCAGCAGAGATATGAAGTGACTGTCAATCAAGACTTTGAAGGCGTCATCAACGGCTGTTCTAAAGCCCAGGGGCGCAATGAAGAGGATGGGGCTTGGCTTGGACCTGATATTATCGAGGCATTTACCAGTCTGCACCGTCTTGGCCATGCTGCAAGCGTTGAGGTGTGGGAGTCTGTTGATACTGCATCCGGCAAGCGACTTGTGGGCGGTCTCTATGGAGTGACTTTGCGCAATGCCTTCTTTGGCGAAAGCATGTTCTCTCTGGTTCCCAATGCTTCGAAACTGGCACTTATACACTTGGCTAAAGCCATGCAGCGCATTGGCGGCAGTTTGATAGACTGTCAGTTCGAAACTCCATTATTCAAGTCGATGGGTGGCAGACACATATCCTATGATGAATATATGAAACTGCTGAAATGAACTAAGCTTCATCAATCCGTCTTGTCAGGAAGAAGTTTTGAGTCTTCAGGAAATATAGGGCTACTCCTATTGCATTCATCACGGCAACAGTCCAGAATGCAGCGGAGTAGCCTGTTATTTCGGCTATTGCTCCACCTGCCAGTACCCCCAGTCCCATACCGATGTCCCACGAAATGAGTATGGTGGAATTGGCTGTTCCTCGTTCGTTATGGTGTGCCATTGTTATCATCATGTTCTGGAAGGCAGGCCACATGTGGCCGTTGCCTAATCCGATAAGGAGTGCAGAACTGTAGTACCCAATGAAAGTGAAGAGTGCAGAGTGAAGAGTGAAGAATTGGCTAGCGCCTATGGTGGGCATGAGAATGAAGAGGGTATAGCCGATGAGTGAGATGACCATGCCCTCAGCCGCATTATGAGTCAGCCGTCCTTGTCGCAGGGCCTTTCCGCCTTGCAATCGTGAAAGGATGAGTCCGATGGAACAGAGCATAAACCACGTGCCCGTACCTCCCGTTATGCCTAATTCCTGTTTGCCGTATATGGCGAGATAGTTGCTCAGTACTCCGAAGCAAAAGCCGAAGAACACCATGTTCACGCCCAGTAGCCATCCTCGCTCCAAGAAGAAACGGTCTAATGAGAGTTTACGAGGTTTGATGGCTGATGTCTGATGGCGGATGGCTGATGGCTGATGGCGGATGGCTGACTTCTTACATCTTACCTCTACCGTGGCATCAACTATCCAGCCGAAGGTGGCGATGGCGAAGGCCAGCCAGAAGAGCAGTTCGAAGTTGTGGGTCTCGGCAAAGACGAAAATGGCAAAGGTGGGTGCGATGGCCATAGCCAGGTTGTTAGACAGCCCATAGTAGCCGATACCCTCATTACGTCGCGAGGAGGGTAGCACGTCGATGGCTACGGTAGAGTTGGCAACCGTCAGAGCACCAAAGGGTCCGCCATGAAGTGTGCGCACGATGGTGAACAGCAACAGCGTTCCTGCAGCGAGATAGCCTGCAAAGAAGATGGCGAAGGCGGCATAGCTCACCATCAGTACTGTCTTGCGGGGGAAGGAATCAACGAAATAGCCACTGAACGGACGGAACAGCAGTGCCGTGATGGTGTATCCCGACAGCACCAGTCCTATCACGTCCTTTGTGGCCCCGAAAGTCTCACTCAGGTAGAGCGGCAACAGTGGCGTTAACAAATAAAAGGCGAAGAACAGCGCAAAGTTGGCTGTCATCACCTTTATATAGTTCCGATTCCAGAGTCGTTCCATTTAGTATTGTCGCAAGGCGGCGAGCAGTTCGTTGTTCTCGCTCTTCATTCCTATGGTGATACGCAGACAATTGTTGCAAAGCTGTACGCGGGTACGATTGCGCACAATGATACCTTTGTCAACCAGATAGTCGTAAATCTTTTGTGCGTCCGTCATCTTGGCGAGGAAGAAATTGGCATCCGTCTTATACACCTGTTCACAGATGGGCAGTTCCTGGAAAGCCTGCATCAGTCGGGTGCGCTCAGCCAGAATGGTCTTCACCCACTTGTCAATCTCAAACGGATCCTTGAGGGCTTCCAGAGCCTGTTGCTGCGTCAGCATATTGACGTTATACGGATACTTCACCTTATTATATATAGCCACAATCTCCTTCGAGGCGAATGCCATACCGAGTCGGATAGCTGCCAGTGCCCATGCCTTCGACATTGTGTTCAATACGATGAGGTTGGGATATTTCGCCAGTTCCGTGCGCAGTGTCTTCTGCTGTGCAAAGTCGCTGTATGCCTCGTCCACGACGACGATACCCTCGAAGCCCTCAATCACTTTGATAATCTCGTCGCGGTTGAGCGAGTTGCCCGTCGGATTGTTGGGGCTGCATATCCAGATGATTTTAGTATGCTGGTCGCACGCCTTCAGCAGGTCGGCAGCCTTGAAGTCGAAATTGTCGTCGAGCATGACGGGACGATACTCCACATCATTGATATCGGCACACACCTTATACATGCCGTAAGTAGGCTGAATGGCTACTACGTTGTCCTTGCCGGGTTCGCAGAAGATGCGGTAGGGCAGGTCGATAGCCTCGTCGCTGCCATTACCGAGGAATATCATGTCCTCAGGAATGCCCTTTACCTTTGCAATCTGCTTTTTCAGTTCGCGCTGCAGTGGGTCAGGATAGCGGTTATATGGTGCGCCATACGGATTCTCGTTTGCATCGAGGAACACATGAGCCTCCTTGCCAGAGTATTCGTCACGTGCACTGCTATAGGGAGCCAGATGCCAGATATTCGGTCTTACCAATCTCTCTAAACTAAACATAATTCTCAATTTTCAATTCTCAATTGATTTCATTCTCACCGTCATTGCATTCTTGTGAGCCTCCAGTTGTTCGGCTTCTGCCATCAGTTCTACGGCACGACCGATGTGCTGAATACCTTCTTCCGTCAGATGCTGGAATGTAATCTTGCGACAGTAGCTGTCCAGATTCACACCATTATATGCCGTAGCATAGCCGTGTGTCGGCAGGGTGTGATTGGTACCGCTGGCATAGTCGCCGGCACTCTCGCAGGCATACTTTCCGAGGAACACGCTGCCTGCGTTGACCACCTTCTCAGCCAACTGCTCGTAGTTCTCAACCTGCAGGATGAGGTGCTCGGGGGCATAGGCGTTAGAGAGGGTGATGGCCTCGTCAACCGTATTGACGAGCACGTAGCTGCTGTTTTCTAATGATTTGGAAGCCAATTCTTTACGTGGCAATTGCTCCAGTTGTTTATCCACCTCTTGATGTATCTCTTCGAGCTTGCTTTCTGAAGTGGTAATCAGTAGCACCTGTGAGTCGATGCCGTGCTCAGCCTGTGAGAGCAGGTCGGCAGCAACAAACTCAGCATTCGCTTTTTCGTCAGCAATGACACAAACCTCAGATGGACCGGCAGGCATGTCAATAGCAACCTCGTCGAGACTCACCTGTTGCTTGGCAGCCATCACGTATTGGTTGCCTGGTCCGAAGATTTTGAAGACCTTGGGCACCGATTCCGTACCGTAAGCCATAGCACCGATAGCCTGCACGCCACCAGCCTTGAAAATTTTGCTCACTCCAGCCACACGCGCCGCATAGAGAATGGCGGGGTTGACCTTGCCTTCCTTGTTAGGAGGTGTGCACAGCACGATTTCCTTGCATCCGGCTATCTTAGCTGGTGTTGCCAGCATCAGCACGGTGGAGAAGAGTGGGGCAGTGCCACCGGGAATGTAGAGGCCCACCTTTTCGATGGCGACACTTTTCTGCCAGCAGGTGACGCCTTCCTGTGTCTTGATTTTCTGTCCTACGAAACGTTGCGAGATATGGAACACCTTGATGTTATGGTGTGCCAGGATGATAGCGTCTTTCAATTCGTTGCTGATCAATCCCTCTGCCTCGTCCATCTCCTGCTCGCTGACAGCCAGCGAGGTCAGCACGGCTTTGTCGAATTTCTCTTCATATTCGCGCACAGCTTCGTCGCCACGTTTCTTCACATCGGCAAGTACCGATGCCACCGTGGCATTCAACTGTGACAAGTCGAGTCGTGGACGCTCAATAATAGCATCCCACTCTTCACGTTTCGGATATCTGTATATTTTCATTGATTCTTCACTCTTCCCTGCGGCGGCAGCAAATTTTTCACTTTTCACTCTTCACTTTTCACTTTATAGTATCATTTTCTCAATCGGTGTCACCAGAATGCCCTGTGCCCCCATTTCCTTCAGTTTGCCGATAATCTCCCAGAAGCGTTTCTGGTCGAGCACAGTATGTACGGAGCACCATTCCTCGTCGGCCAATGGAATGACGGTAGGACTCTTCAGTCCAGGCAGCACGTTGATGATTTCCTGCAGACGAGCCTTGGGCGCATTCATCCGAACGTATTTTTTGTCCTCTGCATCCTTCACGGCCTTGAAACGGAACAACATCTGTTCCAGAATGTCACGCTTGTCTTGCGACATCTGCTTATAACCGATGAGCAGTGCCTCGCTCTCCATCACCACTTCTACCTCGCGCAGGTTGTTGCTGACGAGGGTTGATCCACTGCTGACAATATCGAAGATGCCGTCAGCCAGTCCGATACCCGGACTGATTTCCACTGAACCGGTGATGACGTGAATCTCGGCCTTAATATCGTGCTTGTCGAGGAATTGGCGTAGGATGTTCGGATAGGAAGTGGCAATCTTCTTACCGTTGAACCACTCCACGCCCTGATAATCGATATCCTTGGGAATGGCCAACGACAGACGGCACTTCGAAAAACCTAAGCGAGAAATGATTTCGGCATCTTCGCCTCTTTCTACAAACTCGTTTTCACCCACCACACCGATGTCGGCAACACCGCTTGCCACGCTCTGTGGAATATCATCGTCGCGTAGGTAAAGTACTTCCAATGGGAAATTACCCGACTGTACCAGGAGGGTGCGTCGTCCTGAACTAACCTTAATATCTGCTTCTGCGAGCAGGTTCATGGTGTCGTCAAACAGACGACCTTTTGACTGTACTGCAATTCTTAACATAATCACTAATTAGCTAATTTAGGATGCAAAATTACGCATTTCTCGCCATATTTCCAAGAAAATGATTAATTTTGCAGAAATTTTCGGATAAATTGATACGTAGAAGCATATATATTCAACTTTTAGGTGTTCTGCTATTGCTTGTTTCCTGTGCTAAGAAACAGCCGGAACCAATGACACCATGGGGTGGTGAGGAAGACCAGACCTCGGCTACCGATTTCGATCTCGACCAGATTGTGAGCAATGGCGAATTGATAGCTTTGGCGCTGACGGGGCCCGAGACTTACTACGACTATCGGGGCAAGCACCTCGGAACGGAGTATATGCTTTGCCAGCGCTTTACTAATAAAATAGGTGTCAGTCTCCGTGTGGAGGTTTGTCGCGACTCAGCCGAGATGATGCGACGCCTGCAGGATGGCGAGGCCGACCTCATCTTGTTTCGCAACTCACCCAAAGCCAAACAACTGGCTTGGCGCATTGGCGACGATAAGCCCGATTTGAGCAAAGCCCTTCGCGAGTGGTATCGCCCGCAATTGCTTGACGAGGTGAAGAAAGAGGAAGACTATCTGCTCTCCTCACGTTCCGTGAAGCGTCGTGTCTTTGCGCCCATGCTCAATGCCAAGGGTGGCGTCATCTCGCATTACGATGCGTATTTCCAGCAGTATTGTCGCGCCATCCGTTGGGACTGGCGACTCATGGCTGCCCAATGCTATCAGGAGTCAACCTTCGACCCTCAGGCGCGTTCATGGGCAGGAGCCTGTGGTCTGATGCAGATCATGCCCACCACTGCCGACCATCTCGGGCTGGCTCGCTCCGATATGTTCAATCCCGAGAAGAGCATTGCTGCTGCAGCCAAACTGATAGGCGAACTGAATCATACGTTCAGCGACATCCCCAATCAGCAGGAGCGCATCAAGTTCATTCTGGCTGCCTATAACGGTGGTGCCAATCATGTGCGCGACGCAATGGCGCTGGCTCGCAAGAACGGGCGCGACCCACAGCGCTGGTCGGATGTCAGCCATTATATCCTACTTTTGGCACAGCCTGAATACTACAACGACCCTGTTGTGAAGTATGGTTATATGCGCGGTTCCGAAACGGCTGGTTATGTTGATAAGATAATGCAGCGTTGGAACGGTTATCGGGGTGTCCACACACCTCATACGCCAGGACTGTCGGGAACGCCCCAGCGTGCTACTCACGAAAAGAAGAAATATAAGATTTAGGATTGCTTGAACACGTATTGTCCGCGTTTCATCTTGCCCCAGTGTATGGCGTGACGCGGACAGTGGTGATAACAGGCCAGACAGTTCGTGCATTCCCCATTGTGTTTCCAGTGGGGCTTTGTGCCTTCAATATCATCCACTGGACACAGTTTCTTGCACAGTCCGCATCCTATGCAAGCCTCTTCGTCCACCCAGAAGTGTTCGTCCGTAATCAAGTGTTTGTTGTAATAGCCGCCTATCACGTAAGTATAGGTATAGGGAATGGCACCCTTCACCAGTTCCTCTACGCCCCGCTGCTTCTCGGTCACCACTTGGCAGATGTGTGCCATGCGCTGTTTGGCGGCCTCAATCTTCTGATGCTCCCGTTCGGGCGTGTCCAGATGCAGGAACGAGAAACAAACGTTCGATTCAGGCATCACAATGGCAAACGCAGCATCAGTGTGCAGTCCCTTCTGTCCCAGTTCCTTGTTCAGTATGCGCATGGCATGCCCCATGTTGTCGCCACAGGTGGTGAGGGCATAAATATAGAACTCTCTCTCAATCCCATTCCCGCTGATGCGCCTACCCGTAGCTTTTCCGAGGGGGGAAGTAAAGGTGGCTTTGCGGATGAATTGGCGTACAATGCGTGGCACCTGCCATCCGTGGGTTGGGAAACAGATGCCCAGTCGCTCGCCCTCTTGCAGCGTATATTCCAGTGTGCCCTTCTTGAGTTCGTCTGGAATATAGTATAACGAATCGTGGGTCGCCGAAGCCAGTTGTTCAGCGGCCCACTTAGTATTACCTGTTCCTGAGAAATAGAAAATCATGCGTGCAGTTCAAGAACGAAACGAGTACCCTTCGTGAATTCCGGGTCGATGTCCAGATCACCGTTCATCTTCAGTGCCATCTGTTTGCAGATAGGCAGTCCCAGTCCGTCGCCCTTAGTCAGGTCGCGGATTTCGAGGAAAGGCTTAAACACATCCTCACGCTTCTCTTCCGGAATACCGCAACCCGTGTCAGCCACCAGGAATTGATGGGTGTGGGCACTGCGTTTCTTGTATTCCAGCCAGATAGTTCCGCCCTCCGGCGTGTATTCTGCCGCATTGTTGAGCAGGTGCAGCAGAATGTGCGATACATATTCCTTGTTCATGTCGACATTCATCTTCGGGGCATTCACCTTCAGTGTTACTTCGGGCTTCACCTTGTCGCGAATCTGCTCGATGAGTCCCTCACAGAAATTAGGAATCTGTACGTCCTCCTTCTCAATCTCTTCTTCCGAATTCTCCAGTTCTGAAAGTGTCTGGATATGTTTCGAGAATTCCAACAGTGCCTTCACCTCAGGCTTGCTGCTGTCGAGTTTCTGCAGGGTGGGGTCGAGCTGTGCTGAAATGTTGCTGATGAACTTAGCCTTCAGCGCATTATTGTCGTTGGCCAATTTTATCACTTTCTTCTGTTTACGTGTCAACATGATGAAGCGCAACAGGATGATGGCACCCACAACCAGTGCAGCAGCCAGCACACCTGCCAGTATCAGCAGACCGACGATGAACACCGAGCGAGTGGTCAGCGACGAGTCCTTCTCGGCAATCGAAGCCTCGTTGTCGGCAATCTGTTTCTTCAGTACGGCTATCTCGTCGGCGTGTTTCAGTGCATTTGCCGAGTCCTTCCAAGCCACGTAATTGCTATATGACTGAGCCACCATATTGACATTGTTGCTCTTACGTCCGTTGGCGATGAGTTGTTTATACACCTCGTCCACCTTATCATATTCCTTCGAGGCTGTCAGTTTCGTAGCCATCTCCTTGAACACGGCATCACCCTGTGCGTTCAGTCCGAAACTGTAGTAATAGATAGCCTTTTGGTACAGCAGGTCGTTCTGCAGTTTAGCGTCGCCAGCTGCTGCCACCTGTGCCTCCATCTGGGCCAACTGCTCCTTGGCACTGTCTGGCTTGCGGAACTTCATATACATCTTCAGTCGCTCTTTGGTGACGAGATAGTGCAGCGCAGCCTTCTTGTTGCCGCCCTTGGCTTCGATGGTCTGATCGACGGCACGCAGCATTTCGAAAGCCTCCTTGTGTAGTCCGTCTTTTGAGTATAGCTCGGCAGTTTTTGCTCCGCACTCTACTGCCTGCTCCATGCGTCCCTTGCTGGTGTAGTCCTCGTAGGCTCGTTTGTAGTCGTAACGTGCAGCGGGAATGGTTTGTGCTACTTCAGCACTCTTCTGCAGTTCACTTTTCTGATTTTCCTGAGCGCTGAGTGTTGCACAGCACAGCGACAGTCCTAACACTAAGATTGATATTTTTCTATTCATGAGTATAGTTATTTTTCTTTTTTCTTACATTTATCATGCAAAAGTATGAAATTATTTCATCACCACCAAATAAAACAGCCGTTTTTTCAATTAAGTTTTTAAGTTTGTGAGTTTTTGAGTTATAAAAAACCTCCTCCCGACCTCCACGAGGGGAGGAGAGGAGGAGGAAATATAAATTACGATCTAGAATTATTTCACTACTTTCTTGCCATTAATGATAAAGTCACCAGCAAAGAGTTCCAAGTAGAGCAATGAAAGAATTTCGCAATTTATTCATCGTAGTTCTTAACCTAATTTACTGTTGTTAATGCGTGTCTTGACCTTGTCCACGTAAGCATCGATGGAGGCAACGGCTACGATGTTGACAACATCGCGGACGGATGCACCGAAATCGACGAAGTGGATAGGTTTGTTGAGTCCCATCTGAATCGGGCCAATGATTTCGACATCGGCATCGAGC
This sequence comes from uncultured Prevotellaceae bacterium, assembly GCA_900316645.1. Classification (GTDB taxonomy): domain Bacteria; phylum Bacteroidota; class Bacteroidia; order Bacteroidales; family Bacteroidaceae; genus Prevotella. The sequence continues at coordinate 25,572 of ONDP01000012.1, forward strand.
ATCTGCAGCATCTTGTAGCTTGAACGGGCTGATGTGAGGTTGGGGAATACCAGGGTGTTGACATCTTTGTTCAAAAGGCGGGTGAAAGGATACTGGTTGTCGCGCAACTCACGATCGAGGGCGAAACCTAACTGCATTTCACCGTCGATGGCCAAATCGGGATACTTTGCCTGCATGATTTCGGTGGCACGGCGCACTTTCATAGCTCCGTCGGATACGGAACTGCCGAAGTTGGAGTGGGAAATCATGGCAACGACAGGCTTCTCGTTGAAGAATCGTACGCTGGTGGCTGCCAGCTTGGCTAAATCGGCGAGGGTTTCGGCATCAGGGTTCTCGTTGACGAGAGTGTCGGCAATATAGAGGGTGCCCTTCTGCGAATTGATGATATGCATGGCTCCGAAGTGATTGTATTCGGGACGGATGCCAATGACTTCCTTGACCACCTTGACGGTGTTAGAATATTTGGTGTAAAGACCTGTGATGTAAGCATCGGCATCGCCTGTCTCAACCATCATCATACCGAAATAGTTACGCTCGAACATCTTGTCGTTGGCCTCCTGGAAGGTGTAGCCGTCGCGCTGGCGCTTGTTGGTGAGAATCATGGCATAGCGCTCACGACGCTCTTGCTCGGAGGGATGGCGCAGGTTGACAATCTCGATACCGTCGATGTTGAGGTCGAGTTTCTTTGCCAGTTTGGTGATAACCTCATCGTTGCCCAAGAGGATGGGTTGGCAGATGCCTTCGGCCTTGGCTTGAACAGCGGCCTTGAGCATGGTGGGGTGAACAGCCTCGGCAAAGACGACGCGCTGTGGGTGGGCTGCTGCTGTAGCAAAGAGTTTCTGGGTGAGTTTTGTTTCCTGACCCAGCAGTACGCTGAGCCAATTCTTATATTCGTCCCAATTATCGATGTTCTTGCGTGCCACACCGCTGTCGATAGCGGCTTTGGCAACGGCAGCACTCACCTCGGTGATGAGTCGTGGATCGACTGGCTTCGGAATGAAATAGTCGCGACCGAAACTGAGGTTGTTGACTTTATATACATCGTTGACAACATCGGGCACGGGCTGTTTTGCCAGATTTGCAATGGCGTAAACAGCAGCCAACTTCATCTCTTCGTTGATGGCAGTGGCATGAACGTCGAGGGCTCCGCGGAAAATGTAGGGGAAGCCGATGACATTATTAATCTGATTAGGATAGTCGGTACGTCCGGTTGACATGAGTGTGTCGGGGCGTGCCTCCATCGCATCCTCATAGCTGATTTCAGGAACAGGGTTAGCAAGTGCGAAGATGACAGGGTCTTTTGCCATCGTCTTCACCATCTCCTTGGTGAGCACATTACCCTTTGACAGTCCGACGAAGACATCGGCACCATTGACAGCCTCTGCCAGGGTGTGGATGTCGGTGCGCTGGGTGGCGAAGAAACGTTTCTGCTCGTTGAGGTCCTGACGGTCAATGCTGATGACGCCCTTGGAGTCGAGCATGACGATGTTTTCCTTAGAGGCTCCGATGGCCATGTACAGTTTGGTGCAGGAAATAGCCGCAGCACCAGCTCCGTTAACGACAATCTTTACTTTGCTGATGTCCTTGCCATTGACTTCGAGGGCATTCTTCAGTCCGGCTGCAGAAATGATGGCAGTGCCGTGCTGGTCGTCGTGCATGACGGGGATGTCGAGGGTGCGCTTCAGGCGATCCTCGATATAGAAACACTCAGGAGCCTTGATGTCCTCGAGGTTGATACCTCCGAAGGTAGGAGCGATGCGCTCTACTGCCTCACAGAATTTCTCAGGGTCTTTTTCTGCCACCTCGATATCGAAGACGTCAATACCACCATAGATTTTGAAGAGCAGACCCTTACCCTCCATGACGGGTTTGCCGCTCATGGCACCGATATCACCAAGTCCGAGTACGGCAGTACCGTTGGAGATGACAGCTACCAAATTGCCCTTGTCCGTGTATTTGTATGCATCGTCGGGATTTTCCTGTATTTCCAGACAGGGGTAGGCGACACCGGGAGAGTAGGCTAGCGACAGGTCTGTTTGTGTTCGATAAGCCTTTGTTGGCTTTACTTCAATTTTGCCAGGACGGCCAGCCTCATGATATTCAAGGGCGGCCTCTTTTGTGATTTTTACCATAAAGTGTTGTGTATTATTAATGTATTACTTTTCCAAAATCCTCGCAAAGTTACAAAAAACTCTTTAAAAAGCAGTCTTTTTTTTATATATTTTAGTAACTTTGTAGGCAAAATGATTAGTTATGCAAGAAATAAAAGACTTATCAGCCTATCGTCAGTCGTTGAAAGTTAAGATTCTGGAAACGGCAACCAAGGCTTTTCTGTCGCGCGGAATCAAGGCTGTGAAGATGGACGATATAGCCTCGGCACTGTCTATCTCGAAGCGGACGGTCTATGAGATTTACGGCGATAAGGAGTCTCTACTGTTTGAATGCGTCAAGGATGGGCATGAGAAACGGCATAGGGAGATGACGGAGTTTGCCGAACAGCACAATGTGATGGAAACTGTGCTGGAGGCCTATCGCCGTAAGGTGGAGGAATTCAGCACCGTCAACCACGCTTTCTACGAGGACGTACAGCTCTACCCTCAGGTGATGGATTATGTTGAGGAGAAACGCCAGAGCTCCCATCAGTATTTCATATCGTTCATGCGGCGTGGCGTAAAGGAGGGATACTTCCGTGAGGGTGTGAACTTCGAACTTATCAGCAAGATGTTTGAAGCGATAGGGCGCAGCATTGGGCAGGCATCGCTCTACACACAATACCCTTACGAGGAACTGCTGACGAACATGATGCTGATTCCGATGCGGGGACTCTGCACGTCGAAGGGCATCAAGATACTGGATGGGGTGATGAAAACTTAATGAAAACGTACTAAAGCTAACCTGAAAAGAATGAAGAAAGATAAATGCAGATTATGGCATAGATGGTTGTTGTCGATGGCATTGTTGACAACCGTTCTGGCTGTTCATGCCGATGAGTCGGAACGACTGTTTAAAGTGTTTGACAGTGCCGACGGACTGGCAGACAACGGTGCACAGGTTATATTATGTACGAAGACGGGCCGTATGGTCATCAATTCTATCGGACATATCAATTTCTATAACGGTTCGTCGTTCGAGCATATCGACCCCTTACAGCAAGACATCTATGAACTGCCAAATTATACAGGATACTACCATTTATATTTTGACAAGAAACACCACCTATGGGTGAAGGACAAGAAACAAGTGACCTGTGTTGACTTGATGACCGAGCAGTTTGTCCACGACGTGAGGGGAGAACTGCAGGCGATGGGTTTCACTGGTAAGGCCGACGACCTCTTTGTGGACGACGACGGGTGTGTGCTAGTCATGTCGGGTAATAAGCTGCACAATTTAAAGAACCAGCAAACGTATCCCGTCAGAAACGGAAAAAGATTGCAGGACATAGGTTCAGTAGAAGACCAGATGGTCATACTCTTCTATGACGACAGCAGTATAGAAGCCTTCAACCACGAGACGGGAGCCGTCATCTATATCAAGACGGCGCTGAGCCCCGAGATGGCAGAAAAATACAAGAAGACATCGGTGCTTTGTAATCAGCCGATGGGGTTTTATCAGATACGTTGTGGCGATGCCGGTTCGGTGCTGATGCATATCGCTTCGCATACAGGTGAGGCGAGTGTGGTGATGGAGGTGCCTTACCGACTGAACAATATGGCTGTTCATGGCGACTTGCTCTATATTGCTTCCTCGAAGGGATATTGGACATTCAATATCAAGACAGGCGAGAAGAACCACTACGAAAAGTTGACACGTATAGACCATCAGGTGATAGAGACCAGCATTAACGACATCTCGTTCGACTTGCAGGGCGGTATGTGGATAGGTACCGGGAAACGGGGACTGCTCTATTCGAAACCTTACACTCCGCCTTTCAAGGTGTATTTCATGAACGACCCCAAGGCCCGACAGTATAGCGCCATGTTGAAGAAATATGCCGAGGAGTGTCTGGACAGTCTGCCGCGTCGCGTCAACTGCCTTTTCCGCGACAGCCGAGGCTGGAGATGGGAAGGTTCGAACACTGGACTCAGACTGTATATGACGGATAATGCTAAGCCCATAGTATATACTGACGGCGACGGACTGAATAACGATGTAATACACTCCATTGTAGAAGACAGCGACCATAATATGTGGGTCAGTACCAGTCACGGCATCTGTGCGTTGGTCGTCAGCAAGGGTATGGTGGCTAAAATAGTGTGCTACGATGCTGACGACAACATCCCGAACGGCACCTTCGACAACGGACTCGCCATGAAGCTGGAGGATGGCACCATCATCATGCAGTCGCAAGATTATGTCATAGAGTTTAATCCCTCCAATTTCCATACGACCAAGCGCATCGATATTAAACTCTATCCTAAGCTGATTCGTTTGTCGGTGAACGGACGGAACATCCAGCCTGGTATGCTGCTCAATGGAAAGATGATACTGGACCGTGCTATCACCCGAGCCAAGGAGCTGAACCTGAACTACGATCAGAATACCATTAATTTGCTCTTCACAGGACTGAACTATTTCCGACCCGTGCAGACCTACTATCGTGTGAGGGTGAAGGGATTCCAGGATGAATGGAAGACATTCGCCGTGAACGATGAAAGTGGACGCGTGGATAGCAAGGGTATGTTGCACTATCCGATTTTCGGTATCCAACCGGGTAAGTATATCATTGAGGTTCAGACCTCTATGTCGCCCGACGTGTGGGAAGTGGAACCTTATGAATGGATACTCGTCATCAACGAACCTTGGTGGCGTATGACCATTGTCTATGCATCGTTGGGACTGCTGTTGCTGGGATTGCTGATAGCTAATTTCGTGTATTTCAATCGTAACACCAGGCTCAAACTGAGTCGCAGCAACATTGAGGGAGGTGTCATCAAGCGCGTCATGGCCTGTGCTGACATCTGCTGTAACATGGAGAATGAAGAGCTGTCGCCGTTATCGTCAGAACTCAGCACGGAACAGGACGAAACTGCACAAGACAGGTTTGCCGACATCATGCTGAAGATTATTCCCTATGTGAAAGACAAGCAGAGTCATCAGCTAACGATGGTGAAGTTGTCGGAACTGGCGCAGGTGGATGTCGATGAGTTCTTCCAAATTATGTCAGGCAATTTGTATAAATCGCCTCGCATCGTCGCTCTGAAGTTGCGTTTGCAACATGTAGCCGAAATGCTGAAGAATAGTGAGAAGAGTGTGGATGAGATAGCTGAGGAACTGCACTTCGCGTCGCCCAACTTCATGATAGCCAGTTTCTATCACCTATTCCGGATGACGCCCGATGCCTATCGTGCCAACAATCCCCGATAACCTACGAGTCGCCAAGAACGGGCTCCTAGACTTTTGTGATAAACGAAAGCCTGATACTTGTTGCCTGTTTGGAAGAAGTTACCCTCGGTAGGGGCTGGTCGTCCCTCGCGCGTAACATATTGATAAGAATAATACCCCTGTTTCTGCATGACCTGTGCTAAATAGCACTGGTTCTGGGAGTCGTACTGCAGTTGGTAGGCTGTGGGGTCGGCATTGGTCGTCCATTGTCCCTGTAGGAATATCTCGCCGAGATAAGGGGCGTCGATGCGGTAGTTAATCCATACATAGTCGCAGGTATATGCCACTTCGGTTCGATTGCTGTTACGGATATAGAAGGCTCCGTTGGCTGACTCGTCAGTCAGATAGTTGCGTCGCAGGGTAGAGGCAAAGGGGAAGGCCTGATAGTGTGTGCCGTCCCAACCGATGTGGTCGATACCCATTGTGGGATGGCTGACGTCGAGCACTTCAAATTTATGATATTCATTGCCAGCATCGAAGATGAGGTCGCGTTGGTGTTCCCATCGCATGCCCTGGTGAAACTGATAGGTGGGTAGGGGATTGATGCGGGCTGTCTGTTCGTTCCAATTCTGCATGACAACGGTATAGATTTCATCCTCAGGACGAATCACGTTAATGCCCTTGTAATCAATCGCCATCGTCAGTTGTTGGTGGCTCCTGTTGACGTCGATGTCGGTATTGGTAGTCATGCTAAGACTGACAGTCATCAGGGGTTCTACCACATAGAACTCAGCGTCGAGCACTTTCTCGTGGTTGGCATCCTCGTCATAGATGGTCAGGCGGTAGTTGCCACTCATGCGAATCCTGCACTGGCTGTTGGGAATCTGGAACTCATAGTGCGTATAATTGACAGTTGTATTGAGCGAGTTCTGGTAGTCGTCGATGGGATAGTCGTTGAAGCCCTGCAGCCAGTCACTCTCAAATAGTTCGGTGGATTCCTCCCAATCGGCTTCACAACGCGTGATATGGCAGATGTAGCGATGAATGTCGTGGGAGAGTTCGTCAAACCCGATGCGAAGCACATCGAAACTGCCCAGTTCCATCACAGGGCGCTCCTGCCATTCGTTATTAACGATGGTAGTCAGCGTCTTGACAGTAGGCGAATATATCTTGTTGCCAGCCTGTAAAGTGGTCGCAAACAGCAGAAAAGTCACTAATAAGTATCTCATTGGCTGCAAAAATACAAAATAAATATGATAAATTTGGCATTTCTCTCGATTTTATGTAATTTTGTAGTCGTTATGAGAAGATTTATGTTGATAATGCTTTCCGCAGCACTGCTCATTGGTGCATATTCCTGTGGCAACAGGAAGAATGCTGCCGACTATGCCCCTATGCTTGACAGTATTCGCAAGGCAGAGGTGGCAAAGGATTTGCTGAAGCCGACAGCTGGTGATCCCGTCATAGCTTTCTTCGACTCGCTAGAGATGAAATCCATCCCAATGAAGTACACACCGGAGTTCGTGGAGTATCTGCCCCAGATGAAGAAGGTGCCTGCTGTTTTTAACAGCCGTTTCGACTATGAGAGCAATGTCGAGCTGTTGGCAGTCAAGCTGCCCTCGTATCGGAACTTCCATGTGGTGTTGCTGGCAGAGAAATTGGACTCAGTGTCCACCTCGCTCTATGTCTGTACGATGAATCAGTCGTATGTGCTGGTTGACCGTCTGTGTATCTATGAACAGAAGATAGAAGACAAGAACGGGCAGTTGGGTGTGTTGCGACAGGAGTATTACATCACGAGCAAGTATGAATGCACCCTGTTCAGCTATTTCCGTGGCGAGGACGACGAGACAGAGAGCGAAGAGGCTGCCTATCGATATGTAATAAACAAAGAAGGAAATTTTGAAGAAGTTGTTATAGAATTATGATAGAAGTAACCATTAAGGACGCCCTGTTGCGTCAGTCAGCTCAAGAAGGTACCGATGCCTTTGTTCAGGCATTTATCGATGCTATCCGTCAGGCCATTCACGGCGAACTGACTCAGGAAACGATGATGCAACTCAATGCCAATCAAATCACATTGCTGGCATGGGACATTCTGCATGAGGAGGTGATGGATGGCGGTTTCGTGCAGCTGATACATAATGGCTATGGTCCCTTTATCTTCAAGAATCCTTTTGCCAAGGCAGTGAAGTTGTGGGGACTGCGCGATCTCTCGAAACTGATTTATGAGGCTCATACCCTCTATTTGAAATACCACGAGCAGATAGAGCAGGACAGCACGGATGAAGAGTTTATGGCTATGTTCGAACAGTTTCCGGCTTTCGACGATATAGACGACGACTTTGTGGAGAACGAGGAAGCTTGGACAGAGCAGATAGCCCAGTACATTGATGAGCATATCGAACAGTTTGCTCAAATAGAAGAATAAAAATGAATAAAGACGAAGAGAAAATCAGGAAGAAAAGTCCTGTTCAGATACGCAACAAGAAAGCCTCGTTTGAATATTTCTTCATCGAGACTTATACGGCAGGCATTGTCCTGACGGGTACCGAAATCAAGTCAATCCGTCTTGGTAAGGCCAGTTTGGTGGATACCTATTGCTTCATCAATAACGGGGAGATATGGGTGAAGGGCATGAACATTTCACCCTATTTCTATGGTTCGTATAACAACCACGAGATGAAGCGCGACAGAAAACTGTTGCTGAACAAGAAAGAAATACAGAAGTTGCATGCTGCCACTAAGCAGACGGGTTATACCATCGTTCCTCTGCTGGTGTTTATTGATGAACATGGACGTGCCAAAATGGATATTGCACTCTGTAAAGGTAAAAAGGAGTTTGACAAACGTCAGACACTGAAGGAAAAGGAAGACAAGCGCGAAATGGATCGTGCAATGAAACATTATTAATGAACACATTACAAGACTTAGCCCAACAACGTATATTGGTTCTCGACGGAGCCATGGGAACGATGATTCAGAAGTATCAGCTTACTGAAGCTGATTTCCGTGGCGAAATGTTCAAGGATATTGCGGGTCAGATGAAAGGCAACAACGACATGCTGTGTATGACCCGTCCCGAAGTGATAGCTGATATTCACAGGAAGTATCTGAAAGTAGGGGCAGATATCATTTCAACCAATACATTCAGTTCACAGCGTATATCTCAGGCCGATTATCATCTCGAGGGCTATGCCCGGCAGATGGCTTACGAAGGAGCCCGCATAGCCCGCCGCTGTGCCGATGAATTCAGTTCATCGGACAAGCCCCGCTTTGTGGCAGGTAGCATCGGACCTACGAACAAGACGTGTTCGATGTCGCCTGATGTGAGTAATCCTGCAGCACGCGACTTAACATACGACACACTGTTTGGTGCCTATTCTGAACAAATAGACGCTTTGATTGAGGGTGGGGTGGATGCCTTGCTCATCGAGACCATATTTGACACGCTGAATGCCAAGGTGGCTATTGATGCCGCTATGACGGTGATGCGGAAGCGCAATATAGAATTGCCTGTTATGCTGAGTGTGACGGTAAGCGACTTGGCAGGACGAACACTCAGTGGACAGACTTTGGAGGCTTTCCTTGCCAGTGTCAGCAGCTATCCCATTTTCTCGGTAGGGCTCAACTGTTCGTTCGGTGCCACCCAGATGTTGCCATTCCTCCGTCAGTTGGCCAAGCGTGCACCTTATTATATTAGTGCCTATCCCAATGCAGGACTTCCTAATTCGATGGGACTCTATGACGAGACGCCTGAGTCGATGGCACCGCAGGTGGGGCGCATGATTGACGAAGGACTGGTGAATATCATCGGCGGCTGTTGTGGAACCGACGAACATTTCATAGCCAAATACCTACCTTTGGTAGAGGGTAAAAAGCCTCATCTACCGCAGGCTAAGCCCCATACGATGTGGTTGAGCGGACTGGAATTGCTGGACGTCACTCCCGAGGTACGTTTCGTCAATGTCGGCGAGCGATGCAATGTGGCAGGATCAAGGAAGTTCCTCAGACTCATCAAAGAAAAGAAATACGACGAAGCCATTGCCATTGCCCGCAAGCAGGTGAGTGATGGCGCACTGGTCATCGACGTGAATATGGACGACGGTCTGCTGGATGCGCGTCAGGAGATGACAACCTTCCTCAATATGATAGTGGCAGAACCAGACATCGCTTCGGTACCTGTGATGATTGACTCATCAGACTGGCAGGTGATTCTTGCAGGATTGAAGTGTGTACAAGGTAAGAGCATCGTCAATTCCATATCGCTGAAAGAGGGAGAAGCCGTCTTTGTGGAACATGCACGCGACGTGATGCGTTATGGAGCAGCCGTTGTGGTGATGTGTTTCGACGAACAGGGACAGGCCACTTCTTATGAACGCCGTATCGAGATAGCCCAGCGCTCCTATCGTATTCTGACGGAGCAGGTTGGTATGAATCCGCTTGATATCATTTTCGATCCCAATGTACTTGCCGTTGCTACTGGTATGGAGGAGCACGACAGTTATGCAGCCGACTTCATCAAGGCTACCGGTTGGATTCGTCAGCATCTGCCTGGAGCTCATGTCAGCGGAGGTGTGAGCAACCTGTCGTTCTCATTCCGAGGCAATAACTACATTCGTGAGGCTATGCATGCTGTTTTCCTCTATCATGCCATTCAGCAGGGAATGGATTTCGGTATTGTGAATCCTGCTACGAAGGTGCTCTATACGGATATCCCGGAGAATCAGCTCAGCATCATAGAAGATGTGATATTGAATAGAAAGGCTGGTGCCAGCGAAAGATTGATAGAACTGGCCAGTCAACTGGCAGAAGAACCTGCAGCCACATCCGACACAGCCAAAGCTGCTATTACTGCAATCCCTGTCTCTGCCAGCGTAGAAGAACGATTGCAGCAGGCACTTATCAAGGGAATTGGCGACAGTCTGGAGGCTGATATAGCAGAGGCTCTGAAGAAATATCCGCGTGCTGTTGACATCATAGAGGGTCCACTGATGGCTGGTATGAATAAGGTAGGGCGATTGTTCGGAAGCGGTAAGATGTTTTTGCCGCAAGTTGTCAAGACGGCCCGCACGATGAAGCAGGCTGTTGAAATCCTGCAACCCATCATAGAACAGCAACAGGATGCTGCCGAGAAGAAGGCAGGGCGCGTGTTGCTGGCCACCGTCAAAGGTGATGTCCATGATATCGGTAAGAATATTGTTGCTGTGGTACTCGCCTGCAATGGTTATGAGGTGATTGATATGGGCGTGATGGTGCCTGCTGAGCAGATAGTCCGAAAGGCGATTGAGGTGAAGGCTGACATCATTGGTCTGTCAGGTCTGATTACTCCGAGTCTGGAAGAAATGGTCAATGTGGCTCATGAGATGCAACGTGCCGGTCTGGAAATACCTATTATGATTGGTGGTGCCACAACGAGTGAACTGCATGTCGCCTTGAAGATAGCACCGGTTTACGGAGGTCCTGTGGTGTGGATGAAGGATGCCTCGCAGAATGCGCCTGTTGCTGCTCGTCTCTTGAACAAGGATGAAGAACAGCAGATAGAGCAGGAATTGCAGGAACGCTATCGCCATCTGAGGGATGAATATCGTCAAGAGCAGGAGTTGGTATCGCTCAAAGAGGCCCGAGAAAAGAGAAAAGATTATAATGAACATATATGATTAAGACTATAGCATTTGATTTAGGAGGGGTAATCATTACCATCGACCAATCGCAGGCCATCAGCCGTTTCAAGGAGATTGGTGCCACAAATGTGGAAGAATGGCTTGACCCTTATACCCAGACAGGTATCTTCGGAGACTTGGAACATGGACTTATCTCAGCCGAGGATTTCCGGAAGGAACTAAGCCGGCTGATAGGTAAGGAGGTGACGAAGGAACAGTGCGCCTATGCCTGGCAAGGTTATGCCAAGGATGTGCCTGCGCGTAATCTTGAATTAGTCAGGAAACTGCGCCAACAGGGCTATCGTGTGGTGTTGCTCTCGAATACCAATCCCTATATGATGATGTGGGCGATGAGTCCTAAATTTGATGGACAGGGACATTCGTTGGCCGACTATTTCGACCATTGCTACCTGAGTTACGAGATGAAACTGATGAAGCCTTCAGAAAATATATTCCGACAGGTGCTGATGCAGGAACAGACATTCCCTCATGAGATTCTGTTTGTGGATGACGGACCCCGTAATGTGGCTGCAGCCAGTCAACTTGGCTTCCGCACGTTCTGTCCAGAGAACGGAAAAGACTGGACCAAGGAGATTTATAACTATTTAAAAGACTGAAATGATGAAAAAGAATATCGTATCGTTACTGCTGTTGCTGTTCGCCTCTGTGTTGTATGCCCAGACCTATCAGGTGCCTAAGCGTGAATTTCGTGCAGCATGGATACAGTGTGTGAACGGTCAGTTCCAGAATATCGGAACACAGAAGATGCAGCAGACACTCAGTTATCAGTTGGATGAATTACAGAAAGACGGTGCCAATGCTATCATTTTCCAGGTTCGTCCTGCCTGTGATGCATTGTATCCCAGTAAGTTGGAACCTTGGAGTCATTTCCTGACAGGTCAGCAGGGCAAAGCCCCGTCGCCCTATTGGGATCCGTTGCAATGGATGATTGACGAGTGTCATAAGCGTGGAATGGAACTGCATGCTTGGATTAATCCCTATCGCGCCAAGATGAAATCGGCTTATGCGCTGGCATCCAACCATATCGGTAATGTGCACCCCGAGCGTACCTTCAACTATGACGGACTGACAGTGATGAATCCTGCTCTACAGGAGAATCGTGACTATATTTGTCGCATTGTTGAAGATATCCTGACGCGATATGATGTTGACGGTCTGCATATTGACGACTATTTCTATCCTTATCCTGTGCCTGGTGTTGAGATTCCTGACGAGGCTCAGTTCCGCGCCAATCCTCAAGGTTATAGTGACAAGGGCGACTGGCGACGTCATCAGGTGGATTTGCTGATCGAACAGCTGAACGAGACTATCCATCGTGTGAAGCCTTGGGTGAAGTTTGGTGTCAGTCCGTTTGGTATCTACCGTAATCAGAAGAACGATCCTCGGGGCAGTAAGACCAATGGATTGCAAAACTATGACGAACTCTATGCCGACATCCTATTGTGGATTGATAAGGGTTGGTTAGACTATACCGTTCCGCAACTTTATTGGGAGATGGGACATAAGGCTGCAGACTATACGGAGTTGATTCGTTGGTGGAACGACCATGCTTCGGCCCGTCCGTTGTTCATCGGTGAGGATGTAGAGCGTACTGTCAAGGCTGCTGACCCTCGGAATCCCCAGAGTCATCAGATGCCTGCCAAGATGCGCTTGCATCAAGAGAATCCAGGTGTTCAGGGCACCGTCCTCTGGTATGCCAAAGTAGCAGTGGACAATATTGGTAAATATGGATCTAATCTGCGTAATGTTTATTGGCGATATCCAGCCTTGCAACCACTGATGCCCCATCTCGACCATAAGGCCCCAGGCAAGGTGCGTAAGGTGAAAGTGATTAATATGGGTGACCAGCAAGTGCTGATGTGGATGGCTCCGAAGGCAAAGCAATGGGGTGATGAGGCGCATAAGTATGTTGTCTATTGCTTCAAGAAGGGTGAGGATGTCAATACCGACGACCCTTCTCACATTGTCGCTGTTACCTCAGAAACCTATTACGAGATACCATATTCTTTAGAGCTTGGTAAATACATTTATCTGGTTACTGCACTCGACCGATTGCAGAACGAAAGTAAGGCTGTTAAGAAAAAGGTGAAGTTGTAATCCGCTTACTCGTATCTCATTGACCTTGCCGGCTGAATGCGGGAAACCAGGAATGACGGAGCAATGAGTACCAGGACGGTGACAATTAGTGTCGCAACGTTCAACAGGAGAATAATCGGAATGTTCAGTTCCATAGGAGCTGTGCTGACGTAATAGTTGGCAGGGTCAAGGTGGATGAAACCAGTGTGTTGCTGTAGCAAAACAATGCCGATACCGATGACATTTCCCCATAGCATGCCTCGACCGATGATGAAGACGGCAAACCAGAGGAAGGTGTGACGCACACTCTTGTTGCGTGCTCCCAATGCTTTCAACAGTCCAATCATTTGTGTGCGTTCAAGGATGATGATGAGCAGTCCGCTAATCATTGTGAAACCTGCCACACAAACCATGAGGGCGAGGATAATCCATACGTTGATGTCGAGCAGAGAGAGCCAGGAGAACACTTGAGGGTAGAGCTCTTGAACGGTGCGAGAGGTAAGTATCTCACCCCGACTGTCGGTATGGCGGTTGACATGCTCAATCAGATAGTTATCTGTTGCTTGCAGTTGATCGAAGTCTTTAACCTGTATTTCTGCCCCGCTGCATTGGTCACTTTCCCAGTTGTTCAGTTTTACAACCAATGGAATATCGGTAAAGCAGATGCTTTCATCAAACTGTGTCATATTGGTCTCGTAGATGGCAGCAACGGTAAATCGGCGCGCTCTTACATTATTATATGTAATAAAGTAGGCGAAAACCTTGTCGCCTGCCTTTAGCTCTAATTTGTTAGCCATCTGTCGGGAAATGACAATCTGGTTTGTCGATTGCTTGGCAGAGAATCGTGGCAGCTTTCCTTCAACGAGATTAGTTTGCAGGAATTGCGTGTCGTAATCGTCGCCAACACCCTTAACCACTACGCCCAGAAAATCCTTTTCGGTTTTTAGGATGCCCTGAGTCAGTGCGAATCGTCCCACATGCCTTACACCAGGAACCGACTTCAGTACCCGCATCAGGGAGTCGTCGATACAAACAGGGTAGGGCGTCGTGCTTTGCGAGGCAATAAAACTCTCCACTTGGATATGGCTGCCAAAGCCCACCACTTTATCTTGTATCGTATGCTTGAATCCTAAAACCACACTCACCGTGATAATCATAACTGCCAGACCGATGGTGACACCGATAGTGGAGATATGAATAGCAGGACGACTGACTTTGCGGTGGTCGCCTTCGTTGGAATAAATCCTACGGGCAAGGAAAAGCGGAAGATTCATTCTGTTCGTCCGGGATAGGCTTCCAGTGCTTTACGCAATACGATGAGAGCTCGCTCCAAGTCTTCCTTCTTCAGCACATAGGCAATACGTACCTGATCGATGCCAGCACCAGGAGTGGTATAGAAACCTGCTGCAGGAGCCATCATTACTGTCTCGCCTTCGTATTCAAAGTCGGAAAGACACCAACGGCAGAATTTCTCTGCATCATCAACAGGCAACTTAGCCACCGTATAGAAAGCTCCCATGGGAATAGGCGAATAGACACCTGGGATGCGGTTAAGACCGTCAATCAGGCACTTACGGCGCTCTACGTATTCATCGTAAACATCACGATAATAGTCTTCTGGAGCATCCAACGAAGCCTCTGCCACTATCTGACCGATGAGGGGAGGTGACAAGCGGGCTTGACAGAACTTCATCACAGCCTTCCGTACTTCAGCATTTTTGGTGATGAGAGCACCGATACGGATACCACACTCGCTATAGCGCTTTGATACAGAGTCAATCAATATCACATTCTGTTCGATACCCTCCAAGTGGCAGGCAGAAATGTAAGGCGAACCAGTGTAGATGTATTCGCGATAAACCTCGTCAGAGAACAGATAGAGGTCATATTTCTTCACCATGTCACGAATCTGCTGCATCTCCCTGCGAGTGTAGAGATAACCTGTCGGGTTGTTGGGGTTGCAAATCATAATGGCACGGGTGCGGTCATTAATCAGTTCCTCAAACTTCTCAACCTTAGGCAGTGAAAAACCTTCTTCTATCGTTGTGGCGATAGTGCGAATCTTGGCACCGGCAGAAATAGCGAATGCCATATAGTTGGCATAGGCAGGCTCCGGAACAATAATCTCGTCGCCGGGATTCAGGCAGGAGAGGAATGCAAACAATACAGCCTCGCTACCACCTGATGTGATGATGATATCGTCGGCAGTGACATTAATATTGTATTTCGCGTAATAGCTGACAAGCTTTTCCCGATAGCTCAGATAACCTTGAGAGGGAGAATACTCCAGGATATTACGGTCGATAGTTTTCAAAGCGTCAAGTCCTACCTGTGGAGTAGGCAGGTCGGGCTGTCCGATGTTCAAATGGTACACCTTTGTACCGCGTTTCTTTGCAGCTGCGGCAAGTGGAGCAAGCTTTCGAATCGGTGATTCCGGCATCTCCAGTCCGCGTACAGATATTTCTGGCATGATGGTCTTATTTACGTAAATCGCCTGCAAAGGTACAAATTTAATTCAAATTTCACAATTAATAATTCATAATTATTTTGTGTTATTGGAATTTTATGCTTACTTTTGCGCATCGAAACGAATACGAAGACATGAATTACGAAGAATTAATAGCCTCAAGGAGAGACGGGAAACTGAACAAAACCCGTCTGCCGATTGGAGATTACTATCGTCAGCAGATAGATGGTAAGTATCGTAGTGTGGTGGATATTGCTCCCGAATTAAACAGCAACATCAAGTTCAGTGAGGCACTCAAGGCAGAGTGCGAACAGAATGCGTCGCTGACCAATCAGCACATTCTGCATTTCCGTCCTCAAACCGAAGGACGCGACATTGTGCGTCTGGAGATGGCGCAGGGACAGTATCAGCCATTGCAGCAAGTGCTCAACGACACTCCCGCAATTGTGGCAGAACCCAATTTTATAGAGGAATTTACTCGTCAGTTGTTGGAAGCGGCTAATTACCTCCATGAGCAAGGCGTCTATGGTGTATGCTATTCTCCCCAGACCGTTTTCCTGCGTAAAGGTGACAATGCCCCCTTGCTGGTTCATGTCGGCTCTCATTATCTGACTATGAGCGATCCTTCTCAGCTCTATTATGGCGGGATGGAGCAGTTTGTGGCTCCTGAGGTGATGAATAAGGGCACAATCGATAATCGTTGCGACATCTATTCCATCGGAAAACTGTTACAGAAGATTTTCGACCAGTCGGATATGCCTTTAGAATTGCGCAACGTGGTAAAGAAGGCTGTAAGCGAAGCTCCCGAGGATCGTTTCAATACGCCTTTAGAGATGCTCAACAGCATTACGCGCAAACGTAATACGTACCGTTCGGTGCTGACAGGTATTATAGCTGTGGCAATCGCAGGGCTGGTGATAGCTCTCTATTTCGATATGATGCCAGAGAGCACTCCAGTGGAATTCGTGAAACCAGCTCCCCGTCAGGCTACTGACGACTTGATGGACGACGGCTTCGCGCCAGAGGAATTGGGTGTTGTCAGCGACGGTGATTCTCTGGTGGCAGCTGAACGGGTGTCGCAAGAGGAGTATCAAGCCAAGGCTGAGGCTATTTTCCGTAAGCGTTATACAGCCGCTGCGGATAAGATTCTTTCTAAGATATATAATAAGGATCGTATGAATGTCAGCGAGAAGAATTTCCTCTCACAGAGCGAATCGACGGTTGATGAGTTGATGAAGGCTCAGCAGGAGATAGCAGCAGAGTCGGCTTTAGACCCCTCTCGCAGTCAGCTGATAGCTACGGAAATTATCGAGCGACTCACCGAACAGAAGAAAAATGCCTTAGGCGGTTCTAACAGCCGAGGTGTCCAGAAATAAATTAATAACGAAATAAAGATATGAGATCAAGAACAGCAACCTGGTTTGAGTGCAAAATCAGTTACGAAAAAACAATGGAGGACGGCCTTCAGAAGAAGGTCAACGAAAACTATACCGTTGATGCCCTTAGTTTCACAGAGGCAGAGAAGCGCATCATGGAGGAAATGTCGAGTTATATCAGTGGCGAATTTTCCGTTAAGGATATCAAGATTGCCCCCTACAAGGAGATTTTCTTTAGCGACGATCCTTCTGCCGACCGTTGGTATAAGGCCAAACTTCAGTTTATCACCATTGATGAGAAGACGGAGAAGGAGAAACGCAGCAGCGTGAACTATCTCGTACATGCTGCCACGCTGAAGGGAGCCGTTAATAATATTGAAGAGGTGATGGGCGGTACCATGATTGACTATGTCATTGCCAGTGTGTCGGAGACGACGCTCATGGATGTTTTCGAATACGGAAAGAACGATAAACCGGAGGTAGAGTAATGATGGATTACGACGTTAAGGGTCATTTGAGAAACGTACTTGCTGATTTGCCACAGGGTGTCCGCCTTGTGGCTATTAGTAAGTATCATCCTAACGAGTATATACAGGCGGCTTATGACGAAGGTCAGCGCATCTTCGGTGAGAGCCACGAACAGGAACTTCGCCAGAAGGTGGAGACACTCCCTCGGGATATCCAGTGGCATTTCATAGGTCATCTGCAAACCAACAAAGTCAAGTATATCGCTCCTTATATCACCATGATAGAGGCAGTCGATTCTTTTAAACTGCTGAAAGAGATTGACAAACAGGCAGAGAAATGCGGACGCGTCATTGATGTCCTCTTGGAGGTACATATTGCTGAAGAAGCGACGAAATACGGTTTTCCTCCTGAAGCTTTACGTCAAATGCTTTCCTCTGGTGAGTGGCGTGAGTTGAAACATGTACGCATCTGTGGTCTGATGATGATGGCCTCTAATGTGGATAACGAGCAACAGATTCGTTCTGAGTTCACATTGGCCAAGAGTCTGTTCGTAGAAATGAAGACCCGTTTCTTTGCTGACCAACCTTCTTTCTGTGAATGTTCGTGGGGCATGAGCCACGACTACAAGATAGCCGTAGAAGAGGGAAGTACGATGGTTCGTATCGGTACTACTATTTTTGGTCCCCGCGTCTATTAAGGATTTGTTTTGTTTTCCTATTTTACAACGAAATGTCCTATGTGATGGGATGTTCCGTTGGTATTATAGGTGCGTAGTTCATAGACACCTTTGGGTAATCCGGCAATAGATACTACCGGACCGAAAGGTTTTCTGGCAACCAGTGAACCTTGCATTGAGAAGATGGCTATGAAATCGGCCTGCGGCAATTTCTCGAAATCGGGAATGTTAAGTGCATAGCCGTCATTGGGCAACAAGGCGTCTTGAGAAGACGTTCGTGATGTCTGCGGCATGAAACTGACTTGTGACGGAGTACTCTCCTGACCATACCGGTTGACAGCAGTCACGGCATAATAAAGAGGTGCATCGTTGGCAGGACGACGTACCGAGAGGTATTGCTGCATTTGTCGGGTGGCTATCAGATTGCTGCCCTTACTGATATCTACAGGCAGGGTAGTGGATGCATAGACGTTGTATGTGAGATAGTCACCGTCGCTATTGTCGCGGGCTCCACTCCAACTGATATTGTCGCCTTCCGAGGTTCGTGTCACTTGGATGCTGGGAGCAGAAGGAGCTGAAGTCTGGGACTTCATGGCAGGAACGATGGCAGGATAAGCGTCGAAGTCGCACACAAAGTCGTATAGCCCCTTGGTGTTGTCTGTCAGGAAACGACTGCGGAAGTAGCAATGCCCCAGTCCCAGTTGTCGGGCTACGTTCATCTGGCGCTCAATAGCGTCGAGCGACCAGTTTCCTTCACTGCGAATCAGGCGGTAGATGCCCAATCCTGCAGCTATCTCGCGTCCGTAACGGTGCTCGCTCCAGTCGGCAGCAAAGGGATAATAGTGCCGTCCGTCATAATACATCATGGGGTACAGCTGATCCATCAGTCCTTCACGGAGCCATCCTTGCGCATCTTGACAAACTTTATTATACGCATTCCAACCTCCGCTCTGATAGCGGGTCAGATCGTCGAATTTTCCCAGTGGCGAACAACTCAGTTTCACCCACGGCTTTATATTCTTTACCTTATGATGGATGGTGCGTACAATCCTCGTGATATTATTGCGAGCCTCCTGACGGTTGCCGCGCAGATTCCATGTCTCAGGATAGCGGATGTAGTCAAGGTGAATGCCGTCCACGTCATAGCGACTAGTGATTTCTTCACAGATGGAGGCGATATAGTCGGCTGTCCGTGAGTCTTCGGGGTTCAGACAGGCATCCTCACCCACATGTCGCATCAGCTGGGGAAGCTTCTGCCGCAATTGCTTGGCTCCGTAGCTGTTCCACTTACCTGCAGGTACGGTAACTACCCATGCGTGCAATTCCATGCCCCGTTTGTGAGCCTCTTCGATGGCAAACTGAAGAGGGTCATAATTGGGTGCCTTTCCGAATGTGCCACTCACACAGCCGTCCCAAGGCTCTATGCGGGAAGGATAGGTGACAGTGCCTCGAATGCGGGCCTGATAGAGAATCGTATTGACGTTGGCCCGTTTCAACTGGTCAAATATTCGTCGCAACTCCTGTTTCTGCTTCTGTTCTATGGAAGTGGAAGTTCCTTTTACGGAGGGCCAATCGAGTCCTTCGAGTGTTGTTAGCCACACAGCCCTTAATTCTTGCTTTGGCTGAGCCGTCAAGGAGCAAAGCAAGCAGGCGAAAAATATATAAAATAATGTTAATCGTTTCATTTCGACTGCAAAATTACAAATAATTCTCAATTCTCAATTCTTAATTCTTAATTTTTTATTACCTTTGCAGGAAGAATTTTTAAATATAGACAAAAGAATGATTTCATTTGCATTGAGTTTAGTAGCGCTAATATTAGGCTACCTCTTCTATGGACGACTGGTGGAGAAGATTTTCCACCCTGATGATCGTAAGACGCCAGCAGTGGCTAAGGCTGATGGTTTGGATTACATTGTGCTTCCGAATTGGAAGGTTTTCATGATTCAGTTTCTGAACATTGCAGGAACGGGTCCTATCTTTGGTGCCATCATGGGAGCCAAGTTTGGTCCTGTCGCCTATTTGTGGATTGTGTTGGGCTGTATCTTTGCAGGAGCCACTCATGACTATCTGTCAGGAATGCTGTCGATGCGAAACGACGGCGTCGGCTTACCCGAATTAGTGGGTAAGTATCTGGGTGAAAAAGTAAAGACTATCGCGCTGGTTTTCACAGTGTTATTGCTTCTCATGGTAGGAACTGTTTTCGTTTATTCGCCAGCAGAGATACTTCATTCTTTAGGAGGTGACACCTTGATGTGGATATGTATTATCTTTGCCTACTATATCATTGCAACTTTGCTGCCTATCGACAAGATTATCGGTAAGATTTATCCCTTGTTTGCCATCTCTCTCTTGTTTATGGCTGCAGCCTTGATGATTGTCCTGCTTGTTAAGTGGCCTCAGTTGCCTGAGTTGTGGACTCACCTTTATAATATGGGAGCAGAAGCACAGCCCGAGAAATGGACGGATGCCATCTTCCCAGCCTTGTTCATTACCATTGCCTGTGGCGCAATCAGTGGTTTTCATGCCACACAAAGTCCTCTGATGGCACGCTGTGTGAAGTCAGAGCGGATGGGACGCCCCATTTTTTACGGTTCGATGATTACGGAAGGTGTCGTAGCCTTGATTTGGGCTACTGTAGCCTCTTGGTTCTTCTATGGAAGTCCTGCTCCCGGCTATGAACTGATTGCCGGTGCTGATAAGGGTTTCTATACCTCGGCTCCTGCTGTTGTCAACCTTGTATGTAACGATTGGTTGGGTGTTGCCGGTGCTGTTTTGGCTATGTTAGGCGTGGTGGCAGCTCCGATTACCAGTGGAGATACTGCATTCCGTTCCAGTCGCTTGATTGTGGCAGAGTGGTTGAAACTCAACCAGCGTCCTATCGTAAACCGTTTCTATATCTGTATTCCAATGTTTGCAGTTTCAATAGCAATGCTTTTCTGGCAGATTCAGAATCCTGACGGCTTTAACACGATATGGCAGTATTTCGGATGGTCTAACCAGGCGCTGTCAGTGTTCACACTATGGACCATCACCGTTTATCTGGTTCAGAAAAAGAAACCATTCATCATCACGCTTATTCCCGCCCTGTTTATGACAACGGTATGTGCCACCTTCCTCTTTGTCTCAAAGCAGGCATTCCACCTGCCTCTGTCGGTAGGCTATCCCTTGGGTGGTGTATGCTTAGTGGCAGCCATTGTGTGGTTCTGCGTGTGGTATCGTAAATATCAGAAAAATCATCAATAATTTTTTATAGCTATGAAGAAAATATTTGTATTGTTAGTAGTTTTGGCTACGGCAGTGACCGCTAATGCACAGTTTGAAAAGGGTAAGGCTTATCTCGGTGCATCTCTCTCTGGGTTTGACATCAGCAGCCAGGCTAAGAAATTCCATTTTGGAGTTAACGTTAAGGCAGGTTATCTGTTTATGGACAACCTGATGGCTACGGCGCAAGTCGGTTATGACCATTTGGATGATACTCCCGATGCATTTACATTAGGTGCAGGAGCCCGTTATTATATCATTCAGAACGGTCTTTATCTGGGTGCTTCCCTGAAGTTCCATCGTTCGGATGGTGTCAGCGACTTCCGTCCAGGTGTGCAGGTGGGCTATGCTTTCTTTATCACTCGTACGGTGACTATCGAACCCGAGCTTTACTTCGACATCTCAACCAAGAAGTTCGAGAATTCTGCCTTTGGCCTGGGCATTGGTGTCGGTGTTTATTTGTTCAAAGACCAATATAAATTAAAGAAATAAGCTTATGTTAAGTGTAGAAGAATTGGTTGACCGCCTGATAGACCTTTCCTTTGCTGAGGATATTGGTGATGGCGACCATACCACATTATGCTGTATTCCTGAGGATGCAATGGGCAAGTCGCACCTGCTCATCAAGGAAGACGGTATTCTTGCCGGTGTTGAGGTGGCAAAGGAAGTGTTCCGTCGTTTCGACCCCGACATGAAGGTTGAGGTTCTGATGCAAGATGGTGCAAAGGTGAAGAAGGGCGATATAGCCATGATTGTTACCGGTCGTGTACGTTCGCTGTTGCAGACGGAGCGCCTGATGCTGAACATCATGCAGCGCATGAGTGGTATTGCCACGATGACGAATCGCTATGTGGAGCGTCTGAAGGGAACCCATACCCGAATTTTGGACACTCGCAAGACGACACCGGGAATGCGTATGCTGGAGAAGCAGGCTGTGAAGATTGGAGGTGGCGTGAATCACCGCATCGGTTTGTTCGATATGATTCTGTTGAAAGACAACCACATCGATTTCGCAGGTGGTATTGTGAATGCCATTGACCGCTGCCACCACTATCTGAAAGAGAAAGGGCTCGACCTGAAGATAGAAATAGAGGTACGCTCATTTGACGAACTGCAGCAGGTGCTTGACCACGGAGGCGTTAATCGCATCATGCTCGACAATTTCTCCGTACCCGATACGAAGAAAGCCGTTGATATCATAGCTGGTCGCTACGAGACGGAGTCGAGTGGGGGTATTACCTTCGATACCATCCGTGACTATGCAGAACAGGGCGTCGACTTTATTTCCGTGGGTGCTTTGACTCATTCCGTCAAGGGACTTGATATGAGTTTCAAGGCATGCTGAACAGGACACTGTTAGCTGTTGGCTTTTGGCTTTTGGCTTTTGGCGCTTCTGCCAAATCCAATGTGACTTATCACTCGCCAGTGGATTACAAAATCACACTGGCGGGTAATTTTGGTGAGCCACGTCCCAATCACTTTCACGGCGGCTTGGACATCAAGACCGATAATGTGGAAGGCAAGCATATCTATTCGATAGGCGACGGCTATGTGAGCCGACTGACCGTTGGTATCAGCGGCTTTGGCAATGCCGTCTATGTCACCCATCCTGAAGGCTATACCAGCATCTATTGTCATTTGCAGCGCTTTTCACCCAAACTGGAACGTATGGTGCACCGCACAGGAAAGCGTGACGAACAGATAGATTTGCATTTCTCGGCAACCGACTTTCCTGTCTCTCAAGGACAGTTGATAGCGCTGAGCGGTAATACAGGTCATAGTACCGGTCCGCATCTCCACTTGGAGATTCACGATACCCGTACTTGGGACATGATGGATCCGCTCGATTTCCTTGCTCCTTTTGTCAACGACTCAGTGGCACCTCAGGCCCACAGTGTGATGGTCTATCCCATAGAGGGCGAGGGTGTGTTCAATGGCGGTTCTGGGAAGCAAACCTTCGGGTTTACGAACAACCGCATTGAGAAAGAGCTGACAGCCTGGGGCAAGGTGGGCTTCGGTCTATGGGCTGACGACTATATGCAGGGGGTGTATAATCACTACGGCATTCGTGAAACCATCCTGCAGGTCGATGGGCGTGAAGTGTTCCGCGCCAATGTGGGACGAATCCCCGTCTATAGCAACCGTCAGGTGAATGCCTGGGGCGACTATGACCACTGGCTGCATAATAAGACGTGGTATATGCGCTCGTATATCCCCGAAGGTGTCACCCTGCCTATTCTTCAAGCCGATTCGCTTGGCGGTGTGGTTGACTTCTCTGAGGAGCGCCCTTATCAGTTGCGTTATATCTTGCGCGACTTCATGGGTAATGAGTCGCGATACGAGTTTACCGTCAGAGGCGAGAAGAGTGCTATTGCGCCCCAAAGCCGGCAACGGATGAATGCCGGTTACGACCGTCTGTCGCTGATATCCCTTCCGGGAATGCAACTCACGATACCGGCAGGCATGATGCAAGGTCGTATGGAGATTCGTCCGAAGGTGGAGCAGGGCAGTTTGTCGCCCCGTTACACATTTGCACCTCGTGCCTGTCCACTGTTCGGTTGGGCAGAACTTTGCATCGCCATTCCCGAAGGTGTGGAACCCAGCCGTCTCTATATTGACAGCGGAGGCCACGATATGGGAGGCACCGTAGAAGGGGGCTGGATAGTGACACGCATCCGTGAACTGGGTGCCAGTTATGAATTGAAAACCAAAGGAAACCATGAATAAGAGATTCTTTTTATTGTCGGCTGTTAGTACGATAGTATTTTCAGCCTTTGCCTGCACCAACTTTATTGTAGGCAAGAAAGCGAGTACCGACGGTTCTGTGATTTGCAGCTATAATGCTGACTCCTACGGAGCCTATATGCCTCTTTATCACTATGCTGCCGCCAAGCACCAGAAGGGCGACAAGCGCCAGATTTATGAGTGGGATACGAATAAGTATCTCGGTGAGATTGACGAGGCATTGGAAACTTATAATGTAGTGGGTAACATCAACGAGTGGCAGGTCACTATTGGCGAGACTACCTATGGCGGTCGCGAAGAGATGGTTGACTCTACGGGTATTATCGACTACGGTTCGCTGATTTACATTGCGCTTCAGCGTTCGAAGTCGGCACGCGAGGCCATCCAGGTGATGACGTCGCTGGTGGAGAAGTATGGCTATTGCTCCGAGGGCGAGACCTTCACGATTTGCGACCCTCACGAGGCTTGGATTATGGAGATGCAGGGCTGTGGTCCTGATCGCAGCGTCAGCAAGGAGCGAGTGGTCTGGGTGGCTCAGCGCATTCCCGACGATGCCATCTGTGCTCATGCCAATCAGAGTCGTATCGGCAAGTTCGATATGAAGGATAAGCAGAACGTGCTCTATTCGAAGAATGTCGTAAAGTTTGCCCGTCAGAAGGGTTGGTTCAACGGCAAGGACGAGGACTTCGCCTGGAAGTGGGCGTATGCAGCTCCCGATTTCTCAGGTCGCCGCATCTGTGATGCCCGTGCCTGGAGTTTCTTCAATCGTCACAAGAAGGGCATGGACCGCTATCTGCCTTGGGTTCTTGGCATTGAGAAAGATGCCGAGGACATGCCGCTATGGGTAGTGCCCGATAAGAAGGTGAGCGTCGAGGATGTGATGAATGCAATGCGTGATCACTTCGAGGGCACGCCGATGGAGATTGACTCTACGGATATCGGCGGCGGTATCTGGCAGATGCCTTATCGCCCCACGCCTTTGTTCTTTAATGTAGATGGCAAGAAGTATTTTAACGAGCGTCCCGTATCTACCCAGCAGTCGGCTTTCACGTTTGTGTCGCAGATGCGTTCGTGGCTGCCTCGCGAGGTGGGTGGTTGCTTCTGGTTCGGTAACGACGATGCCAACATGATAGCCTATGTGCCCATCTATTGCTCGATGACCCGCAGGCCTGAGTGCTTCAATGCTCCCGGGGCTGACGATATCACTTTCTCCGACAAGAGTGCCTACTGGGTGTGCAACTGGGTGAGCAATATGGTTTATCCCCGTTATTCAGTGATGTTCCCCGACTTGCAGCAAGTGCGCGATTCGTTACAGAAGGCCTATTTCGCCCAGCAGCCTGCCATTGAGGCTAGGGCAAAGACGATGTCGGCTGTGGAGATGCAGCAGTATCTCAACGACTACAGTGTGGCTCAGGCTCAGGGTATGCTGGCGCGTTGGAAGCAGTTGGCAACCTTCCTGATTGTGCGTCACAACGATATGGCTCGTCGCCCCGTTGACGGGCAGGGCAGGTTCAAGCGTGGCAAACACGGATTGGGTGCTACCGTTGAGCGTCCGGGTTATCCGTCGCCTTATGCTCGCCGCTTGGTGAACGAGGCAGGTCAGCGTTACCTTCACCCTTAGGAAGCAGGGATGATAACAGAAAAAAAGAAGTGGAGCTCAAACGAGTTCCACTTTATTGATGTCCTGTTCCATTTCGCAGTAGTGGCAGGTCAGTATGCCGTCCACCACATGGAAGTGGGTTTGCATCGGTTCGTTGTTGGTGATGCATTTGGGATTGTTGCATTTCACGATGCCGCGTATCTCGTCGGGGGTGCGGACGGTTTTCTTCTCCACCACCTCGAAATCGTGGATGATGTTGAGCACCACGTTGGGCGAAACCACCGAGAGCCGTGATATTTCTTCGTCGGTAAACCATTTGTTCTCAACCTTGATGAATCCTTTCTTCCCGAGTTTCTTCGAGGGGAAGTTATAGCCGATGGTGACGGGTGTTCCCAATTCTGCCAGTTTCAGCAGCTGTGCCACCTGATAGGTTTTCTCCGAGGGTATGTGGTCAATAACGGTGCCGTTTTCGATAGCGGCAACCAGCATCTGATTCTTGTTCATCGTATAATGGTTTTATCGTTTTTAACTTCGTCTAAACTGATGCCGAGCACGTCGCAGAAGATGGCTTCGCGGGCAAAGAGTCCGTTACCAGCCTGCTGGATGTAGTAGGCGTGAGGATTGTCGTCAACGTCGTATGCTATCTCGTTGACGCGTGGCAGTGGGTGCAGAATCTTCATGTTGGGCTTAGCCAGTCGCAGCATGTCGTTGTTCAGAATATAAACGTTCTTGACGCGTTCATATTCCATGAGGTCCGAGAAACGTTCCTTCTGCACACGTGTCATATAGAGGATGTCGGCGTCGGCAATCACTTTCTCGTTGAATGCGGTATGCTCCTGGAATTTGATGCCGTGCTCTTTGCAATACAGTTTGTATTCGTTGGGCATGGCCAGTTCCTTGGGCGCTACAAAGTGGAATGTGGGGTTGAAGTGGCGCATAGCCATCAGCAGCGAGTGTACGGTGCGCCCGTATTTCAAGTCGCCCACCAGGTAAATGTTCAGATTGTCGAGTGTGCCCTGCGTCTTGTAGATGCTATACAGGTCGAGCATACACTGTGACGGGTGCTGATGGGCTCCGTCGCCGGCATTGACGATGGGCACGTCGGTCACTTCTGAAGCATACTGTGCAGCACCCTCGATGAAGTGTCGCATGACGATGACGTCGGCGTAGTTAGCCACCATCGATATGGTGTCCTTCAGCGTCTCGCCCTTGGTGCCGCTGGTGATTTTCGGGTCGGCAAATCCTATGACGCGTGCTCCCAGTCGGTTGGCAGCGGTTTCGAAACTGAGTCGTGTTCGTGTTGACGGTTCAAAGAACAGTGTTGCCACCACTTTGCCTTTCAGCAGTTCGCGGTTGGGGTGTTGTTCAAACTCGTGTGCCATCTCAATCATATAGAGAATCTTCTCGCGAGTGAGGTCGGCGATGGTTACAAAGTCATGCTTTTCCATATTGTGCTTTTTGATTTTTCCGACTGCGAAATTACAACTAATTGAGCAGAATACCAAACGAATTGCCTATTTTTTTTTTATTGACCATTGACCATTGACAATTGAACATTGACCATTGACCGTTGACCATTGACCATTTAAACTTCTCACTATGAACTATGAACTCTTCACTTTTCACTATTCACTATTACCTGAAATTCGACTCTGCTCTTGCTTCGTTTGTCAGTTCGCTGCCTTCACTTTTTACTTTGATTTAATTCTAAACACTGAGTTACGGAGTTTTTTGCAGAAATGTTTGGCTGATTGGAAAACTTGTCGTATATTTGCAACGTGGTATAAAATCATGTACATTATGACTGCTATTCAATTACGTGCGGAGCTATTCCGTGAAATGAACCCCATGCTTGAGAACGAGGCTATGCTTTCCAAAATGCTTGGCTTTGTTAAGAAATTGTTTGCAGAACAACAAGCAGAAAAGAAGGTGACAGACAAGAAACCCTATCAAGTAATCGAGGTGGATCCCGAAATAAAAAAATGGAGTGGATGCGCATCGTTTTCTGCTGATGAGATTGAAAATGATCCACGTCTTAATGCCATTCTGAGTCGATGAAGAACGTTTTTCTTGATACTAACATTTTGATAGACTATGTCCTGAATCGTCCAGGTGGAAATGATGCAGAGCAGTTGCTTATGCATGGGCACAATGGTGATGTCAGACTGATGGCATCATTGCTTACCTTTGCCAATATGGCTTACATTCTGAAAGGAAAGATTGATATCTATGGTTTTATTACCATGTTGACCAGATTTGTCGATGTTCTTCCAATGGATAGTAGCCAACTACAAGCTGCGCTAGCTAAGCAAGTTCGTGATTTTGAAGATATGTTGCAGTTTCAATGTGCTAAGGCTGGAGGCTGTGATATTATCATTACGAATAACAAACGGGATTTTGCCGAGTTTTCGGATTTGCCAATTATGACAGCAGATGAATTTCTAAGCGGATTGTAACCTGATACGTGACACAATAAAAAGAGCCGGAGGAACAATAACCCTTCGGTTCTTCTTTCACTTTTGATGTTTCACATCGAGCCTGCTCTGAACTTCTTTTATGAAGGATGACCCAAAGATGATACGAAGTAAACAGCTCTTTCCCATACTCTTGCCATACTGTTGAGTAAGCTTAGGAGCAGCCTAGGAGCAGCCTAGGAGCAGGCAAGGAGCAGGCTAGAGTATGGCAAGGAGCAGATTTTCAGTCATATCCAATTCTATAAAACGCAAAAAAGTCCACCGTTAAAGGACGATGGACCGGAACCTAATGTTTTCACAACGGAATAATCCTTATTGTGATTTGCTTAAAATTAGTACTGCAAAGATAAATAATTTCTAGAGAAGAACAAAATTTTTCAAAAGAAATATGTACTTTTGTAGCAAAATAACTAAAAATACGATAGATTATGAAGAAAATTCTAGGTCTAGATTTAGGCACGACCAGTATAGGATGGGCTCTTGTTAACGAAAAAGAGAATGACAACGAGAAATCAGAGATGCAGCCAGCAATATGTTTCAAAGGTTCTGAAAGGTCAGGAGAACCATTCTCTTGAAACCATGTCTAAGATTGAGGACTGTCTGCACATTTCTATTCTCCAAGAAGAATTAGAGATGGCATAAGTAACCATAAGGGTAAGAAATACGATTATGAACATTCAGAACCATACAGTCTCGTAATGTTTAACCGAGACGGCATGAGACAGCAATCCGTGTCGCCTCATAACATTTACGAGACAATGAGCAGAAGTAGAAAGCGAATGCCAGTCAGCACATGGTGTTGCTGCAAGTCGCAGAAGAAAGGAAAGCAGGCGAGTAGCCGCAAGTTCCGCCGCAAGGCGCATGTATTGTTACATCAGGGAAAGGCACATCTTCTTCCCTTGAAGTCCTTCGAAGTGATGAGCCCTTGGGATTTAGGTGGTGATGGAAAGCATTTCTGGGGCTTCCATCTTGATGAAGAGTGGTACGCTAAACTGATGAGGAAGTGAGACAAAATTCCGTTACGATACGTTAAAAGTCGAGCGGAGTAGTTAATAAAGTGGAAATCCTGTAATATATTTCCATAGCAACTTCGTATATATATCATATGATAGAAAATGAAATAACAGAAACCTATTACTTCAAACCTACTGACTTTAACGAAAAGGGCAGGAGGATTTCAGATGGTGTGACATTCCGTGATGTAGTGAAAGAGTTTGAACGAGATTTCCATGAGCGTCACTCAACGGAATACGCGTTGAATCTATATGCCAATTCTCAGACAATGGATTTGCTGGCAAAATCGAATGACGCAGCACCTTTCTTGTTGTATGGAATGGACTTGACGCAAGGGAAATCGTTCGATGCCGTTCAAGACCCTTTCATCAACCATGAGATGGACAAGCACAGCGAGAAAACCTATGTGTATGGTATTGACTCCGCATTTATGACGGAGTTTGATGAGTACGGCTATCCCATATTGAATGAGGATAGCGATATCTACCCCTTGACGCTGCTTGTAGATAATACGATGCGAGACGGTGAACTCAGATTAGCTGTTCCTACATTGGACGATGGCGATGATACGGAGAATGTCACCATAGATGTACCACAATTAGAATATGCATGATGGAAACGAAAGAGCAAGAAAGGAAATGGCATTTGATTCGCAACGATAATGGCGAATGGATTAGTGATGAGAACGTAGAGTTCCTCACACCGCTGGAAGTGGGAATATTACAAGTGGAAGCATCACAACAAGGCATACAGTTAGATGTTCAGCATGGTGCCGATGGACAACTCTGGTGCTACAAACATCAACTTGAAGCTATTAAAATAGAACCTATTAATAAAACATTTATGAAGCGTGAATTGAGAATAAAAAAGAGAATAAAAGATATGAACAAAGAACAAATCTGTGAAACGCTGAGTGCAAGGATTGAGAATGAGAATTTAAAATTACCAAAGCAAATCGATTTTGGTATATCTGATTCTGTATTGTATCTAAAAATAGAAGGAAGTGCTGTACGTGACAACATGCAAACAGATGGCTCCGCATTTGAAGGGTGGTCTATTTGCATAAAGTCTTATTTCCCTGAAATTAAGAATGTTGAAATAAACTGGGATTTGCCATTGTATAGTACAAATACACAAGTACGACAGAGGCAAGAGAAACATTACAATCGTTTTCTTCTGAGAGTCTTGTTTTTCTCGAGACATTATAATTGGTTTAACATCCACAAAAGCAAAAAAGATACAATACGATTGTTTTCTGAATATCACTCTAATCTACGCATCAATTATCCTACCAAAGGTGCTGAAGAAGTATCTGGAAAAGGAAAGATTAACAAAGGTGAGGCTAAATTGGAAAGACTAGTCATGGATAAGTTAAGGAAGTCTGTGCCTGTAACGGATCATCAACTACCTGTCGGGCTTTTCGACGGTGAAGTAAAGTCCAAAAGAGCATGTACACCTAGAGGAGCAAGTCAAATTGATTTGTGGCAAATAGACAAGGATGTTTTAAGAATTTTTGAACTCAAAGATGAAACCAATAATAAAGTAGGTATTATCTCTGAACTTATGTTTTATGCTAACGTTATGAACGAAGTGAATAAAGGTCGCATTAAATATCCTCAATCTATAGAGACTGCTACTGACTATAGGAACATACAATATTTATATCGTTCAGTTAAAGAAGAAAAAATCAATCGTATCGAAGCCGTATTTTTGGTATATACATTACATCCTCTAATTGAATATAATCTTGATATAATCTTGGATATAATAAATGATGGTATGGCTGCAGATGCTATTTCTTTTAAAAAGATTTTGGTTACAGATATTATAAGCATATGAAAATCACTATCCATCGAGGTGCAAACCAAATAGGTGGTTGCATCACAGAGATAGCAACCAAAGATGCCAAAATATTCATTGATTTGGGCAGTAATTTGCCTGGTTCCGATAAGACTGATCAGCTGACGCCGATGCTATCTTTTATTCTCACTATCATGGTGACCATGTGGGACTGCATCATCTTGTACCAACATGTGTTAAGCAATATATGGGAGCAGGAGCCATTGACGTGATGCGATGCAAGTATGAAGCGCTAAATGTTCACCAAGATTTCAGCCAGCAACTGGCTGCCACTAAACGGATGCTTCCTTTCAAGGAACGTGAACGTATCAAGATAAAAGAAGGCTTTTCCGTCACATCATTCTTTGTCAGTCATTCCGCTTTTGATGCCTATATGTTTCTGATAGAATGTGAAGGGAAGAAAATACTCCATACTGGTGATTTCCGTCGTCACGGATATTTGGGTAAAGGGTTGTTTCCTACATTAGAGAAATATATTGGTCATGTTGATTTACTCATCACAGAGGGAACTATGCTGGGGAGAAAACAAGAGCAAGTTGTAACAGAAAAGCAGATTCAGCTAAACACCATTCGAGCACTTTGTGAGCATAAATACGTCTTTGCCCTTTGTTCGTCAACAGACATTGATCGACTCGCTTCATTTCATGCAGCATGCAAAGCAACAGGCAAGGTTTTTCTCGTAGATGGATATTTCTGAATATAGTGGCAAGAAAAGCCCGCTGTATAATTTCAACCACATTTTTGAGTTAAGTGGGCATAAAGCATATCGGATTCCAAAGATTAAAGATTATCTAAGAGATAAGGGATTCCTAATGCCTGTTAGGATGAATAGCTTGTGGTTGCTGGAAGATATGCTACAAGTATTCAACGACGAAGACCCTTGGCTCATTTATTCTATGTGGAGCGGTTATGCGGAAAAAAGAGGGAAAAATGCTATAGAAAATGTTCTGTCTATTCGAAAACTATTCGAGAATCGTATTTTGGATGGAGTAGAATACAGATTTCATACAAGCGGACATGCTGATGTTGACACCCTCTACGAAGTCTGCAAGGCAGTCAGGCCTTCTATTGGAGTTATTCCCATACATAAGGATACAGGAATGCAATATGTATCAGATAACTACAGAGTGTTTAACGAAGGGAAGTTCAAATTAGATGGAATAGATATTGAGGTGCATTGATAATGCAAATTTAATGACGGTGAACTTTTGAAATGAATTTACCAAGAGACATATCTAAACACAAAATCTTTAGTGCTACGGGGACGGGTGAGTGACATCTGAAGTCTGATGGAAGATGGAAAATAAAAAAGTTGCTCCAAAATTTGGAGGTAATAAAATAATTACCTATCTTTGCAGATTATGGAGAAGATTGAGAAGATTTGGCTGACTGACGATGCGGTTTGGATTAGGACTGCTGACGGACGCGAGGCATGCGAGAAGTTCGCCGACTATCCTCGTCTAAGATATGCAACCAAAGAACAACGTGCCAATTATGAGGCTGATGAGTACGGACTGCATTGGGAGGACATTGATGAAGACTTGTGTTTTGAAGGGTTCTTTGATAAGCGGGAAACGAATCAACTCTACAAAGTCTTTATGGCTCACCCAGAATTGAATGTCTCTGCTATCGCACGCCGCTTGGGAATTTCTCAGAGTCTGATGGCGCAGTATATCAGTGGTAAGAAGAAGGCGAGCGATGCAAGGGTCACGCTGATTCTTGATACAGTACGTGAAATAGGACAGGAATTGATTGCGGTATAATCAAACGCATCGTCTACAGAAAGGCTGGTGTGAAACGCTGGGACAGATATGATGTTTCACTCAATCGATTTCCTAATAGTAGTGTAAGGGCATTGCTGTTTTATC
Organism: uncultured Prevotellaceae bacterium; assembly: GCA_900316645.1. GTDB lineage: Bacteria > Bacteroidota > Bacteroidia > Bacteroidales > Bacteroidaceae > Prevotella. The sequence continues at coordinate 58,466 of ONDP01000012.1, forward strand.
ATGATTGCAAAACAAATTAGGTCGCTGTCATCGGTGTCATCGTCATCGGTGTCATCGGTTTCTGGTTATCGGACATCATTCATTTGCTTTTAATCTGTAAAGAAATCTCTGGCTATAATCTGATACTCATTAATTCAAATAATGAGTTGAGTTAACTCGATTTGTCGTTTGAGTTAACTCATTTCATCAATCGAGTTAACTCACGTTTTTGGGGGGCTGAAATGACGAGATGGATTTGTCAAAAAAAATACCAAAACCGACTTTTGCGTCATGATGAAAAAGTGGCATCTGATAGGTATAATCAAACGCATCGTCAACATGAAACGCTGGGACAGCACTGTTTCACCCAAACGAAATATTTTGCATTTTCTGCTCACTTAATCGTACCTTTTACCTATCGGTTGAAGGTACTCACGTTCGAGAAATCTCAAAAATATTTTGGATTTCTGCTCACTTAATCGTACCTTTGACCTGGCGGTCGAAGGTACTTCCGTTCGACAATAAAAACTAAAAAAAACATTTTTTGTTTTGTATTGTGCTCACTTAATCGTACCTTTGCAAGCAAAACGAAACGAGATGGATATAAAAACTGCTGAATTTTCGCTGAGCGCTCCCGTGGTGAGCATGTGCCCAGAGGATACGAAACCGGAATATGCCTTCATCGGACGGTCGAATGTGGGCAAGTCGAGTCTTATCAATATGCTGACGAATAACAGGAAACTGGCTAAGACGTCGGCTACGCCAGGTAAGACGCTGCTCATCAATCACTTTATCATCAACAGGGAGTGGTATCTGGTGGATTTGCCTGGCTACGGATTCGCCAAGCGGTCGAAGACTGAGGTGGCGAAACTCGACCAGATGATTCGCGGATATATTCTGCAACGCGAACAGTTGGTGAACCTGTTTGTGTTGGTGGACATCCGACTGGAGCCGCAGAAGATTGACCTTGAGTTCATCGATTGGCTCGGGCAGTCGGGGGTACCGTTCTCGATTATCTTTACCAAAGCCGATAAGCTGTCGGCAGCCAAGGCTGCGCAGAACGTTGAGGCGTATAAGAAGACGCTGCAGGAGACGTGGGAGGAACTGCCCCCCATATTCGTTACTTCGGCTGAGAAGAAACAGGGACGTGACGATGTGCTGAACTATATTGAAGAAATTAATTCTTCTTTGAGGTTTGAGATTTGAGGTTTGAGATTTGAGATTTGAGGTTTGAGATTTATGATTTGAGAATATGAAGACGGAGAGTGGATTTGAGAAGATGAGGAAAAGGATAGGGATGGTGATGGGCCCGCTGTGTGCCCTGCTGATATGGCTGATGCCTATTGAGGATATTTCGGCATCGGCACACCATATGTTGGCCATCATGTCGCTGGTGGCTATCTGGTGGATTACGGAGCCGGTGCCCATCCCCGTGACGTCGCTGTTAGGTCCGACGCTGTGTGTGGTGCTGGACATTGCGCCGATGAAAGATGCCTTTGACAACTTTGCCAATCCGATGATATTCCTATTCATGGGTGGTTTCCTGTTGGCGAAGGGTATGATGGTGAATGGGCTGGACAAGCGTATGGCCTATGGTATCATGTCGATGAAGTGGGTGGGCGATTCGCCCCGAAAGATATTCCTGGCCATCGGGCTGGCGTGTATGCTCTGCTCGGGATGGATCAGCAATACGGCTACGGCAGCGATGATGTTTCCCATTGCCTTGGGACTGCTGGAGGCTATCCGAGAAATGATGGCTGCCAACGGAAAAACCATCGACCTGGCGAACTATAAGTATGCCACGGGACTGATGCTGATGACGGCCTATGCGTGTAGCATCGGTGGTGTGATGACGCCCATCGGCACGCCCCCGAACATTATTATGATTGGTTTCCTGGACCAGTTGGCTCTGCAGGCTCCGTCGATATCGTTCTTCCAATGGATGATATGGGGCATTGTGGCCATGGTGCTTTATTTCCTGATAGCTTACGTGGTGCTGTGGAGGATGTTTCCGGCTGACGTGAAGCATATCAATGGTGCCCGCGAGTTTATCAGAAAGAACGTGGATGAGCTAGGTAAGTGGACCACGGCACAGAAGAGCACCATCATTGCCTTTGGCGTGGCCATAGTGCTGTGGGTGGCACCCAGTGTGCTGAGCATTGTCTATGGGTCGAAGTCGGACGTGATGACATTCTACGATAACCACTTCCCCGAATCCATTGCTGCCATGGTGGGCGGACTGTTGCTGTTCTTCCTGCCTGGAAAGAAGGGTGAAACCGCACTGAGTTGGAAAGAGGGTGTGGAAGGCATCGAGTGGGGCACGCTGCTGCTCTTTGGCGGTGGCCTGGCCATGGGTGCGATGATGTACACCACGGGACTGTCGGCATGGATTGGCAACGGTATCAAGGAGGTTTTGGGTGACAACCCGTCGGAGTGGGCCTTTGTGGGTGTGTTCTGCGTAACGACCCTGATTATGTCGGAGTTGACGTCGCACACTGCATCGACCAACCTGATAGCGCCCATAGCCATTGGTGCAGCCTTGTCGTTGGATATGAGTCCTATCCCTGTGGCCATCGGCATTGCGCTGTCGTCGTCATTAGGATTTATGATGCCGGTATCTACACCGCCTAACGCCATTGTCTATGCGTCGGGCTATGTGCCCATCACGAAGATGATCAAAACGGGATTCATTATTGACCTGATAGGTATTTCGTTGGTAACCATTCCAGTGGTGATATTGTTGGTGAAATTCGTCATGAACGTATGACCCCGTATTTGGACGTACAACATCTCAGCAAGTCGTTCGGTGCCTTGCAACTGTTTGAGGACATCAGTTTCAGCATTGGCGAAGGCCAACGCGTAGGACTGATTGCGAAGAATGGTACGGGGAAATCGACATTGCTCAGTATTCTCGCAGGCAAGGAGGGATACGACAGCGGCGAGATTATCTTCCGTCGCGACCTGAAGGTGGGAATGCTTGAACAGTCGCCACAGTTCGATCCGCAGGAATCGGTGCTGGATGCATGTTTTAATCATCAGGGGGACCCCGAGAAGGTGTTGAAAGCCAAGCAAGTGCTGACAAAACTGAAGATTCGCGACCTGCAACAGCCGATGGGACAGTTGAGCGGTGGACAGCAGAAGCGTGTGGCACTGGCTAACGCGCTGCTGACGGAACCCGACCTGCTGATACTCGACGAGCCCACCAACCACTTGGACCTTGAGATGATAGAATGGCTGGAGGGATACTTGCAACGTGGCAACCGCACGCTGTTGATGGTTACCCACGACCGATTCTTCCTCGACCGCGTTTGCAGCGTCATCCTCGAATTGGACGACCATACCATCTATACCTATCGCGGCAACTATGCCTACTATCTGGAGAAACGACAGGAACGCATTGACGCCCGACGTGCCGAGATAGCCCGTGCCAACAATTTATATCGCACCGAACTGGAATGGATGCGACGCATGCCACAGGCCCGAGGGCATAAGGCCCGCTATCGCGAGGAAGCTTTCTATGAACTGGAGCGCGTGGCAAAGCAACGCATCGAGGAACGGCAGTTGCGACTGAAAGCCAGCAATGTGTATATCGGTTCCAAGATTTTCGAGTGCCAGTATATCTCGAAAAAGTATGAGACCTCCCCTGACCCCTCCTGTGTAGGAGGGGCAACAGATGCCTCCCCTAAACAGGGGAGGATAGGTGGGGTCACCATTCTGAAGGATTTCTACTACAATTTCTCGCGATTCGAGAAAATGGGTATTGTGGGCAATAACGGCACGGGCAAATCGACGTTTATCAAGATGCTGCTGGGACAAGTGCCCGTTGACGAGGGACGTATCGTGGTGGGCGAAACCGTGCGCTTCGGCTATTTCTCGCAAGAGGGACTGCAATTCGACGAACAGCAGAAAGTGATTGACGTCATCACTGCCATTGCCGACTATGTGGATTTGGGAAGTGGCAGGAAACTCTCTGCATCCCAGTTGTTGCAGTATTTCCTCTTCACTCCCGAACAACAATATAATTATGTATATAAGCTGAGCGGTGGTGAGCGTCGAAAGCTCTATCTGTGCACAGTACTGATGAAGAATCCCAACTTCCTCGTACTCGACGAGCCTACCAACGACCTCGACATAGTGACGCTGCAGATTCTCGAGGAATATCTTCAGGATTTCCCGGGCTGTGTCATCGTAGTCAGCCACGACCGCTATTTCATGGATAAAGTGGTTGACCATCTGCTCGTATTCAAAGGGCAGGGTGAAGTCCAGGATTTCCCTGGCAACTACACCCAGTATCGGGAGTGGGCAGCGCTTCAGTCCTCTACGCCGTCAGAAAAGTCTCCTAAGTTAGGGGACCATAGGGGTCAGAACAAGGGCAAGAAGGACGGTCGTTCAGACCCCCAACCCCCTAACTTAGGGGGCGCAGGGAGCGCAGGAGGCAAGGAAAAACGCCGAATGTCGTACAAAGAAAAGCGCGAGTTCGAACAGCTGGAGCGCGACATTGCCGCCTTGGAGGAAGAACAGCGACAGATAGAAGAACAACTATGCAGCGGTACACTCAGCATAGAAGAACTCACGGAGAAAAGCAAGCGCCTGCCGCTGCTCAAAGACGAGCTTGACGAGAAGAGCATGCGATGGTTGGAACTGAGTGAAATTGAGAAATGAGAATTGATAATTGACAATTAGAAATGATACAACGATATCCATCACAACTGTTGGAAAGGGCAGTGCAGGAATTTTCGAAACTGCCTGGCATCGGAAGGAAAACGGCCTTGCGACTGGTGCTCTATCAGCTGCGCCAAGACCCTGAAGACGTGCAGTCGTTCGTCGAAGCCATTGCCAAGATGAAACAGGAGGTGCACTACTGCCGCCGTTGCCATAACATCAGCGACAGCGACGTGTGTCCCATCTGTGCCGACCAGCGTCGCGACAGCTCCACCATCTGTGTGGTAGAGAATGTGCAGGACGTGATGGCTGTTGAGAACACCCAGCAATACCGGGGACTTTATCACGTGCTGGGTGGAGTGATATCTCCCATGGACGGCATCGGACCTGCCGATTTGGAGATAGAGTCTTTGGTGAAGAGGGTAGAGGAGGAGCACATCCAGGAAGTCATTCTCGCACTCAGCTCTACGATGGAGGGCGACACCACCAATTTCTATATCTTCCGCAAACTGGCTCCCTATGATGTCCGACTGAGCATCATTGCCCGAGGCATCCCTGTGGGCGACGAACTGGAGTATGCCGATGAAGTGACGTTGGGACGTTCGATACTGAACCGTACACCCTTTGAAGGAAAATAATATGAACGAGAAAATGAAACATACAAGGAATATTCTGATGGGATTCTTCATTGGCGGTATATTGCTGCCGATACTCATCGTACTGCTTTTTGAGACTGAAGTCTTGATGCCTGGCACTGCAGCAGGTAGGACGCAGGCGGAATTCGTGCTGACAGTCATCATGGAACTTGTGACGCTCGCCGATGCCTGGCTGGCTTTGCGACTCTTCAAGATGGAAATCATCCGTAGTGACTTGCAGCGTCGCAAGGAGGTAGCCCTGCTGAAATGGGGAACATTGCGCATCTTCCTGCTCGATATGCCGATGCTGTTTAACGCATTTCTCTACGAGATGTTCTTACAGACCACTTTTGGCTATCTGGCCATCATTCTGCTGATATGCCAACCCTTTGTCTATCCCTCTATGGCTCGTTGTGAGTCGGAAGTAACACCCGATAACGCTGTTGAAAATGAAGAAACTAACAATCATCATAGTCAGCTATAATGTCCGGCAGTATATTGACCAATGTCTGCAGAGCGTAGAGAAGGCGATGCAGGGCATTGACGCGGAAATCATGGTGGTTGACAATAAGTCGCAGGACGATACTGTGGCATATATCGGTGAGCATTATCCCCGAGTGCGCGTTATCGAGAGTGGCGACAACCTGGGTTTTGCCCGTGCCAACAACATGGGTATTCGCCAGAGCGAGAGCGAGTATGTGTTGCTGCTCAATCCCGATACGGTTGTTGCAGAGAAAACGCTCCACGAAGTGTTGCAGTTCATGGAGGCTCACGATACCGTTGGTGCTGTCGGTGTGCAGATGCTGAATGCCGATGGTACCAAGGCGATGGAGTCGCGAAGAGGGCGCCCCACACCGCTTGTCTCTTTTTATAAGATGTGTGGATTGGCCGACCTGTTTCCCCGCAGTCGCACCTTCGGCCGCTATTATATGAGTTGGCTCTCATGGAACGAGCCGGCAGAGATAGAGGTGGTCAGCGGTGCATTCTTCTTTGTTCGCCGCAAGGCTTTGGAACAGGTGGGGCTGTTGGACGAAGACTACTTTATGTATGGCGAAGATATCGATTTGTCGTGTCGTCTGCTGAATGCTGGGTGGCATAACTGCTATCTGCCCTGCAAGATTGTACATTATAAAGGTGGCAGCACCGACAAGGCTTCCGTGCGCTACGTCCGCATCTTCTATAAGGCAATGCTCATCTATTTCCGCAAGCATTATGCCCATCTGAATTTCTTTGCCCGTAAAGGCATAGAGATAGGTATCTACTTCCGTGCCCTGTTGGGAATGATAGGTATTCTGCCTTCACGCCTGGTACGTACCCGTGTAAAGACCGTGATTACTCCACAAGAATTGTTACGCTGATGAATACTGATACAAAGATACGCCTCAGGGCGTTGGAACCCGAAGACCTCGAATTGCTCTATGCCATCGAGAATGATGTCTCGCTATGGGGCGTGGGCATCACCAATGTGCCCTATTCGCGCTATACGCTTCACGACTATATCGCCAATGCCAGCAATGATATCTATGTGGATCGCCAAGTGCGACTGATTGTCGAGAACGAGGAAGGGCAGACGGTGGGCATTGTTGATGTGGTAAACTTCGACCCTCAGCACCAACGTGCCGAACTGGGCATTGTGATTATGAACAATCATCGTCGCCAAGGATATGCCTCGGCTGCTGTCAACGAATTGGTAGGTTATGCTCAGCGCATACTCCATTTGCATCAAATCTACGTTTTTGTGGACATTCGCAACGAAGCAGCCAAAAATCTCTTTAACAGCTTGGCTTTCAGTGAGTCAGCTCGTCTGAAAGACTGGCTCTTCGATGGAAAGGAATATCGTGATGCACTATTAATGCAACGAATTTTACAAATTTTAACATAAATAGTTTTGTAAATACCGATTTTCTTCCTACCTTTGCACCCGCAAAACAAAAACTGGTGCGTTAGTTCAGTAGGTTAGAATGCCTGCCTGTCACGCAGGAGGTCACGAGTTCGAGCCTCGTACGCACCGCTAGCAAGAGAAGCTCATTGAACATCGTTTCAGTGAGCTTTTCGTTTAAAGAAACCTTTAGCTGTATGAAACGATTTTCTATTCTTCTGATTGCAGTTGTGGCCTGTGTAGGATTGCAGGCTCAGTCGAAACGGGGCATCTCCATCCTCGGTGATTCCTATAGTACTTTCAAGGGCTATGTGGTGCCCGATACAAATGCGGTGTGGTATCCTCAGCCGAACCCGCAGAATAACGACGTGCAGGACGTGCGCCAGTTATGGTGGCAACAACTCATTCGCAACAACAGCAAGGATTATCGTCTGTGCCAGAACAACTCCTTCTCAGGTGCCACTATCTGTCATACGGGTTACGAAGGTGCCGACTATAGCGACCGTTCCTACTGCACCCGACTGTGGCAGTTGGGTTCGCCCGATGTGATACTTGTCTTCGGAGGCACTAATGATACGTGGGCAAAGTCGCCTGTTGGCGATTTCCAGTATAGTGGCTGGAGTCAGCGCGACCTCTATCAGTTCCGTCCGGCTATGGCTTATGTCCTTGCCCATCTGCAGAACCGTTATCCCGGTGTGGCCATCTATGTCATCATCAATGATATCCTTTCCGACGAGGTCACCTCTTCTATGAAGACTATCTGCCAGCACTATCAGGTGCCCTTCATCCAGCTCCACGATATCGACAAGCAGTGGGGGCACCCGTCGCAGAAAGGTATGCGGCAGATTGCAGAACAAGTGAGTGAAGCGCTGAAGGATTAATAGCCGTTGGAGTGCTTGATGCCTTGTACGTAGCCAATGATACCGGCTATGATGAGCACAAGTCCACCTATTAATATATAATTAGTGGTATAGTGCAGCAAATAGGCAGCAAACAGCAGTAAAGTGCCCGCTATAACCAACAGAATGCCAATGAGAGACGCATTTTTCTTCATAAATCGTTAAAATTTGCTGCAAAGATACTAATTTTTCGCTTTTCGCTCTACACTTTTCACTTTTTTTTCGTACCTTTGCACCCGCAATTTTGCAAAATAACAAATTTTTTATTTAAAGTATTATGAATCAATACGAAACCGTTTTCATTTTGACTCCCGTTTTGTCTGATGAGCAGACAAAGGAAACGGTCGCTAAGTTCAAGAAGATCCTCACCGATAAGGGTGCTGAGATCGTGAACGAAGAGGCCTGGGGACTGAAGAAGATGGCTTATGCTATTCAGAAGAAATCAACAGGTTTCTACAATCTGTTAGAGTTCAAGGCTGAGCCAGAAGTGATCAAGACTTTGGAGACTGCTTTCCGTCGTGACGAGAAAGTTATCCGTTTCCAGACAGTAAAGCTCGACAAGTATGCTGCAGAGTATGCTGTTAAGCGTCGTAACAAATTAGGTAAAAAAGAGGAGGCATAACTATGGCACAAGAAACAGAAATCCGCTATTTGACAGCTCCTTCTATTGACACCAAGAAGAAGAAGTATTGCCGCTTCAAGAAGAGTGGTATTAAGTATGTAGACTATAAGGATCCTGAGTTCCTGAAAAAGTTCCTGAACGAGCAGGGTAAGATTCTTCCTCGCCGCATCACAGGTACTTCGCTGAAGTATCAGCGCCGTGTGGCTCAGGCTGTAAAGCGTGCTCGCCAGATTGCACTGCTTCCTTACGTAACTGATATGTTGAAATAAATAAGGAGGAGGACGACAATATGGAAATTATACTGAAAGAAGATATTATCGGCTTAGGTTATAAGAACGATATCGTAAACGTAAAGTCTGGTTATGGTCGTAACTACCTGATTCCTCAGGGCAAGGCTGTAATCGCTTCTCCTTCTGCTAAGAAGATTTTGGCTGAGAACCTGAAGCAGCAGGCTCACAAGTTGGCTGCTATCAAGGCTGAGGCTGAGAAGAAGGGCGAGGCTATCAAGGACGTTGCTTTGTGCATCGCCGCTAAGGTTAGCGCTACCGGTCAGCTCTATGGTTCTGTTAATGCAGGTATCGTTGCTGAGGAGTTGAAGAAACTGGGTCACGACATTGATCGCAAGATCATCACCATGACTGATGCTAAGACTGTTGGCGACTATGTAGCTACTGTTCACTTCCACAAGGAGGTTGAGATTGCTGTTCCTGTAAAGGTGGTTGCTGAGAATGCCGCTGCCGAGGAGAAGAAAGAAGAAGCTCCTGTTGCTGAGGCTCCCGTTGAGGCTCCTGCAGTAGAGGAAGCTCCTGCTACAGAGGAATAACCATGCTGTAAAGCAAATCATAGTTATTATAATTGAAGAGGACTCGTCACAACGACGGGTCCTTTTTTGTGATGGTGAAGTGATGAGGTAGGTGGGGCAGGTGATGTAAGTTGGGTAGGGGGTAGGGACACAAAAAACCGCTGGAATAAATCCAGCGGCGATTCTCTCAATTTTGTTCGAGTGTTCTGATTACTTAACGCTGTCAGCAGCAACAGTATCAGCAACAGCAGCGGTAGTGTCAGCGCTATCAACAACCTCAACTGAATCGGTGTCAACCTCAGCGGTCTGAGCCTTGTTACCACAAGAAGCGAAAGAAACAGCTACGATGGCTGCGAACATAAATACTAATTTTTTCATTTTTCTAAGCTTTTTAAATCTGTAAAACAATCATTTGTTTATTAAAACGATGCAAAGGTAGGCATTTTTTTGATATGTTGTACTTTTTTTTGTGACTTTTTTTAGGGCATTTTTGTAACTTTTTTGCAAAACGCTATAAATCAGCTACTTACGAAATGTTAAAAATGTTATCAATTTTACACTTAATCGAATAATTGCTAAAAAAGCGTCATTTCTTGCATTTTTTGTGTACCTTTGTGCTCGTAAACGTGACACCTTATTATATATATGATAGACTCATCAGTTTTTCAAGGGAAAAAAGCAGCATATTTCACTTTGGGCTGCAAACTGAACTTCTCTGAGACATCTACCTTTGCAAAGATGCTTCAGGAGTTGGGGGTGCTGACGGCAGCCAAGGGCGAACAGGCAGACATTTGTCTGATTAATACCTGTTCGGTGACGGAGGTGGCTGACCATAAGTGTCGTCAGGCCATTCATCGCATGGTGCGCCAACATCCTGGTGCTTTTGTGGTGGTGACGGGATGCTATGCCCAGTTGAAGCCTGAGCAGGTGAGCAAGATAGAGGGTGTCGATCTGGTGTTGGGAGCCAACGAGAAGGCAAACCTCATTCAGTTTCTCTCCGATGCTTTTGTCCATCGCAGTGCAACAGCTACCTATCTGACGGAGAAGACGAAGGACATCCGTAGTTTTGCACCCAGTTGTTCACGAGGCAATCGCACGCGCTATTTCCTGAAGGTGCAAGATGGTTGTGACTATTTCTGCACCTACTGCACCATTCCCTATGCCCGAGGGTTCAGTCGCAATCCCAGCATAGCGTCGCTGGTGGCTCAGGCTGAGCAGGCGGCTCGCGAGGACGGCAAGGAGATTGTGCTGACGGGTGTGAATATCGGTGATTTCGGAAAGACCACTGGCGAGCAGTTCATTGATTTGGTGAAGGCACTCGACCAGATAGAGGGTATTCGCCGCTATCGCATCAGCAGTTTGGAACCCGATTTGCTGAGCGACGAACTCATCGACTTCTGTGCTCAGAGCCGTGCTTTCATGCCCCATTTCCATATACCCTTGCAGAGTGGCAGCGACACCGTGTTGCGTCTGATGCATCGCCATTACGATACGCAGCTGTTTGCTGACAAGATACATCGCATCAAGCAGGTGATGCCTGATGCCTTTATCGGTGTTGATGTGATGGTGGGGTGCCGGGGCGAGACACCTGAGTGTTTCGAGGAGACGTTTGAGTTTCTCAATCATCTGGATGTTACCCAGCTCCATGTGTTCCCATATTCAGAGCGTCCTGGCACATCGGCGCTCAAGATTCCCTATGTGGTCAGCGATGCCGATAAACGTGAGCGCAGCCATCGGTTGCTGCAGCTGTCTGATGCCAAGACACAGGCCTTCTATCAGCAGTATATTGGCAGCGAGGCAGAGGTGCTCTTCGAGAAGGCGCCTCGCGGAAAGGCAATGCATGGGTTCACTAAGAACTACATCCGAGTGGAACTGCCTGCCTCCGAGGCCCGACCGGAATACGATAACGAACTCATGCAGGTGCGCCTCGCTGGGTTTAATCATGATAAGAGTGCATTGATGCTCTCCATTCTCAAGTCTTAATTCTCAATTGTCCATCAGATGAAACTTGCTATTGTCATATTGAATTGGAACGGACAGAAGATGCTCCATCAGTATCTGCCCACCGTCTTGCAGTATTCGCGCGACGAAGCCACCGTCTTTGTGGCAGACAATGCCTCTACCGACGATTCCCTGTCGCTGCTTTCCACAGCATTCCCCGAGTGTAAGGTCATCCGACTTGAGAAGAACTGGGGCTTTGCCGAGGGGTATAACAAGGCTTTGCAGCAGATTGATGCCGAATACTATCTGTTGCTCAATAGCGATATTGAGGTCACTCACCATTGGCTCACCCCGCTCATCGAGTTTATGGATGTTCACCCCGAGGTTGCAGCCTGCCAGCCCAAGTTGCTCTCCATTTTCGACAAGGACCGCTTTGAATATGCAGGGGCGAGTGGGGGATACCTCGACTGCTTCGGCTATCCCTTCTGCCGGGGACGCATTTTTGACACCGTTGAGGACGATAACGGTCAGTATGATTATGCCACCGAGATACTTTGGGCTACAGGTGCAGCCCTGATGATTCGCTCGAAAGACTATTGGGAGGCAGGCGGGCTCGACGGACGTTTCTTCGCACATAACGAAGAGATAGACCTCTGTTGGCGTTTGCGCATTCGTGGCAGAAAGATATTCTGTCTGCCTGAGAGCTATGTCTATCATGTTGGCGGAGGCACTTTGCCGAAGTCGAATCCCATGAAGACCTATCTCAATTTCCGCAACAATCTCACCATGCTTTATAAGTGTTTGCCCGATGCCGAACTGGGTCGCGTCATGCGTTGGCGCTGGTTCCTCGATTATGTGGCAGCCTGGCAAACGCTGCTGATGAATCGTAAGTGGGGCGACTTCTGTGCCATCTATCGTGCCCGTAGGGCCTTCCGCCGATGGAAACATGATTTCGATGCTGATCGAAAGGCTATCCAGCAGTCGCGCGTAGCTGCAGATATTCCCGAACAGCGCCGATTCTCCATCCTTTGGCAATACTATGCCAAGGGACGCAGGCATTTCTCCCAGTTGCCCTAAGATTACAGGAATTCAGCAGCCATCGGCACGCGTTCGGTGATGCGCCATATAAAGTGTTTGCGCATGCGCTGTTTGTGCATATAAGGTATGATGTGCAGCGGGTTGAACGTCAGTTCCTGTTTCATCTTCCAACGCATGTGCAGCATGACGTCGATGGCACTGTTGATCGAGTTGGTCCATTCCGTGCGCATCAGTCGCGAATTGGTGGCTATCTTGTCGCTCTTGAACCAACTCAGTTCCAACACCTGTTGGTCAACCCAGAATTCAATCAGGTCGAGATAGCTCTGATAATACTTGTCGAACAGCTTCACCTTGTTCTGGCGATAGGCATTGACGACGGCCTCCGACAGGTTCAGCAACACCTGCACGATGGTGTTGTTGAAGGTCATGAAATAGTTGGAGTAGGCAATACTGATTTTCGTGAAATTGGCCTGTTCCAGATGCGTGAGCACAATATTGCGATTCTCTTCGTTGTTCACGAACTTGTCGAAATACGCCTTCTCAGCCTCCTCGAAAATGCTGAATCCCATGAAGTCGGGAATACCGTCGCTGCCAATCGACACGAGGAAGAAATGACTGTGCTGCAACTTCATCTTATTCCATTGGCGGCGCACGTCCAGATAGTTGCGCGCAAACACCTCGCCAATCTTCCCGATGTAGTTATACTTGATGGCAACGTCGGCCATGAAATATCGGTCGTCCTTCGTCAGACGCTCCGGAGGCAGCGACAGCAGACGGTGGAACTCATACAGGTCGGGATTCGACTTCCGTCCGTGCTCCTTCAGTTTGGCATCAAACAGCAGGTCGGTAATCTCAACCAGCGTAGCCCAGTTATGGTGCTCCAGTGCCCGAATCTGAATCTCGATGCGGCGGTTGTCGCCGTCCTTCAGTACCGCATTGATGTGTATCGAGCGATATCCGCTCTCCTTGGGTTCCTTGATATAGTCGTGAATAGTCCCCTTGATGACGAAAGGCAGTCGGTTCTGGTTGCGCATCAGTCGGTCATACAGTTCGTAAGCCTTCTCCGTCGTTGACATGATGCATCGGCATCCGGCAATGTCCTCAGCCCTGTTCACCTGCATTTCGGGAAATCGCAACAGTTTACTGATAATCGATTCAATGCGCTTCACGCGGTAGGTGCAGATGCAGTTCTTGTCCACCTTGTGAGCCGCTTTCTCAATCGAGTTAAAGATGACGGCAAGCGGTTCCTTATAGCTCACCCTCAGTGCCTGCAGCATCAGCAAGTCGGCATCGGCCACCTCCTTCGGATTACTCCTGATGCGGTCGCCCAGTCGTTTATAGTCTTTGTTCGAATATCCTTCCATGCCACAAAGATACTCATTTTCTTTTGTAATAAAAAAGAAATCACCATTTTTTTGCAAAACAAATCACCCCGCTGTCATCGGTGTCATCGTCATCGGTGTCATTGATGTGATGACACGTACCAGGTCCCTGTCATCACCGCAGCTGTGGTTCAGGCTAGCCGCTTGAGGAGTTCTATGAGCACGTGCCAGATGTCCTCAATGGTGGAGAGTTCGACGCGCTCGCTGGTGGAGTGGGGCTCTACGATGCGGGGGCCGATGCTGGCCATCTGGATACCGGGATAGTGCTCTACAAAGAAACCTGCCTCGAGTACGAAGTGCATAGCCACCATACGCGGACGCCAGCCTAACACGTCATTGAAGGTGTCGGAGGTGAGTTGTAGGAAGGCCGACTGTTGATCCTCCTGCCAGGCGGGAGCAGACATGACCGTCTCGCTCTTGGCACCACATGCTGCGAAAACGCTGGCAATCTGACGGCTCAGTCTCTCCATCTCGCTGTCGATGAAACTGCGTGTGTGGGTGGAGACGAAGATGCAGTCTGATTCCGTCACGATGCGGCCGATGTTGTTGGAGGTTTCCACGGTGTCCTTCATCGTGTTGCTCATTTTCACCACGCCTTGTGGAATCTGTTGCAGACAGGTCATCAGCGCACGGAAGGCCTCTGGACAGATGACCGTCTCCTGCGGTTCGCATGGGCTGATGGTACAGCGCATGCCAGGATCGCTGTCGGCAAACCTCTCACGCAACCACAGGTTCATCGCCGTATCCTGCTGATGGATGATCTCCTCACCTGAAGATACGCAGATGATGATTTCTGCCGATGAGGCGATAGAGGCGTTGGCTTCACCGATGTTGATGGATGCGATGTCGAAGTCGCAGGCCTCGCGCATGGCAGACAAGACTTTGAATGCCGCTACGACAGCGCTGCAACGCCCCTTGTTGATGTCAACGCCCGAATGGCCACCCAGTCCTCCCTCAAAGCGGATGCGGTAACAACTGCCTCCCATAGCGGGCTTACGCTCCACGGGGATGCGATGGAACTGCAGACAGGCCCCAGCGGCTCCCGTGGTGATTGTATCGTAATCCTCTGAGTCGAGGTTGATGACCTTGCGGCCTTTCAGAAAGTCCTTGCTCAGTTGTGAGGCGCCAGACATGCCGTCTTCCTCGTTGGTGGTGGTGATGACCTCCATCGGGCCGTGGACGATCTCGTCGCTCTCCAGCACGGCCAAGGCCATCGACAGTCCGATGCCGTTGTCGGCTCCCAAAGAAGTGCCTCTGGCCTTCATCCATCCGTCTTCCACGTAGGCGTCGATGGGCGCATGGAGTGGGTCGCTCATGCCTACGCACACCATGTCCATGTGGTTGAGTAGTACGATGGGTTCTGCCTGCTCATGGTCAGGAGTGGCGGGCTTGCTGATGACGATGCAGTTCTCTGCATCACGCTTGTAGGGTAGGTGCAGTCTCTCTGCAAACTGGCAAAGATAGTCGGCCACGCGCTCTTCGTGGTGGGACGGACGGGGAATCTGGTTCAGTTCCTTGAAGATCTGGAACACACGCGCTGTAGTAGGTGTCATATAAGTGATGTTTTTGTCGGCAAATTTAGATAAAATGCCCCGAAAAGTTAATGTCACAGGGACGGGTGAGTGACATCTGAAGTCTGATGGAAGATGTTTGAAGGGTGATGGAAGAAAAAGGAAACGCAGGGACTGGCATGTTTCACTCAATCGATGAAGAAATAGTGGCGTAGGAGCATTGATGTTTCATCATGATTTCCCCAAACAAATTAGGGCGCTGTCATCGGTGTCATCGTCATCGGTGTCATCGGGTTGTAGTCAAAATATGCAGATATTCTTGGAATTTTCAGAAAAAGTGTTTATATTTGCAGTCGTGAAACAACTTATACTTTGAAATTAAAAAGAAATACGATGGATGCTGTATCAATGAACAATCTATGGAATTACATCCAAGGCCTTTCGCTCACGGCTAGCAATCGCAAGTGGTTAGCAGAGCGTCTTATAGAACACGAAGAGAAAGTTCCCCCAGTATTACAAACAATGGAGGAGGCTCTATCTGATCTTGACGAGTCGGAACGTGAGTTTGAATGTGGTGATGTGCTTTTAGGCGAAGAATTCAATGTTCGTTGCCAGGCACTAATTGATAGTTTTCCAACAAACTGAAAAATACAATTTAAGAGACCATTCTCACTCATACTATGAAAAACCTTGGAACAGACATTGCTGTTTCATCATGATTTTCCAAAACAAATTAGGGCGCTGTCATCGGTGTCATCGTCATCGGTGTCAGCGATTTCATTGGTTTGTAGCACCTGATGAGAAGAAGGAGTGAAAC